>JAYQPP010000070.1:0-2981 GCA_038145425.1 Comamonadaceae bacterium | reverse complement strand
GTTGTCCGCCGTCCTCAAGCCATTAGCGGGCATTGGACCTGCGCCCTTTGCCTTCTTCAGCTTTTCTGCGCAGAAAGGCAGGCATCTCAAGGTCCGTCTCATCCACGCCGAACCGGATGTCGCTGAGCGCAGACAGTCTGGAGTACAACCTTTGGGCGCCAAATGACGCTTCTTTGCGCATCATTTCCGGGTCGCGGTCTGCCAGTTCGCGCAGGCGCTCAAGCTTGACCTTCAGCCACGCATTTCCCCCAAAGCGCTTTTCCAGTTCACGCACCAGTTTTCGGGCGGACTTAACATCACCTTCTTTGACAAGCCGCGAAATCTCCAGGCTTGCCTTGGCAAAGTCAACCTCCTGCATGCGCCGTGCAACAACATCATCCACAGGCAAGGCGTCGTGGGCTGTCTGGTCAACTGCAAGCAGGCTGAGCATGGTTGAAATTAATGGAATTGCGTGGCCATCGACACCAAAACCAACCACAGTGGCGGCCAGCAGGTCTCGACGCTCACCTGCCGCGGTGGGGCTGACATGCAAGCGCAGCGCCATCCATGACTCTGCGCCGAATGCCAGGTCACGCAGGCTATAGGTGCCGTCTGAGCTTTGCTGATGGTCACCCAGGGGCTCAATGATCACGCCAGGCGCAGGCACCAGCTTGACGACCAGTTTGCGCATGTACATTGCCTGAAGCAATGACAGCTCTTCGTCAAAGTTATCAAACAGGTCTTTCGCAGTCTGCCCGTAGTACTGCTGGCCCCCGCCAGCTTTCGCCATTGCGATCATCAGGTCTTCATTGAAGTCTCTGCCCAGTCCAACCGTGGTGGTGCTGACCCCCTTGGCGAGCCATTTCCGGCAATGGGTCTCAATTTCTTCCTGATCAACCAGGCCCTCGTTGGCCTGACCGTCCGATAACAGAATCACCCGGGAAATACTCGCCTCGTCACCGGCTTCAAGTTGCTTTGCGCCCTCCTCCCAGCCACCAAACAGGTTGGTTGTGCCACCTTCGTCAATGCCGGCCAGCAGTCTGGAAACGTCGTCCGCCGACTTAACGTGTGAAAGCGGCAACAGAACTTGGACCCTGTTGTCGTACACCACCACAGAAACCTGATCTTTGGCCGCAACATGGCCAGCAATGTATTCCACGCATTTCAGCGCCTCTTCGAGGGGTTGCCCACCCATGCTGCCCGAGCGGTCAATTACCAGCGACAGGCGCTTTTGCGGGCTTTCAGATTGCGCCGCATCGGACTGCTCGGGGGCGCGTACCCTGACCAAAACGTCAATCACACCGCCCTGAGACGGGATTGCAGATTTAACGGGCGACAGTAAAACAGTTGGCTTTTGCATATGTAGTCCTTTGTTGTCATGAGCCTTTAGTCCCCTTTTTCTGGAAGGGGGAAGCGAGTGTGAGCCTGCAAAAGCTCAAAGCATGAGCCTGCGGGACTGATCGTTTGAACAGGTGTTTAGAAATTAGCCGGGTGGTCCCGGCTACCTGCCTGGCGCCTCAGTCGGCGCTGTCCCATTGGGTGAAAAACTCTGCCTTTACTTTCCCCCTGCGGAGCCAGGCATAGCCTTCTGCTGCATCGACAGTCTGCTCCCATGGCAAATCGGCAGGTTTATAGGGCGGGTGGCCGGGAATCTTGAACGACCAGAGGGCGTCTCCAGCTTCGCCGATCGCAACAAATCGCTTCCAGCCGTCATGCAAATGACCAAAAGGCTTTGCAGGCACAAAGCCCAGCGGGTCGGTAATCAACGCGTCAGCCTCTGCAAGCGCACTTGTAGTCTGATGTCTCAGATGCTCGGGCTTGCACGCGAGCGTGTCCAATTGATTAACAGCCCTTTTGCCAAACTTCGACCGGACATAGTCGTCCAATATGACAATCACAAACAAAGGCCATAGCTGGCTAGCCAAGGGAGCGCCCAGTGACCACTTTGCAATCTCTTTCCAGTTGATTGCCTTCTTTGGCTTCTTCTTTTTCATCACAAGTCCGACCGACGCCAGCGCATTGCGATCCCTCTCCTGCCTCTTACGCTCAAGTCGAGAGTCTCGAATCTGATCCCGTAGTCGAAAAAATAAGAAAAAGGCAAAAAAAACCAATCCAATCGACAGGTACAGAACGACGTAACCCAGCCAAGTGTTGATAGTGCCCAAGTCCATCGCTGCCTCAGTCATCAGTTCGGTAGACAGTCTGTGCAGCAACGATGTGCGCCCTACGGGCATGGGGCTCGGCCACACCATTCACAACAATGTGTTCCTGCAGAACGACGCCGCGCCTGACACGGATGTAGAGGTCTTGCTCATAGGTGCTGGCAAAACCGGCATGTCGGTATTTAAGCAAGCCACCCATTTCACAGCGCAAGTCACCAGTGAACCAGTGAGCGAATACCTTGTCTCTAGCATCGGGGAAGAAGTCGGCCAAGCCCGCCTTGATATATTCCTGCCCCTCTTTGGAATAAATCTTTGCATCAATGCCGACAAGATAAAGGTGGTCTTTTTCGATTGACCAGTGTCCGACGTAGCCGCGGTGAAGGGCGGTACTAAGGTCTACCGGCTGGTAAGGCAGGCGGCTGTTCTTGAAGAATGGCCCAAGGGGTGTTGAGCACAGGCTCAGCGTCTCGCCTTTGTAGTGGAGCTTTTCAGAGAACTGGGCAGTCATGGCATTCTTCAGTACCGATAGGCTTGTACTTGCACTTGAATCTGTATGCCAGGGGATGAAACGCGATATTCAGGGTGTCCGCCCCAAATTTGGCAAAACTGCCCAATCGAACGACTTAGTCAAAATACATCTCCACATAAAACTTTAGGCTGTTCTCCTTGCACATTGGGCAGTAATTGCCCTGCCTCAAAAGGACAAAGTGTTTCTGCAGGCTGTAGCACCAGCTTCGATTCAATTCTTCTTCATAACCATGCCAGCCAAACTTGCTCGCCGCCCGATGGCTGACAAATTCCGGGTAGCGAAAAGGCAGGCGTGTGGTTCTAGCCTCATAG
>JAYQPP010000069.1:0-3196 GCA_038145425.1 Comamonadaceae bacterium | reverse complement strand
TTTATGAGACCGACGGTGAGGCCAGGGCCGTGGTGCTGCTGAGCCTTTTGAGCAAGCAAGTCAGGCTTGCACTGCCGGCTTCGAGCATCCGGCAGATCACTTGAAGCGGCCCGTTGCTTAGCGCTGGTCGGCGGCCAGCACCTGTTTTTCAAGCTCCAGGTGCACCCAGTCCACGACGTTGCCGCTGGGTTCGTAGTCGTCCACCACACTTTGCAGCAAGCCGCGAATGACGGGCACGTCATTGACGCTCATGGCGATGCTCAGGGCGTTGAGTTGTTCTTCCAGCTGTGGCCAGGGCATAAAGGCCTCATGCGCTTTCATGATACGGCTGTGCTGGGTTGGCTTGGGGTTGTGGCCGATCAAGAGCTCTTCGTAGAGCTTTTCGCCGGGGCGCAGGCCTGTCAACTGTAGCTCGATGTCGCCTTCGGGGTGGTTCTCGTCTTTAATCGTCAAGCCCGATAGTTCAACCATCCGCCTGGCCAGCTCGATGATGCGCACGCTCTGGCCCATGTCGAGCACAAAGACATCGCCACCGGTGGCCATGGCGCCGGCCTGAATGACCAGCTGGGCCGCTTCCGGAATCGTCATAAAGAAACGGGTGATCTCTGGGTGGGTGATGGTCAGCGGGCCGCCCTGGCGAATCTGCTGTCGAAACAGCGGCACCACCGAGCCGCTGGAGCCCAGCACATTGCCAAAGCGAACCATCGAAAACGTCGTTCGCGCCCTGGGAGGATCGCCCCCCTGTGCCAATACCGCCGGGTTGAGCTCTGAGAGACCTTGCAGAACCATCTCTGCCAGCCGCTTGGTTGCGCCCATGATGTTGGTGGGGCGCACCGCCTTGTCTGTGCTGATCAACACAAAATTGCGCACGCCGTTTCGCGCGGCGGCCTCTGCACAGACTTTGGTTCCCCACACGTTGTTGCGCAGGCCCTCTGCCGGGTTGTGCTCAACCAAGGGCACGTGCTTATAGGCGGCTGCGTGGTAAACGGTGTGCGGCTGCCAGGTATTCATGATTTCGTGCATGCGCACCTCGTCGCACACAGAGGCCAGCAAGGGAACAATCTCAAGACCAGGCACCTGTGCTGTCTTCTGTGCCGTTTCCACGGGTGCAATATCGCCCGTATCCTGATCTGGGGCAGGGGTACTCACGCCACTGGTCAGGCCTACGAGCTCCTGGTGAATCTGATAGAGTGCGAATTCGCTCATGTCCAACAGCAGCAGGCGCTGCGGCCGCGTGTTGAGAATCTGTCTGCACAGCTCGCTGCCGATGCTGCCGCCGGCACCGGTCACCAACACCGTCTTCTGGCTGGTATTGAGGTGCAGCAACAAGCCGTTGGGCCGCACAGGTTCGCGCCCAAGCAGGTCGTCAATATCGAGCTCTCGCAGGTCACTTAAAGCCACCTTGCCACTGGCGATGTCGCTGAGCTCGGGCAGGGTACGAACCGCAACTGAAAAGGGCTTGAGCGTTTCCAGTATGGCGTTTCTGCGGGTGCGTGAGACCGTAGGCAGGGCGAGCAAGACCTGTGTGGCCTTGGTCTCGCCCAAGACGGCCTGCAATTTGGCGGGGTTAAAGACGGTGTAGCCGTTGAGCTGGTTGCCTTGCAGACCAGCGTCGTCGTCCAGGTACCCCACCACCCGCATCTGCCGGCTATGGCCAATGGCAGAGGCCAGCTGCCGCCCCGCACTGCCTGCGCCGTAGATCAAGACCAGCGGGATATCTTTGCGCTGGCCGCGCAGGCGCTGGTACTCACCCAGCCAGAATCGCACAACAGTACGCAAACCGCCCATCATCAACACCAGCAGCATCGGTTGAAGAATGCCCACCGCTGGTGGCACACCGTCAACACCCCAAACTGTGAACACACCCGCAAACAGCAAGCCATAGATCAGAAGCGCGCGCGTCAAGACCAACATGGCTGACAGGCCGCTATACCGAAAAATAGCCCTGTACAGCCCAGAGCGCACAAAAATTGGCAGCGCAAAGGCGCAGGCGAGGATGGCGGTCGTCCAAAAGACGGCATCCAACGGCACCGGGCTCTGCAGACCAAGCCTGAGCTGAAAGGCCAGCCAGACGGTCAGGCCAATGAGGAACACGTCGATGACCAGCGCAATGCCGCGCTTGGCGTACCGGGGCAGGCCAAGAAGGCGATCGGACAGCGCCAGTACGCTTGCTGCAAGCTTATTCATTGCTTTTCATCCACCCTGTGTTTTGAATCTTTTGGGCGTGATCTTATCAAGACGGGTGCGGCAATTTCGCTGCTCGACTTCCCGACCACTTGTCACTTTGCAATCAGCACCTGCACGGAAATGCCCAACCTTTGGTGCAGGTTAAGAATCATGCGCAGCGTCAACCGTCGATTGTGGCTGAGCACCTCATAAACCCTGTTGGGTTGACCGATCAGGGGTTCCAGATCCTTGATGGCCAACCCCCTTGGTCCATCCTGAACCTGATGGCTTCAACCGGGTCAGGCAAGTCCTTCGCGTAATGCCGTTACTAATACGGATGGGGGTAGGTCAGTGCATCGACCATTCAAAGGGCACTGAGAGAGCGCTCAGTTATCGGTAGATGTCTCGGCGATGGCCCATTTCGAGCACCCAGACGCATAACTGCTCATCCTCGATATGGCAAATGATGCGGTAATCCCCCACCCTGAATCGCCAGTACTCGCCCAAGCGCGGCCCAACTAATTTTTTTCCGCTCAAGCGAGGATCTTGCATCGTTGCCCCGAGTTGATCCATGTGCTCAAGCAAGCGCGCGGCCAACTGTCGGTCGAGTTTTTTGAGGTGCTTGACCGCCGTCGCCGTGTATTTAAAGATCCAGGCCAAGTTCTTTCCTGACCTCATAGGCATCGATCACCTGTTCCTGCCCTTTGCGGATGCGCTCCATGGCTGCATCGGCCAAATAGTAGTCTTCCAAGTCATCCAGCCCCCCCTCGATCAATTCGCGCAAATAGTACGACTTGGCCCTGCCCGTCTGGGCCGCGAGTTGATTGAGCCGGCGCTCGATTTCAGGGGTTAATCGGATGGAAACAGTCATGGCGCTCTCCTACATGTATGCATTGTAATACAAAACATACAGTCATGGCTGGGGACCGCTAAAGCCCCATATCGGGCTTGGCAAAACCCAACATACCTCAACAAGCACGGCCCTGCCTCTTCGCATCAAACCTGCTTAAAAACTGTCTTCGTTTTGTAA
>JAYQPP010000068.1:0-3229 GCA_038145425.1 Comamonadaceae bacterium | reverse complement strand
TTTATGAGACCGACGGTGAGGCCAGGGCCGTGGTGCTGCTGAGCCTTTTGAGCAAGCAAGTCAGGCTTGCACTGCCGCCTTCGAGCATCAAAGCGAGCTGAGCCGGAAAAGTCGGAAAAGTGCTTATTCGTGCAGGGACCTCCTCCTTCAGTGCCGCGGTTTAGTTCCTCGCTTTACTGCCTCGCCTTGGCAACTACAATAACTGGGGCCCAAATTTTTGTAATCCGCGGCGTACAGCTTGACCGCAAGAATCGCCCTCTGATCGGGCCACTTAGCTCTTATGAACATCAGAAATCGACTATCGTCGCTGCACATTGTGTTGGTCGTGGCGATCGCACTGCAAGCTCAGGCCCAAACCCTGACGATCAATGCTGCGGGCGCTGCCGCGTCAAGCCAGGGCGCAGCCAGCCCGATATCCACTTTGGGCTCCGCGGCATTGCCAGCAATGGGTGGTGGAGCAGGCTTAACGGAAGCCCTTTCTGCGCCAGGCTTGGATAACTCAGCTCAACCCCGCCTCGGCCAGGCAGACGGCAAGGCTTTGCAGGACGCGATGGCTCCCAAGGGCGACGCTTACGCAACCCGATCGGACGGACCCAACCAGTTTCAACGTTTTGTGCAGGAGGCCACTGGCCGGATGCTGCCAATTTATGGGCGCGAATTTTTCTCCGCTGGCGCAACTTATGGCGCCAACAGCGCGCTACCAGTCCCTGATGACTATCGCCTGGGACCAGGCGATGAGGTCCTGCTGCGTGTGGCAGGCCCCATCGACTTCGCCAGCAGCTTGGTCATTGACCGAGATGGTCAGGTCCATCTGCCGAAAGTTGGTGCTGTCACGTTGTCAGGCGTGCTGGTACGCGACTTGGACAGGACCTTGACAACGCAGCTTTCCAAGGTGTTCAGCAACTTCAAAGCCAACGCCACCCTCGGTCGTCTTCGTGGGATTCAGGTTTATGTGGTGGGACAGGCCCAAAAACCAGGCACGTACCAGATGTCGAGCCTGAGCACCCTGGTCAACGCTTTGTTCGCAAGCGGTGGGCCTGGTCCGAATGGTTCGATGCGCGCGATCGAGCTTAAAAGGGCTGGAAAAACCATCACCTCGATCGACCTTTACGACTTTATATCGAAGGGCGACAAGTCACAGGACCTTGCTTTAATGAACGGCGACGTCATCGTCATCTCGCCGGTAGGCCCACGTGTGGCCGTAACGGGTGCGTTTGATCAGTCAGCGATTTACGAACTCAAACCCGGCGAGAATTCAATTGAAAGTATTTTGTCTCTGAGCGGTGGACTTCCGGCGCTGGCGACCAGCCAAAAAGCTGTGCTGGAACGCATCAACCGTAGCGCTAACCCGCCCCGCTCGGTTCAAGAAATTGCGCTCGACTCCATTGGCCTGCGCCAGAGCTTGCAAGATGGCGACGTGCTCACACTTATCGACATCAGCCCTGCATTTGCCAATGCTGTCACCCTGCAGGGAACAGTAGCCTATCCCTTGCGATATAGCTGGTTTGAGGGGATGCGGATTCGGGACCTGATCCCGGAACGTGACGCCTTGATAACGCAGGACTATTACAAGCGTAAAAATCTCTTAGTCCAGGTCGATGTCGCCCCTCAAATTCGCAACCAGTTCCAGAATCAGAAGCAAGCTCTGAACTCGGGTAGCAAGATAGACCAACAAGTACGAATTTTGTTTGAGCAAATCAATTGGGACTATGCCGTCATTCAGCGCATGAATCCAAAAACTTTGACCAGCGAACTGATCCCTTTCAATTTAGGCAAGGCGGTCATCGACAAAGACCCCAGCCACAATTTGCCACTCCTGGCTGGCGACATCGTCACCGTGTTAAGCCATGACGACCTTCGTGTACCCCAAAGCCGACAAAGCCGATTGGTGCGTGTCGAAGGGGAAGTAGCTGCTCCAGGCATTTACCAGGCTCAACCGGGCGAGACCCTGCCTCAATTACTGCGCCGCATCGGCGGACTAACGCCGCAGGCATACTTGTTTGGAACCGAATTTCAGCGTGAATCGGTAAGGGTGCGCCAGCAAGAAAATATTGAACGACTGATCAGGCGCATTGAGGCACAAGGGCAGTCGCAAATATCTGGGTCATTGGCTTCAAAGTCCCCTGAGCTAGCACAGCAGGCCGCACTTGCTCAAGAGCAGCAACAACGCCAACTTCAAGATCAGATCAAACGCTTGCGAAGCCTGAAAAGCAACGGTCGCATCGCACTGGAAATGGCTTCCAATGCCACGGACCTTTCCGCCCTTCCACCCATCGCGCTAGAAGATGCCGACGCGGTGATCATCCCATCCTTTCCCGGATTCGTCTCGGCCGTTGGTAGTTTGAACAACGAGAACGTGTTTATTTACAAACCTGGCAAAACCGTGGCAGACATCATTAAATCCGCTGGTTTGATGGAAGAGGCAGATGTGAGCAATGCGTTTGTATTGCGTGCCGATGGGTCGATTGTGACCAAAGCAAACCAGGGTGGCTTGTTTGGTAGTGGGTTTGAGTCGCTGGCATTGATGCCAGGTGACACCCTGGTTGTGCCTGCCCAACTCGACCGCGAGACCCGTTACAACGCGATCGTGCGTGGCGCCAAAGACTGGACGCAGATTTTGTCCAACTTCGGCATTGGCGCAGCAGCCCTCAAGTCGCTGGGCTACTAGGGGCCAACCATGACCGACGACAACATCACGGCCCAGGCCCTGCCTGAAGATGACGAAATCAGCCTGCTTGACCTGCTGCAGGTGGTGGTTGACAACCTGCGTTTGCTCATCTTCGGGCCGCTGGCTGTTGGGCTGACGGCGCTGGGCATCAGTTTTCAAATCGCCCCCACCTTCACAGCCACCACCAAGTTTTTGCCGCCGCAACAGCAGCAAAGCGCCGCTGCCGGCATGCTGGCGTCATTGGGTGCATTGGGTGGCCTAGCCGGCGCTGCAACCGGCATTAAAAACCCGAGCGATCAGTACATTGCATTCATGAAAAGCAATGCGGTGCAGGATGCGCTGATTAGTCGATTCAAGCTGTTGAATCGGTATAAACAAGAATACCAGACCAGCACCCGCAAAACGCTCGAAGCCAACAGTAGAATTTCAAGCGGCAAAGACGGCATCATCACCGTTGAGGTCGATGACAAAGACCCTCGGTTTGCCGCCGACCTGGCCAACGCCTATGTGGAAGAGTTGTTAGCCCTGACCAACCGCCTGGCTTTGACCGAAGCCCAGCAA
>JAYQPP010000067.1:0-3287 GCA_038145425.1 Comamonadaceae bacterium | reverse complement strand
AGCCGATTCTTTCACTTGAACTGGGCCGCACCGCGCTCATCGAACTGGTCAACGATACGATGTGGCCCCACCCGATCCATCTGCATGGCCATGTGTTTCGGGTCGTGAGCCGCGACGGCAGCCCCACCGCGCATCGGGAATGGCGCGACACCGTCTTGCTCGAAGCACGCCAGCGGGCCGAAATCGCCTTCGTTGCGGATAACCCAGGCGTCTGGATGCTGCACTGTCATGTGCTGGAACATCAGGCCAGCGGAATGATGGCGGCGATCCGCGTCGCTTGACAGGCAGAACTGGTCGTAGAGGACTTACGGACGCAGGGTCTCCGGGCGTGACCGCAGGCACCAGCGGTTGAATTGATCTCCACTTGCGCACCGCCAGATTTCAGGCCTGGACATTGGGCAATTGATTGCGGGTGATGTTGCGTTGCAGTATCCGGAAAGTCTCCGGCACTGGTTCGAACGCGTGGACCTGGCTGGCACAGGTGGCAAACGCCAGCGTGTGGTTGCCGATGTTGGCGCCGATATCGAGGACTACGGCCTTGTCCATACCGGTCAGAATCTGCATCAATACGGTCAGTTTGTCCTTTTCATACAGACCGTATTTCTTGATGTGTGTCCCGATCTGGTCATTGCAGAAGACTTCGACTTCCTGTCCCAGTGCATTGGTGATGATTCTGGTCTGCATGGCTGTCTTGGAGAATGCGGCGGCGGACTGATTCGTCTGTTCACGGCTGGGCAGTGCCTGCTTGAACCCGCAGAATGGAGCGGCCCCGCAATCCGGTCAACTTAAACCCAACACACACGCACAACCTGCCATGTCCATGCTCCCAGTCAAGCTCTCGCACGCCAGCCGCCTCGTCAACCACGGACCGACGGTGCTGGTCTCCAGTGCACACGCGGGCCGACGCAACCTGATGTCGGCCGCCTGGTCGATGCCGGTGGAGTTCACGCCGCCGCGTATTGCAGTGGTCATCGACAAAAGCACCTTCACACGGGAACTGATCGAGGCCAGCGGATATCTGGCGCTGTGCCTGCCCTGCCGCGCACAGGCAGACCTGACCTGGACAGTGGGGTCGGTCAGCGGACGCGATGAGGCGATCGAAACGACTGGCGGCAAGTTCGCGCACTACGGCATCGGCTACCGCGACGGCCCGTTGCTCGGCATGCCGCTCGTCGAAGGCTGCATCGCGTGGCTGGAAGCACGGGTATTACCCGAGCCGCATGCCCAGCAGGCCTACGACACCTTCTTCGTCGAGGTCGTCGGCGCCTGGGCCGATGAGCGGGTGTTCCAAAACGGGCGCTGGCAACTCCAGGACGTCCCTGACGACCTGCGACCGATCCATCATCTGGGTAGCGGCGTCTTTAGCGTCAGCGGCCCAACAGTCAGCGGCCGAATGATGGATGCTAGCGCCGGCTGAGCAGGGGCTGAAATGCTCTACGCCCGGCTTCAGCAACCAGGACACCGACTCCATCAGCGAGCCAGTCTTGCCATTCTCCATAACGCCAACCGGTCAACGCTTGTGCAAGCTCGATCAACGCCCCGAAGATCAACAGTCCAAGCAGCACGCGCGTGACCTGGCGTGGATACCCCGCCAGCCCCAGCCCGCACAACACCAGGAAGGCCAGCGCGTGCTGCGCCTTGTCCCACCAGTCGAAGGCCGCCGGCGGAAGGTAAGCGACCGGCAGCAAGGAAAGAACACCGATCGCCAGGCAGGCCACCCAAAAGAGAGCTCTGATCATTTCAGACACTGATCACGGGTGAGAAACGGAGCATGCGTTCCATGGGTGTGCGCATCTTCAGATGGTGAAGTCCGGTAGTCTTACTACCCGATTCATGGTGCAATGAGCCGAGTCAGATAGGCAATTTTGTTCCGTCATCTCTTTGAGGTTGCCCCTGAAAAGTGGAGTTCTTAGCCCTTGTTGAAAATGTCGACAAGGAGTCAAGGAATGACAGCAGCAAAGCAGGTGCGTGCGCAGTACACGCAGGAATTCAAACTGGAGGCGGTTCGCCAAGTGAAGGCAGGACAGGCCATTGCGGTTGTGGCCAAGGTTCTGGGTATCCCCAAGGCCAGCCTGAGCAACTGGGTGAGGCTGGCCGCCAAGGGCAAGCTCGACGGTGGGGACGTCACTGGCAAGGCTGTGAAGGTCACCCCCGAGCAGATGGAGATAGCTCGTCTGCGCGCCGAGGTGGCACGTCTTCGTATGGAGCGTGACATCGCAAAAAAAGCCGCGGCGTACTTCGCGCAGGACACGCTGCGAGGTACGCCTGGATACACCAAATGAGACGGCAGTACCCGGTGAGCGTGTCATGCGAGGTGCTGGAGGTCGGTGCCAGCGGTTACTTCAACTGGCTGCACCGGCGTGAGTCTGGCCAAGGTGGGCCGGCACACCGTCTCAGCGACGAAGCCCTGCTGGCACACATCCGTGCCATCCATGCCGAGGTCAAGGGGGAATATGGCTGGCCGCGGATGCACAAAGAATTGTTGGCCCGTGGAATCCGGGTGGGCAAAGACCGGGTGCGAAAGCTCATGCAGCAGCACGGAATTCGTGCCAAGACCAAACGCAAGTTTGTGGTGACGACCGACAGCAAGCACAGCCTGCCGGTGGCGCCCGACCTGGTGCAGCGGCGATTCAATCCGCAGGAGCCCAATCAACTCTGGTGTGGTGACATCACCTACATCCAGACCGGCGAGGGCTGGCTGTACCTGGCTGCGGTCATTGACCTGTTCAGCCGTCAGGTGGTGGGCTGGAGCCTGCAGCCGCATATGCAGACGGGCCTGGTCAAGGACGCACTGGCCATGGCGAAGTGGCGCCGACGCCCGCCACTTGGTTTGATATTCCACAGCGACAGGGGCAGCCAGTATTGCAGTCATGAGTTCCAGCAGGCCTTGAAGGACTGGGGCATGCGCTCATCGATGAGCAGGAAGGGCAACTGCTGGGACAACGCGCCGACCGAGAGTTTCTGGGGCCGGCTGAAAACGGCCAGTGTGCACGGGCACAAATTCGCGACCCGAGAGCAGGCCAGGCAGGCGGTGATGGACTGGATGGCCTTCTACAATCACCGCAGGCTGCATTCATCGCTGGGCTACCTCAGCCCGATGCAGTACGAAAAACGCTGGTACGAGGCACAGCGCAAAAAGGCCGCGTGAACCGTGGGTTATGAACTCCACAAAACAGGGGCAAGGTCAGTACTGTGACTTAGTGGTGAAGATGTCAACAATCGATTGGATCGCGGCCTCTTTGCCCACCGTAGGTTCGAAATACTGATACGCCTCAGCTAACTGATCC
>JAYQPP010000066.1:0-4442 GCA_038145425.1 Comamonadaceae bacterium | reverse complement strand
GCCTAATCGACTCAACCCTGCTATGTGCATGGCACCAATAAAGTCGGCATGCGTCTTGAATGCTCGCTCAAAGTCATTGTCAAGGCTAGAGACGCGTACCAAAAATCCATCAGGTATCTGTCCCTGCAAACCTTGCTGAAACTGAACCCACTTGCGGCTCAAACCCGGCAATGTTGGAGTGTCTCCCACTGTCATCCAGTAACTTACTGGCTCAATACGGTCGCGGCGCAGTCCTACCAGTTGACGCACTCTGAGTGAGGTTCCATCGATTGATAAATTGACATCATTGGATTGAAGCATTTCAAATCCCTTGGACTTATAGCAGCTTTCAGGCCGATGAGCCTGTAACTCATTGCCAAACTGGTGTCCGCCGTACGCAATCGCAAGCATGATTTGCTGACCCTGTGGGTTGGTGTACACGCGCGCGAGAGTCTGGCTGTAGAGTACTCGAAGGAATGACTCTTCATCGGGGGCGACCAGTAACAGTTGGTTGCGCTTGTCTGCTATCCATTGCCCCATATGTTCCGGGACATGCAGTGCTAACGGGGGCATGGGATTAATTTGGGCCAGATACTGCGTCGGCTTGATGATCTGGCTGCTGATGCCGGTAGCAATCAAAAAACCAGTAAGCGCCACACTGCTCAAGAGGCTCACCCGCGGCCAACCAGCAGACTTGGCTGACGCCAAGGGTAGTTTCGGCACCAAGTTCGAGACATGTATTTTTTTGAGCAGACTGTCCGCCAAGAGCAACCCGAAAAAGCCACTCATGAACAGCACGATGCCAGCGGCGTTGTGTAAAAAAGACTGGCCTGCAGCATCCCCAAAATAGTAGGTGATGAGCGCCAGTGCAATGACCCGGATTCCGTTGGCCATGATGGCCAGCAGTGGTAGTAGAAGGGCCAAGAGCAAGCGATGCCAGCGAGGTCGATAAGCTGTGAAATGAATGTACAGCAGGCCCAGGGCAACCAGAAATACCAGCGAATTAAGTCCAGAACAGGCATCCGCCACCAACAGGCGGTAGGGTCCAAGAGCCAGAATGACGCCCTCGCGCGCTACTGGAAAGCCAAGGTGATAAAAAATGAATTCTGTGGCCTGAGAGATGAGTACCTTGATGGGGTTGGTCAGGCTGTTCACCCAATAAGCCGGGTAGGGCAGAGCAAGCAAACTGAAGAACAAAGGGAAGCGCAGGGCTCTCAGTGCCGCAAAGCCGCCTGACCATGCAATGCTGCCGGTAAGAAGCATGAGGCTGCTCATCGCAGTCACAAGCTCAAGCTGCAAGGCGTGTCCAAGCGCGAACCCTGGCGCCCCAAGCGACAACACCAAAAGAGCAAAAGATTTTGATGAGTGAGGCGGATTCTGTTGATGCCAGTTGAACTTGACCGCGTGAAACGCCAAAAGCGCCAATGAGGTCAGCAGCAACCACGGCGCATAGGAATTCTCTGGGGTTTTCCAGATGTGCTGTGATAGATCCCTGGCTGTCATCCCCAGCAAAGTAAGCCATGCCAGAAGGGGCAGCAGCGCCTTTACCGCCACTGAGGGATGGGGGGCGGAAGCTGTGAGTTGCCCTCTCATGGCTGTTGAGATGGACGCTCGATTTTTGCCTTTTCCCGAAGTTGAGCGATGGTCTTGCTGAACAGCTTTCGTTCCGCCTCGCGATTGAGGTTTTCTCTGATCCGAGGGGTGGCATCTGTCAAACTGACGGGGCTAGTCTCAAAGGACTGAACCTCGTACAGTAACAAGCCAATCGGGCTTTCAAAAAGTTGCCAACCACCGGTGTCTACGGACATTAATCGCTTGGCGATATCAACGGGCAAGTCGTTGCTAGGGCGCATTACCGTTTGCTCGGTGAGTCCGCTGGTTTGACGTCTCATCCATGCGAGTGTTTTGTTGCTCGGTGGGGCTTTGGATAATTCTTCCTTGATTGCCTTGTATGCCTCGTCACCAACGGGTACTGTGATTTCACGCAGGCGATAAATCCGTCTTTTTGCAAAAAGTGCTGGGTTATCTTGGTAGAACGTCTCCACCTCACCATCATGAATAGGTAATAGTTGGCGAGAAATTTCTGCCGCATAGGCTGAGGCCAATGCCTCCAGGCGCGCCTCTTCGAGTCGCATCATGACGTCCGGATTTCGATCCAGCCCAAGAGAAACGGCCTCTTGCACGGCCAGTTGCCGTGAGATCATGTTTTCTAAGATTAGCTGGCTAGCGTTAGGTGCAGCATTCCTTTGGCGGGAATACTGCAATGCGAAATTAACCTGGTGCACGGAGATTTCATCGCCGTTGACACGTGCCAGAACCTGGCCGCTGTTTTGAATTCGCTGCTCGCACCCGCCGAGAATCAGGATTCCGATAACCGCCAGTAAGTGAAGGTGGAACAATCTGCGCCCGTGTCTCATGCAGGCAACAAGCGTCGTGCTCGTCGTTGTCTTGACACAGACCATCCCAAAAGACCTGCACTGAGGATGAAAAGCGTAATTTCTGAGGGTTCTGGAACTGTCGAAACAATCGCGGTGAATGTGATGGAGCCACCGTAGGTCAAATTGTTGCCGGCTCCCATCCCAGTGCCCGTTACCTTGAACTGATAGTTGCCAGAGCTAAGTACAGCAGTTCCGGAGTCATCAATTAGGGTGCCACCTTCATAGATCCCATAGTCCAGCGCTACGCTGCCACAACCATGTGTGCAGGAATCGTAGACGATCGTCATCTGGTACTGCGTCTCCCCGGAATTTGCAAGTGAGAACGAATAGGTGTCAGTGAAGTTTTTGGTGATATCACTACCGCTGAAGTAGTAGGTGTAGGTTCCATCAGTAGGGATGACGCCCCAATCCGTGGAGGTTTGAGCGTACCCAAAACAGGGTGTCAGGATCAGTACGCACAAAAGACGCTTCAAAAGTTTGGCCCAAAAAGGCGTCAGACCATCGCAAGCTTGTTGCATTGGGAGTATGTGAAGTTTGCTCATCGTGCAACCTGTCCTAAAGTGTTCGCTTGATCGTATTTCAAGTGTTGACCTGAAATGTGTCAAGGTGGTCAACTTTATGAGAATGGGCAACGCCTTGGGATGGTCAACTCTTCGATGCCTGCCGCATAGCCTGCGTCACCGTGGGTCATCAAGCTTGACACGTTGGCGACTCATGTGCAAATAGTCCTTCGTGCTTTTAAAGGACGAATCTAGCAATACGCGGGTGGCGTTGCCAGATTTTTTAGATTGCCCGAAACATGCTGTCGGCGGGCTGAAGGTGTTTGGAAACTGCTTGAATTTGTCGGCTTGCTAGAGAACACTCCATCAGCGCCAAAAGCAGATCTAAATGTACGTCGCTCACAAGGCAGAGGTTCGCGCACTTGGTCGGCCGGCGCGCCCGGGTAGTAGGATTAACGAGGCCGCCTAATTTTATAGAATTAACTTGAAATAAGATATTTTAATTATTGATTTTGAACAATATTTGGAGCGGGTGAAGGGAATCGAACCCTCGTCTAAAGCTTGGGAAGCTGCCGTTCTGCCATTGAACTACACCCGCCGCTGGACACTAGTCTAGCCCAAAGCCAGCTGCTTACTGTCGCTACGTGAAACACGACAAGCGCCATCGCTCCTCATCGCTTGATCTCGAACCCATCATAGAAACCGGGATTTTCGTTTTTTTCGCCTTACAACTCCAGCAAGTACCCTGCGGCATGGAGTTCAAATAAATGCTGAAGGTCGGCGCTGGTGTTGCAAATGCGCAGGGTTTGGTGTCTGCTTCGCTGAACCTTAAAAAGCAACATGATCTGCCCCAAACTGGCTGCATCCAAGTACGTGCAGTCACTCAGGTCTAGCTCTACCGCAGAGGGCGGGCGATCGAATATTTCCTTTAAACGATCTCTGAGCAGAGGCAAAGTCTCCTTTGTTAGTGCGCCTTTGAGGCGCATGGTCAATTGGTCTACGCCACTCTCTAGCTGGCATTCTGACGGCTTGTCGTGCGCCTGCTTGCGATCCAGATTTCTTTGAGCTTTCCTCAGCGGCAAGATATGTCTTGCAAGTATTCGAATGTATGCCTTGCCATCGTTGAAGTAGCGCTCGAACAACTTGGGTTCCTGGTAAATTCTCCATAGCCACTCCATACCAAAACGTTGAACCCAGACGGGGGCTCGTGCAACGCTTCCCGCCACAAAGTTAACGACAGCTCCAAGGTGCGTCACGACCGTCGCGTTGAGTTCGTTCTTTGCGCCCTGAATCCACGCTTGGCCTCGCTTGGCACCAAGCGCTACGACCAGCATGTCGGCATGGCATTCATTAATTTCAGCAAGAACGGCGGGGGCCAGCATGTCATTTAAGTTCCCAAAACCGGGGAATATCGCGCCCGAGCCAGTCATTCCCAGGCGCTCTTGGTTCAAGACCTCAGTGGCTTTTTTAGCGACGCCCTCAGGACCACCAAAAAAGAACACGCGCACACGGGGGGAGTGCATCG
>JAYQPP010000065.1:0-4452 GCA_038145425.1 Comamonadaceae bacterium | reverse complement strand
CCGCAAAACCTGCACACCAAAGTGTCAGCGCTCGACGTGAGCGCAGCAGGTCTGAGCGGGCAGTACCAAATTATTCGCCGCAACGGTTCGGTCGTACCGTTTGTGCCGAGCAAAATTGCCATCGCCATGATGAAGGCATTCTTAGCCGTTCATGGCACGCAGGGCGCAGCTTCCGCCAGCGTGCGCGAAACCGTCGAGGCTTTAACCGAAGCCGTAACCAAGGCCCTCATGCGCTCGCGGCCAAGCGGCGGGACCTTCCACATTGAGGACGTCCAGGACCAAGTGGAGTTGGGCCTGATGCGCGGTGGTCACCACGAAATAGCCCGGGCTTACGTACTCTACCGTGAACGGCGCACGCAAGAGCGCGCTCAGGCTCGGCAGGGCAAAGAGGTCAGCCAGCCCGCTTTGCATGTGGTCGAAAACGGTGAACGCATTCCGCTCGACTTAGCTTATTTCAAGGGCATCATTGTTTCCGCCTGCGAGGGCTTGGGTGAAGACATCAAAGCCGAGCCGATCATGGCTGAGACGGTTCGCAACCTCTACGACGGCGTACCCATCGACGAGGTGTACAAAGCCTCGGTGCTGGCGGCGCGGACATTGATTGAAAAAGATCCCGACTACACCTACGTCGCAGCGCGACTGCTGTTTCACACAATCGTCAAAGAGGTGATCGGGCACGATGTAATCCACGCTGACATGCAAAAAGCCTACGAGGAATACTTCGCCGGCTTCATTCAGCGCGGCGTCGACAACGAGCTACTTGACGAGAAATTGCTGCAATTCGATCTGCCTCGCCTGGCACGCGCCCTCAAGGCGCCGCGAGACCTGCAGTTTGATTACCTCGGTCTACAAACGCTCTACGACCGTTATTTCCTGCACGTCAGAAAAACGCGTATCGAGTTGCCGCAGGCATTCTTCATGCGTGTGGCCATGGGACTTGCGCTCAACGAGATCGATCGCGAAGCGCGCGCCATCGAGTTTTACGAAGTGCTCTCAAGCTTTGACTTTATGTCGAGCACGCCCACGCTCTTTAACAGCGGCACCCTGCGCTCTCAGCTCTCCAGCTGTTACCTGACAACGGTGCCTGACGACCTCGACGGCATTTTTGAAGCCATCAAGGAAAACGCACTGCTTTCGAAATTTGCAGGTGGTCTTGGTAACGACTGGTCATCGGTTCGAGCACTGGGCTCGCATATCAAAGGCACCAACGGCGAGTCGCAAGGTGTTGTGCCGTTCCTGAAAGTTGTAAACGACACCGCAGTTGCGGTTAACCAGGGCGGCAAACGCAAGGGCGCAGTCTGCACTTATCTGGAGACATGGCACCTGGACATTGAAGAGTTTCTGGAGTTGCGCAAGAACACGGGCGACGACCGGCGGCGCACCCACGACATGAACACGGCCAATTGGATTCCTGATCTGTTCATGCGCCGTGTGATGGAAAAAGGAAGTTGGACCTTGTTCTCGCCGGCAGATGTCCCCGATCTGCACGATAAATTCGGCAGCGCATTTGAGACAGCCTACCTGGACTACGAGGCCCGGGCTGAACGTGGCGAAATCAAACCTTCGCGCAAGATTCAGGCGACCGATCTGTGGCGCAAGATGCTCACCATGCTGTTTGAAACCGGACATCCTTGGATCACTTTCAAGGACGCCTGTAACGTGCGCTCACCGCAACAGCACGCTGGCGTGGTTCATTCCAGCAATTTGTGCACCGAGATCACACTCAATACCAGCAGCACTGAGACCGCAGTGTGCAACCTGGGCTCCGTGAATCTCCACCAGCACCTGAAAAACGGTGCCATCGATCACGAGAAGCTCCAGCGCACCATTGGCACGGCCATGCGCATGCTCGATAACGTTATTGATATCAACTACTACGCCGTCAAAAAGGCTCGTGACTCGAACCTCAAGCATCGCCCAGTGGGGCTAGGCGTGATGGGATTTCAAGATAGCTTGTATTCCCTGCGGATCCCCTATGCCAGCCAAGACGCTGTCGAATTCGCAGACGAATCCATGGAGGCCATCTGCTACTACGCGTACTGGGCGTCGACGGAGCTCTCGCGTGAGCGCGGGCGCTACAGCAGCTTCAAGGGTTCCCTGTGGGATAAAGGCATATTGCCGCTTGACACACTGGATCTGCTTGAAAAAGAGCGCGGCGGCTATGTCGAAATCGACCGCTCGTCTAAATTAGACTGGGACCGCCTGCGCAAAAAAATCGCGGCCGATGGCATGCGCAATTCCAATTGCATCGCGATTGCACCGACGGCGACCATTTCCAACATCATCGGCGTCGATGCCTCGATTGAGCCCTGCTTTGGCAATCTGTCGGTAAAGTCCAATCTCTCTGGGGAGTTCACCATCATCAACGGCTACCTGGTGCGCGACCTGAAAAAACTCGGTCTGTGGGATGACGTGATGGTGATGGACCTGAAACACTTTGACGGTTCGCTGCAACCGATCGACCGCGTTCCCAACGATGTGAAGTCCCTGTACGCGACGGCATTTGAAGTGGAAACAGCCTGGCTGGTGGAAGCGGCCGCGCGGCGTCAGAAATGGATCGACCAAGGTCAGTCACTCAATATTTATATTGCCGGCGCTTCCGGCAAGAAGCTTGACGACACCTACAAGCTGGCGTGGGTACGTGGCCTGAAGACGACTTATTACCTGCGCACGATGTCTGCGACGCACGTTGAAAAATCAACAGTCACCAACAATAAGCTCAACGCTGTGTCCTCGACTGCGCAGGGCGGCGCAAGCGCTTCAGTGAGTTCGCTCGATGCAGCAGCAGCTGCGGCACAAAAACAAATGTCTGATGGTGCGGCAACCGACATCAAGTTTTGTGCCATCGACGACCCAGGTTGTGAAGCGTGTCAGTAAAGATATCGTGTGGCGCTGAAAACGCAGCGATGTAATCGCGCCACAAATTCAAACACAGCCACGCAGTTTTTTTGCTCATCGGCTTTGCAAAAATGATGGCTGCATCGATAATTCGTTAACGGAAAAAATAAATGTTGTCCTGGGAAGAAAACACAAACCCTACTGCCAGCTTGTCCTCCGCCGTCGGCTTAGCCAGTGAGCCGCAGGATCTGCCTCCCTCCAAATTTCACGATTCTTTCGCCGCCGAAAGTCCATCGAAGTCTTCGGCGTCGACGCAGCATCAACGCGTCAATGCGGCAGATAAGCGCATCATCAACGGCAAGACCGACGTCAATCAGTTGGTGCCGTTCAAGTACAAGTGGGCGTGGGAAAAGTATCTGGCAACTTGCGCCAACCACTGGATGCCGCAGGAAATCAACATGACCCGCGACATCGCGCTCTGGAAAGACCCCAACGGTCTGACAGAGGACGAGCGGCGCATCGTCAAGCGCAATCTTGGTTTTTTTGTGACAGCGGACTCGTTGGCGGCCAACAATATTGTGCTTGGTACTTACCGCCATATCACTGCGCCGGAATGTCGCCAGTTTTTGCTGCGTCAAGCCTTTGAAGAGGCTATCCATACCCATGCCTACCAATACATTGTTGAGTCGCTGGGTCTGGACGAAAGCGAAATTTTCAGTGCTTATCACGAAGTAGCCTCCATCAGAGATAAAGACGAGTTTCTCCTGCCTTTCATTCAGGCCATCATGGACCCCGAGTTCAAGACAGGAACGACTGAGGCCGACCAAACCTTGCTGAAGTCACTGATTGTGTTTGCCTGCCTGATGGAAGGACTTTTCTTCTATGTGGGCTTCACGCAAATTTTGGCGCTGGGTCGCCAAAACAAGATGACTGGCGCTGCGGAGCAGTACCAGTACATTCTGAGAGATGAGTCAATGCACTGCAACTTTGGCATTGACCTGATCAACCAGCTTAAGCTCGAAAATCCCCAGCTGTGGACCCCGAGTTTCAAAGCGGAGATCAAAGCGTTGTTCGAGCGTGCTGTTGCGCTGGAATATCGCTACGCGGAGGACACCATGCCACGTGGTGTGCTGGGCATGAACGCTTCCATGTTCAAGTCCTACTTGCGCTATATCGCCAACCGACGCGCCACTCAAATTGGTTTAGATGCTCTCTTTCCGAACGAGGAGAACCCGTTCCCATGGATGAGCGAAATGATTGACCTGAAGAAGGAAAGAAACTTCTTTGAAACACGGGTCATTGAATATCAATCTGGTGGCGCGCTCAGTTGGGACTAAGCCGTTTCATGACCAGCCCTTTCTCACAGCAACTGATCGGCGTTCGTTCGCTGGCCGGACTGTGTAACCCCATTCATGATGCTGGGATCTCGCCCAACAGCATGAATCGCTTTTTGCATCGCAGTGTGCAAGAAGTGCTCTTTGTAAATTGATCAAGGAGTTAAATATGGCAACCGCAAAGAAGTCACCTGCTAAGAAGGCTGCTAAGAAGGCACCTGCTAAGAAGGCACCTGCTAAGAAGGCACCTGCTAAGAAGGCACCTGCTAAGAAGGCACCT
>JAYQPP010000064.1:0-4770 GCA_038145425.1 Comamonadaceae bacterium | reverse complement strand
TTTAAATGGGCAGCCTCTGGAGGCCTCCACATACAAAACCCGATGACGCAAGTCGGACGCGCTGAATTGCGAATAGGGCAATTCAAGATCGTTGATGGAGGGTTGCTCGCCCGGCCATACCTTCATCAGCGGTTGTGGTCCGTCTAACAAGGCGCGGCACAGCTTGGCAAAACTCACGTCGCCCCAGCCGGTGATCACATGATCTGCCAGCGCCACGATGGCCTGTTCTGCAAGCTCATGGCTCACCTCGGGCCCGCCCAGCACAATGGTTAGGCTCGGGCGCTGTTGCTTCAGCAGCCGAATCAGTTTTTCAGTGTGTGCAACGTTCCAGATGTAGACGCCCAGGCCCAGGATTTGTTTGTGTCCTTCGTCAACGGTGCCGAGTGTTTCGAGAAGGTCTGTTGCAATTGCTTCGGGCGGGCGTTTAATGGTGTATTCAAGAATAACGCACAAGTCTTGCAAGCCCGCGCGGCCATGACGATCAAGATTGGCTTTGAGGTAGCGCAGCCCTAGTGACGCGTGAATGTAGCGTGCATTAAGCGTACTGAGCACGATTTGAGGCCGCGAGATCATGACCGTATGAAAAGATCAGCGACAGGGGCACCGGAAGCTAGGCAAGGATGTCGCCGTGCACATAAAACCAGCGCCCCCCCTCAAATACAAATTGACTGAGCTCGTGCAAGCGTTTGAAGCGCCCGTTGTCTTTGTAGGCAGCAACAAACTCTACCCGACCCGAATGACCGTCTGTCTCGCGAAGGTGAACCGTTAGCGATTGCCACTGGGTTGTTCCAAAGTTGACACCTTTCGGCGCTGTTGACGAGTGCCAAGTGGCCAGAAGGTAGTCTTCTAAATTAAGCACATAAGCACAGTAACGGGCACGCATCAACGCTTCAGGCGTCGGCGCGAAGCGGCCGGCGCGAAGGCCAGCGTGCCACAAACCGCAGCACACCCCGTAGGTATCGCCTGACCCACAGCGACAAGCCGAATTAGCAGAGAGCAAGATCGTCGACACTGAGATCTCCAGAGCTACAGAAGCCAAGCTCGAGCACAAGCCGAAAGATTATGGACCAGTCACCATTGCAGGCAGCGCCCTTAAAGGCTCACGAGTCGCTTGTGCAGATAAAATTTGCCACGAAGGAAGCGTGGCAGAGTGGTCGATTGCACCGGTCTTGAAAACCGGCAACGTTTTACGACGTTCGTGAGTTCGAATCTCACCGCTTCCGCCAAGAACGGAAAACCAAATTTGTTCGTCTGAAAGGCGCCCGACCCCACGGCAGCGACACCATTGAGGCGGTGCCGAAGACTCAACGCGATCAAGCACAGGCCAATCGGGCACAGCCGAGGTCTTCATTAAGGCAAAGCACAATTAGCCGTGGCCACATGAACCCCCTTCTTAAAAGCGGCTTGTTTCTTCTGGGCTTTGGGCTGGCCGGGTGTTCGCAAATCGCGATGCAAGCGGTTAGCGTTGGCGCCACTGTATCGATGGATCGAAGAACCGCCGGCGCCCAGTTGGAAGACCAGGCCATTCAACTCAAGGCCGCTGCGGCCTTGGCTGAAACCATGGGCGGCACAGGCAACGTCTATGTCGCCAGTTACAACCGACAGGTCTTGCTCACGGGTGAGGTGCCCAACCAGGGCAGCCGCGATTTATCGGAACGTGTGGTTCGGCGTGTTGAAAATGTGCGCGCGGTGTACAACGAACTGTCTGTGGTCACCAACGCAACGCTGACGCAGCGCGGCGAAGACGTTTATTTGGCGGCGCGCCTGCGAGCCGCGTTTTTCGAGGCGCCTGATCTTTCCTACAACGCCTTCAGGGTTGTTGCGACGGGACGAACCGTGTACCTAATGGGCTGCGTGACGAGCCGCGAATCAGACCGGGCGGTTCAGGTGATTCGCCGTGTGAACGGCGTCAGTCGCATCGTGAAAGTACTTGACATGATCAGCGAAGAAGAATTGGCGCAGTTAAGCCAAAAAGGTTGTCCAGCGGGGCGCTAGCTTCGAGTGAAGTTGCGCATGAGCAAGGCTGTGCGGCCAGCGATGCTGGGCGAAAATATTTAAGATGGGATCAAGCGACAAGAAAGGCTGAGACATGGGGAGAAAATTTCGTCACTTTTTAATTCTGCCGGTGCTGGCGCTATCAGCGGGGCTTGCACATTCACAAGTGCAGGGCGCATCTGGGCATCATCAACACCATGGGCAGGCCATGAAAGCGCCGCCAGACAAACGACAACTGGTGCAGTTTCCGCCGGCGCAGCGAGAACATGTTTTGAGCAATATGCGCGCTCACTTGGTTTCACTGCGTGACATTCAGGAGGCCCTGGGCGGCGGTGATTTTCAGAAGGCGGCCCAGATTGCAGAGTCAAGCCTGGGCATGAGCTCCTTGCATGACCATCACGCAGACGAGAACGCCAAGTACATGCCTGCACCCATGGCGCAGTTGGGCTCGGCGATGCACAGAGCGGCCAGTCAATTCGCGCTAGCTGCACAGGACGCCTCCGCTTCGGGCGACTTTAAAAAGCCTTTGGCAGCACTGGCCAAGCTATCAGCGTCTTGCGTGGCCTGTCATGCGGCCTACCGCTTGCATTAATTAAAGTGTTGCATCAGGCGATCATGCGCAAGCTTCAGCCCATGTTGCCGGTCGCCACGCTGGGCCTGGTGGCCTTGATGGCTGGTTGTGCTGGCGACGCGACCCCGTTTGCCAGCTTGCAAAATGACCTACAAGCACTAAAAGAGCGGGTGGCCAAACTCGAGGCGCAGCAGCCCGCCATCAAAGGCGAGTCTGCCACGCCGGTGAAGGCGGGCTGGCGCTCCTTGGGAAACTGGAAGAACTTGCGTAAAAGCATGGCGGCAGCCGAGGTTCGCGCATTGTTGGGCGAGCCCAGCCGAGTCATGGACGGCCCTATCGTGTTTTGGTTTTATCCAAACGACGGGCGCGTGGCTTTGATCAACGAGCAGGTCAACAGCTGGACTGACCCGCCCTAGGCTCGCGCCTGGTCGGGCCATTGTCCGAAAGCGACCTGCGCGCAAAGCCCATTTTGAAGCATGGGCCCACACCCGGCAAAAAAAGGGAAGTAAAGCAGGCCGTCGAGCGCGGCCTTGGGGCTTAGTCGGCGTAGCCCGGCATTTCGCGGTCGAGCACGCGCATCCTGGCCTCGAAAAACAGGCGTTTGTTCTTGGCGCGCTCGGCGACCAAGACGCTCCGTGCGCCAAAGGTGGCGCATGGTCGCTAAGGCAAATAGGCAGCGAACCACTCTATCAATACGATTTGCTGGCGCGAGGCGATAGGGCTAGGCCCGGGAGGTGCCGCAAAAGAGGTTATTTCCGACGGCCTGCTTGCTGGGCCAGGGGTGGCGGGCAGTAAAGCCTCGGCCAGAGCGACCATTTTCTGGGCAACTTTGCAAGATGTACTAGGGTTTTCACCAGTCTGCCAGGCCGATTTGCTGAACTACATTAGCGCTTCTTGCATACTAATATATTAGTGTATAAGTTGCTTCGCCAGGGGCGCAAGCCCACTTTTTTGACTCAATCACAGGAGATACAAGCAATGAAAGTCCCGCTTAAAGCAGTGTTGGCTTCGGCCCTAACCGTTGGCGTGTTGGCCGCATCCATGCCCGCGATGGCAGCCAAGCTGAAAATTCAAACCAGCTCGAATGCCAGCCACTTCTCCCTGGCTTATTTGAATGAAAACTGGGTGCCCGAGCTGAAAAAGCGCACGCAAGGTCGCTGGGAAATTGAACTGTTGCCGATCAAAGCCGTCGTTCCGCACCCGGAAACCCCTAAAGCTGTTGCGAAAGGGATTTTGGATGGCGACCTCACGTCTACCAGCTATTTCTCGGGCTTGGACCCTGCTTTTGCGTTGATTGGTGACTTGATCGCCGGCTACGACACCCCGCAACAAATTCAGGACTACTGCCGCAACGGTGGCGGGCGCGAGTTGCTGCAAAAGCTCTTTGACAAATACCAGCCCGGCGTCACCGTTGTCGCTTGCGGCACCTACAACCGCGAAGCGTTTGTCTCCAAAGTCCCGATCCGCACCGTTGATGAGATGAAGGGTAAGAAAATTCGCTCACCGGAAGGCTTGGCTGCTGAGGTGTTCAAGCGCGCTGGTGCCGCTCCCGTTTCCTTGCCGGGGTCCGAGGTCTACACCGCCTTGGAAAAAGGCGTGATCGACGCGGCCGATAACTCATCGTATTCCAACAATGACGCCAACGGCTTGCACAAAGTGGCCAAATATCCGATCTACCCGGGTATCCACTCCATGCCGGTGTTGCAGTTCACGGTCTCCACCAGCGTGTGGAAAAAAATGTCTGCTGAGGACCGCAAGACGCTGGAGCAGTGGTACCAGGACGCTTACGCGGGCCTGACCATCGCTGGCGACAAGAAAGACAAGGAGCTGGTGGCACGTGACAAGGCCGGTAAAGACATCACCGTGATCGACTGGTCTCAAGCCGAGCGCGATAAGTTCCGCGCCTTGGCCACAGGGGCCTGGGAGGCCTATGGCAAAGCCACGCCGCTGGGCAAGGAAGCCTATGACAGCCACATGGCGTACATGAAAAAGAAGGGCTTGCTGAAGTAATTCGGCATCAGGCTTAGTCTGTGTCGAGGCCATCGCTGTGACCGATGGCCTCGTTGGTTTTAGGTATCGAGGAAAGGCTTTTCATGAGCTTGCAGGGTGCCCCCCTAGAGGTCTCAAGGGAACCCGATGACATCGCGACACCGGTGATCGACCGCCCGTACGGGCCCATGGATCACATTAGCCATTTCACAGGC
>JAYQPP010000063.1:0-4780 GCA_038145425.1 Comamonadaceae bacterium | reverse complement strand
GGTCACTAATCCACCATCACGCTTGTCCATCACGAAAACAAAGCCCCCTTTGTTCAGGTGAAGAAGAACATCTTTGCCATCATGTTTTAGTTGCACTGCCTCGTAAGGAGAGTCAAAATCCCATGCATCATTAGGAACTTCCTGACGATGCCATTTTACGTTTCCGGTTTTCGGATCTAGAGCAAGAAGGGTGGCTGTGTAAAGATTGTCGCCCTTGCGCTCATTAGGAAAGTAATCTGGTGCAGCATTTGATGTACCAATATAAATGGTATCCGTCTCAGCATCATAGGTACCGGGCAACCAAGCACCACCCCCTCCCACTTTGCCCGTATCGCCAGGCCATGATGCTGAATCATCTTTAATGGTATTGAAGGTCCATAAACGCTTACCAGTGTCAGCATCCACAGCGTAGATTTTGCCCTGGATAGGCTGATCACCGCCGGTAGTTCCACCGTAAAGTACATTACCTGCTAACTGAGGGGGCGATGAAAATAATGCGCCGTATTCTTTCTTAAGATTTGTTAGTTGTGTTTCCCATACGGGTTTACCAGTTTCCTGATCGAGTGCAACAAATCGACCATCTAACGTACCCAGAAATACCTTGCCCCGGCCTACAGTAACTCCGCGACTTGCTGCAATGTAGAAAACATCGTTTGAAACAGGATCCAACTTCGGTTGATAGTGCCACAGTGTCTTACCACTTGCCGCATTAACAGCATAGACATTATTGTACGCACCGACATAGTAAAGCGTACCGTCAATTACTATTGGGGTGGCCTGAAGTCCATGTGTAATGTTTCCAGGTTGATGAATCCATGCAACCTCCAGATTTGACACGTTGGATTTATTAATATCTGTCAGTGGACTGTAGCGCCAAGCATGTCCTGTACGATGATATTCTGGCCAATTATTCGGGTCACTCAGTGGATCAGCCCCCAATGAAAGACTCGATGCTGCTAGCCCTAATGACGCTAAAATCAATCGCGCGGTAGCGCACGTTGAATTTTGTTTTTTAAACATTTCTGCTCCTCCTGTACTTCAATCGTTATAGGAATAATCAATTGCACTTCTCGGACTTGCTGCCTGCCTAAAATTTAAAATACAGATGCCATTTGAAAAATGACCAAGAATTACATTATTTCTTTTGAGTTAATCAAGCATATTGCCAACCTGAATTATCATAATCTTTTTAAATCAACAAACATCATTGATTAAAAATAGGACTTGCAAATTTCATTCCAGACAAGTGTTTAGTCGACTTATATTGCCAACATAAAACCATTAATGGCTTATCTGTCCATCAAACTGATAGCAAAAGAAAAAATCAAAATATTAATTTAAGAATTTATGTAACAAACCGTGATACAGATGTAACAGCACCGCTTGTTACAAACTGCTGGAATAGTGCCCAGTAAACAGCTTAAGAGCCTTATATGGATGCCTCCCGGAGATCAAACGATTTTTGCATGCTGACGTCGAGGTAAGGCTGCAGTCTTATATTCGGCCTGTTGATGCAGGCTGATTTGCCTGCTGGCCCTGATGGAATTCGCTGACGGACACCTTATCTGTCTCTCGAACATAGTGTTCATGGCTCTTATCAGGCTCTATCCGTCCCGGTCCTACCTGTTTGCCATCATGCGATGCTCGCTTGCGCTCCTTGGAGAAATCAGTTTGACAACGTGCTTCTACAATCTTCGGGTATTACACAGCTGCACTGAGTGTGGCCGGTTCATAAGGCCGTCCTGTGGCCAGCACACTCCACAGGATGCGTGCGAGCTTGTTGGCCACAGCTGCCACCGCAACGCTGTAGGGCCGTCGCGCCAATAATCCGGTGATCTAGACTGACTGCTTGTTTCGGTTCACCAGAGACCTTGCCCCGTGCATCAACAAAGTTCGCAGGTACGCATCGCCGCGTTTGGATATACCGAGCTGTTGTATACGACCTCCGGTTCCGGTCTGTCGGGGCACCAACCCCAACCATGCCGCAAATTCCCTGCCATTTTTGAAACTGGCTGGATCACCCATCGTGGCCACCGCCGCAGTCGCCGTCAGCAATCCGATACCTGGTATCTCGGCAATTGCCTTGCAGGCCGGGCTTTGAGCTAGCGCGTGTTTGAGTCGAAGCCCAATGGCCGCAATGTCTTGGTCCAGTCCTTGTGAACGGGCCCATTGTTCTCGCAATGTCTGCAACAACATGCTTGGCAGCTTACTTTCCAGCGCTGCCAAACTCACTGGCAATGCTTTGCGCAGAGCTAAATATCCTTCTGGCAGTGTCTCGCCAAATTCCATGAGCAAGCCGCGCAAGGCATTGGTTTGCATGATACGCATCTTAATCAACTGGGAACGAATCCGATGCAGTGCCAAAATGCTTTGCTGGTGTTCGGTCTTGATGGTGATGGACTTGATGTCGGACTGCTGAGCCGCAACCCAGATGGCACGCGCATCCCCTGCATCGGTCTTATTGCGGAGCACAAAAGGGCGCACAAGTTTGGCAGGCAACAAGCGAACCGTATGACCAAGTTTGCTCAATTCACGTCCCCAGTAATGCGCACCACCGCATCCTTCCATCGCAACCAGCACCGGGGACTGTTTCGCAAAGAAGTCCAGCACTTGCTCCCGCTTGAGCTTGAACCGTTTGATTTCCCCAGTACATGGGTCAACGCAATGCAGCTGAAAAATGTGCTTGGCAATGTCCATTCCAATTACGGTATGCTTCATATCAGGCCCTCCTGTTCAAGTGGTTGGTTCGAATCTCCACTTTGGCACAACGATGCCGTCGCAGCGAGGGCCCCCTTTTTGAAGACGCCTTTTTGCAACGCCCGTTGCCGGGGGGAGGCATCCATACCATCTATCTCGTTAGGCCGCTGGCGGCGTTGGCAGTACCTTGCCGTACGTCTGTACTGTCTTCGGTACTGCCGCCTTGCCATCGACCTAATGGGACAGGCTCTAAGTGTCTGTTTGAAAATCTACTGCGCGACCTGATTTCGACCCTGCGATGCTCGACGTACCTGACGTACGACTGCGCTTCTCGGGCCAAACTCAGGCCGCTCGCGACAATTTTCAAACAGACACTAAGGTATTACAACGGCCGTCTGTCGGCGTCTGGTTTCTCCGATATCTGGTGCGCGTGAGCCAGAAAAGCGTCATGCGTGCTCAGGAAGATTTGATCGCGCATGATTTCGCCCAAGGGCGTGCTGCGTAATCGGTCGAGAACGGGGCCCTTGATCTCGGCGAATTGCAGAGTAATCTTTCGCGCGGCTAAACCTTTTTGCATATCGGTCAGCATGGCGAGCGCTGTCGAGTCGAGTTGATTGACGGCAGACAGTATCAGCAGCACGGTGCTTGTGCCAGTATTCGATTGAATCAGGTTCTCGACCTTTTCTTCGATGATTTGTGCGTTGGCGAAATACAGACTTTCATCGACGCGTAATGCAATCAGACCGGGCAAGGTCTCGACCTGATGACGGTCAACATTTCTGAAATGCGCTGTATTTGGCACACGTCCTACGATAGCCATGTGCGGATGACTGCTGCGCCAGACCAGAACGGCCAGTGATAGCGCGACGCCCAGCAGGATGCCTTCTTCTACACCCAGAAAAATTACGCCAGCAAAGGTGAGCAGAAGTGAGACTGCATCGGCCTTGTCATACGTCCATGCCTCGCGCAGCGTGTGCCAGTCGAGCAGCCCGAGCACCGCCACGATGATGGTCGCGGCAAGTACGCTCACAGGCAAGTAGTAAAACCAGCCAGTGAAGGCTGAAATGACGATGGCCATCAGCGCGGCAGAGATGACTCCGGCGCCCGGTGTATTGGCACCCGCGGAAAAATTGACGACAGATCGCGCAAATCCTCCCGTGACTGGGTAGCCGCCCGAGAAGGCACTGGCGATATTGGCGGCGCCTATGCCGAGCAGTTCGCGGTTAGGTGAAATGCGTTGGCCGCGTTTGAGCGCCAGCGATTGTGCGACTGAGACACTTTCAACAAATCCTACGAGCGAAATCAATAGGGCGGGGAGCCACAAAGTCTGCGATTGCTGCCAGCTGATTTGTGGCAACCCGATATGGGGCAAGCCAGAGGGTACATGCCCAACGATCGCGACCTGCGCGCTCTGATCGAGACCGGTGCCCGCAACAATGGCCGTCGATACGATAACCACGGCCATCGGGGCGAGTTTGGTGAGCAGTTCTGCCAGTGTCGCAGGCATGCCCATTGATTTCAGCAACGGCGCGAGTCGTGAACGCGCAAAAAATAAAAAAATCAGTGCTGCCACACCGATGAGGGCGGTGCTGCGATTCGCTGACGAGATTTGGTGGAACAGACCGCTCACGGTGGCGATGATCTCACCCCTGGGCAGTGAAATACCCAGCAGGTATTTGATCTGGCCTACCGCGATCAGAATCGCCGAGCCGGAAATGAAACCACTGATGACGGGATGGCTAAGAAAGAAGGCGAGAAATCCGAGGCGGATGAGGCCGGACATCAGCGCCATCATCACGGCCAGCATGAGGTAGGTTTCGGAGCCGGGAGCTGCCATGGGTGAGAGCGCACTGGCGGTCATAAGCGATGCCACGGCGACGGGACCCACGGCCAGCGTCATGCTGCTGCCAAAGAAAGCATAGGCCAGTAGCGGAAGAATGCTGGCGTAAAGTCCAACCTGGGGTGGTAGACCTGCGAGCATGGCGTAAGCCAGGCTCTGCGGTATCAGCATCACGGTGACGATCAGGCCGGCGATCAAGTCACCTGAGAGCCAAGGACGTTGATATTGAAGCAGCCACTGCGG
>JAYQPP010000062.1:3761-4872 GCA_038145425.1 Comamonadaceae bacterium | reverse complement strand
CCCCAACCAGGCCCGAACAAATCGAACTGATCAGGGAAATGCCTCTCCCACCACCTTATGACTTTAATTCGCTCTTGATATAAATTTATCCTAGTCACATTCCTGATGGATTTGTTGCTAGCGATCATGCAAACCAAGCGACTCCGGTGAGCCCAACCATCCTCGGCATGACTGCAAATCGGTACTGGGTAGCCTGAAATTTGGTGCCAGTCTTGGTGCCCTAGCATGTCGCGACGCCATGAAAAGATTTTCTGATACTGCCCTAACAGATCCTCATCCGCATTCAATGCCCTCACGTAAGGCGTCTCTAAAAGCAACACATAGCAGGGGACACTAGAAGCTCGCACCGATTTCTGTACGTTCACATGAACTTCAAAGTCCCAAGATTGCCCCCTCTCATCGCAAACATCTTTGGTCACCAACTCCACGCCCTGGCGCCGCAGATGGCGTCGCAATGCCGCATAGAGGGCCGTTCGACCATCACTTGCACCCTCATTCTCAAAAGGCGAGTTTTTATTGCCCAGTCCTACCAGCGCTGCGATCCGAGGTTGCCCTTGGTACATCGACGGCTGTTCTCGCATCAGGTTTTCCATATGAAGCCACCGAGTTTATTTCGGCAGCCTAAGCCATGTGCGAGGAATTATGTCGTCAGCGCGAAGACGTCGGTCGTCATTCCAAGGCTCAGGGGCAATTCGAATGCCCCCAATTTCATTACTGAGCCAAGCACCCCACCACCCAAAGGTGCTGTTTGAAATTATCTGATGGCGGCACGTTTTAATCAATTCCAAGTCCTCTTCAGGCGTTAAGCCCCGAACAAATACCACGTTCAACTGTTCAACAATAGGGGGGAACGACTCGCACCAGGGAATATCATCTGAAAACACAAATAGCCTTGACTCTTGGCTAAGTAATCCACGCAACTTGAACAGGCTGTCGGCATAGTACCGGGGAGAGCAGACTCCCTGGGGATTCACCGCCCGCTTGGACGTTAAAAAATCGCCACGCCGAACGTGAATCGCGATCGAATTTTCACTGGCGCGAATTTGGTCTCGAACACTCTGTGCTGACAGACTCAACGGAGATAACAGCGTCAACTCTCGCATCAATAATG
>JAYQPP010000062.1:0-3751 GCA_038145425.1 Comamonadaceae bacterium | reverse complement strand
AATGGACGAATATGTTGAAAATACTGCTCTGTTTGCCAAAATCCAGAAACCATTTCATTGGGAACACGGTCTTGGGCGTTCGAGTCAAAGGTTAAACCTAATTCATGATACTGGTGGAAAGTTGGCCTCGCCCACTTTCGTAATGCACGAGACACCTTGATTCGCCACTCAGGAAACATATCCAGTTCACGGTTGGAAGCAAGTCTCCCTTGGATATCAAACGCTGTTATGGATAGACCACTATGATGACCCTTACGCATGACATATCTCGGATCAATCACAACTTCCGCGTGAATTTTTAACGCCACTGCACGTGCAAAGGCGTATTGAAAGAGTTGGTTGCCCAACCCACCCATCATCCGAACAAAAAGCGCTGAATTCAATCAATACTTCCGCGGATGGTTTTCATAAAAATGCGGCGTTAAACGGATAGGACACAAGGTTGCAAAGATGATCGAGCTTAAAGAGGATTCAAAATTTAGTCCGATCTACGTCAGTTTCCCGCACACGTTCACGCAGCTCAGGGCCTAGAGTCATCGCCCCCTGCAAGGTGACTCATCAGGAACAAACCCAATTATGGCGTCGACCCTCCCTATCCCCGGGTACAACCCCTGGCTTTCAGGCTTTTTTGAGTGTCATCATCAAACTGCGCCATGGCCGAAACGGTCAAAGGATCGACGGTGAGTGAACGCAGGAAATCAGGGCGCAGTGTCGCTGCGTAAGCGCCCTGTGCAACAAGCTGCGCCAGCGCATCGGCTGATTTAATGCTGGCGGCCAACAACCTAGGGCCCTTGGCCTGCACCGCCACACAGGCCTGTACCAAAGACCAAACATCACGGCCATCGGCCTGTAGGCGCCCCAGGTACGGGGCGACATAGCTTGCATTCAAACGCTGTGCCCATAGCAGTTGAATCGGGTTGGCCACGCCGGTCAACAAAAAGGGCTGCCCTCGCTCGGCCAGAGCCCGAGCCACTGGCTCCCACGCGGGGTGACAGGGCAGTTTGAGCGTGAGCACTACCCCAGCCGCTTTAGCCTGTTTGGACAATGCACTGGTCCATTCCAGAGCCTGCACCACGTCGGCTGCGGGCAACTGCAGCATCAGCTCAGGCATCTGTGCCGCTGCGGCCTGGTCGATCAGGCGTTGATAGCTTGCAAGACGTACCTGCAAACCCGCCTGCAAAATCAGCGTCGGGTTGGTGGTGACGCCCTGCACGGGCGGGCTGCCAGGTGCAAGCGCCCATTGCGCCGCATCAGCGCTGTCCAGAAACAATTTCATCCGTCTTTTCCTTGCGCCTCGTCTTTGCGAATGGCTATCTGCAAAAAGCAAGCGGGTTCAGAGCGAAAATCCAAGAAACAATCTGACCCTATGGTCAACCGCAGGATCGTCCCGCCAGCGTAGCATACGGCGCCCATGGACCGAAAGCCCACAGAACAATTTGAAACACCCCATGACCACACCGATTTACGTGCTCGGCGAAGCGCTGATGGACTGCATCGCGCAGGGCGATGGTTGTCTTCTGCCTTTGATGGGTGGCAGCCCCTACAACATGGCGCGTGCAGCCGCCCAGCGCGGTGCCCAGGTGCGCTATCTCAATGCGCTCTCGACAGACCGGTTTGGTGATCAACTCGCCACGCAGCTGATCAAAGATGGTGTTCATCTCAGCGCGCAGCGCAGCCCTCGACCAACTTCTTTGGCTGTTGTCCAGATCGCAAACGGGCAGGCGAGCTACGGTTTTTACCGAGAAGGCATTGCCGACCGTGACTACGCCGTCGACCAGGTGATCGCCACGCTCAGGGCCAGTCAGCCTGGCATTTTTCACACTGGATCGCTCATGCTGGTGCCGCCCGAACATGAAAAAGTGATGGCGATCGTGAAGGCTGCGCGCGATCTGGGCTGGACCATCAGTCTGGACATCAACCTGCGGCCGAAGTTAGCGCCTGAGCTGTCGGCCTACCAAGACGCCGTCAAGGCTTTCTTGCCTATGGCGCACTGGCTTAAGGCCAGCGAGGAAGATCTGCAAGTGTTGGGCTATCACATCTCCACGCTGTCGCAGGCGCCCGCTGTCGCCACAGCATTGCGATCGCTGGGGGTCCATCGGGTGGCACTCACGCTCGGCAGCGAGGGCGCTTTGCTGGATGTCGATGGTCAACAAAGTCAGCAGACGGTCCCAAAAATCGCCCTGGTCGACACGGTCGGAGCCGGTGACACCTTCTGGGGTAATTGCGTGGCCGAGTGGGCGCTCGGTTCAAACGATGCGGCCAGCAGCGTCGCCAACACCTTGACCCACGCCATGGCAGCTGCTGCCATCAACTGCAGCCGCCAGGGTTGCCAGCCACCCAGCTGGGCGCAAACCAAGGCGTTTCTCGCTGTCGCCTAGCATCAACACAGGCACATGCCCTTAGGTCGGATTCATGACACCGACGATCGGCCAGCACAGGCCAGGCCCACGTTGGATAGCTGCAGCCATAATGCCAAAGACAACATTGCCCTGATATCAACACTGCACCGACATGAACATCAGCCAAGACACGGCAGTCACTCTGTCCTACAAAGTCGCCGACCTGAGCGGAAAAACCCTTGACAGCGGCCACCTGTCGTACCTGCACGGTGGCTATGACAACATCTTTCCAAAAATTGAAGCCCTACTTGAGGGCCAGAGCGCCGGCTTTAGCGCCAACCTGGAACTCAGTGCCGACGATGCGTTTGGTCAGCGCGATGAATCGCTGGTAAAAACCATACCCAAGTCTGAGTTTCCGCCTGGGGTCAAAGTCGGTGGCCAACTGCAAGGACTCAATGACCGCGGGGAAGCACAAGTTTTCAACGTCACCAAAATCAAAGGGCCGGTGGTGATGCTCGACGGCAACCATCCGCTGGCCGGACAGGCGATTCGTTTTCAGTGCAAAGTCACTGGCGTACGCGCCGCGAGCGCCGAAGAGATCGCACACCGCCATGTCCACGGCGAGCATGGCCACCATCATTGAGTAAGCTGCTCTTCAGCGATCGCCGCGCAGTGGCAGGCACCCAAACGCGGCGGACCTTGCTCGGTCGTATCGCCGCAGCGCCGCTGATCGTGGGCCTTGCAGGCCAGAGCGCCTGCTCAACGGCCATACCAGAAGGCGTTGAAGTTGTCACTGGCTTTGATGTGCAACGCTACACCGGCCTGTGGTACGAAATCGCCCGCCTTGACCATTCTTTTGAGCGGGGCCTGACGCATGTCACGGCCCACTATGGCGTGCAAGCAGACGGCAGCATCGCCGTGACCAACCGCGGCTTCAAGGCGGACAAGCAGACCTGGAAAGAAGCACAGGGCACGGCCAAATTCACAGGGCCCAGCAACCGCGGCTCACTCAAGGTCTCGTTCTTCGGGCCTTTTTACGGCGGTTACCACGTGGTGGCGCTTGATCCGGCGTACCAGTGGTCGATGGTGATGGGCCCAGATACCGATTACCTCTGGATTCTTTCTCGCGCGCCGGAACTCCCCGCAAGCATCAAAGAGCAATTGCTCATCAAGGCCAAGATGCTTGGCGTACAAACCGACCAATTGATCTGGGTCGATCACACATCCAAGACGCCAGCGCAACCTGGCTGATCTGGCGCCTGCTTTAGCCAAGGCGCCGGCCAAGCGCCTCAGGCCGCGCGCTGCTGCAGAATCTCAAAAGCCGGCAGGGTCTTGCCCTCCGGGACTTCCAGACCTGCACCCCCCGCGGTCGAGATGTCAGCCTCGTCTTTTTCACTGCCAGATTTGGCGAT
>JAYQPP010000061.1:0-5419 GCA_038145425.1 Comamonadaceae bacterium | reverse complement strand
GTCGTGTTCGGCATGAAAAGGGGACTGACATATACGTCGACGCCCTGATCAAAGTGCTGCCGAATCTGAAAGACGTTACCGCTGTTATAGCTGGATTGACTCAGCGCAAGGATGCTGATTTTTTGAAGGCGCTTCAGGCGAAGATTGGTGCGGCAGGCTTGACTGACAGAATCTTGTTTTTGGGTGAGGTGCCCGCTACTGAGGTCGCGCGTTGGTTTCAATGGTGTCTGGTGTGCGTCGCTTGCCCACGTTACGAGGCTTTCGGGCTTACGCCTTTTGAAGCTGCGTCTGCGCAGTGCGCACTCGTTTGTTCTCGAACCGGTGCCTTTCAGGAACTGGTCGTACCTGGGATTTCTGGTGAGTTGGTCGATATCGATGACTCTGATGGACTGGCAAGAGCGCTGGCAGAGATCATGGGGGATCCGGCCCGTGCTGTCTTAATGGGTGCGGCCGCCAGAGAACGCGTGAGCGAAAAGTTCACTTTGGAAAACGAGGCGTTGGGTATCGCGGAGGTCTATCAGTCGCTTTTCGACACCGCTCGTCTCGGCGGTTAGCCGAAATTAGGTGTTGCCGAAGAGGTTTTCAATGCGATTAAGCCTCATAGCTCCTCAACCCGTCTCGCTGGATACGTATCCCATCCTTGACACCCCGGGCATTGCCAGAAGTGTTGGCTCGCCTCGAAGCCGCAGGCGGCGCAGCGATAACGCAGCAATGGCTTGACGGCTGCATCGAGCGCACGCTGCACCTGCGGGTGAAACTGCTCGTGCTCAAGCTTTTCGCCGGCGATCCATTTGCTAGCCGCAACCAGTGAGCTTTCTTTTTCTAGGTGGCGCACGTAGTGCTCGCGGGCTCTGCTTTGGTCTGGCCCGTGGTCGCCAGAGAGCCAGACGATGGCATCCAGAATGTCTAGCGACGCGCTCTCTTCATACAGGGCCTGCAGGCGTTGACGCGCGGCTTGCTGATGCCCGAGTTGGTCCGCCAATTGAGCCCATTGGCCCGCAACCAGTGGACTGGCCGATGGGCTGGCGTCTAGCAGATCCTGCAGCATGTCGTACGCCTGCCCCAGTTGTCTGGCGGCTTGAAGCAGCTTGGCAAGCTCGATACGAGGGCGCGCTGACCTTGGCGAGAGTTTAATCGCCGCTTGCAGGTGCTCGATAGCCTGTTCCCCCTTGCCATGGGCAGCCAGAGTCATGGCCTGTTCGCACAGGTAATGCGCCAATCGGCTGGAAAAAACGCCCGGTTGCACTCTCTCCAGTTGCTCCGCAACCTGCGCGGCCAGTGCCCAGTCGCGGCTGCGCTCACACGTGGCCAGCAAGGCCACACGTGCCTGGTGTTCAAACGAACTGCCTTCCAACTTGCGCAAGGCTTCCTCCGATCGATCAAGCAGCCCTGCTTTGAGAAAGTCCATGGCCAGCTCGTATTGGGCCCGGTCCTGGTCTGCACGGCTCAAGTCGGTGCGAGACAACAAGTGCTGATGCACTCTGACGGCCCGGTCGTACTCGCCACGCCGGCGAAAAAGGTTACCGAGTGCAAAGTGCAGTTCGCTGGTATCGGGGTCTTTTTGAACGGCCTCGATAAAGGCGTCAATGGCCTGATCCTGCTGCTCGTTGAGGAGGTGGTTCAAGCCCTTGAAATAGGCTTTGGGCGCCTGGCGGTTTTCAACACGTAACTGGCGCAGGTCCATACGCGAAGCCAGCCATCCCATGGCGAAGACCAGGGGCAAGGCCAGGAGCAGCCAGCTGAGGTCAAATTCCATCCGCGTAGGCCGGTGGGCTCGGGCTGGTGTTGTCGGGCTTGGTGCTTGCAGGCTCGGCAATCGGTGCATGTGCCTGGCGACGCCGACGCCAAAGCGGCAGCATGCCCAGTACACCAACGGCTACGCCAAGGGTGAACACCGACAGAATCACCAAAACCTGCGGCGCACGCCACTGCTGCCCAAAGAAAAAATGGACGACTGTGTCTTGCTGGTTATTCAGTGCGAAGGCAAACAGGGTGAAAAACACCACGAGCTTGATGAGCACTTTGATCAGGCGAAGGGCAGACTTCATGGGCGTATCCGAACGCTGCTGATTCTATCTTTCGGGGCTTGCAGAAAGCCCGCAAACCTGGGCGCTTGCCTGAATAGGCCGGAGCCGATGCTGGCCTGGATCAGGTGTCCAGCGGACGCCCTTTGGGCATGTTTTGGTCCACGGCCTCGCGCAGGGCCTTGCCCGGCTTGAAATGCGGGACACGCTTCTCAGGAATCAGCACACTTTCCCCGCTGCGCGGATTACGGCCGAGCCGGGGTTGTCGGTGATTCACAGAAAAGCTCCCGAAGCCCCGAATCTCAATGCGATGGCCCTGCACCAAGGCGTCACTGATCGCGTCAAGAATGGCCTTGACGGCGATTTCTGCATCACGCTGGGTCAGTTGACCAAAGCGTGCGGCAAGTTCTTCGACCAGGTCAGAACGCGTCATGATGGCTTGGAAAGGGGCAACCGAAGACGGGTGTCATTCGATTGCCCTCTTGCTGAGCTAAGCGGCTGGCGCCGATTAGTTGTTGTCGAGCTTGGCGCGCAGCAGAGCGCCGAGGCTGGTGGTGCCAGCGTTCTCGCGTGCGGACTGCTGATTCAGGTTGGCCATTGCTTCGTTCTGGTCCGCCTGATCTTTGGCCTTGATCGACACCTGGATGTTGCGGGCCTTGCGGTCCACATTGATCACCACGGCTGTGACTTCGTCGCCTTCCTTGAGCACGTTGCGGGCATCTTCCACGCGGTCGCGCGAGATCTCGCTGGCGCGCAGGTAAGCCGTCACGTCATCGCCCAGGTCAATTTCTGCACCACGTGCGTCCACCGTTTTGACCTTGCCGGTCACCACAGCACCTTTGTCGTTGACCGAGGAGAAGGTTGTGAACGGATCGGAGTCGAGTTGCTTGATGCCCAGGGAAATGCGCTCGCGCTCCACGTCCACGGCGAGCACGATGGCTTCGACTTCTTGGCCTTTTTTGTACTCACGCACGGCCGCATCGCCCTGCTCGTTCCAGGATAGGTCAGACAGGTGAACCAGGCCGTCGATGCCTGCTGCCAGGCCGACGAACACGCCGAAGTCGGTGATCGACTTGATTGGACCTTTGACGCGGTCGCCGCGCTTGGTGTTCTGTGCGAATTCCTGCCAGGGGTTGGCCTTGCACTGTTTCATGCCCAGAGAAATGCGACGCTTGTCCTCGTCGATTTCCAGCACCATGACTTCAACTTCATCGCCGAGCGACACGATCTTGCTCGGGGCGACGTTCTTGTTGGTCCAGTCCATCTCAGAGACGTGCACTAGGCCCTCGATGCCGGGCTCGAGCTCGACAAACGCGCCGTAGTCAGCGATGTTGGTGATCTTGCCGAACAGGCGGGTGCTCGAGGGGTAACGGCGGCTGACGCCCATCCAGGGGTCATCGCCCATTTGCTTGAGACCCAGCGAGACACGGTTTTTCTCAGTGTCGAACTTGAGGATCTTGGCCGTGATTTCCTGGCCAGCGGTTACCACCTCAGAGGGGTGACGCACACGGCGCCAGGCCATGTCGGTGATGTGCAGCAGGCCGTCGATACCGCCGAGGTCCACGAACGCACCGTACTCGGTGATGTTCTTGACCACGCCGTTGACGACAGCGCCTTCCTTGAGCGTGCTCATCAGCTTTTCGCGCTCTTCGCCCATGGATGCTTCGATCACGGCGCGGCGGCTCAGCACCACGTTGTTGCGCTTGCGATCGAGCTTGATGACCTTGAACTCCAAAGTCTTGTTCTCATAAGGAGAGAGGTCCTTGGTTGGACGGGTGTCGACCAGCGAGCCCGGCAGGAAGGCACGGATGCCGTTGACCAGAACGGTCAGGCCGCCCTTAACCTTGCCGCTGGTGGTGCCGGTCACAAATTCGCCGGATTCCAGGGCTTTTTCCAGGCTCATCCAGGATGCCAGGCGCTTGGCGGTGTCACGGCTCAGGATTGTGTCGCCGTAGCCGTTCTCGATGGAGCCAATGGCCACCGACACGAAGTCGCCGACGTTGACTTCGATTTCGCCCTGATCGTTTTTGAATTCCTCGATCGGCACATAAGCCTCAGACTTGAGGCCAGCGTTGACAACCACGAAGCTGTGCTCGATACGGACAACCTCGGCGGTGATGACCTCGCCAGTGCGCATTTCGGTGCGCTTCAAAGACTCTTCAAACAGGGCGGCAAAAGATTCAGACATGATGTAGTGCGTCTCGCGACGCGGTGTTAACACGGATGACTCCGTGGGTTTAAGTTGTGAACCTTGATACAGGTGCGCTCTTGCAGCGCGAGATTCGCATCAAGGGCCTCGGCGATCGAACCGGAGTACGGTCACCGTTTGGGCTGGTCTGGAGCGCCAAAATGACGCGTCAAAACAGCCGCTTGCTCTGCCACCAGTTCAACACCTGATCAATCGATGCATCCACCGACAGCTCAGAGTTATCCAGCAGCAGGGCGTCTTCGGCTGGCTTTAAAGGCGCAACGGCGCGAGAGGTATCGCGCTCGTCACGCGCTTGCAGGTCAGCGCGAAGGGACGAGAGTGTAACCGAAATTCCCTTTGAAATCAATTGACTGTGGCGCCTTTGGGCGCGGGCATCGACGCTGGCTGTCAGAAAAACCTTTAATGAGGCCTGCGGAAAAATCACCGAGCCCATGTCGCGCCCGTCCGCGACCAGCCCGGGAAGTTTGCGAAACCCGACTTGCAGCGCCACCAGCGCCTGGCGCACTGTCGGCAGGGCAGCCACCTTGGAGGCGTTCATGCCAGCCTGCTCTTCGCGGATGGCATCAGTCACGTCACGGCCTGACAGCAAAACCCGATCCGCCGCAAAGGTGATGGTCAGTTCCCGGGTCAGCGCAGCGATCATGGCTTCCTGCTCAGGCTCGAGGCGCAGGCCGGCGTCCAAAGCGGCCAGGCCAACAATTCGGTACAAGGCGCCAGAGTCCAGCAGGTGATAGCCCAGGCGCTGGGCCACACCTGCAGCCAGCGTTCCCTTGCCGGAGGCGGTGGGGCCGTCGATCGCGATCACCGGCACCGCATCGGGCACCGCTTTGCACAGCACAAAGAGATCTTCAAAATAATCCGGATAGGTTTTCGCCACGCACTTGGGATCCTCAATGCGCACCACACGCTGTGCGGGGTTGAAGGCGGCCAGCGAGAAGCACATGGCCATGCGGTGGTCGTCATAGGTGTGGATGCTGGCGTGTCGCCAGTCTGAGGCCTGCACCGGCGGGGTCACTTTCAAGAAATCGGCACCTTCTTCGACCGAGGCGCCGAGCTTGCGCAGCTCGGCGGCCATGGCTGTGAGCCGATCGGTCTCTTTCACCCGCCAGCTGGCGATATTCGAAAGCGTTGTGGTGCCCTGCGCGTACAGCGCCATGACCGCCAACGTCATCGCCGCATCGGGAAT
>JAYQPP010000060.1:0-5724 GCA_038145425.1 Comamonadaceae bacterium | reverse complement strand
ACCTCGTAAAACCGCAGAAAAAAAGTAACTGCAAACGACGAACGTTTCGCACTCGCTGCTTAATTGCACGTGAGCCTCACAACAGCAAGCCGATAGGCTGGGCAAGGGTGGTCGGATCGAAAGGTGTGGCTGTCCAGGCTGTGGGGTAATTTCATTCGGCTGGGCCGGCGTTGGGTAACTTAGCGCGGGCCGAGACAATAGGTTGCTGGCGTTTTGCATAGCGTGCCACTGCGCGATGCAAAAAGCGAGACTCAAAACAGACGGCTACACATGTAGAACTGCTCGAACAAGGCTTGCGGACGCGGGTTCAAATCCCGCCAGCTCCACCAATACCAAAACCCCAACTCGTCTGAGTTGGGGTTTTTTCTTGGGCGATCGCGCGTGTTGCCCCGTGTTCTTACGGGTTCCTGCGGAAACTTGCGGACCTCGCCCAACGCACCACTGGACCTAGCCAAAAAAGTAGACAACGCATCCTTCCGCAGGTTCATAACGGGTGTTAGCAGGTATTTATCGGCACGGAACTGAACCCGGGTCCGCACCCACCACCATATGCAAAATCCCGACTCTTATCAGTCGGGATTTTTTTTGCCCGTTCCCCCAGTAATGGCGGGGTTCGGCACATTTTTCTCTTGAGCGGCCTTGCGCCGAAAACCCAGTTTTCCGCCCCAAGGACCCTGTTTTTTGTCTCTATTCTCTGCCGGGCTCTTGAGCGTTCAATGCATACGGCCTCGCAAAATCAACGGGTCGCAGTGGTCAGGTTGCGAAAACAAAACTCTACCCATCACAGATCTGAACACTGAAATAGCGGCTGCCAGACACCGACTTCGCACACGTGTCCTGCGCATGGCCACAGCAAAGTCACTGGACAGCTGTGTGTCTCTTGTACTAACATTGAGTCGTTTGTACATTTACTGGAGATATTCCATGCCTACAGCCATTGCCAGCAGCCGCTCCGCACGCCTTGGTTTGCGTGCGACCCCTGAGCAGGAGACCGTATTGCGCCGTGCAGCCGAAGTGGCTCACAAGTCTCTGACCGATTTCATTCTTGATGCCGCCTACCAAGCCGCCGAACAGACTTTGCTCGATCAACGCTTGTTCATGGTGACTGGCAGCCAATACCAAGCACTCATGGAAATGCTGGAACGCCCGGAATCTGACAACCCGGGGCTCGCCGATTTGTTTTCTCGGCCACCTGTTTGGGCCTCTGGTAAATGAACATTTTGTCGCCCCAAGCGCTGGGAGCATCGCACCGTCTGGAAGAGTTCGACTGCGGAAAACCTGCGCTGACGGAATGGCTGCTGCATCATGCCCGCCAAGCGCAAGGCAGTGGTTCAGCGCGCACCTTCGTGGCCTGTGACAAGGATCGAGTCGCTGGGTACTACAGCTTGACGGTCGGCCAGATCGACACACTGGAAGCCCCGGAGCGAATTCGGCGTGGCATGGGGCAGTATCCGATCCCGCTGGTCATTTTGGCCAGGCTTGCTGTGGACCTGGACTACCAGAAGCGTGGGCTGGGCTTCAGTTTGTTGCAGGACGCTATTACCCGTACGGTCAGCATTGCAGATCAGGCCGGTATCCGGGCGCTTCTGACTCACCCCATCGACGCCGAGGCTGATACGTTTTATAGGCGTTATGGTTTTGAGTCCACCCCAACACATGATCGGCAGCTGATCCTGTTGTTGAAGGACGCACGCCGCTTGATGCGGGCGGTCAATCCGCCCCAAACCAACTGACAGCAATGCAACACCAGCACTCCCGACGAATTCCCTTTGGCGCCCAGTCTCGAGGTCGTCGCAAGGCGGCGTTTATTTCCGTCAAAAACAATATTCGCCGCCATGCTGGGATTCTCGGCGGCCTCTTCTCCACCCAAGACTATCTGCACGGAAAGAACGGGTGGGTCGACTGCTTCTTCCTCGGCAACAAACCGCCGGTGTTTTACAACTGCGTGATCGATACCACGCGCAATGCTTACAAGGAGCAGGTGCGGGAGTTGGCCTATGAGCAATCCTATACGCTGGTTTCCGCCGGTGATCTCCGTCTGTTTGACCATGCCGTCAAGGATCCGAGCTCCGGCTTGTGGGCGATGACGCTCCCGGAGGAAAAACGCTTTGATGCTTTGGATAGGTTGTCTCGGAGCGAGTGGGTTGAGCGACAAATTCCGCGCATCGCCAATGACGGTGCAATCAAAGTCCACGAAGGCTGGACGCTGCATCATGACTACCGACTCGGAATCGGACTGCATGTCACGCTCGATGTACCTTACTTGACCATCGAGGCCGTCAACGCATTTATCCTGCGGTTTCTTGCCGTCGAGGCAGCCTATGCCAATCCCAGCCCTATTTCATACCGTTATGACGAGTTGGAAGAGTGGCACATAGAGTCGAACGCCATGGCCGATCCGAGCCAGTGGCCGAAGCCGTTGTCTTGAACACGCACCATGGCGTCTGGCACGATCAACACCGTCATCCCCATCGCCTCCGCCACGCGCTCAATGGACGACAAACGCGGATCGCGCTTGCCGCTTTCAATCTTCGACAAATGCTGCGGCGACATGCCCACCTTGGCAGACAACATCTCCAGCGTCAGACGACGCTGGTTGCGCTGGCGGCGCAGGAACGCGGGAATCAAAGTGTCCATGGGGGTAGCGTAGCGCAGCCACGGGACAATCGTTCATACGATCGTATGAATTCGCGAGGGGGTGTCATCTTTTTTGGCATGCGGTCAGTCCTGGGGGGAGTGGCTCATTCACGCGCTTTGGGCTGCGAAAGCCAAGGCGTGCAACCATGAATGTCGGTTCATGGTCACACTTTGTGTGATACACTGAGGCTGTTTCCTGGGGCAAATGGCTTGAGAGTTTTCAAGAACGCGTGGTTTGGGCGCTTTGCCCGCAAAGAAAAAATCTCGGCAAAAGCGCTCTGGGAGGCGGTAGACCGTGCAGAGAAAGGCTTGGTCGATGCCGATCTCGGCGGTGGCGTGATCAAACAGCGAATTGCGCGCCCCGGAGAGAGCAAGTCCAAGGGCTACCGCAGCATCGTGCTGTACCGCAAAGGTGACAAGGCGTTTTTCGTCTATGGCTTTCCCAAGAGCGATCTTGGCAACATCCGTGCCGACGAGCAAGAGCAGTTCAAAAAGGCGGCCAAGTCGATCCTTGCACTGTCAGACGAACAGATTCGTCAGTTGATTGAAAACGGTCAATTTGAAGAGGTGAAGAAAGATGGCTAAAAAATACCGCAGTGACGCATTTGCCGCCATCCATGAAACGATGGAAGCCCTGAACGATATCGGGGCGATTGATAAGCAAACGATGCGTGAGTTCGATGAGGCCTGCCTGACGCCGGTGCATGTGCTTGCGCCAGAGGAGATCAAGGCCATCCGGGCACGTGAGCACATCTCACAACCGGTGTTTGCACGCTACCTCAACGTGTCGAAGAATCTGGTGTCTGACTGGGAGCGTGGCGTCAAAAAGCCGGGCGGGCCAGCGTTGCGTCTGCTGACCGTGATTCAGAAGAAAGGGCTCGAAGCCATTGCCTGACGGGGACAATCACCCGAAATGGTACTCACTGATCCTCAGCAGTACCCAGGTGTTGAGAGAGTCGGTTCGAAACCAGTCGCCTCTGCACCACCATACACACACCTGGGACTGCGCCACCTTGGTGCGCGGCCTTGATACCCACCATCACTTCACGCCAGCACCTCGTCCGAGTTGTGATTTGGATCCGCAAGCTGTGGCGTTTCACGAAAAGGCTGCGCTGGCCATGCGCGATGTGCTTTACGCAGGCGCTCAGCAAAACCTGGCTCGGCTCTAGCCCATTTCGGTGCGCGGTTTCTGGCTCACCCAGGGTAAAAATCTCCATGAAAACCATCGGCCTGATTGGCGGCATGAGTTGGGAGTCCACCCTGCCCTACTACCGCCTGATCAACGAAACCATCAAGGAACGCCTGGGCGGGCTTCACTCAGCCAAGCTGGTCTTGGTAAGCGTTGACTTTGCTGAGATTGAGGCCTTGCAAACCAGCGGTAATTGGCAAGAGGCTGGCCGGCAAATGGCCACGGCGGCCAAATCTCTGGCAGCAGCGGGCGCGGACTTTGTCGTGCTCTGCACCAACACCATGCACAAAGTGGCTAACGCCATTGAAGCAGCCGTGCCCATCCCGCTGCTGCACATTGCCGACCCCACCGCACACGCCCTTAAAACAGCCGGCCTGCAACGCGTGGGTTTGCTGGGCACGCGCTTTACCATGGCGCAAGACTTTTACCGCGCACGCTTGAGCCAACATCATGGCCTGGAGGTATTGGTACCCAGTGCGGATGAGCGCGATGTGGTGCACCGGATCATCTACGAAGAGTTGTGTTTGGGTCGGGTCCTGCCTTCATCTCGCCAGGCCTACGCGGACGTGATGGCAAGCCTGGTAGCCAAAGGCGCGCAGGGCATTGTTCTGGGCTGTACTGAAATCAGCATGCTGGTGTCTGTTTCAGACTGCAGCGTTCCCCTGTTTGACACCACCGCCCTGCACGCGCGCGCCGCTGCCTTGTGTGCCTTGGGCGAAGTGCCCATTTGAAGGCATCCCAGTCAGCCGAGGCGCAGGCACGCCAGCCCAGGCAAAAGGGTCAGGTAGGCATTGAGGACGAACGGTCGCTAGCGGCTTGCCTGAAGCGGCCCCGCAAGGCAATTTTTTCGGGTTCACTCAGTTCGCGCCCCAGCGCCTTGCTGCACAAAAACAGCAGGCGTGAGTCCACGTGCTTGGGCAAGCCTCGGCGGTTGTTCATGAACTCCAGAACGCCGTCTCTGGTGATTTCGTCGGACTCTTCAAACCACTGAACCAGCGCGGATTCAATCGCCTCCTCAGAGGCCTGGCCTGAGGTTTCATCCTCGAGCGTGCCCAGGGCCACATCTTCAGCTGCAGCCGCGTTGATACCAACCCCATGTGAAGCACCCGCTGGCTCGGCCAGTTCGCTCAAGCGCAGCAAGTGGTCAAAGACCAAGCCCATGCGCTTGAAGGCGGCTTGCGACTCCTGGCCTGAGCCTTGCGTCACACCAATAACGCGAAGGCCGTAAGACTTGATGCGCTCAACAGAGAGTGCGAGCCGGTCATCCATCGACACCACGACCAGGCAGTCACAAGCCCGGGCAGTGGCGATTTGTTGCATGTCCTGGTCCATGGCACGAATCAGCTCAAAGCCGTCGTCCAGGCTGTCGCTAGCACAGGGCCGAATGGTCACCGGCACGTCCAGGGCACGAAGCTTGGGCATTTGCACAGACTCTTGGTAGACGTACACCCGCTCAATCTGGTGAAGCTGGGCGACCTGGCGCAACAGAGCCGCCAGGGCCTCGGCGCTCAGCGCTCCTGTCTCAGAACCCATCCAGTAGGGGTCCACAAAGACCATGGCTGAGGCATGTTTGAGTTGTTTGCTGTGTTTCATAAAAAATATTGCAGTAATAAAAGTAAGGCACTCGCGGCGTTGCCGCTGTACCGCCGACTTTCAAGCTAAATAAATGATGACCCGAAAAATATGAGGGGTCTTCGCTCTGGAGGCCAGCCGCTGTCGGGTGCCCACATTTTACAAACCCTCCTGAATTCCCCCTTTTGGGGGATATCGGTCCACACCCTCGTCAAATAAACTCAGCGGCCTTGGGGAGGAAGCACATGTCGGGCTGGTACGTGGCTCACACCAAAATCCGTCAGGAGAAAGTCGCTCTGGAAAACCTGGAGCGTCAGGGCTACCGT
>JAYQPP010000059.1:0-5769 GCA_038145425.1 Comamonadaceae bacterium | reverse complement strand
CGGCCGGTGCCAACAAGGCCATTGGCTCAGACAGATTGCGTAACGGCGTAACCGCATGACGGTCCGAAGCTGCGCCCGTAAGGGTCGGGAGAGTTGCGGTGTACAAGGCTAACCCTGGCTTACCCAGGGCGGCCGCCAGATGCAGCAAACCTGTATCTACGCCAACCACGGCCTCGGCTTGGTCGATCAGCGTGGCAAGAGCATTGAGGCCCAGCTGCGGCAGGACTGTGACATTGCCACAAGCCCGAGCGATATCCTCTGCACGTATCCTTTCTTCGTCACTGCCCCAGGGCAGTACCAAGTGGCGCTGCGCCGCCTCCAACGCCTGCGCGAGCGCTTTCCAGTGATCTGTGGGCCAAAGCTTATCCGCGCGACTGGTGCCATGCAGACCAATCACGCTGTTAAGGGGTAGTTGAAGATCGACAGAGGGCAGACGGGCCGCGAGGTTCTTCAACCCATAGTCAGGCGCCAGATTGTCTGTTCTGTAGCCCAACGCCTGCGCCATCAGCTGACGATTGCGGCCGATGGCGTGCTGCTGGCGGGGCACGGTCAGCGTGCGGTCGTAAAACCACGAGGCCAGCGGCTCGCGTGCCGACGCGCGGTCATAACCCACGCTGGGACCATGGGCCAGACAACTCCACAGCGCACTTTTGACCAGACCCTGGCTGTCGATGACGAGGTCATAGCGTTGCTGTTGCAACACGGTGCGCGCGGCAGCAATTTCTTGCCAGGTGCTGCGCGCCGTCCATTGCTTTTTCCAGCGGCGCATTGCAATGGGTATGACCCTTTTAACCACTGGATGCCAGGCGGGAATAGGGGCAATTGGCTCTTCAACCAACCAGTCAATGTTGAGGTTCGGAAGGGCCCGCGCCGCATCGCTGATGGCAGGCAGCATGTGGATCACATCGCCCAGTGAGGAGGTCTTGATGATCAGGATGTTCATGCGTCCTGTTGCCAGTACTGATCCAGACCGATTTGTGCCTGGATGCGGTGGCTGGCGAGAATTTGCTCGAGACGCTTGACGTTTTCGAGCAACTGCGAGCGGTCGTTTTCACGATGCCAGAGGTGCATGACAGCAGTGGCGAAGCGGCCATCCTTGCGCTGTACCCCTCTGCGAATCAGTCTCACTGCCAGATCGGCATCTTCGTGACCCCATCCGGCATAGGCTTCGTCAAATCCATTGACAGCCATGAAGTCTTCGCGCCAGAGGGCCAGATTGCAGGTGCGAGCGCCTTGCCAACGCTGTGGCGATTTTTTGCGCCAGGACGTATTGCCAAGCTGCAGCAGCGGCAACCAACGGTTGATCCTGCCTCGCCAGCGGTCTCGCAACCACTCTAGTTTGCTGCGTTGGTGCAGCGGCAGCGCTTGACTAAGTGCTTCAGAGGTGAAGGTCTCGCTCAAAAGGATGCGGTTGCCCGCCACAAACCAGCCTTGCTCTGCCAGCAGTTTGTGCCGACTGACAAAGTTGGGCAAGGGAACGCAATCGCCATCAATAAAGATGATGTATGCCCCGCTGGCCTGCGCGCACGCCCGGTTGCGGGCGGCACCTGCACGAAAGCCCTTATCGACCTGCCAGACATGTTTCAGCAGAACCGGAAAGCCGCTGGCCAGCCTTTGTACCAACTGCGCGGTGTCCGGCCTGGAGCCATCGTCAGCAATCAAAACCTCAAAGTCGCGATCGTCTTGACCAGCCAGCCCACGCAACACAATGGCCAGTGCATCCGGGCGGTTGTAGGTGGTCACAATGACAGAGGCTTTCACCGCCGAGCCTCTTGTTCATTTAGGTACATCAGCTTGAGGTAGCGGTAATAAGTGCCCTCGGCGTTTGAGACCGCCAGAATGAAGCCCTCGCGCCCGTCAAGAAATCCCGCTTTGAACAAATAGGTGCGGATGAAGGACCATAGGCCATGGCCGATGGCTGTAAACAGGCCGGCGCGGCGGCCTTTGGCCTGCAAGGCCAAGGCGCCTTCGTGCGAGTAATGGTTGACCTTGTTAAGCACCTGGTCGATCGAGCGGTAGCTGTGGTGCAGCAGGGTTTGCTGCAGGGCCTCCACCTGGCCGGGGACCAGCACGCATTCGTGCACCCGGGCGTCGGTGAAAGCGCCGGCCTCGCGCCGAAACAGGCGCAGGACTGGATCAGGCCACCAACCTGAGTGCCGCATGAAGCGCCCACAGTAACTCGAAAGGCGAGAGAGGGTGTATCCCTGCGCTTCCGGGTTGGACAGTGAGGCCTGGATCTCTTTGGCCAGCTCTGCCGTCACCTCTTCATCTGCATCAATCGACAACACCCAGTCCCCGGTGGCTTTGGCCAGGGCGCGGTTCTTTTGTGGGCCGAAGCCGGGCCAGTCGGTGACGGTCACCTTGTCGGTGTAACGGCGGCAGATTTCGACCGTGGCGTCCGTGCTGCCTGAATCGACCACGATGATTTCATCGGCCCATTTGACCGATTCGAGGCACTGGCCCACGAGCTCGGCCTCGTTCTTGGTGATGATGATGACGGACAGGGTTGGGCGTGTCATGCGAGGGCCTGCAGTACCTGGCTGGGGGTGATGTCGTTCAGGCAACGCGTGTGGCCCAGCGGGCAGTTGCGCTCAAAGCAGGGTGAGCATTCCAGGCCTAGGTACAGAACGCGCGCACGCGGGCTCAGTGGCGGGGTGTGCTTGGGGTCGGACGAGCCGTAGAGCGCGACCAACGGAATGCTGAGTGCGGCGGCTACGTGCATCAACCCGGAGTCGTTGCTGACGGCTGCTTGGCAGACCGACAGCAGATCGACCACATCGGCCAGTTCGGTCTGGCCGCAGAGGTTGTGTAGCGATGCATTGGCCACGGCCTGTGCGATGGCTTCGCCCACGGCACGGTCTTTGGCAGAGCCCAGGATCCAGACTTGCCGGCCTTGGGCGATCAGGCCTTGGGCCAGTTGCGCGAAGTGGTGTGCTGGCCATTGTTTGGCCGGGCCGTATTCGGCGCCGGGCATGAAGGCCACGGCCGGGCGCTCAGCGTTCAGGCCCAGACGGGCGAGCAGGGCGGGGGCCTTGTCGGGCTGGGCGTGCAGGCGTGGGCGCGTCACCTCGGGCGTTTGTGTGGGGTGTGTCGACAGCCCCAGCGCCACAAAGCGCTGCACCGTCATGGGCAGGGTCTGTTTGTCGAGGGGGCGGCGGTCATTGAGCAGGCCGTAGCGCATCTCGCCCGTGAAGCCCGTGCGCTGAGGGATGCCCGCGAACCAGGGCACCAGCGCCGATTTGAGCGAGCCCGGCAGCACAATGGCCTGATCATAGTGCTGCGCGGCCAGCTGGCGGCCCAGACGCCAGCGTGTGCCCAATTCAAATTGGCCATGACCTAGCGGCATGGGGATGCCTCGACGCACCTGGGGCATGCGCTCCAGAATGGGAAGGGACCATTGCGGCGCCAGTACGTCGATTTGCACGCTGGAGTACCTGGTTTTCAGGGTCATGAACAAGCTCTGCGCCATCACCATGTCGCCGACCCAGGAGGGCCCTACAACAAGGATTTGATGCGAGGTTGCCATTGACTCAAAGTTCCTATAACGAACGACTACGGAGCCACGCCATGTAACGGTCGACGCCCTCTTCTACGGTCATAAACGGCGCGTCGTAGCCGACCCGGCGGAGCGCGCCCATGTCGGCCTGGGTGTAGCTTTGGTATCGGCCCTTGAGGTGTTCGGGAAAGGCGATGTACTCGACCTGGCCGCGCTGGTGGTGTGCGATCACGGCGTGGGCCACATCGTTGAAGCTCTGCGCGCGGCCGGTGCCACAGTTGTAGATGCCGCTGACCTCGGGGTGATCGAGCAGCCAGAGGTTGACCGCCACCACATCGTCGACATGGATGAAGTCGCGCTCCTGACCACCGGGGCCGTAGCCGTCGCTGCCTTGGAACAGGCGCACCGCGTCACCTGCTTTCAGCTGCTGCTGCATGTGGAAAGCCACACTGGCCATGCTGCCCTTGTGCTGCTCACGCGGCCCGTACACATTGAAGTAGCGTAGTCCGACCACAGGGCTTTGAATGGTCCGCAGCTGCGGGCGCAGATGCTCATCAAACAGAAACTTGGAAAATGCGTAGGCGTTGAGCGGATGCTCGTTTCCACGCTCCTCCTTGAACACACTGCCACCGCCATACACCGACGCCGAAGAGGCGTAATAGAACGGAGTGCGCTGGGCCGACGTCCAGCCAAGAAGCACTTTGGTGTACTCGTAGTTCACCCGCATCACAACCCTGCCGTCCCACTCGGTGGTAGCGGAACACGCGCCTTGGTGAAACACGGCTTCAACATTTCCGAAATCCTGCCCGGCTTGCACTCTTTGCAGAAAGTCATCCTTGTCCATGTAGTCGCGGATGTGGGCATCTGAGAGGTTCAGGCATTTGCGGCCATCGGTCAGGTCATCAACCACCAAAATGTCCGTGAGACCACGGGCGTTAAGGCCATGGACGATGTTGCTACCAATAAAACCGGCACCGCCGGTGACGATGATCATGTGCTTTTCTCCGGAAAGGCGATCAAAATTTTGCTGGCACAGTCCAGCAGGTTGGTAAAGTGGGCATCGGCCCCGGCATTGCCAGCGCTGATTTCGGGATTGTCGGCATCCACGCTGTAGGCGCGCCCCAGACCGGCCGCACGTGCTGCTTCAATGTCGCTAGGCTTGTCACCAATCAGCAGCGAATCGGGCAGGGACAATCCCAGTTCCTCTGCCGCCTGCAGTAGCATGCCGGGGGCCGGCTTGCGGCAGTTACAGCTGATGCTCAGTTCTGGCACCACCCCATTGGGATGGTGGGGGCAGTGGTAAACACCTGCCAACTCCACCCCCGCCTGTTTGAGTGCTGCAAACATCTGCTGGGTAAGCGCCTGGTACTGAGCCTCGGCGTAAAAGCCCCGCGCCAAACCCGATTGGTTGGTCACGACCACCAGCACATAGCCAGCGGCTTGTAAGAGCCGCATGCCTTCGATGGCACCAGGTGCAAACTCAAAGCCCTCCCAACGGCTCACATAGGCTTCGTCTTTGTTGATCACACCGTCGCGGTCCAGAAAGGCAGCTTTGCGCAAAGGTTTGCGAATACGCTGAACCAGCGCCGTGGTAGAAAACCCGTCCACAAAGGGTATGCCCACGGCCTGGCCGCCCCAACTGCGAACCACCCTGGTTTCTTCTAGCGTTTCCATGTCGTAATCGCCACCTTTGACGTAGACGTCTGGCTTGATAGTTTGAATCAGCTCGACCGGGGTTCTGGTGTCAAAAAAAGTGACCATGTCTACAGAGGCCAACCCGGCCAACACGTACGCTCGGTCCAGTTCCGAATTCAGCGGCCGGTCCGGCCCTTTTCCCAGCATACGCGCCGAGCGGTCTGTGTTAACCGCCACCAGCAATGACCCACCCAACTCGGAAGCCCGGTGCAAATAGCTCACATGACCCCGGTGCAGCACGTCAAATACCCCGTTGGTCATGACCAGCGGGCGCGCCAGATTGCCCAGCCGTTCTGCTAATTCGCTCTGCAGGCAGATTTTGTCGTCCAACCTCATGCAAGCAGTTCGTCATATGTGAGCGAGGCGGTACCAAACTTGGCCACGACCAGGCCACCGGCCTTATTCGCCCAGGCCATCGCCTGCTGCAGGTCCAAGCCGCAGGCGACCATCAAGGCCAGAGTCGCAATTACCGTATCACCCGCGCCGGTCACATCGGCCACCTCGCGTGCTTGTGCCGGTACAGAACTGGCCCGGCCACATTCAAACAGAATCATACCATCTTCAGAACGAGTCAGCAA
>JAYQPP010000058.1:5073-5798 GCA_038145425.1 Comamonadaceae bacterium | reverse complement strand
ATTTCAAGCGGCAAAGACGGCATCATCACCGTTGACGTCGATGACAAAGACCCTCGGTTTGCCGCCGACCTGGCCAACGCCTATGTGGAAGAGTTGTCGAATCTGACCAACCGCCTGGCTTTGACCGAAGCCCAGCAAAGACGCCAGTTTTTTGAGCAAAAGCTCAATGAGGCCAAAAGCAACTTAACCAAGTCTGAGCAGGCTTTGCGTGCCAGCGGGGTTGATGCATCGGTGCTTAAAAACAACCCGCAGGCCGCTGTGACGGTGGTGGCCGAGTTGCAAGCCCGCATCGTGGCGCAAGAGGTCAAGCTGGCCAGCATGCGCGGCTACCTGGCTGAAACTGCGCCAGAGTTCAAGCAGGCACAGACGGAACTTACCGCGTTTCGCAATCAGCTCGCCAAGGCCGAACGTGCCAGCACGGGCGCGACCAAGGGCGGTGACAACGATTACGTTAAGCGATACCGTGACTTCAAGTACGACGAAACCCTGTTTGAGATGTTTGCCAAGCAATACGAGATTGCCCGAGTCGACGAGAGCCGTGAAGGCGCTGTCATTCAGGTGATTGATCCAGCCACGCCACCTGAGCTCAAGTCCAAGCCCAAGAAAGCACTGATTGCGATTCTGGCAACCTTGGCCAGCGGCTTCTTGCTGCTGTTGTGGGTTTTTGTCCGCCAGGCCATGCGCAATGCGGCAAAAACCCCCGACACCGCTGAGCAAAAGGCCAA
>JAYQPP010000058.1:0-5063 GCA_038145425.1 Comamonadaceae bacterium | reverse complement strand
CCCGGGGTTTGTTGCGTGTTTTGTGTGTTTTTTCCCGCCGGGCCATGCTATTTGCCCCAAAACCCCCCGAGACCGCTGAGCAAATGGCCAAACTCGCCAAGAGCTGGGATCGATTTTTAGGCAGAACGCATAAAACCTGATTGTCCGCTGCTGTGCGCGAGTAGATACCTTAACCAAAGCGTCCGCTTACCGAAGCGGCCAGTGCGCCACCACTGAATTTGCAGTCCCGGTGAGGTACATGCCGTCAGTCTTGGACTGCATGCCTACCAACGAACCGACGGCGTAGCCGAGCAAGCCCCCCGCAACCGTGTCGGACAACCAATGCTGCCTGCTTTGAACACGCCCGAAAGCGCTCAGGCCAGCCAAACCATAAAGCCATGGCGCCTCGTTTTTCTGAGCGAACGGCGTGACCAGTGCGAAGGCCAGCGCAGTGTGGTTGGATGGGAAACCCGATTGAAAGGCCTCACGGTTCAAACCATCAAAACTGGCAGCACCCAAACCGTCTAGCGGGCGATGACGCCCGAGTACCCCACGCGCGAGCAAGCTCGCGCCGATCGTGTATGCGCCCGCCTTCAGCGACGACTGTGCGGTGTTTGCAGCATCCTGCCCTGCCAAGCCCGTGTACAAGATGCCAGTGCCCAGGGCCATCGCAAGCGGGAGCTTGTTACCCCACTGACCCATTCGTTCCCAAGGCCCGCCTTGGTGTCGTTGCGCCCAGTTGTCTACCTTCCGGTCGATCAAATGACTCGCCAAAACAGCACCACCAGCCCAGGCCCAGGTTTTTGCAGGCAACTGAGCCACTTGGTCACCCAACTTGAGGCCGTCTGGCCCCAATGATTCGAACAAATTCGGTACTGGGTCGGTCAGAATGTAGCTGGTATCCGAGGCTGTTTTCATTGAGATGGGCTTGTTCTCACGCCAACCCAGTGCCCGCGGATCGAGTTGCTTGGTCAGGTCCATCAAGCTGAACTGACGATTGAGGCGTGCACCGCCATCGCGCGTCAGGGGTCGCCAAAGAATGAGGGCTTCGTCTGGCGAAGACTTGGGCAACATCGCATCCATGGGGATGGTCGCGTAAATACCCTTATCGAAGCTGCCCTCACCGAATTGCTGCGCCGATACATTGGTCTTGGTCGCCCATGCGCCCATGGTCACGCCATTTGGAAATACTTTCTTCAAGTCCAAGGTCACACCTCGGTCCCCTGCAAGGTATTGGCCCACACTTAAAGCAAGCTGCACGTCTTCCCAACCGGTGTCCCAATAGAGGCTGGCATGTCCCGAATTGGTTTTGTAGTCCAGCCACTTGAAATTCTGGCCATAGTCACGTTTACGAACGTGGTTGATATCCACACCGAAGGCCAACGGGCTTCGCCATGGCCGATACAACCATTCGGTGCCCACGCCCCCAAACATGGGCTCCAACATCCCGCCGTAGACACTGAGGTATTGATCACTCGAGAGCCGGTCCACATGGGTCAATTGCAGTAGCGGCATGGTCAGCCGTGAGGCCAGGGCATACCGCCGCAAATCGGTTCGCACACGCGGTAAATCACTGGGTCCATCCGCGACAAACTTACCGTAATTGTCCAGAAGCCTCAAATTCAGTTTGCCGGCCAGCCAGGTTCCCGGCGCAAAGGCATGCTCGAACTTGGCTCTGGCGCCAAGCTGGTACAGCACAAATCCATCTGGCCCGCCCAAGACCTGATTGAAGCTCGGCCCTACATCCCAGCTCGTCGAAGGCTTGGCAAGGTTGTTGACATTGGCGCTTTGGCGCCAAGGCGAAACCTCCGCCGTCGGCAATTGAAGTGATGGCGGCATAGGTGCGAGGTGCTGCGACCGCCATTCAGCGCGGTCCAACTCTACGTGGGTCAGAGCTAGCCCACGCTCTTGGAGAATGAACCGAAATTTTTCGATGCCATCTCCAGCCATATTGTTGAGGACGGCAACAGCTCGTTCAATTCGCTCTTGAAGGTAAAGCGCGCCATCCGTTTCGGCCACAACGGTGAGAACTGACCCACTCTGCTCCAAGCCCTCAACACGCCAGCCGGTATAGGCCTGGACGAGTTGTGCCAAAGTTTTGGGAGCGGTCACTTCTGACGGCGAGGCCAAGCCGGAACGAACAGCAGGCGTGGGCGGATCAAGCAACTTTGGCGAATACAGCTGATTTAGCCCGCCATGAAAGGTAAGCCCCATCATCCAGGACCTGCCCCGCTCCAGACCAAGGCTGAGGTCAATGTTTGGCGAGTAGGCATAGGTCAGGCCCAGGTTAATTGGAGATCTGACGACTTGGTTGTTGTTTTGAGGCTCGCGCTGGTAATTGTTCCCGTCAAGCTCGAGTTTTAGCGTCCATGGGCTGTCCATGGGCTGCCACTGAATGCCACCAAAAAAAGCGGACGGCCCGCGAAACATGGTCGAAAAACTGGGAACCCCTCCTTGCCCGGTATCCACTGGCGGCCGCTGCTCGAATTTCGAACTCAAGACGCCCAAGGGGTTGCGGATGTTGCCGCGGGCACCCAGGTAACCCCAGCCAAGCCCGAGGCTTGCATCCCACTCGCCCCAACGCTTGCTGGCGACCAAATATTCACCGGAAAACAAGCCTGTGCCGCCCAGGTCCCGAACCCCGAGCGCGACCTGCGGTATCCAGCTGCCCTCTTCTAACAAACGCACTTTGAAGTCAAGAGACTTGTCTTTGTTTGATTGCCGGCCCGTGATGTCTGCACCATAAAGCCGATTGGAGATATCTGTGTACCGAAAACCCGCCTCCAGCCATTCCAGGGGCTGCAGCATGACCGTGCCACGGGTGTAGGGCAAAACACGGCTGATGTGCAGACGTGCATCACCCACGGGCATCATGCGGGCTGTGGGCGTTTGCAGCAGGCCGATCTCACCCCAGTCACTGGCAACTGGTCTTCTGTCGTACTTTCTGGGGCTAGCCGGCCCATCGCCGGTCAGGCTTGTCACACGGCGCATGACCGTATGAACAGGATCAAAAGGCGGTTGCGTCGCCAAAAATCGGATCAGATTGTCTGAAACGGAGTCCGAGATAGCCGACAGTCGTTTGGGTGCCCAGATCCATGCGCCCGGACCCGCTTCATCTTGAAGGCCCACATTCCATGGCTTGATGCCAAACCGACGTGTTTTACCGTCGCTTTGCGCGACCCAGACCCAATCCACCGCATCGAGCGCAGCCTGCCCCCAGCACGCCCGCAAATAATCGGCATAGCTGGCATTGGCATTGTGCAGGACCGGGCAGGGGATGCCAGACTCTGACAGCAAGGTAACGCTGTTCGGTCGAGGGTAAAGAACGACCGACTGATTCTCCTGCAGGATTGGGTCTTGCGACGGGGCCACCTCTAGCCAACGTGGGTCTGCTATCGGGACATTGAGCCGACCAGTCGACGGCAAAGCATACAGCCAGGTGTACAACCGTTCATGCCCTTGAACACCCCGCAAAACGGCTTGCTTTAAACGCTGCTGTCGGGCCTGTTCTGCCCATACCGTCCAGTGCAAAGCCGTTGTATCGGCATGCGGGCCCGCGTTGCGCAACAGCCAGTTACTTAGCCGCTCGCCTGGGATGACATGGCTGGCCTCAGGTTGCTGGGTGGGGGCGGACACTTCTGCCTGCGCCTGAACCACCCCGACGCATGCCATTAGCATTGACCACAAAAAACCTGACGCGCGAGCCTTCATTGAAAACTACTGGAGCGTTGGGCCAGGCGGCCAGGCTTGGATTTTGAAGCACCAGTCTGGCGACAGACATTGCTCAGAATAAACAACCCGTGACTGCCCGTCATGCTCATCAATCGCATAGACCGAGTTTGGGACATGAACCGAGTGAATTGAGTCTGAAGTTTCCGTGTACCAGCGGTAGTTAGCAAAGGGCAGTTTGGATGGCCAATCTTGCCTCAAAGGCTCCGCCGTGGGCAAAAGCCTCATGACTTGGCGTTGCCCCGCCCTGTAGCCCGGTCGTTCGTCATGGTAACGAACAAATTTTTGAGTCGGCTTACCGGCATCTTTCCATGGTGGTGGCGAGGGATCGAACCAAACCCGGGGCCAATCAAAGGGCAAGCCAGCAGTGCCGACAATACGACCGCTTTGCAGACGCAGCAATTCACCACTGGACGAGTACCAAACCTCGACGGGGCCTCCAGGCGCAGGGTCAACATAGCCCAACACCAGCAATGCCGGTTGGGAATTGGGCAGTTGCACGCGCAGGTACCGAAGTTTCGGATTCAATTTGACAGCTTTAGTCGGGTCGAACCCTGGGCCATACCGGCCCGATAGCGCTGATTTCATCACGACGGACCAAGTCGGACCACTGGCGCAGCCAGTCGCGAGTGTGACAAAAAGCGCCAGGGAAACGAGTAGCGCGCTGAGCCGAAAAAAAGACAACACAACTTCCTGCCAAGCCAGATAAAAAAGGCGCCCTCAGGCGCCTTTGGTGGGAAGTCCCAATATCAGTTTGTTGTAGTTGTAGTTGTGGTCGCGGAATCCTCCGTCGCCACAGCGACAACTGCTGCGGCCACAACTGCGCCTACAACCAGCGTCGTCGTTGCGATGCCACCAACAGCTGCGGCTGCGGCTGCACTTGCAGCGCCAGCTGCCGCACCTCCGGCTGCCGCACCACCGGCTGCCGCACCACCACCTGCCGTAGCGCCGCCGGTGGCAGCACCACCGCCTGCCGCCCCACCGCCTGCCGCCCCGCCGCCAGATGAACCACCCGCGCCAGCCTGAGCCAACACGCCTTGCGATGCCAGACCTAGCGCAAGCGCGAACACCCATGTCAATACTTTTTTCATGAAATCCTCCTGTAAAGAACTCGAAGACGTCAGCATACCATCAATCCCTAGCTGACGCCACGACGACATCAAACCATCAGGCGAAGATTATTGCACGCTCGTTGAGATCCCAATATCCCCCGAATAGGGGATACCCGGCGCAGGCGTCGGCAGGTAGACTTTGGGGCCTTGAGGAGGAAGCACATGCCGGGCTGGTACGTGGCTCACACCAAAATCCGTCAGGAGAAAGTCGCTCTGGAAAACCTGGAGCGTCAGGGCTACCGT
>JAYQPP010000057.1:0-6210 GCA_038145425.1 Comamonadaceae bacterium | reverse complement strand
TCTTGGCGCCCCCGACAGGAATCGAACCTGTATCTAGCGCTTAGGAGGCGCTCGTTCTATCCATTGAACTACGGCGGCTTGGAGGGCGACAAGATTGTATTCGCGGGCCTTTGGAAGCCTTGAGGACAGCCCGGGCTGGCGCTCAGTCGTATCGCAGGTTGTAGATCAAATCGATGGCGCTTTTTTCGCCAGCTTGCGCACGAACGGTGAGCCGGCTGGAGAGGTCATAAAAAATAGAGAAGGCACTCATGGTTCCCGCCAGACTGTGCTCATAAGCGACATAGACGTCTTTGCTCAGGCGCTTGCCCAGGCTTAGCGAGGCGCTGTCAATCTCACCGCCCGCCGTGCTGCTTTTGCCCTGAACATTTAACTCGTCCAGACCGAAGGCCTGCGCCAGTCTGGTCGTTGGCAAAGTTTTGTCGCGGCCCGTGAGCAGCGCCAACGTTGCCTGTTGAATCAGTGCGGCTTCTGCACCACTACCACCCGAGGCCCGTCCAATCAGTAGCCAGGAAAGTTTTTGAGCTTCTGGCAGCTCAGGGTCCGAATACAAACGAACCGCGGGTGTGAGCGCTTTGCCTGTGACTTGAATGCCTACTTTTGTTGGCAGCTGAGGGCGAATGGCCAGAATATCGAGCGTCGGGTTGTCAATCACACCGGCAAACAGCAACACGCCCTTCTCGATGTCGAGCTTCTGCCCCAGGACGGTGTACTGCCCACCGACGGTGCTGAGCTTGCCATTCAACTGGGTGGTGCCAGGGCCGCTGGAGTGCAGCGTCAATTGGCCAGCGAGTCGTCCTTGGAGTCCCCGGCCTCTGATCTGGAAATCCGGGCCCGGGTCCAGACTCACCTCGAGCTGGAAGGGTAAAGCTGGTGGCGCCGTCTTGGGTGCTGGTTTGAGCAAGGACGCACTCTGCGCAGCAGCTGGTCTGCGAACGATCACGTCATCGCCTAGCGTTGGAGCCGATTCGTCGGGCAGGGTAATCAGAGCGTTATCGGCCACTAATGCACCGCTTAAGCGCAAGGCCTCGCCATTAAAGTTCGCCCGCAGTTGGCCTGAAGCGCTTACCCGTCGGTCCGGCCGAACGCTTACCCGAAGTGACTGCAGCTGCGCGCTGACATCCATACGCAAGTGCGAGGCCACCGCGCGCACGGAACTGTCGGTAACCCAGTCGAGCTTGCCTTTGAGCTTGACCTGACCGCCACCACCCCCACCCTTGATGGCCGCATCATCAATGGTGAGGGTTTGCCCATCCAGGTTGGCTAGCAGGTAGCCCTGCTCAAAGTCCAGGCCTTGCACCAGCGAGCGAACCGCCAGATCGCGCGCCCGCACCTTGCCAGCCCACTGAGGTGCGCCGCGCGTACCTGCCAAGGTGATGTTCGCGTCCACAATTCCTTGGATACGCCAGCCCGGTGGCGCAAACGCGTTCCAGGCCTGTGCTGGAGGCGACTGCAGCTGTATGCCAGCTGCCACTGGTGCGTCATCAGCCCAGCGCCAACCGGTCGGGCTATCGGTCAGGGTGGTGCTTGCTGCGATCAGCGCACTGCCCGCGCCGGCGCTGTCCCAGCGAAAACTACCCGCTACCTGCTGATCATTCAGATCTACTTGGAGCTTGAGTTCCCGAAGCTTTGCTGGCATCTCAGGTTGGCGGGGATCATCTGTGACCAAGCGCAGATCACCGCCGTCGCGCTCGAAGACGGCTTGCACATGAAGCCACTGGCTTTGCTCGGCCTCCCAGCGGCCCAGCAGCATCAGGTCGCTGGTGAGCCCCAGGTCTTTCAGGGTCTTGGGGCTCGCTGCTTCAAGCCAGCTGATCGGCAGGTTCTGAACACGCCCGCTTGAGCGCCAGCGCAAGGACCCGGATGTCGATGAATTCAACCGCGTCTCGTCCATGATCAACTTGATCTCGCCCGGCACAGATCCTCGGACCAGCGCCTGTGCTGGCGCCATTGACCATTCGCCAGGTCCATTGGTGTGCCGCCAAACCAGCCGCAAGGGCTCTGAGGTGGACGAGGACAAGCCGCCCACGTCGATGAGCCAGGGCTTTGCCTGCGCGCTTGGCAGGTAGCGCATCCGAACCTGTTGGAAGGTCGCATGCCACAAGTCGGGTCCTTTCGATTCAGCGCCACCCGCAAGGGTCCAGGACAGCTGCTGCTGGCCCAACTGGGCCTGCCCTTCGCTTTGGATGCTCAGCTGCGAGGTCAGGCCTGCTGCACGTAACTGCAGGTTTTGTAGAAGCGGCAGGTCTGATGCGGCACCCTCTTTTGTGGATGACCATTGAAGATTTTTGCCCTGAAGGTCAAGATCTACCTTCAGGCTCTTTTGCCAGTTCGACCAGCCGCCGTCCCAAGAGCCTTTGATCGCAAGCGAACCTTGGGGCTTGCCAGGCGCGAACAACTCTCGAAACGCAGGAAGTTGCGCGAGCCAGGCGGCAGTGCGTTGGGCATCCCTGGTATCGAGTTGAAACTGACCCTGGCCCTTGTCGGCAGCGGCCTGGCCGGATGCTTTCAAGCGCAGGCCAGGGCCATCGAGGATGAAGTCGCCCTGGGTGGCGTGGCTGCCGCTGTCGTAGCTGAGGGCACCTGTGATTCGGGCGCTGTTGGCCTTGAGATCAAGCTGGTCCAGAGTCAATACCGCGGATTGCCAGGTGCCCACAGCACGCAGCGAATCCAGGGTCAGCGGCCAGGCGGGGTCCAGGCGCGCGCTCAAGGGGCTGGCAGCACGCCATTCCGTGTCAAAGGCCAGGCCCTTGGCACCTCGTTCGGCCTGAACCTGGGCGGTGACGGCGCCGCCTGAAAGCCGTGAATCCAGCTCTGAGGGCATGACCTGTTCCAGCGTAGCCTCAAGTTGCCAGGCCTGGGCGATATATCGTCCGCTGGCCTGGACAGTTCCGCGGCCCATGTCCGCTTGCAGATCCTTGATCAGCCAAGCGTCATCCTGATAACGAAACGACGTGGTTAGCGCCGTCAGAGGCAGGCGTTTGCGATCCCATGGGCCTTCCCCTTGATTGCGCAGCGCCACGCGTGCGTCCCATTGCATGGACTGTGGCGCACCCGCCGGTTTGATCTCCGCCTGGCCGCTAAGAAGGGTGTGGGGTGCCTCGGGCCAAAACAGGGCCAGGTCCAGTGAGGTCCATTCGGCGCGAACCTGGGTCAGCGGCTGCGATTGCCAGGGTGCAACTGTGGCGGCCAGCCGGGCACGGATTGTTGTCTGGTCTTTTGCGGCTGCGCCGGCGGGCGCCCCAGGGCTGAGTTCGACATTCAGATTGAGTGTGCTGTCGCGATGTCCCAGTTCGCCGTCCAGTTTTGCCAAGGCTTGAATGGAATGGGGCGCTGCGCTACCGGGAATGTTGGCCTGCACGATACCCTGCGCGCTGGCCTTGAGCGCCAGCGGCTGTGTTGCGCCGAGTTCAGCCTGAAACTTGTAGCTAGCCGCTGCGATCTGCGCCTGCCCAGCTTGCAAGCGGTGCAAGCCCTGCTCAAATGAGTAGTCGAAGGAAAGCTGGGTCACCACTGGGCTTTTGATGTTTTGCCAGAGGAGTTCATCAACTTTGATGGACACCGAAATGGGCAGCGGCAGCATCAATTGCTCAGGAAGGGCCACGGGCTCGGACTTGGCGCTTTTGTCGATGATGTGCAACTGTCCGATGGTCACGGCCACCGTGTCCAGGCGTCGTTGCAGCAAGGTGTTCAGGTCGTAGCGGATGCTCACCTCGCGGGCTCGAATCGACAGGCCGTCTGCCTGCCAGGTGAGTTCGCCAATGGTGCCGCCATGGCGCACAGACGCATCGACTGATGTCGCACGCAGGCCCTTGGCTTGGTCTAGTACGCCGGGTAACTGACTCAGCACAAATCCCAATGAGCTGTTGTGGCCGCTCCAGACCCAGAGCACGCTGGCAGTCAGGAGCGCCACCAGCAAGATGGCGTTGATGCCTCTGGCAATCAAGCGTGTCATCAGAAGGTGAAACCCAGATTGAGGTGAAGCCGCAGGCGATGGACCGCGAGTCCGTAAGCCAGGTCCATTTGCAGCGGGCCGATCGGTGTTTTCCAGCGCACACCAGCGCCGACACCGCTCTTGAAGCGGAGTTCGCCGGGCAAATTGGCCACCGCACCCGTGTCCAGAAAGACGGTGGTCTCCCAGTCGCTGGCTTGTCCGTCGATCATCAGGGGTCGTTGCCACTCCAGACTGCTTGTCGCCAGGTAGCGCCCGGGGCTGATCTGGCCGTCACTAAGCGTGACGCCGAGGCTGTTCAAGGCATAGCCTCGAACGCTTGTGCTGCCGCCAGCCAGGAAGAGTTGACTGGCCGGGATGCGAGCGCTCGACTGGGCCGTGACAGCGCCAATAGTCGCCAAAACTGACAGGCGACTGGCCATAGCCATCGTCGCCTTGGTGTCGCTAGGTGATGCCATTGTCCAGATGTTTTGCCAGCGCCCGTGTACGCGGGTGAAGGGAAATCGATCGGCGCCCAGCGTGGTGCCAGCACCCAATTCAAGGCCCAAACCCCAACCGAAATTCGGCAGTGGCATGGCGTCAAAGTTGCGCATGGTGATGCCGTAATTGGCTGTTACGGATTGCGCGCTCGATGGGTTGATCGCATCGATCGCCACGGAGTCAGAGCGGTCATATTGCAAAAAGTAACTGCGGTCAAAGCGTTCCGTTTTTTTGGTCAAGCCCCCCCGCGCACGCTGGCTCATGAGATCGAAGCGACCGACCTTCTCACTTTTGGCCTCAGCCAGCGCGCTGATGCGCCAATCATCCGCGTCTGGTGGTGACAGCAGAGCCACGCCAAGGGATCGGCTGGCGTTGTCAATCGCAAATTTGCTGTTGGCCTGCCATCCCAGGCCCGGGACGAGCATGTGGGTATGTTCGGCGTTCAGGCGGATACCACTGTCGGTGCTGGCACCGATACCGAACTTCACGTGCTTCAGGGGAGCTTCTTGCACCTTGAGTACGGCGATTGCCGCCTCGGGCGCGGAGCTGGTATCCAGACTGATGTACGCGTTATCAAAATAAGCGCTATCGGTCAGGCGTCGTTGCGCAGCGATCAGCGCGTCAAGGTTATAGGGTTGACCTGTTGGCAACTGGGCCAGACGGGTGGCGAGTTGCTTGTCATAACGCTGCAGGCCCTGAATCTCGAGTCGCCCCCATCGATAAAGATCGCCTGATGCCAGTGTTACATCGAGCGCCACCAGCCCTTGTGCCGCGTCAACATCGGCTTGACTATGCTCAATCTTGCCGTTGGGGTAGCGTTGGCTGATGAGTTGCTTGAGGGCGTTTTGTTTGGCAGCGTCCCACGCCTCCTGGGTGAAGCGAGTGCCCGAGGGCAAGCCCCAGGAATCCTGGATCAGGCGTCGTTGCGCTGCGGCGGCCGGGTCCAAGGCGATCGGCCCCTTGAATTGCAGCCGCACCTTCGCGACCTTGGCTGGCAAACCCGGTTGGGCATTGACAAAGACTTGGCGAAGGCCCGCGTCGTTGCGTCTTTTCTCGATGCGGATAACGGGATTGAAGTAGCCCAGCGTTGCAGCCAGGTCCAAGGCATTGGTTTGCGCATCCTCGATCAACAGATCGAGCTCCTTCTCGCTGAGGTCATCAAGCGCACGGTAGCGCTGAATGTCCAGGTGCGCCTCGAGCAACGCACGCAAATCCGCTGGCGCGCTCACTTGAAGCTCGAAGGCTTTTTTTTCCTGTTTTGCACTGGCCTCGGCCTTCGGCGTCTGAGGCCAGGCCAACGCGTTCAGGCACAGGGCAATCATCAAGACCAGAAGCGTTTTCATTTGCTCAACAAGCGCATCGCCTGCTCAAGACCGCGCAAAGTCAGAGGGTACATGCGCTGGCTCATCAGCTGCGAAATGATGCCAATGCTTTGGCGGTATGGCCATACACCCTGGGGCTCCGGGTTGATCCAGACAAATTTGGGAAAGGCCTGTGTCAGCCGACCCAGCCATTCCAGGCCGGCCTCTTCGTTGTTGTACTCAACACTGCCGCCGGGCTGCAAGATCTCGTAAGGGCTCATGGTCGCATCGCCCACAAAGATCAATTTGTAGTCCCGGTTGTATTTGCGGATGATGTCCCAGGTTGGGAATTTTTCCGCGTACCGACGCCGGTTGTTCTTCCACATGAAGTCGTAGACGCAGTTGTGAAAGTAATAAAACTCGAGGTGTTTGAATTCGGTTTTGGTGGCGGAAAACAACTCTTCGACTCTGGACACATGC
>JAYQPP010000056.1:0-6329 GCA_038145425.1 Comamonadaceae bacterium | reverse complement strand
CGCCTGCATCACCCAGCGGCGCTGGTGGTGCTTGGCAACAGAGGGCCGGTGCGCAATCGATATCAGCGACCCACCCAGCGCGCGCACATGCTCAACCAGGCTGGTATAGACCGCCTGCTCGGTGGACTCGTCCATGGCGCTGGTGGCCTCATCTGCAAACACCCAGGCCGGTTTTTTCAGCATCACGCGCGCAATGGCCAGGCGCTGCTGCTCGCCGCCCGACAAGGTCTGGCCCCAGGCAGCAACCGCGTCGAGTTGGTCGACCAATTTGCCCAGATGGGCGCGCGCCAGAGCGTCTTTCAGTTCGTCGTCGCTGTAGTCGCTGGGGTCGCTCGGGTAGGCCAGCGCTTCGCGCAGCGGGCCGTTCGGAAAGTAGGGTCGCTGCGGGATGAACATGGCGTGCGCGGGGCGTTGGAGCTTACCTTTGGCGTAAGGCCAGACCCCGGCAATGGCACGAAACAGCGTGGATTTGCCGCTGCCCGACGGGCCTTCGAGCAGGACGGTCTCGCCGCTTTGGGCGGCAAAGCGCGCGCCACTAAGCAGCGTCTCGCCGTTGGGCAGCAGCAGCTCAAGTCCGTCGCTGTTCAAGGCGGCTGGCGCATCGCTGCTGCCGTCCACCGGCGAGACCGTCAGCGCATCGGGCGCCTGATCGAGCGCTTCAATGGCCTGGAAGGAGGCCTCGAAATTGGTCAGGCGGTCGGTGGTGGCGCGCCAGGAGGCCAGCGCCGGGTAGTTGTCCACAAACCAGCTCAGCGAGTCCTGCACCCGCCCAAAAGCACTCGAGATCTGCATCAGTTCGCCCAGCTGGATGGCGCCACTGAAAAAACGCGGTGCGGCCACCACAAAGGGAAACACGACCGCGGCCTGCCCGTAAAAGCTGGTGAACCAGACCAGGTTCTTGCGCTTTTTGATCAGCGTGAGGAAGTTGCCCAGTACTTTCTGAAAGCGGCTGTCGAGCTGGCCGCGCTCCACCGCCTCGCCGCGGTCTAGCGCGATGGCCTCGCTGTACTCACGCACCCGCACCATGTGGTGCCGAAAGTCAGCTTCCAGGCGTTGCTGGTTGAAGTTGAGCTTGATCTGCGGTCGGCCAATGTAGTGCGTGAGCACGCTACCGGCCAGGCTGTAGAGCACCGCCATCCAGACCATGAAGCCAGGGATGTCGAATTCGGTGCCGCCCAGGGTGAAGGCGAAGTTGCCCGAAAGCCCCCACAAGATGCCGACAAAACTCACCAGCGTGACCACCGAATTGAGCAGGCCCATGCTCAGTGAGATGGTGTAGCTGGTGAACTGGTTGATGTCTTCCTGAATCCGCTGGTCAGGGTTGTCGGGGTTGTCGGCGTCTTTTTCGCGGCTGATGGCAAAGCGCATGAGCTCGAGCTTGTAAAAATTCTGGTTGCCCAGCCAGCGCTTGAGGTAGTAGCCGGTCATCCAGCCGCGCCAGCGCATCTCGAGCAGCTGGGTCAGGTAAAACTTGTACACCGCCAGCACAATGAACGTGAAGGCCAGGTAAGTAAAGCGCCCCAGTTGTGTCCAGAACACCGCCTCGTCCTTGTTTTGCAGCGCGTTGTAGAAGACCTTGTTCCAGGAATTGAACAGCACCGCCATGTAGACCATGGCCAGATTCAGCGCAATGATGGCAGCGAGCATGCCGCGCGCTTTCCATTTGTCTTCCGAGGCAAAGTAGGGTCGCGCCAGCGCCCAGGTTCGTTGGGTAAACAGTTTGAAGTCAGCGAGTTTGGTGGCAACAGACATGGTGCGGGCCTCCGTGGGGTCATGCAGGCGCAAGAGCGCGATGGGTTTTTAGTGCGGTGCGGGGTTGCGCACGCCGCCGGCGACATGGCCGGCCGGAACATGGCGCGCAGCGGATTCGATGTGGCCGGTCTGGTCATCGAAAAAGAAGTCGGGCTCGAACTCGCGCAGGAACTCGCCCTTGGCCAGGCCGCCTAGAAACATGGCCTCGTCGACCTCGATGTTCCAGTTCATCAGCGTGCGGATGGCGCGCTCGTGCGCCGGCGCGCTGCGCGCCGTGACCAGTGCGGTTCGGATGCGCATGGCGGGCGTGCCAATCTGTTGCAGCCGGTGCAGCGCGATCAGCAGAGGCTTGAACGGCCCATCGGGCAGGGGCAGGCTGGCTTTTTCGATTTCGTGTTGCTGAAACGCGCTCAAGCCCTGCGCCTGGTACACGCGCTCGGCCTCGTCCGAGAACAGTACCGCGTCGCCGTCAAACGCAATGCGCACCTCTTGCGGGTGGGCCTTGCTCGCGCGCGCGCTGTGCGGGTAGACCTGGGCGGCGGGAACGCCGGCGTCGAGTGCGGCGCGCACATCGCTGGGGTGGGCGCTCAAAAACAGGTTCGCGTTCAAGGGTTTGAGGTAGCGCCAGGGGCTGGTGCCGCGGGTGAAGCTGCCGCGCTCGATGGGCAGGCCGTAGTGCTGCGCCGAGCGAAACACCCGCATGCCAGAGACCGGGTCGTTGCGCGAGAGGATCACCACCTCGACTGGCTGAGCGGGCGTGGCGTCGCTGATGCCTAGGCTGGCTGGCTCGTCTTTTTGGGGCGCACCCTGGTTGAAGGCGAGCAGCTTTTGAACCAGCGAAAAAGCCACGCCCGGTGGTGCGGGCACATCAAGGCGCTCCAGTTGCAGTGCCATGTAGGCGCGGTCGTCACCTTGCTCAAAGACCCGGTTTTCTTCCTCAAAGTCGAACAGGGCGCGGCTCGAAATGGCCACCACCAGCTTGCCGTCCAGCGAGACGCTCATGCCTGCAAAAAAGCGCGGTAAATCGGATTCTTGGTTTCTTCCACGTAGGGGTAGCCCAGGGTGGAGAGAAAGTCCTCGAAGGCGCGCTGGTCGCTGCGCGGCACCTGCAGGCCAACCAGCGTGCGGCCGTAGTCTGCGCCCTGGTTGCGGTAGTGGAACAGGCTGATGTTCCAGCTTGGGCGCATCAGGCTCAGGAATTTCAGCAAGGCGCCGGGCCGCTCGGGGAAGATAAAGCGCAACAGCCGCTCGTCCTGGGCCAGCGCGCTGCGCCCGCCCACCATGTGGCGGATGTGTTCTTTGGCCAGTTCGTCGTGCGTGATGTCGATGGTCTCAAACCGGTGCCGGCTCAAATGCGCGGCAATCTTTTCGGACTCGCCGCGCACGGCGGTGGTCAGGCCCACAAACACATGCGCTTTTTTCGCGTCGCTGATGCGGTAGTTGAACTCGGTCACGTTGCGCTGCACCTTTGGCCCGCCAAAGCTGGGCAGGTTGCTGATCAGCTCGCACAGGCGCCTGAAACTGCCGCGCTCTTCGGGAATGGTGACTGCCAGCAAGGCCTCGCGCTCTTCACCCACCTCGGCGCGCTCAGCCACAAAGCGCAGGCGGTCGAAGTTCATATTGGCGCCGCACAAAATGGCCGCGTAGGTCTCGCCCTTGGTCTTGTGCCCAGCCACGTATTCCTTGATGCCGGCCACAGCCAAGGCGCCTGCGGGCTCCACAATGCTGCGCGTGTCGACAAACACATCTTTGATGGCTGCGCACACCGCGTCGGTGTCGACCTCGACAAACTCGTCGACCAGGCCCTTGGCGATGCGAAAGGTCTCTTCGCCTACCAGTTTGACCGCCGTGCCGTCTGAGAACAAGCCCACATCGGCCAGTGTTTTGCGCCGGCCGGCCTTGACCGACTGCACCATGGCGTTGGAGTCATTCATCTGAACGCCAATCACCTTGACCTCGGGACGCACCGCCTTGATGTAATTGGCCACGCCCGAGACCAGGCCACCGCCGCCAATGGCCACAAACACCGCATCAAGCCGGCCCTGATGCTGGCGCAGAATTTCCATGGCAATCGTGCCCTGGCCGGCGATCACATCGGGGTCATCAAACGGGTGCACAAAGGTCAGGCCCTGCTTGCGCTCGAGTTGCAGCGCGTGGGCGTAGGCATCGGAGTAGCTCTCCCCGAAGAGTTCGACCTCGCCGCCAAAACCGCGCACCGCGTCGACCTTGACCTGGGGCGTGGTGGTGGGCATCACGATCACAGCGCGACAGCCCAGGCGCTGGGCGCTTAAGGCCACGCCCTGCGCGTGGTTGCCTGCTGAGGCGCAAATCACACCCTTCTTCAAAGCGGCAGGGCTCAGGTGTGCCATCTTGTTGTAGGCGCCGCGCAGCTTGAAGCTGTGCACCGCTTGCTGGTCTTCGCGCTTGAGCAGCACCGTGTTGCCCAGGCGCTCGCTCAGGTCGGAGGCCGGCTCCAAATCAGACTCCACCGCCACGTCGTAGACGCGCGCGGTCAGGATTTTTTTCAGGTAATCCAAGGGCCCCAGGGGCTTGCGGCTGGCTTTCTGAGTCATAGGGGCGTGATGATAAGCGCTGGGCCTGAACGCTGGCGCTGTTTGGCTTGTTAAACGCGCGACAATTTCGCCTATTGAGCAAACTTGGAGTCGACGTCATGGAATGCACCGTCAACTGGACTGGCGCCCTGGGCACCCGCTCGGGCATGGGTTTTGTGGTTGAAACCGGCACCGGCCACACCTTGATGATGGACGGCGCGCCGGACGCCGCCCGGCCCGAGAACGGTGGCCAGAACCTGGCACCGCGTCCGCTGGAGCTGATGCTGGCTGGCGCAGGCGGCTGCACCGCCTATGACGTGGTGCTCATCCTCAAGCGCGGCCGCCATGCGGTGCGGGGCTGCACCGTCAAACTCGAAGCCGAGCGTGCCGAGACCGACCCCAAGGTGTTCACCAAGATCAACATGCACTTCACCGTTACCGGCAAGAGCGTGCCAGCGGCAGCGGTTGAGCGGGCCATTGCCATGAGCCACGACAAATACTGCTCGGGCAGCGTGATGCTGGGCAAAACGGCCGAAATCAGCACCAGTTTTGAGGTGCTTGAGGCCTGAGGGTGAGCCGATCGGATCGCGGGCTGGGGTGTTGAGCGTGCCAGCTGAGGCCCCGGGTACGTCAAAAGGGTTGCGCAGGGAGATCCGGGCGGGCTGACACCGCAGCAAAACGGGCCAGCGGGGTTGATTAATGGTGATTGGCGGCTCCGAAACCCGGTGGCACCAGCCTGACTGTCCGCGTGGCTTGGTCAGGGCCGTTTCGTCCCGCTCCGATCTAATTCCATTTCTGCTGCTACGCCAGGTCGCTTGCCAGCGGCTCAGGCAATCTGGCTCAGATTCGGTGCGCCACCGTGGTCATCACCTTGGCTGCGGCGCGCATCAGCTGGCGTGCCACGGCGGGCAGCTCGGCTGCGCCTTTTTGACGCGCCTGCAGCGCGTGGCTGGCTTCATCGGCCTGCATTTGCGCCACGATCGCGCGTGAGGCATGGTCACCAGCGGGCAGGCGGTTCAGGTGGTCGGCCAGGTGGGCCTCAACCTGGTTCTCGGTCTCCACCACAAACCCTAAGCTCCAGCGGTCGCCTAGGCGGGCGGCGAGCAGCCCGATGCCAAAAGCCCCGGCGTACCACAGGGGGTTGAGCATGGACGGCCGCGCGCCGAGCTCATCCAGGCGCCGCGCGGTCCAGGCCAGGTGGGTGGTTTCCTCGGCCGCGGCTTTTTCAAAATGGGTTCGCAGCGCAGCGTCCCTGGCCACCAGGGCCTGGGCGCTGTACAAGGCCTGGGCGCAGACCTCGCCCACATGGTTGACCCTCATCAGCGCGCCGGACTCAGCGCGCTCGGCCTCGCTCAAGCGGGTGGGCTCCCCAGCTACCGTGGGGCAGGGCCGACTGGCCCGAGGCTGGGCCCAGACCGTGCGCAGCGCGTCGTCGAGCGCGCCAATCAGGCGGTCGCGGGTGCTGGGCGTGTGCGTTTGGGCGGTGGTCATGGGGTGGGTCTTCGGGGCGCTCTGCCACCATGAGGGTGACGCTTGGGCCCGGTTTGCCCTCATTTTAGGGCGCTGCCCCAAAGAACCGGGCTTGGTCGGGTGTCTGGGTGTAGGGGCCAGGCAGGTGCCAACATCGCTGTCAATCCTAGGGAAAACCCTTGGGTTGGGGCTTGACGCCACCGGTCATGTAGCACTGACACAACAGACAGGGCTTGTTTTTCGGCTTCTGGGGGGCTTGTGGGGCAAAAACAGGGCTCTCATGGGTTCAAATATCCCCCAGCTTCTGATTTCTTGGAAGTCTGCGGGGCCTCTAGCGGGGCCTCAATCTACTTAACTTAGGAGTATTTCCTCATGAAAAAAACCCTGATTGCTGCTGCCGCCCTGGCTGTTGCTGGCGCTGCTTCCGCTCAAGTGACCCTGTCGGGCACCTTGCAGTTCGGCTATTGGACCGCTAACGACGCTTCCAACAACCACATGAAAACTTATGGTGCAGACACTGCCAACGTCGTCTTCTCTGCAAGCGAAGACCTCGGT
>JAYQPP010000055.1:0-6363 GCA_038145425.1 Comamonadaceae bacterium | reverse complement strand
GTCGCAATTACCGTATCACCCGCGCCGGTCACATCGGCCACCTCGCGTGCTTGTGCCGGTACAGAACTGGCCCGGCGAGCTTGAAACAGTCTCATAGCATCTTCAGAACGAGTCAGGAACAAGGCTTTGAGCTGGAGTTGCTCTAGTAGGCCTTTCACCTTATTACTCAGACTGGCCTCGTCTTGCCAGAAGCCTACAACCTGGGCCAGTTCAGCACGGTTGGGCGTGATCACGGTCGCCCCGCTGTAACGTGACCAATCCGAGCCTTTGGGGTCAATAAACACGGGCTTGCCGGCCGCTTGGGCGAGGAGAATCATTTTAGGGATGTGCGCCAGTCCACCCTTACCGTAATCAGAAAACAACACAACATCGTGCGAGGGGAGCAGTTCGCCAAAGCGCCCCAACATGCCCGACAAAATTTCATGATCGGGCTCTTTCTCAAAGTCGATTCGCAGCATCTGCTGGCTACGCCCTATCACGCGTAACTTGACGACCGTCTCCATGCCAGGGTCCTCACCCAGTTCAGACTCAATGCCCTGCTCGCCCAGTAAATGACGCAATTTACGCGCTGCGTCGTCAACACCTACCATGCTGAGCAAGGTGACACGCGCACCCAACGTCCTGATATTTAGGGCCACATTGGCCGCGCCGCCCAGGCGGCTGTCCTCTCGCCGCACATGGACCACTGGAACCGGGGCCTCAGGCGATATACGGGCCACCTCACCATGCCAGTAGCGATCCAGCATCACATCGCCAACAACCAGGACACGGCACTGCGCGACGCGCTCCAAACTTGGTAAGGATTCGTTCATGCCATGAACTTTCATCCGCGAGTTTGAATCAGGCTAGGCCCATGTGCTGCTCGATCAAGCCGCACAAAGTGTGACCAATCAGGACATGGGACTCCTGAATTCTGGCAGTAACCTCGCTTGGGACCACGATGGCGTGGTCACACAGGGCGCGCAGCTGCCCACCGTCACGCCCCAAAAGGCCAACGGTGGTCATGCCAATCGCTTTGGCTTCGGCAACCGCGCGGATGATGTTTTTGGAATTGCCTGAGGTTGAAATACCAACCAGCACATCACCCTTTAGCCCCAAGGCCATCACCTGCCGGGCAAACACGTCCTCAAAAGCGTAGTCGTTGGCAATACTGGTCAGGGCCGAGGTATCAGTCGTCAGGGCAATTGCAGCGAGCGGTTTGCGATCTCTAACGAAGCGGCCCGTTAACTCAGCCGCGAAATGCTGACTGTCAGCCGCCGAGCCACCATTACCGCAAAAAAGAATCTTGTTGCCCGCCTGTAACGCACCCGCAGCCAGTTCCCCGACCTTCGACACGATGTCGTTCAAAAGCGTCAAATCGGATAGCAAACTTTTCTGCGCTTCAATATTTCTTAAAAATAAACTGCTCATATCGTTTTTAAGGTTGAATTGGCCAAATTGGCTTTCTGCCTTAAGAGGCGCATTTTCGCTGGAAAAATTATCGCCCCCCAGCAGCAAAAGCCGAATCTCCCCGCCCCAAGGCTAACGCTTTGTGGCAGTTTGTGACCCCTATGTTTTGCCACACGTCATTTTCAGGCGGGTATCGAAGATGCTAGCGGCTGTCGGAGAATTTGCATCATGGCTGGCTATCATTACCCACCATGCTCTCCGTCCTTGCCATCTCCATCGGTGCCAGCACCGGCGCCTTGATGCGCTGGGGCCTGGGCTTGTGGCTCAATCCGGTCGGCATCTTCGCGCTGGGCACCCTGGCGGCCAATTTGATCGGTGGCTTTCTGATCGGGTTGGCCATTGCCTACTTCGAGGCCCTGCCCTCGCTGGATCCGGTGTGGCGTTTGGCAATCATCACCGGTTTTCTGGGTGGGCTGACCACCTTCTCAAGCTTTTCTGGCGAGGTGGTTGCCTTGCTGCAAGCGCAGCGCTACTGGCTGGGTGCTGGCGTGGCGGCATCACACCTGTTCGGCTCTCTGCTGCTAACCGTTGCCGGCATCAAAACCATGCACTGGCTCATGGGCCAGCCTGCCTGAAGCAACAGCCTGCGCCAAAACCTAGAGGCCTAGCCACCACCGCGCTGGGTGTACAGGTCAAAACGCCGCATGAAGGCCAAACGCTCTTGCGCATCAAGTCCGTCAAAGGCAAAGCGCACCAGCAAACGCGGAATGCGCGCCAGCGCAATCACGCGGGGCTCGGCAACGCGCCAGGTGATCGACAGGCTTGCCCGATGGATGCGCACCGCAACGGCACCGGGCATCAGCTCGTATGGATGCGCGCCAATGGCAGCAGGCAGCCAACCCAGCCACTCGGCCTCGGTGCAGCCCATTTCACGCTCGAAAATTTCCTCGTAAAAAGACTGCAAACACTAGCCCCCGGCAATCGGCGGCCAGATGGCCAGCGCATCCCCCTCCGACAAGCGGTAATTCGCTCGGTCAGCCGGCGCGATGTAGGAACCATTGACCAAAACCAGATGTACCCACTTCTCAGGCAAGCAATAGGTTTCAATCATCTTCCCGATCGTGGTTTCGGGTGGCACTTCGACATCGATGAAGTTGGTGTATTTGGCCTCGGGAGGTAAATAGTCAGTCAACGTGGCGAACAATTTAAAAGTGATTTTCATGAGTCCGTTTCGCAATTCAACTTCGTCGCTCATCAAGCGCGCCGGTCCATTCCGCCTGGGCAGTCGCGCAAGCGAGGTACGCCTCCATGAATCGGGTAGGGTCGCGCAGCAAGTGTTCTTTCCATGCACCAAGCTTGACGCGACCCTCGACGAGCCCGCGCATAACGCCAACATTCTCGGTCCAGCCCACGCTATTGCTGCCCACCATCACGTCGTCTTTGAAGTGCAGGCTCAAATGTCGCCCGGACGCCTTGTCGGTCAGTTCAACCCCGTCACCTCCGCTAACACCTTGCCACGCACCAAAACTGGTCGAGATCAAGCCCAAGGTGTCGAGCATGTTGATCTGAGTGACGGCCTGGATGCGCGACTTGGCCGCCAATCCACGCGAATGCGCCACCATATTGGCAGCTGCAACCCGTGCCTGATCAACCGCGTTGGGTTGAATGGCGCTGACGATCGGTCTCTGGCTAAATGGGTCGAACGCCTCAGCGCAGTCACCAGCGGCATAAACACCTGGCACATTGGTTTGCATCGCGTCGTCAGTCAACACGCCCATCTGACATTGAACGCCGCTGTCATCCAAAAAGTCGATGGACGGTCGAACGCCGATGGCGCTGATGACCACATCGGCCTGCACCTTGCTGCCGTCGCCAAGATTAACCGTCATGGGCGTGCCGCCCTCTATCGATTCCACGCTAACGCCCACATGAACCTTGACACCCTTGCTTTCACACCATTGGTGGATCATGTCGCCTGCGACATGCCCCATCATGCGCGCAACCATGCGCTCACGCCTTTCGACGACGCGCAGCTCCACCCCGCGAGCAACCAGTGCCTCCATGATGATGCACCCTATAAAACCCGCACCTAGCTGCAGCACGCGAGTGCCGGGTTTGGTTTTCGCAATGATCGCGTTCGCATCGTCGAGCGTCCAGCAATTGATCACGTCGGGCAAATCAATGCCCGCAATGTTGGCCTTGATGGGCCGTGAGCCCGTGGCAATCAATAAGGTGTCGAAAGTCAAGCTTTCACCGGATTGCAGGCTAATCGTTTTCCTCTGCCCATCAATGGAGCGCGCGCGCGCCCAAATCTGCTCAATCTTCAGCGCGGCAAAGTGCTCAGGACTTTTACGAAGGTAAGTACCCGTCGCGTCGATATCACCGATCAACATATACGGTATGGCCATTCGAGAGTACGCTGGGCCCGCCTCATCGCCGATCAGCGTGATCGAGTCGGCGGGCGCGAGCTTACGAATTCTTTCGGCCGCGACGACACCGGCCGGTCCAGCGCCCAAGATGACGTGATGGCTCATTCTCAACCTCCTGTTTTGAAACAAGTGGGGCTCAGACGGGCTTACCTACCCAGCTGATCCGAGCCCGCCACTAGACGAGTGAACAAACAAAACCGCAAAGTGGTGAACAACCCCAGCTTGCGCACCGCAATAGTTCGCCTGACACGTCAGGCGCTACAAGCCCAATCGCTCTCGCGTCGCGGCTGTGGGACGGCCCTCGCTATCCCAGCCCCTGACTTCGTAGTACTTCGGAAGCATCTCAGGCAATTTGCTCACCACACCCTTCGCAGGCCCAGTCTTGGCGCCTTCAGTTAGCAGGCGCTTGGGCAAAGTGTCATCCGCCTTGGTAAAACCAGCAGCGTTATTGAATTCGCGCTCCAGATTCCATATCCGCTCACCGGCTTTGGCCAATTCATCCACCGTGTAATCCGCGTCGCAGGCACCCTGCATCTGCGGGGCCAGGTCCTGCAGGCTCCAGGCAAAGGTGGTGAAGATGCACAAGCCGCTGGAGTCAAACGCAGCGGTCGCGTCCTGAAACGCCTTTACCAGCTCTGGCTTGCCATTGGCTTCCACCGGCTCTGTCTTCACTGGGATACCCAGCACCTCGGACGCAATGGTGTAGCCCCGTAAATGGCAAGCGCCACGGTTAGAGGTGGCGTAGGCCAATCCGATACCCTGAATCACGCGCCCGTCATAGGCCGGGAATTCCTGGCCCTTGACGCTCATCGACAAATCTGGGTGCCCATATTTCGCGGTCAACCGCTTGGAGCCCATTCCAATGTCTTTACCAAAGCCCACTCCTTTGGCGGTCATGTCAGCCAATTCGCACAAGGCTTTTGCCGATCCGAACGGCGCCTCGATGCCCAGCTGCTCTTTGCTTAGCACACCCATCTCGTAGAGCTCCATGGCCGCACCCACTGTGGCGCCAAAACTGATGGGGTCGAACCCCTCTTCGTTGCAAATGAGATTGGCGTACTGCAAGGCTTCCAAGTCATTGACCCCGTTGGCTGCACCCAGGGCCCAGGCGGCCTCGTACTCAAGACCACCAGAGGCACCCCAATACTCTGGTTTGTTCTGCACCGAGAAGTGGCTTTGGTCCATTTTGCTAACCCGTCCACAGGCAATCGTGCAGCCAAAACAGGCCTGGTTGGTCACCAGATGTGTCTTGCCATCGGTCTTGCGCGGCGTAGCCATGGCCTCAGCCGAAATATCCTTGGCGCCTTCGAACTGCACATCCCGGTGATTGCGCGTAGGTAATCCACCGACCTCATTGATGATGTTCATCAGCACTTGGGTTCCATAGGTGGGCAGCGCCTGCCCCGTGACACCGTTTTCAGCCAGCACTTTTTTACCAGCTTTAACCGCTGCCATAAAGGCTTTAGGGTCGCGCACATTGCCAACGCCCTTGGTGCCACGCACGGCGATGGCTTTCAAATTCTTGCTACCCATCACGGCTCCTACGCCAGAGCGTCCTGCTGCGCGGTGCAGATCATTGACCACGGCGGCGTACAAGACCAGGTTTTCGCCAGCCTTGCCGATGCTAGAAACGCGCGTGAGCGGGTCTTGCAAACTCTTTTTAAGGGTCTCTTCAGTTTCCCAAACGCTTTTACCCCACAGGTGCGAGGCATCGCGCAGCTCGGCCTGGTCATCGTTAATGTAGAGATAAACCGGCTTGGCCGACTTGCCTTCAAAAATCACCATGTCCCAACCCGCCATCTTCAGCTCCGCACCCCAGTACCCGCCAGAGTTCGAACACGCAATGGCTCCGGTCAAGGGGCCTTTGGTGATCACCGTGTAGCGCCCGCCGGTTGAGGCCATCGTTCCAGTTAAGGGCCCAGTGGCCCAGATGATTTTGTTCTCTGGTGACAGTGGATCAACCTTGGGGTCAATCTCTTCGACCAGATACTTACTGCCCAAACCACGCGAGCCAATGTAGGCCTTAGCCCACTCCATATTGAGTGGCTCTGACTTGACGGTGCCAGCGCTCAGGTTGACGCGGAGAATTTTTTCTGCCCATGCCATGATGTGTTCTCCTTAAGCTGCCGCGGGTTGATTGCCAACTTTGTCGGCCCACTGGTTCATGCGGCCCAGCCCAGTCCAATTGGCGTCGATGAAGGTGATTGCGCCAGTGGGGCAGGCATCCGCACAGGCGGGCTCACCACCACACAAGTCGCATTTCTGAACCTTGCCGGTTTCCTGCACGTAGTTCACCGTGCCAAACGGGCAAGCAATCGTACAAACCTTGCAGCCGACACAGGTCGAGTCGTTGACTACCTTGGCACCAGTAGCCTTATCAACGCTGATGGCCTCCACTGGGCACGCATGCAGGCACCAGGCTTCATCACACTGAGTGCAGGTATAGGGAACTTTTTTGCCGGAGTGGTGAAAGTCAAAAACCTTGATGCGTGACTTGGCGGTGGCAAACGTGCCATAGTTCTCGTAGGAACACGCCATCTCACAC
>JAYQPP010000054.1:0-6742 GCA_038145425.1 Comamonadaceae bacterium | reverse complement strand
AGCGATTGTTTACTGCCTGGTTTAGCGGCCAGACGGGGTATCCGATCGTTGATGCCGCCATGGCGCAAATCAACCAGACGGGTTATATGCACAACCGTTTGCGCATGATCAGCGGTAGTTTTCTTGTGAAAGACCTGGGCATCGACTGGCGTTGGGGAGAGCGCTATTTCGCGCAGGCACTCAACGACTTCGACCTATCGGCTAATAACGGTGGCTGGCAATGGGTCGCTTCGAGCGGCTGCGACGCGCAGCCGTATTTCAGAATTTTCAACCCCGTCAGCCAGAGTCAAAAGTTCGACCCCGAAGGAAAGTTCATTCGCCGTTACCTGCCGCAGTTGGCCAAGCTCTCGAACAAGGACATTCACGCGCCCTGGCAAGCCAATCCGCTGGAGTTGATTGCAGCTGGCGTGGTCCTGGGTGAAAACTATCCTGCGCCCCTTGTTGCGCACGATGAAGCCCGAAAAGCCACGCTGCAGCGGTACGCTGTGGTGAAAACTACCCCTGCCGACTGAATAGGCCCTAGGGAAACGCCCACAACAGGCGTTAAAACTGCACCATCTCAAAGTCTTCCTTGCGCGCACCGCATTCAGGACAGACCCAGTTCAAGGGTACATCCTTCCAAGGTGTACCGGGCGCAATGCCATGGTCAGGATCGCCCGCCGATTCGTCATAAATCCAGCCACAAATCAGGCACATCCAGCTCGTTGATTCAGTCATGGCGTCAGTCAGGCCTTCCCATAAAATTGCAACGCTCTACCTGATTGCAGTCGTCGCATGGCATCAGTGACTTCATTTTGCCTCAAGCACGCCGGCTTTCGTTTTCCTCCTGGCAGGGCGCATCATTGGTATGCATTGCCGCGACCCATGACCCCGACCGGCCATCTACAACTGCCTGACAGACGAGTATGAACTCTTCCAACGATTCCAACAGCGTCCTTTTTCAACGTGCCCAAGCCGTCATACCGGGTGGCGTGAATTCCCCGGTCAGAGCCTTTCGGGCGGTTGGCGGAACCCCACGATTCATCAGACGTGCGCAGGGTGCCTACATGTGGGATGCCAACAATCAACGATTGATCGACTACATCGGCTCCTGGGGTCCCATGATTCTGGGCCACGGCCACCCAGCCGTGATCGAAGCGGTACAAAAAGCCACCGTCGATGGTTTGTCGTTTGGAGCGCCCACGGAGCGGGAAATTGAGTTGGTCGAGCTGATTCTCCAGCACCTGCCGTCCATGGACATGGTTCGACTGGTGAGCTCCGGGACTGAGGCGGCCATGAGCGCGATTCGCCTGGCCCGCGGCGCAACCGGGCGCAGCAAGCTGATCAAGTTTGAGGGCTGTTACCACGGCCATGCCGATGCCTTACTGGTGAAGGCAGGCTCCGGGCTGGCGACATTTGGCAACCCAACCAGCGCCGGTGTACCGCCCGAAGTGGTGCAACACACCCTCGTGCTTCGCTACAACGATGTGGCGCAACTTGAAGAGGCATTCGCCACGCATGGGGCTGAAATCGCCTGCCTGATGATGGAGCCAATTTGCGGCAACATGAATTTTGTGCGTGCCAGTACCGCATTCATGACGCGCTGCCGCGAGCTGTGTACCGAGCACGGTGCCTTATTGGTTCTGGATGAAGTCATGACCGGCTTTCGGGTGGCACTTGGAGGCGCGCAAAGCATTTACGCCAAGCAAATTCCAGGCTTTGAGCCCGATATGACGGTGTTGGGCAAAGTCATTGGTGGCGGCATGCCACTGGCTGCCTTTGGCGCACGGCGCGACGTAATGAAGCACCTGGCGCCCCTGGGGCCGGTGTATCAGGCGGGCACACTTTCAGGCAATCCAGTGGCCACGGCCTGCGGGCTGGCCACCTTGAAAGAAGTTGGTAAACCCGGTTTTTACGAGGACCTGAGTCTCAAAACAGGTCAACTCATGAAGGGCCTTCGCGAGGCTGCAGCTGCGGCTGGCGTGGCCTTCAGCGCTGACCATGAAGGCGGCATGATGGGCTTCTTTTTGCTCCGACAGCTGCCAAACAATTACCAAGAGGTCATGACCTCCGATTCCGAGCAGTTCAATCGCCTGTTCCATGGTTTGCTGGAGCGCGGTGTGTACATCGCGCCGGCGCTTTACGAAGCAGGGTTTGTCAGTGCATCACACACATCAGACGATATTGCCCAGACTGTTGAAGCCGCCAAAGCATGCTTCAAGACCATGGCTTCGGCCTGAACCCAGAAGTTCTTACCGGCGACTCGAAAGGCGCAGTACCGTGCCAGGTTTGCCTGTGGTTCGCCGAGACGCCGGGGTCGCCTTAGTGCCGGAAATGACGCACGCCTGAGAAGACCATCGCGATCCCACGCTCGTTGGCTGCATCAATCACTTCCTGATCCCGCATGGAGCCACCTGGCTGGATCACGCAGCTTGCGCCGGCATCGGCCACGACATCCAGGCCATCCCGAAATGGAAAAAATGCATCGCTGGCCACCACGGTGTTTGACAGGCTTAGACCAGCGTGCTCCGCTTTAATGCTGGCAATTCGTGCGGAATCTAGGCGGCTCATCTGCCCAGCGCCGACACCCATGGTCATCCCGTCTTTGCAAAAAACAATCGCATTGCTTTTGACGTACTGAGCAACTCGCCAGGCAAACAAAAGGTCCTCGGTTTGTTGTGGACTCGGCTGAATCTTGGTCACGACCTTGAGGTCAGCGCGCTGAAGCACGTGGTTGTCAGCCGTCTGCATCAACAAGCCAGAGCCAACCCGTTTCACATCGACCGCGTTACGCCCCTGTAACCAGGCACTTTCCCCACCAGGCGGCAATTCAATTTGCAGCACCCTGACGTTGACCTTGGCCTTGAAAACAGCCATCGCCTTGGCTGAGAACGCGGGCGCCATCAGCACCTCGACAAATTGCTTTGAAACCTGTTGCGCTGCCGCTTCGTCCACCAAGCAGTTAAACGCGATGATGCCGCCAAAGGCTGAGGTTGGATCCGTCTTAAACGCTTTTGCGTAGGCTTGCAGCGCATCCATGCCTACGGCCACACCACAAGGATTGGCGTGCTTGACGATGACACAGGCTGGCGTTTCAAAGCTTTTCACACATTCCCAGGCCGCATCGGCGTCTGCAATGTTGTTATAGCTAAGTTCCTTACCCTGCAATTGACGGGCCGTCACCAGCGATCCCGGCGCAGGGACCAGGTCTCGGTACAGTGCCGCTTCTTGATGGCTGTTTTCGCCGTAACGCAGGTCTTGCAATTTGACAAAACGTCCGTTGGCCTGTGCCGAAAAAAGGCTCTTCGTCGGTGTCGTTGAATTCGGCTCAAAGTGCAAACTACTCAGATAGTCGCTGATCGCCCCGTCGTACTGGGCAATGCGATTGAACGCCGCCACAGACAGTTCGAAACGCGTCTTCAATGAAACGGTACCCGTCTGGCGCAGTTCATCAAGTACCGTGGCGTATTGCGAGACATCTGTCAGGACCGCCACATCACGCCAGTTCTTGGCCGCGCTTCGCACCATGGCCGGTCCGCCGATGTCGATGTTTTCTATCGCGTCTTCGAGCGTGCACCCAGGCTGAGCGACCGTCGTTTCAAACGGATACAAATTCACTATCAGAAGATCAATCGTGCCAATCTGGTGCTTCTCTAAAGCGCGCATGTGCGAATCCAGGTCCCGGCGTGCCAGCAAGCCCGCGTGAATCCTGGGATGCAGAGTTTTGACGCGCCCATCAAGCATTTCTGCAAATCCCGTCAAGTCTGCGACCTCGGTCACATCCAGGCCATGCTTGGCCAGCAACTGCGCGGTGCCTCCTGTTGAAATAAGGTCGATACCCAATTGAGACAGACTCTGGGCAAATTCGACAACACCACTTTTATCGGAAACAGAAATAAGCGCACGCTTCATGATCTTGAGGATTGATGCATAAGGGTGAAGACCTGAGGCAGGGCCGACGGGTCAAGAGGGCTAATAGTCAGGACAAAAACATGGAGGCAGCCCTGTGCTACGCCGCCAGGCCATGCTGGCGCAATTTCTTGCGTAAGGTATTTCGGTTGATACCCAGACACTGCGACGCCTTCGACTGGTTATTTTCGACATGCGCCATGATCACTTCGAGCATTGGCCTCTCGACTGCATCCAAAACCATGGCGTACACATTTTGCGGGCTCGCGCCTTCCAAATCATTCAAGTAAGTTCTTAACGTGGTCCTGACCGAGTCAGCAACCGAAACAGGTGCAAGCGGCGTCATAGCAAATTCTCCGTCTCAGGCCTTGCCGGTGCCACGGCAACGGGCGGCAAACGATCCATGGATTGATGCAACGCATCAAAAAAGCGCGACACCGCATCGAACTGGACTGCTGTGCTGTCGAGCTGATTCATATGATCGCGGAAAGCCTCTCCACCGGGCAAATCTCGTACATACCAACCGATATGCTTGCGCGCTGAGCGTACGCCAATGTGCTCACCGTACAAGTCATAGTGGTCCTGGAGGTGCTCCAGCAGCAATTGCCTCACCTCCGCCACCAACGGAGGCGCCAACAGTTGCCCGGTCGTCAGGAAATGGGCGATTTCCCGGAATAGCCAGGGCCTGCCCTGGGCCGCCCGACCGACCATGATGGCGTCAGCGCCGGTTTGCGCAAGCACCAGTCGCGCCTTGTGCGGGCTGTCGATATCACCATTGGCAACAACGGGAATCTTCAAGGCGGCCTTGACCGATGCAATGGTTTCGTACTCTGCCTCGCCCTTGTAGCCCTGCTCCCGGGTACGACCATGCACCGTGATCATTTGTACGCCAGCGGACTGCGCGGCCAGCGCCAGTGTCAGTGCATTTTTTTGCCGATCACACCACCCTGTTCTCATCTTCAACGTCACTGGAACACCATGCGGCGCACACGCAGCAACCACCGATTCAATGATTTGCAGGGCGAGCGATTCGTTCTGCATCAATGCAGACCCAGCCCACTTGTTACACACTTTCTTAGCTGGGCAACCCATATTGATGTCAATCACCTGGGCACCCTTGCCTATGTTGTACTGGGCGGCTTCGGCCATCAGGAGAGGTTCAGTGCCCGCGATTTGCACGGCAATCGGCCCGGCCTCACCTTCATGGTTCGATCGAGTCATCGACTTGGCAGACCCACGCAAATCTGGCCGGCTGCTGAGCATCTCACTCACGGCATAACCTGCGCCGAAATAACGACACAGCCGGCGAAACGGCCGATCCGTCACGCCCGCCATCGGCGCCGCGAAGTAGGTATTCGGTAGTTCGTAGGGGCCGATCTTCATAAAAATTAGGCTGCCTTTTGCGTGAATCAAGCACTTGCCTCAGAAGCTTGCACAATTCAAACTAATTCACGCGAGGGCTGCGCAAATTTTAGGCCCTACGTATGCATCAATGACCACTCTCATGTCATGCCGCCCTTGATCGAATCTTTGTTAGCACTTTTGGCCCTCCCGCAATATGGGCTCAGCTCGCTGTTTTTGATTTCGTTTTTATCAGCCACTCTCTTGCCCATGGGCTCAGAGCCGGCGCTACTTGGCCTGGTGGAACTGAACCCCGGACTATTCTGGCCGGCGGTTGTGGTTGCAAGCGTGGGCAATACGCTGGGCGGCGCCTTGACCTGGTGGATGGGTAAGGCCTCGCGGGATCTCATCATGCCCAAACGCAGTAAACACCACGTACGTGCGCTCGACTGGCTTGAGCGCCTGGGCCCCAAGGCATGCTTGATGGCCTGGCTCCCGCTGGTCGGAGATCCTTTGTGCGCGGTTGCAGGGTGGCTGAAATTGCCGTTCTGGCCTTGCGTGTTTTACATGGCCATCGGGAAGTGTCTTCGCTATATCTTCATGACACTGGCGCTAATGGGTCTTATTGACGGTGTCCTGAGTTAGCGCTGGCGCACTGCATTCTTCATGCCCGTCTTGCTCCAGATTGACGGACTTTACTAAGCTCGGCCTAGTAAGGCTAGTGGGGGGCAGGTCAAGGTCAACCTGAGGGGGGGCAAGTCACACCAATACGCGCCCTTGTCGCCCGAGGAATCGACAAACCCAGACATAAAAAAAGCCCAGTCGGATGGACTGGGCTTTTCTACGGCAAATGGAGCCTGACGATGACCTACTTTCACACGGGAATCCGCACTATCATTGGCGCGAAGCCGTTTCACTGTCCTGTTCGGGATGGGAAGGAGTGGTTCCAACTTGCTATGGTCGTCAGGCAAAACTTTTTGTTTTCATGGCCCACAAGGGAACCAAAAAAACCAATCTATAGAGCTAATCAGCTGGTCTTTCGACAACTGTGCACTCGGCACAGCAAATTTTGAATGCGTCACTTGGCATAACTTCCTTGAGATAAATCTCAAAGTTATAGGGTCAAGCCGCACGAGCAATTAGTATCGGTTAGCTCAACGCATTACTACGCTTACACACCCGACCTATCAACGTCCTGGTCTTGAACGACTCTTTAGGGGGCTCGAGGCCCCGGCAGATCTCATCTTGAAACGAGTTTCCCGCTTAGATGCTTTCAGCGGTTATCTCTTCCACACATAGCTACTCGGCAATGCCACTGGCGTGACAACCGATACACCAGAGGTGTGTCCACTCCGGTCCTCTCGTACTAGGAGCAGGCTTCCTCAAATCTGCAGCGCCCACGGAAGATAGGGACCAAACTGTCTCACGACGTTTTAAACCCAGCTCACGTACCTCTTTAAATGGCGAACAGCCATACCCTTGGGACCGGCTACAGCCCCAGGATGAGATGAGC
>JAYQPP010000053.1:0-8289 GCA_038145425.1 Comamonadaceae bacterium | reverse complement strand
CTGGCGATATTCGAAAGCGTTGTGGTGCCCTGCGCGTACAGCGCCATGACCGCCAACGTCATCGCCGCATCGGGAATGTGGTTGCAATCCAGGTCGATGGCCTTGAGCGGCCAGCTGCCGCGCCGAATGGACAGCCAGTTCTCGCCGCTTTCAATATTTGCGCCCATTTGCCGCGCCGCGTCGATAAAACGGATATCCCCTTGAATCGAGCCTGCGCCCACGCCGTCGATGCGAACGGCCTGCTGAGCGCCTGCCAGCGCGCCGAGTGCGACAAAGTAACTGGCCGAGGAGGCATCGGCCTCCACGTAAACATCTTCGGGTGAACGCAGCTTGCTGCCGGCGGCAATGGTGAAGCGCTGCCATTGCGCGCGCTTGACCCGAACCCCAAACTTGGCCAGCAGATTGAGCGTGATCTCGATGTAGGGGCGCGAGATCAGCTCGCCCACCACTTCAATCACCACATCATCCTGCGCCACCAGTGGCAGCGCCATCAAAAGCGCGGTGAGGAACTGGCTCGACACATCGCCGCGCACTTGAATCGCTTGGCGTAGCTGCAGTTCAGGCCGGCCGATGCGCAGCGGCGGATAGCCCGGTTTTTGCAGGTAGTCAATCTGGCAGCCCAGCTGACGCAGCGCGTCGACCAGGTCACCAATCGGCCGCTCATGCATGCGCTCGACACCGCGCAGTTCAAAGTCGCCACCAATCACGGCCAGCGCTGCAGTCAGTGGCCGAATGGCCGTTCCTGCGTTGCCCATGAACAGCTCAGCTTTGGGATTGGTCACACGCCCGCCCATGCCGTCGATGACCACACGATTGCCCTGGTTGGTCACGCCACAACCCAAGCGACGCAGCGCTTCGAGCATCACCCGGGTGTCGTCCGAGTCGAGCAGGTCATGCACCGTGGTTCGGCCTTCGCACAGGGCCGAGAGCAGCAGCACGCGGTTTGAGATGCTCTTGGAGCCTGGCAGGCGCACGCTGCCCCCGGCAGATGCCAATGGCGGGATGTCGAGAAAGCGCGTGGTGTACATCAGACCTCAGGGCGATTCATCTGCCACTGCGCGCGCGTCTGGCTTGCTAGGGCAATAGCCTCCTCCAGCGCTGTGCTGTCGCCGCTGGCCAAGAGGGCACTGAGTTGGCGCAAATGGTCTTGAAACAACAGACATTGCTTGAGCACTTCTTCCCGATTGGCAAGCAAAATGTCGCGCCAGATCTTGGGCTCACTGGCAGCAATGCGTGTGAAGTCGCGAAAACCGGGGCCAGCTAGCTCCAGAAAGCGTTGGCCCATGGCCTGTTGGCTCACACTGGTGATGAAGGCAAAAGCCAGCAGGTGCGGCAGGTGGCTGACCGCCGCAAAGGCGCTGTCGTGCTGTTCTGGCGACAGGCTCACGACCTGGCTGCCGATAGCCTCCCAAATCTGTGTGGCTTCATGGCTTCTGGCCAGCGCCGTATCGCCACTGGGCGTGAGCACCAGCAGCCGGTCGCGGTACAGGTCTGCATCGGCGTGGTCCACACCGGCACGTTCCTTACCAGCGATGGGATGCGCCGGCACAAAGCAGGAAGCCTTTTCTTTCAGGGCGCGACGCGCAGCTGCCACCACGTTGACCTTGGTGGAGCCCACATCCATCACCAGCACTTTAGGCGCAAGGGCCCCTGCCACAGACGCCAGCACCGACTCGGTCGCCTCAACGGGCACGGCAATCAAGACCAGGTCGGCGTCCTGGACCGCCAAAGCAGGCTGTGCAGCCTGCTCGTCGATCACGCCCATGGCCAAGGCTTTGTCCAGGGTGCGCTGGGACGGGCTGTAGCCCGCGATGTGTCGGACCAATCCCGCGCGGCGCAAAGCCAGCGCGAAGGAGCCGCCCATCAGGCCGCAACCGATCAAACCGAGTTTTTGATACATCAGACGACCTGCTTGCTTGATGTCATAGCCTGGCGCAAACGCTCAGGCGCTGACAGGGTAGGTGCCGAGTACTTTGTAGAACGCGCACAGTTGACGAAGTTCGTCCAACGCAGACTGCACCGCAGGCTGACTGGGGTGGCCTTCAAGGTCGATGTAGAAGTAGTATTCCCACTGGCCCGAGCGCGCCGGTCGCGACTCAAAGCGTGTCATGGAGACGCCATGACGCTTCAGGGGCACCAGCAGGTCGTGCACCGCGCCTGGCCGGTTGGCAACCGACACCGCCAGGCTGACGCAATCTTTGCCTGTGGCGTGCGGCGCAGGCATGGTCTGAGGCAGACAGACGATGGCAAAACGCGTGCGGTTGGAGGCATCGTCCTGAATGGCCTTGGACACCAGGTGCAGGCCAAACTCACTGCCCGCGCGCTCGCTGGCAATGGCAGCCCAGGCTGGGTTGGTGGCGGCCAGCCGTGCGCCCTCGGCGTTGCTGGCCTCTGCCCGACGTTCCGCTTTGGGCAGATGGCTGTTGAGCCAGTGCTGGCACTGCGCCAGAGCCTGCGGGTGCGCCAGCACCACTTCAATCTTGTCAAGACTGGGCTCAAGGCGCAGCAGGTTGTGCCGGACCAGCAGGCTGGTTTCGCCAACGATGTGCAGTGGTGAGCCCAGCAGCAAGTCGAGCGATCGGGCAATCACACCTTCCGAGGAATTTTCGATAGGCACCACGCCAAAGTCAGCGCTGCCGGCAGCCGTGGCGCGAAACACCTCGTCGATGCTCGGGCAGGGTAGGTGCGACATGCTCGCACCGAAAAAATCAAGCGCGGCCTGCTCGCTAAAGGTTCCAGCGGGCCCCAGGTAGGCGACCCTTTGGTCAGTCTCCAGCGAGCGGCATGCAGACATGATCTCACGCCAGATGGGCGCAATGTTGTTGCCCTTCAGGGGCCCGGGGTTGGCCGCCTGCAGGCCGCTGATCACCTGCAGCTCGCGCTCCGGGCGGAACACGGCAGAGCCTTCTGCGCGTTTGAGTTCGCCCACTTCCATGGCAAGCTGCGCGCGCTGGTTCAGCAGCTTGAGCAGATCGGCGTCAATCGAGTCGATCTCAGAGCGCAAATCAGAGAGTTTCTTTGCCATGCTTGATGCGTCCGGTGAGGTTGGCCCAGTGCTTAAGCCCGACGTTCAAAATCAGCCATGTAGTCCACCAGGGCTTGCACGCCAGCCAGCGGCATGGCGTTGTAAATGCTCGCGCGCATGCCGCCGACCGATTTATGGCCTTTGAGTTGGAGCAGGCCGGCAGCCTTAGCGCCGTCCAGAAACGCCTGGTTACGGGCTTCATCAGCCAGGAAAAAAGGCACATTCATGCGTGAGCGGCAGGCCACATCAACTTTGGACTGGTAAAACGAGGAGCGATCCAGAAAATCGTACAGCAGTTGGGCTTTGGCGATGTTGCGTGTCTCCATGGCTGCTACGCCACCTTGTTGACGGACCCATTTGAAGACCAGCCCGGCAACGTAAATGCTGTAGGTCGGTGGCGTGTTGTACATCGAGTCGTTTTCGGCCACCAACTTGTAATTGAAGGCGCTCGGGCAAATGGGCAGCGCCCGATCGAGCGCAGGTCCTCGCGCACCACCACAATCGTCAGGCCCGCAGGCCCCAGGTTCTTCTGTGCGCCGGCAAACGCCAGCCCGACGCGTGACCAGTCCACCGTGCGCGATGCAGCATGGGAGGAGAAGTCAATCACCAGCGGCGCGTCGGAGCCCAGCGCTTTGAGGTCCGGCAACTCGTGAAATTCAACGCCATGAATCGTCTCGTTCGAGCAGATGTGTACATAAGCTGCTTGCGGGTTCAGTTGCCAGGTGCTGGCTTTTGGCAAGTGGGTGTGGCCAGTCTCTGCATTGCTCTGCGCCAGTCTGGCTTCGCAGTAGCGTGCAGCCTCTTTAAAAGATTTTTGGCTCCAGCTGCCTGTGACCACAAAGTCCGCTGACTGCCCTTTGCAGAGATTGAGTGGCACGATCGCGTTTTCGGCAATCCCGCCGCCTTGCATGAACAAAATGCGAAAGTTATCCGGCACCGCCAGGATCGCACGCAAGTCTGCCTGGGCTTCCTGGTGGATGGTGCCAAATTCCTTGCTGCGGTGGCTCATCTCCATGACGCTCATGCCGCTGCCCTGAAAGTCCAGCATTTCGTGCGCGGCCTGGGCCAGGACTTCATCGGGCAAGGTGGCCGGCCCGGCAGAAAAATTGAAAGGTCGGCTCATCGTGTGCGCCCGGGACTGGGTGGTTTTATTCGCTCTTGGACTCACCGGCCGACACGTCGTCGTCCGCGGCCGCATCTGATGCGGCGCCCATCGCGTCGTTTTCAACAATGCGTTGCAACCCAATGAGTTTGGCGCCTTCATCCAGGCTGATGAGGGTGACACCCTGGGTAGCGCGTCCGAGCTCTCGAATCTCGCTGACACGGGTACGTACCAGAACGCCTTTGTCGGTGATGAGCATGATCTCGTCGTCAGCGTGCACCAGGGTGGCAGCCACGACTTTGCCGTTGCGCTCTGACTGCTGAATGGCAATCATGCCTTTGGTGCCGCGGCCGTGCCGGGTGTATTCCGTGATGGAGGTGCGTTTGCCAAATCCGTTTTCTGTGGCCGTGAGCACGCTTTGGGACTCGTCTTCGGCAACCAGCATGGCGATCACGCTCTGGCCGTCTTCGAGCATCATGCCGCGCACACCGCGTGCCTGTCGGCCCATGGGCCGCACATCGTTTTCATCAAAGCGCACCGCTTTGCCGCCGTCAGAGAACAGCATCACATCGTGCTCGCCGTCGGTCAGGGCCGCGCCGATCAAAAAGTCGCCGGGGTCGAGGTCGACCGCAATAATGCCCGCCTTGCGCGGATTGCTGAAGTCTTCCAGCGCGGTTTTCTTCACCGTCCCCATGCTGGTGGCCATGAAGACATAGTGGTTGGCCGGGAAGCTGCTGTTGTCGCCGGTCAGTGGCAGGACAACCGTGATTTTTTCGCCGTCCTGCAGGGGGAACATATTGACAATCGGCCGCCCGCGAGAACCACGCGAACCCTGCGGCACCTCCCACACCTTGAGCCAGTAAAGCCGTCCGCGGTCACTGAAACACAGGATGTAGTCATGGGTGTTGGCGATGAACAGCTGGTCAACCCAGTCGTCTTCTTTGGTGGCAGTGGCCTGCTTGCCCCGCCCGCCGCGCTTTTGAGCACGGTATTCGGACAAAGGCTGGCTTTTGATGTAGCCGGTGTGGCTGAGCGTGACCACCATGTCGGTGGGCGTGATCAGGTCTTCGGTCGACAGGTCAAACGAACTGTGCTCCACCAGGCTGCGCCGTGCGCCGATCTTGGACTGGCCGAATTCGGTCTTGATGGCGTTGAGTTCCTCGCTGATGATGATCGAAACCCGCTGCGGCTTGGCCAGAATGTCGAGCAGGTCGTCGATCTCGGCCATCACCTCTTTGTATTCGCCAACGATCTTGTCCTGTTCCAGGCCCGTCAGGCGCTGCAGGCGCATTTGAAGGATCTCTTGCGCCTGCGTTTCTGACAACCGGTACAGCCCGTCCTGGCCCATGCCGAACTCTTTTTCCAGCCCGTCGGGCCGGTAGTCCTGGACGCTGACTTTTGCGCCGTCTTGCCGGGTGCGGGTGAGCATCTCGCGTACCAGTTTGCTGTCCCAGGAGCGGGCCATCAGCTCCTGCCGCGCGACCGGCGGCGTGGGCGACTCGCGGATGATGCGGATGAATTCGTCGATATTGGCCAGCGCGACAGCCAGGCCTTCGAGCACATGGCCCCGCTCGCGCGCCTTGCGCAGGTTGAAAACGGTTCGGCGGGTGACGACCTCGCGGCGGTGATTGAGGAAGACCTCGATCAGGTCTTTCAGGTTGCATAGCTTGGGCTGCCCGTTGACCAGGGCGACCATGTTCATGCCAAAGGTGTCTTGCAGCTGGGTCTGTTTGTACAGGTTGTTGAGCACCACTTCGGGGACTTCGCCGCGCTTGAGCTCGATGACCAAACGCATACCGGACTTGTCGGACTCATCCTGAATATGGCTGATGCCTTCGATCTTTTTTTCGTGCACCAGTTCGGCCATGCGCTCCTGCAGGGTCTTCTTGTTAACCTGGTAGGGCAGCTCGTCGACGATGATGGCCTGGCGCTGCCCGCGGTCAATGTCTTCAAAATGGCATTTGGCGCGCATGACCACCCGGCCACGGCCGGTGCGGTAGCCGTCGCGAACGCCCTGGATGCCGTAGATGATGCCGGCGGTCGGGAAATCGGGCGCCGGTACGATGTCGATCAGATCGTCGACCGATGCCTGCGGATGGGCCAGCAGGTGCAAGCAGGCGTCCACCACTTCGTTGAGGTTGTGGGGTGGGATATTGGTTGCCATGCCCACCGCAATGCCGCCAGAGCCATTGACCAGCAGATTAGGTAAGCGGGTGGGCAGTACCAGGGGCTCTTTCTCGCTGCCGTCGTAGTTTGGGCCGAAGTCAACTGTTTCTTTATCCAGATCGGCCAGCAGCTCGTGAGCAATCTTGGCCAGCCTGATTTCGGTGTAGCGCATGGCTGCAGCGTTGTCGCCGTCGACTGAGCCGAAATTGCCCTGGCCATCAACCAGCATGTGGCGCATGGAGAAGTCCTGCGCCATGCGCACAATCGTGTCGTAAACCGATTGATCGCCATGGGGGTGGTACTTACCGATCACGTCGCCAACAATACGGGCGGACTTTTTGTAGGCCTTGTTCCAGTCGTTGCTCAACTCGTACATGGCAAACAGCACGCGGCGGTGGACCGGCTTGAGGCCATCACGGGCGTCGGGCAGGGCGCGGCCCACGATCACGCTCATGGCGTAATCGAGATAGCTGCGACGCATCTCTTCTTCGAGGCTTGTGGGCAGGGTTTCTTTGGCGAACTGGGTCATGAAAAGGAGCCTAAAAGGTGAGAGCGAGCGCTCGGACGTGATTTTATGCTGTTGCGGCAGGGCAACGGTTTGATGACCAGGCCGGCCTTGCATTGGTCCAAGTGCCCCATGTGCCACGCTTCGGTCACGATTCAAAAAAGGACCGCCAAACATCCTGTGGCACAATCGGCGCACCGATGGCGGGTGGTCTTCCCGCGTAACATCGCTGAGATTTGACAGTCCGTCTGCAACCATTTCCAAAAGGAGAATCATGAAAATATCGACCCATTTGGCTGTTTCCCTCGCATCTGTGCTGGTGGCTGTGTCCGCTAGTGCCCAGACGATCGATAACTGGCGTAGCGCGGACGGAACCGTCTGGAAGAATGGCACGCAAGAGTTTTGCTGGCGCAATTCATCCTGGACGCCGGCGACGGCCGCACCGGGCTGCGATGGCGCCATTGCGCCCAAGAAGGCCGCTCCAGCACCAGCCCCGGCTCCGGCACCCCAGCCGATGCCTGCACCCGCTCCCGCTCCGAAGGCTGCACCGGCACCGGCTCCTGCACCAGCCCCTGCGCCTGCGCCTGCGCCTGCGCCTGCGCCTGCGCCCAAGGCTCCTGCTGCTGCCAAGGTGACCTATGCCGCAGACACGTTCTTTGACTTCGACAAGTCGGTGATCAAGCCCGAAGGCAAGGCCAAGCTCGATAACCTGATTGAGAAGGTCAGGAACATCAAACTCGAGGTCATCATTGCCGTGGGTCATACCGACTCTGTGGGCAGCGACGCCTACAACCAGAAGCTCTCGGTGCGTCGTGCTGAAGCTGTCAAGGCTTACTTGGTTTCGCAAGGTGTCGACAAGAACCGCGTGTACACCGAGGGCAAGGGCGAGAAACAGCCGATTGCTGACAACAAGACCAGCGACGGCCGCGCCAAGAACCGTCGCGTTGAGATCGAAGTGGTCGGTACGCGCTAAGCGCTCGGCCGCTGCGGTCATCCTGAAAACCCGCTTCGGCGGGTTTTTTTATGTCACATTAACTTTTATACCTGCTGCGAGCCGCCCACAATCTGGTCTATGGAACTCCAAGCCATCTTGTTTTCTCAGGGTTTTGGGACCCGGCGTGTCTGCGCTGGTTTGGTGCAGCAGGGTCATGTGGCTGTGTTCGAGTCAGCCGATGCGCGAGAACCGAGACCTTGTCTGGACGCCAGTGCCTACTTTGACCCAAACGGTTTGCGATTTCGGGTCCGCGGCGAAGACTGGTGCTATGCGGACAAGGCCTACCTGATGATGAACAAGCCGGCGGGTACCGAGTGCTCGCACAAACCCTCGGCACACCCCAGCGTCTACAGTTTGCTGCCATCGCCGCTGCGCCAGCGCCCGCAAAAAGGGGGCTTGCAAGGGGTGCAAGCGGTTGGGCGACTCGACCAGGACACGACGGGGTTGTTGCTGTTGACCGACGATGGGCAGTTTCTGCACCGAATGAACTCGCCCAA
>JAYQPP010000052.1:0-8978 GCA_038145425.1 Comamonadaceae bacterium | reverse complement strand
GTCGCAGCCTTGACCAGCACGCAGCTCAATCACATGGAAACTGCTGATTTGCAGGCGCTGACAACGGCTCAGCTGCGTGCCATGAATGCAACAGCTCAGATTGCGAAGCTAAGTTCTGAGCAGCTTGGCGCCTTGCTAACAGATCAAGTTTCAGCACTTACGAATGCGCAGGTCCAAGCGCTCACGAGCCAGCAGCTCAACAGCCTTGACGCTACACGCTTGAATTCCCTTACCTCAGACCAGTTGCGCGCTTTGAATGCAACAGGTCAGATCGCAAAGCTGAGCACTGAACAAGTCGCAGCCTTGACCACAGATCAACTCGTTACCTTGACCACAGACCAAGTTCAGGCTCTGACGAATAATCAGGTGGGCGCCTTGACGACCGGTCAAGTTGCGAAGCTGACCACTGACCAAATTGTGGCCATGTCTACCGGACAGGTCGCAGCCCTGTCAACAGACCAAGTCGCTGCGTTGACCAGCAGTCAGCTCAATCATTTGGAGTCGGCAGATCTCCAGGCACTTACAACGACTCAAGTGCAGGCCCTCACCACAAGTCAACTTGCAAATCTGACTACAGAGCAGATTGTTGCAATGACCAGTGAGCAAATTGCATCCCTGACAACTAATCAAGTTGCCGCGCTGACATATTCTCAGCTCAACTACATGGAAACTGGTGACTTGCAGGCGTTGACATCGGATCAAATACAGGTACTCGATCCTTCAGATCAGATCGCAAAATTGAGTACCGATCAGATTGTGGCGCTGACGACTGAGCAAATTGCATCGCTGACAACTGCTCAAGTTGCCGCGCTGACATATTCTCAGCTCAACTACATGGAGACTGCTGACTTTCAGGCATTGACATCGGAACAAATACCGGTACTCGATCCTTCAGATCAGATCGCAAAATTGAGCACTGACCAAATTGCTGCTCTAACCACTGATCAGATCTCTTGGATGACTACCGGTCAATCGGCGGCTCTGACGCCAGATCAACTTGCCGCAATGACCACTGACCAGCTTGGAGCACTTCCATCGTGATAGTCAACTTTCCCTACTCAACGAGATCGAATGAACACCATCTACTGGTTATACGAGGAACGACTGCTAATAAAGTGGGCAGGCCTCGAATCCTAAATCGATAGAGGAGGCTTAGCCTGGAACAAGACACAAGACGAGGGGCCTACATAGCGTTACGATATAGTTGGATGAATCAGGGAAATGATTTTTACCAGTGACCGCAGCTGGGTGGTTTTGTTTCTCTCCTAAAATTCTATATCTTTGTCGCTTGACCTTAGTTGAATGAGTTTTGTGCGGTAGGGAGCCAGTTATGCAAAAAAAATTTTTACACGTCGGATGCGGGTACCAGACAAAAAAGGGGCTAAAAGGGTTCGACTCCGAAGGTTGGAGTGAAATTCGCTTCGACATTGACGAAAAAGTCAAGCCCGATATCGTCGGCACTCTTACCAATATGGGCGCAGTTCAATCTGGGTACGTAGATGCCATCTACTCCAGTCACAACCTTGAGCATCTTTTTTGGCACGAGGTGGTACCTGCGCTGAAGGAATTCAATCGGGTACTTAAGGATGAAGGTCTTGTGGTGCTTACTTGTCCTGACCTCCAATCTGTCTGCGAAGCGGTAGCGAAAGACGAACTATTAGAGCCGCTGTACGTTTCACCAGCGGGGCCAATCAGCGCACTTGATATCCTGTATGGTCATCGTGGTTTCATTGAGAATGGCAACCATTACATGGCCCACAACACGGGGTTCACGAGACAAGTCCTGGATGAACTGTTTGCGCAGGCGGGTTTCACCTTTCGAGTCGTTTTACATCGCCCTGACACCTATGCGTTGTGGGCATTTGCTTTCAAGCAGCCGAGAACTCAGCAACAGGTTAGCGAGATCGTTTCGGTTTTCATGCGCTGAGAAGTCATATCGGTTTCGCTTTTTTCTATTTCCCATCACCTTCATTGTCGGCCTCCTTGCAGGGTTGACCAGCCGCAAAATCCAGTGTGTGGATGGCGCCTTGATTGATCTCGCGCAGGGTGAGTACCGAATGGTGCACACAGCCCAGCTTTACTAGACACACGTGCTTTTAGGCCTCGTAGCATTGCCCTAAAGACTTTTTGTCAGGTGTCGATACTCAGATGCGAGGTAGCCAGACCGGGCTACGCCTCTGGCTTGTGAACGAAAGTGGAGCATGAGTATGCAGATTGCAGCCAAAACGGCCTTATCAACAAATCTGTTTGCGCCACAGATCCCGGAACGCGTCCAGAAGCTCAAATCGGGCTCAATAGGGTTATCAAAGTTATTAGCAGTCCAAACAACGCAGTCCTCTACGAATATTACGTTGGGCTCAATACAAACAACACCGTGGACAGCAGCGCGCCCCGGGAACGAACGATCAGCAACAACTGGCTCTGTTGCCGTCACGGGTACCGCAACAAGCTCCGCCGCAATAAAGGTTTCTATAGTGCAAGGCGGCGCTTACTCTTTCTCAGCGGCTTCAAGCTATCGATATACCGGAAATAAGGAGCCCAAAGCGACCATGACCATGACGGATTCCTCAGGCAAAGTCGTCAAAGTATCAAAATCCAACACGCTAACGTTGTCGCGCGATGAATCGGCCAAATTAAGCAACGGTGACTTCACCGTAACGTACGCACTGGTTCCGGGTAATAGTCAGACGGCATACCTGACCAATTATGCGATCACCGCCAATCAAAAGCTGTCCCCGCTACCAACAAAAAGTGGCAACAAGGACATCGACGCAATCCTTGCAGGCAGTTACTACTGGTGGCACGACCTTGGCCAAGTCGCCACTATATCTGACACCTTGATCACAGACACTGTCAAGCAAATTGATGGAGCGCGAACGACCATTTATTACGATTATCTTGAAACAGGGGCTGAAACTTATCTGTCCAACAGTGACAGAAGCGGTTTCGAGGCCATGGACACTGACCAACGAACTGCTGTTGTGTCAGCGTTGGACTATTTGTCTTCGCTGATCAATGTAACCTTTGAGCAGGATGCAAACAGGGCCGATATTGTCTTCGGAACCAACCAGCAAACAGACAGTTCGGGATATGCCAAATACCCACTTGGAAACGGCGGGAACCCCTCTGTCGTCATGCTTGACAACCGCGACAGCGAAGGCACCGAAACCAACACCGGGGCAGAACTCCAAGACAAGACTTCGTATGCCTGGTACACGCTGATTCACGAACTCGGACACGCCATGGGGCTCAAACACCCAGGGCCATACAACGCTGGTGGCGGCAAGGCGCCGCCGCCGTACTTATCTGGCTCAAAAGACAACCGAATAACGACAGTGATGTCTTATAAGGACGCGCCGGGAACGATCAATGTGTCGGTCAGTGGCACAAGCACCCAGTACAGCTACAGTTACCAGGGCACTAGCCCGACTTCATACAAGGCGCTAGACATCGCGGCACTGCAATACATTTATGGAGCCAACCGATCGACGACCGCTGAGGCAATCGATGTGGCCGACGGATTCAAAGCCTATCAGGCGGTGTGGGCGCCCTTAGGCGTCGCGCTTGACGCCAGTGACACCTCCCGAACGAATGTTTTTGACCTGCGCCCGGGTGGCTACAGTTCGATCTCTGTCCTCTCTAGCGCAGACCAACTCGCAGCCTTATCGGCCGATGTCAAGGCAAAGGTCGCAGGTGTGTCTGATGTAAGCGCCACGAGCATTGCAACGAATATCCTGAAAAACAAAGCGCTTAAGGGCAAGGTCTACAACGGCACAAACACCATGGGTCTAGCCTGGGGAAGTAAATATACCGAGGTCACAGGTGGAAGTGGCGCCGACAGGTTTTATGCTGGCGCCTATTCCGCGACGGTCGACGGCGGGACAGGAAGTGACACCCTATATTTGCAAGGAAAGGTCACGGAATGGACTTCCGCGACGTTACAGGATGGCAGCAAGACCTACATCAACCAGAAAACAGGCGCGGTAATCACTGCCAAAGGCATCGAAGCGGTGGCTTATTACAAATCTACCGCCAAGGCCGTTTGATCATTGTCCCGGCAGACGGATGCGGTCAAGACATGAGCGACTTATCCAAATAAGATGCACGGTTTTCTTGTGGATTGCAGACGAATGAAATGCCAGTAGCCGCCCCGGCTTGCCTTGCCCTAACGATTTGATCCGCGCGGATATCGGCCTCAGTCACCGGGCTGTCATCGGCCTTTAGACGATGCTCGAAGTCCGTTTCGTAGACGGCCATAATGGCCCGGCCTGCCTGGTTTGCGATTTCCGCCAGGCAGTTGAGCAGATGCCAGTTGACGGTTAGTTCCATTGGCCTTTGACCAAGCCGCGTGTGCGCAACAGTGCGAGCACCTGGTCAACACAGTCTTGCAACATCTGTGTGCCCGTATCGACAACCAGATCCGGGTTTACTGGGGCCTCATAGGGGGACGTGATGCCGGTGAACTCTTTGACCTCGCCAGCGCGTGCCCGGGCGTACAGGCCTTTGACGTCACGCGATTCGCACACCGCCAACGGCGCTGCGCAGTAAACCTCAATAAAGTCGCCTTCTGGAAACAGCTCTCTGGCGAGTTGGCGATCATGGCGAAATGGCGAGATAAATGCCGTGATGGCGATAACGCCAGACTCCATCATCAGCTTGGCCGCCTCTGCAATGCGGCGAATGTTTTCACGCCGATCGTCATTGGAAAACCCCAGATTGCTGCACAGGCCATGGCGCACGTTGTCGCCATCGAGCACAAAGGTTCGGCACCCTGCCTGATGCAGCGCTTCTTCCACCGCATGTGCCAGGGTGCTCTTGCCTGCGCCTGAGAGGCCAGTAAACCAGAGCACAGCGGCTCGATGTCCGTTGGCGGCTTCCCTGCGCTGACGCGTCACCGTTGGCTGCTGCCACACCGTATTGCTGCTTCGCTGTAACAAACCAGGTATCTCAAAGCCTTGGGGTGTTTTCATGACGCCTCAATCTCCTTCTGTAAGCTATGCGGACCTAACCCAGCGCCAGCGGCAAAGCATGCCTCACTCGCCTGCACCACCAAAAAAAGCACGATTTATGCCTGCAAATCCTTGTCCACGAAATGAACTAATCAAAACCAGAATCAGCCTCAAATCTTCAAGTAGCCAAAAACACGCTATTTTTTTGTTTCGCTAACATCTAACATCTCACGATTAACAAATCCAAAAAATCGAATAGTTTAGAGAAAAATCAAAAAATAAACATGATTACCGCGAATATGAGCTAAGCCCGGGCGTTGCTCATATAGTCATCAAATCAAAGGACTAATCGAAACATGAACAAAGGGAATGCAGTAATACGACACAAACATTGCTTAAGTAAGCGTTATAATTCCCAAGCGCTCAATTAATACTAGTCGAATCGACAAAAGCCAACTGATTAAATGCTTGATCTACCCGAACATTTTTATTTGGATTGTATTTGTAGCAACTAACACCAGCTTTCTTTTGCACGTAATAATCAATAACTTTATTTTCGTAATCAACCAAGGACCTTACTGCATTACTTGTGGCGCCATGTGCACTCAACAAACTCAAACCCATACGTGACACCATCGTCTCACCGTACATTGATACAAATGGTATATCGGCATGAATGATATCATTTGCTGTTGAGCCACAGTTATACGGAAAGGTATCCAAACATATATCAAGAAGACTTAAACGAGCACAAAATTTATCGTGATTAATTCGTGGAGTAAAAATTAGTCGGCCAACATCTATGCCGCTATTGCCTGCTTGTCGCCTAAGATTTGATGTTGTAAAGTTGTTATCGTCTATCAACCATAAGATAGAATTAGGGAGTCGACGCAGCAATTTCATCCATACAGAAAATATCTCAAATGTGATTTTATAGGTGTTTCCAAAAACGCCCATCACAAAAGCATCTTCAGGTATGCCAAGATCTTTTCTTGTTGGCACATCGACGTCAGTCTGATACGATATGGAAGGAATAAAGCTTGTGTTCAAGTAAATAGGCTTCTCCGTGAAGTGCTTTGATAATTCAATTGGCAACACTTTTTCATCGGCAATCACAAAGTCAATCCACGGCATGCCTGTGGGACCGATGAAGCCCAGATATGTTCCCTGTTTAGGTGCTGGCCTCAAAGAAAAAATGCCAGGACGGGCGCCAGAGCTAATTCCATGAAGATCCACCAAGATGTCAATTTCATCGCTCAAAATCAACTCGGCAGCTTGTCTGTCAGACATATTAGTAATAGACCGGAAATAATCAAATTTTTTTATTAAATTGGATCTTAATGTGCTTCTGTCCTCTCGACTAAAGTCATAAGCATATAATTCATAAATATTTTTGTCATGACCGTCTAAATATGTCGGCAGCAAAAATCCAACCGCGTGCTCTCTAAAATCCCCTGACACATAGCCAACTCGTAGTTTTTCATGGACATATACTTTCCCTTGGCATAGCTTGACTTTTACATCAGTATATGTTCTTGATACAAATGATTTCGAGCTTTCTAATTGTTCAAAAGGGTCTTCCGTGATCGCCAGCATTGCTAATGGCGATGTATACTTTCTCAGCGTCTCAATACTTATTCCTGGCAAGGCCTTATATAGTGGCCAAACGCAGGATTTCTGTCTGATGTGTACCCAATGTTGGATAACCCCTGGCTGGTCAGGATCAATCAGTAAACTCTCTTCCAACGCGACAAGCGATTGCTCATAATTCTTTAAATCCTCTTGAACTCTGCCAATATGATTCAACGCAACCGTTAATAATTTTTTTTGCTGTGAAGTTGATTGCTTGGCTCTGTTAACCCACAAAATCCATGTTGCCAAAGCCTCTGTCGATCGCCCTTGCTTTTCATGCAACAACCCTAAATTTACATAAGCTTGTCCAAAGCCAGGATCCAGATGAATGCACAATTCATAAGCAGTTTTGGCTTCTTCAAATTGCTTTTGAGTTTGTAGTACTGCAGCGTAGTTATAAACAATAAAATGCTTATTAGGGGCCGGTGAGTTCCGTATCCACAATTGATATAAATTGCCTGCGGCAACATAATTATTTTCTTGCTCCAAGCTTTGAGCGAGACTTATGATTTCCGAATGGCCTATCAAGCCTTTCGCAATATTTTTCTTGATCGACTGTAACTCCTCAGTCTGTTTATTTTCTGTTGCCAATAATAAAGGGTCGAGTCTGACATTCATGTCTCAAGTCTCCGTGCGAGGGTTCGCCTCATTGCTGCTTAATAAGCAATAAACGTGCCTATTGACAGCGACGATTACGCCACGTCAACATTGTCAGCATCCGATTGACGGAAGCGTGTGTCACGCGCGCTTGCCCGGCTGCTTTGTCATTTGCACACCGTATCAGTTAATTTCGCCAGACACAACAGCGAGGAACGACACCGCGAAGGAACGCCACGCATAGCCATCTACTGCTTTTCTGTCGTGGGCAACTTATTGCAGTGACCGGCCGTTGACGGTGCACTTGGGTTCAAGTGTCGCGGGCGGCAATAACCAACGCCTGAGGTGTGGCAAGCCGGTCGGCGGCTTGAGGCCCCGGGTCTGCATGGCAAAAACCTGCCACTGCGTGACAACTGGGCAAGTGTTTGCCGCCAACTGCAAAAAAGGTCTCAAGTTAGCGTTCAAGCGTCCGAATCAATGAACGTAGCAGACCCCAGGGGGTCATTGCCTTTGTTCTTGCGTGTCGGTAATTAATGATTGACCGGCCGAGAGCACTTAACGGAAGGAACTGAAATGACAACAATCTCTAGTATCTCGCCGTCGCTATTTCAGTACGTGACCACGGCCGACATTGCGGCCATGACAACGCTCGAAGCAAAGAAGCTGTCAACTGAGCAAATCAGACAAATGACTTCAACGCAAATTGCGGCCATAGAGACTGAAGATTTCGCCCTTTTTAGCAAAACACAGATCGCTGCCTTTAGCGCCGAGAATTTCGCGCTCGGAATGCTCGCAATTGACCCCTTAGATCCGTCCTACAGTCAGACATACGACAAGTTGCGGATGATCGCGGCCTCGCAGGTAACGGGCCTTACAAATGCACAGCTCAGCGAATTTTCTTCTGCACAAATTGCATTGTTTGATACCGAAGACATTGCTGCATTGAGCGAGAATCAAGTTAATAGCCTTCAGGCGGAGACCTTTGCGTCCTTGGATTCTGATCAAATTGCGGCCCTGAGTACCAAGGCAATTGCCCGCTTGAATTCTGATCACATTGCCGCTTTGACCTCCGAACAGATGGGCTGGCTGGAATCGGCTCAGTTGCGGGCACTGTCAACATCACAAGTTCAATCATTGAGTGATGAGCAGATTGGAGGCCTGACCAGTGCTCAGGTCCCCTTTCTGACAACTGCACAAGTCCGAGCCCTCAGCACCGATCAGATTGTGGCCCTTGCCACTGAACAGGTCTCGGCCTTGACGAACTCTCAAATAAAGGCCCTGACAACCGATCAGATCGCCAATTTTGAGAATGCCGACCTGCAGGCCCTGACCAGCAACCAAATATTCTCCTTGACAACCGATCAGGTCGCGAGCCTAACCACTGGCCAGATTGCGGCTTTGAACACTGAGCAAGTTGTCGCGCTGAAAGCCTCTCAAATCCGCGCCCTCACAAGCGAACAACTCAACAGCATGGAGACAAATGACCTGCGGGCTCTTACCAGCGGGCAACTTCGCGCCATGGATGCTGCAGGTCAGATTGCGAATCTGAGCACCGACCAGGTTGTCGCACTGGGAACTGCACAAGTCGCTGCCCTGACAAATGCGCAAGTCGCAGCCTTGACTAGCACGCAGCTCAACAGCATGGAGACAGATGACCTGCAGGCGCTGACCGGCTTCCAGCTTCGCGCCATGAGTGCGACGGGGCAGATAGCGAGCCTAAGCTCTGACCAGATTGTGGCTTTGGGTACGGCGCAGGTCGCTGCCCTGACAAATGCGCAAGTCGCAGCCTTGACCAGCACG
>JAYQPP010000051.1:0-11047 GCA_038145425.1 Comamonadaceae bacterium | reverse complement strand
TTTTCGTTGTCGCCTTCGGCTAGCTCGGTGTAGATCGCGGTGATCGAGCCAAAGCCATGGCGCCCAACACCGGCACGCTCGATCAGGCTGGGCAACAGCGCAAACACCGATGGCGGGTAGCCTTTGGCCGTTGGCGGCTCTCCCACGGCCAGGCCAATTTCACGCTGGGCATGCGCAACGCGTGTCAGGCTGTCGACCAGCATGAGCACGTTGTTGCCCTGGTCACGGAAATACTCGGCAATGACATGCGTCATGTGCGTGGCCTTGACGCGCAAGACTGGCGAAGTGTTGGCCGGTGCCGCCACCAGCACTGACTTGGCCATGCCTGCAGGCCCAAGCGACTCCTCGATAAAGGCCTGCACTTCGCGACCGCGCTCGCCAATCAGGCCAATGACCACCACGTCGGCTTCAGTAAAGCGCGTCATCATGCCCAAAAGCACGCTTTTTCCCACGCCGGATCCGGCGATCAGGCCCAGGCGCTGCCCGCGCCCAATGGTCAGCATGCCGTTGATGGCTTTCACGCCAACATCAAGCACTTCCTCAATCGGGCCACGCTCCATCGGATTGATGGGTCGTCCCTGCAGACCCAGCACGTCGGCACACTCGGGCGCTGGCTTTCCATCCAGGGGCTGGCCTCTGGCGTCAATGATGCGACCGAGCAGGCCCGGCCCGAGCTTGACCTGGCCCGAATGGCTGAGCACGGTAACGCGCGCGCCAGGGCCAATGCCCACGGGTTCGCTAAAGGGCAGCAAATATAGGGTTTCGTCATTAAAGCCGACAACCTCGGCTTCAATACGGTGGTTCATCTGTCCGACCACTTCGCAGCAGGCGCCCAGCGGTGCCATCAGACCACGCGTCTCCAGGCGCATGCCTACCAGGCGCACCAGCGTGCCGCTGCGTCGGGGCGGCTCCACATGAAGCTGTGGCAGCAGTGCATCGACCGTCGCCTCAAAGCTCATGGTGAGCCCTTCGCGTCAGGGTTATCGGGCACGTCGGTAATGTCCTCACCTGGCCTTTGCCAGTTTCGGCCTGGGGTGTCATCGGGCATGGCATCGACCACGTCGTGTAACAGGGTTGAGCGTTCCAGCCAGGACTGAGGGTCCGACAAGAGCTTGCGTGCCAGCGCCTCCAGGCGATGGTCAATCAGGTCCTGCACCACGCTGTCCTGAAACTGGGCCTTGACGCTGCCCGATCGCAGGTTGGCGTCTTCAACCAGGTTGAGCTGCGTGCTCACCGATTCCCCCATGGACTCAATGAGGCGCAGGTCGGCTGGATTGAGGCTCACGGTGACCGGCTCGCCATGGGCGTCGAGCTGGCTCAGGCAAGCTTCGATCAGCGCCTGGATCGCCTGCGGCGAGGTCTGCAGTTCGTTGCGCACCAAGGTTTCGGCCAGATGCAGCGCAAGCTTTTTCATCGGCTCAAAAAAGCGCTCAGGGTCTTGCTGCAGGCTGCGCAGCTCAATGCTCAGGTTTCGGATGAGCTCGCGTTCTTGGTCGCGTTGCGCTTTGAGTGCCTGATTTTCAATTTGCCGGCCGGAAAGCAGCCCTCTTTTATAGGCAAGTTCCTCCAGGTTTTTTAGCATGTCAGGGTCGGGCGCAGGCGCAACCGTGCTCTGGATCGAATTTGTTGGGTCCTGTGGCTCAGCTTCGACCTGCGCTTCGTCCTGGGCCAGGCTGTCAGATGCCTCGGTCGCCTCCGTGATGGTGGGCGAAGGGACACTTTGATTGTCTGCCGGGTCGACTTTGTCATTGAATCGCCAAGGCCCGAAGTCCTGTGCGTTAACTTCGTCCCAGGAAGACCTTAAAAACCGGGGTCTTTGGGTTTTGGCGTGGGCGCCAAGCAAAGGGTCGACCGACCAGGCCGACTTTCGATTCTGCGTATTAGACAAAGTCATCGCCACGTCCCGCCAGCACCAGTTCGCCGGCATCGGAGAGCTTGCGGGCAATGCGCATGATCATCTTCTGCGCATCTTCGACGTCGGTGATGCGCAGCGGCCCTTTGCCTTCCATCTCGTCCATGAACATGACCCTGGCCCGGGACGACATGTTGTCGAAGAATTTTTCCTTGACGAATTCTGGCGCGCCTTTGAGCGCGGTCATCAGCATGTCGGGCTCCACATTGCGCATCAGCACCTGGATGCCTCGGTTGTCCACGCCAGTGAGGTTCTCGAAAGTAAACATGTTGTCCTGAATCTTTTGCATCAGGTCGGCGTCGAGCGAGGCAAGGCCCGACATGATGGCCGACTCCAGGTCGACCTTGACAAAGTTCATGATCTTGGCGGCCGCCTTGATGCCGCCAAAGCTTGACGACTTGGCTGACGAGTTGGTGGCAAACTGCTTTTTCATGATGGATTCGAGCTCTTCCATGGCAGAAGGCTGAACCGTCTCGAGGCTGGCCACGCGTTGCAGGATTTCCGGGCGCGCGTCAGCCGGCAGGAAATTCAGCACGTCGGCAGCTACGTCGTACTCCAGTACCGACAAAATAATGGCAATCACCTGCGGGTGTTCGCTGCGGATCATGTCGGCAATCGAGCGCGCATCCATCCATTTCAAAATTTCCAGGCCCTTGCTACCTTGGCCAGGCATGATGCGGCTCAGCACGGATGCCGCCTTGTCTTCGCCCAACGCCCGCTTCAGCACTTTTTCGACATAGTCGCCGGTGCCAAGGCCGAGGCTGGTTTGTTTCTTCAGCGTCGTGACAAAGTCGTCGAGCACCACGTTGACGGCCTCTTGCGACAGGTCGGCCACTGACACCATGGCGCCACCCAGGGCTTGAACTTCACGCGGGTTCAGAAAGCGGATGATTTCCGATGCCTGCTGCTCACCCAGCAGCAGCATCAGCACGGCGGCGCGTTGCGTTCCAGACAGGGCGTCGAGCTCTGCCTGGAGCTCTTCGGTCATGATGATGTCTGACTCAGGTGCTGCTTTCTGTGCGTCCGCTGCGCCTTTGGCATCTTTACCGTCTTTGCCGTCCTTGCCTTTGGCATCCTTGGCCTTGGCATCTTTGCCCTTGGCGTCTTTGCTGTCTTTCGCGTCTTTTTTGTCAGCCATGATGATTCATCCTTATGCGGCCTCAGGCCACCTTGATCATGCCTTTGAGCACGTTGGCAACGCGGCCGGAGTCTTCGGCCACCAGCATGCGGATCAGGGCCACTTTGTCGTCGTAAGTGTTTGCGGTGTCGAGCATGTCGATCGAGATGCTTGACTTCTTCGGCTTGAGCTTGGCCTTGATCTCTTCGAGGCTCTCGCCTTCGCCAATTTGAATCATGCGCATGTCCTCGGGTGAGAGTTCGCCATCCAGCAAGGCAGCCTTGGCCTGTTCTTCCTCGACATGTTGCTTGTGGATCATGATATTGCGCATGATGGGGCGCACCACAATCATCATGAAAACGATAAAGCTCACAGCAATCAGGCTGCTCTTGAGGCCGGTCTGCACCGAGTCCTCGATGTACCACGGAATGCTGGGCATGGGCGGCTCGGCCTCAAAGCGCGCCGGAACCACCGACACGACGTCGCCGCGCTGCTGATCAAAGCCAACCACGCCACGCACGAGTTGCAGCATCTGGTCGAGTTCCTGCGGTGAGTAGGGCACCGACTTCGGCGCCTGGGGGTCGACTTTTTCGTCCTTGCCTGGCGGCGGGACAGCGCGCTCATTCACAACCACGGCAACGCTGATTTTGGTGATGCCCCCTGTGGCATTGGTGACGTGCCGCACGGTGCGGTCGAGTTCGAAGTTGCGGGTTGAGCGGCTGCTCAAGGTGTTCTTGCCTTCGCTCTGGCCTTTTTTCTCATCCGCGCCTGTGTTGGCGGTTGTTGCAGCGTCAGGCGGCGCTGTGTTGGACAGGGCGCCCGGAATGCCCTCAGCGGCCTTGACGGCCTGGCGGTCTTCGGCCAGCACTTCAGAACGTGTTTGCGGGCCTCTGTTGCGGTTGTCAAAGTCTTCGGTGGTGCTCTCGATGCGGGTGAAGTCCAGCGTCAGGTTGACTTGCGAGCGCACATTGGGCGTGCCCACCATGGGTGAGAGGATTTGCTCAATACGCTGGCGATACACCTCTTCCATCTGTTGCTTATGCTGCGTTTGTGCCGACGTCAACCCGAGTTTGAGCTCGGTGGCGCTCTCCGTCATGAGCTTGCCAATGTTGTCGACAACGGTCACATGATCAGGCGACAGATACGGCACGCTGGAAGACACCAGGTGCACGATGGCCTGCACCTGCTGGGCCGACACAATTCGCCCCGGAAAGGGCGCCACCACCACCGATGCCTTGGGGGGCGTGCGGTCGCGCACAAACACGCTTTGCTTGGGCGTAGCCAGGTGCACGCGGGCGCTTTGCACGCTACCAATTTGCATGATGGTGCGCGCAAGTTCCTGCTCCATCGCGGCGTTGACCTTGACCTGCTCCATGAACTGGCTGGTGGTCATCGAGGACTGGTCTTTCAGCCCTTCCAGGCCAAGCGAACCGCTCTTGGGCAAGCCCTGAGACGCCAGAAAAATACGGGCCTCGTGAAAGCGGTTGGACGCCACTGTCAGTTGGCCAGACACGTCGTCAATGCGCGGCGAAAAGCCCGCGCTTTTGAGGGCTTCAAATGCTTTTTGCTGATCCGCCTCTTGCATGCCTGGCATCACCGGCCGGTGCGGCGTGGCGTTCATCCAGCTGTAGGTCAGCGCCAGAAAAATCATCACGATCAGCATGATGATGTAGGGCAGGGCGCGGCGCACCGCGGGCTGCGCGATCACATTGCGAAAGTTGTTGGCGAAATCCTGGCTGACGAAGGGGACGACCGGGTTGCCCGCAGCAGCCGCTGGGGCCAAGGCGGTCGACCCGGCGGCCGGTGCTGCGGTTGCGCCGGGTGAGGCCGTCAGCGCGCCAGGCGCCGCGGGTGCGCCGGCGTTCATGGGTGGGTTCAGTGTGGCGGAGGCAGTGGCCATGGTCATGTCTTATTTGGTTGAGTTGGGCTTACACCGGCATGTTCAAGATTTCTTCGTAGGCCTTGAGCACTTTGTTGCGCATTTGCATCGTGGCCTCAAACGCCAGAGATGATTTCTGCATGCCCAGCACCACGTCGGTCAGTGCGATGTTTTCGCCCCGGTCATAGGCGTCTTGAAGGTCGCGCGCATTGACCTGCAACTGGTTGACCTGGCCGACCGCATTGGCGACCAATTCGCTAAAGCCTGCAGGCTTGTTTTCATGGACCGACTTGTTGGGATCAATAAGCGCTGGCAATTGGGAGGCTTGCGCCTCGTGGGTGCGCAGCGTCTGCAGCATGGACTGAATGCTGGCGGGGGAGAGGGCGCGCTCAATCATGTCAGGTTCCCTACCCGCAACATGGCCATGCCCAGGCCTTGCTCACGCAGTTGCGCCAGCTTGTAGCGCAGCGTGCGCGGGCTGATGCCAAGCTGCCTGGCGGCCTCGGTCTTGCTGGGCGTGGCCGCCAGTGTGGCCATGATCACCTGGTGCTCGCTCAGCCGCGTGGCGCTCGACAGGTCGGTGCCTGCTTGCAAGGCGGTTTGAAGCAGCCTGGGTTCTGAGCTGGCGGGGTAGGGCACGGGCACAGGTGTCTCGTCGTGGTCGAACATCAGGTGCTCGGCTAGGATCAGGCGGTCGTTGCAAAACACCATGGCGCGGCGCATTACGTTTTGCAGCTCGCGCACATTGCCCGGCCAGCTGTAGCTTTGCAAGGCTTGCTGGGCAGATGCCGAGAGCTGCCAGGCCTGGTTTTGCGCGTCATGCTGGCGCAGGCATTGCAGTGCCAGGGGCACGATGTCCCCTGGTCGCTCGCGTAGCGGCAGCAACTGCATGCGAAAAGTTGCGATGCGGTAATAAAGGTCTTCGCGAAATTCTTTGTTGGCAATGGCTTGGCGCAGGTCTTTGTTGGTGGCGGCAACCACGCGCACATCCAGGTCCAGTGCAGTCTGGCCGCCCAAGCGGCAGAGCTGGCGCTCTTGCAGCACACGCAGCAGCTTGCCCTGCAATTGCAAGGGCATCTCGCCAATTTCATCCAAAAACAGCGTGCCGCCCTGGGCCTGTTCGAAAGCGCCTTTGTGCTCACGGTGCGCGCCGGTGAAAGCGCCTTTCTCATGACCGAACAGCATGTCTTCAATCAGGTGTTCGGGCATGGCGGCGCAGTTGATGGCCACAAAAGGCCCGTTTACGCGCGGCGATGCCTCGTGCAGCAATCGCGCCAGCACCTCTTTGCCCGACCCTGTGGGGCCCACGAGCAGGGCTGTCACGTCGACCTGGGCCACCTTGTGTGCCAAAGCCAGCAGATGCTGGCTGGCGGGGTCGACGAAAACCACCTGGCGCACCGGTTTTGATGCAGGGCGAGTGGCCGCTGAGCTTAGATCTTCTTTAATTTGTGCCCACACCGAGCTGCGCCGCTCTTGCGCAGCCACGATGGGTGTGGCGCCTTCGCGGCTTGCCAGCACCACCAGCTCAAGCGCTTGGCGCTCAATGCGGCAGATAACCGGGGTTGTCTGGCCGGCCATGGCGAGTTGTTGCTGCAGTTGTTGCCACCGATCAACGCCGTCGGTCAGTCGCAGCACAATTGCGGTGGCGTGGGCTGCCTGGTGAACAGCCTCGTCAAGAGTGCTGACGGGCACGGTGGCCCAGCCGGCATCTTGCATGGCTTGGCAATGCTCGGCGCTCAGGGCCGACTCAGGGTCTAACCAGAGCGCGACGGGAAGGGGTGTGGCATTTGACTTCACAGGCAGGCCTCTTGTTACAGTGGCACTGGTGAAGCAAGCTCCATGCCAACGGCCGATTGCCGGGAAAACCGTCAGTTTTCAACTCAGCTGTTTGCAGTCTTTGACACAGAGCGTTTGCTTCCAGCGCAGTCAAAAAACGTACAAACGGGGTGGCCCGGTTTGGGCTGACGCTGCCCTTGCGGGCGCCGCTTTGGCTCCAGCGGATGAACCTGACGGCTCTTTGACACCTAAACCTAGCGCGGCGGGCAGTCTTTGTACTGACTGTTCAGGCAGCGATCAGCGGCAGCCTTTGCGGTTTCGATGTTGCGTCGGCTCAGTTTGTAAGACGCGTAGTCACGCACGAGCGACGCGTCTGCGCTGCCTTTGCGGTTGGCAACATCAGCCCACACGTAGGCCTTGAAAGACTCAGCCTCGCCCAGGTCACCAGATTGGTAGACCATGGCGGCCATCATCTGTGCCGAAGGATAGCCTTGCAGGGCTGCCTTCAAAAACCAGTCGAGCGCAAAATTGGCCTCAGGCGGTACGCCCTGGCCTTCGTAGTAGGCCAGGCCCAGCATGTACTGCGCATCTGGCAGGTTTTGCTTGGCCGCCTGACGAAACCAGCTGACAGCCTCGCGCGGGTTTTTTTCGACGCCGTAGCCGTAGCTGTAGAGCGTGCCAACATTGAACTGAGACTGCGCCAGATTCTGCTCGGCGGCTTTTTTGTACCAGCTCATGGCCTCAGGGTAGCTTTGGCCCACGCCCAAGCCGTGTTCGTATAGATAACCAATGTTGTTCTGCGCCCAGGGGTTGCCTTTTTGCGCGTCATCGCGCCAGGCGCGCAGCGCAATGGCATAGTGCCCGCGGCGAAATGCCGCCACGCCGTTGTCAACATTGTCCGCAGGGCGTGCCGTATTGGCCGCATTGCTGGCCGACAGACCCGCTTGGCTGGCAGCGGCTTTGGGGGCTGGGGGCTTGGTGCTTTGGGCCAGAGCAGCGCACGCCACGCTCCAGGCCAGGCACAGGGCCAGCGAGGCTTGAAGGCTAGGGCGAGGCATTAAGCGGTTCACGGTGAAGAAATCCTTGGCAGGGTCTGCCGTCAATGTACAACACTTCGAAGGACGGCAGCTTTTGAGAAATAAAGCCCAGCCGCGTGCAGCGGTAGGGCACGGCCGGTCGATAGGTAAGGCCAAAAAAGCGGCACTTCCAGCAGTCTGGCCTGGGCTCAGGGCTCAGGGCTTGTTGCGGTGATGCTGCCATAGCTTGTAGGCAACCGTACCCAGAAACGCTAGCAAGAAAAGGTCGCCCACCAGGGTGGTGAGGTCGATCCAGGCCGGTAAGCGCAAGTCAGGCTGTGACCACATCAACAGCATGATGAACGCCGCCAACAGCAAAAAACGGCGGATTTGCTGGCAAGCCTGACAGACTGGTCTCTTTTTCTGGATGTTTTTCGGGCTGGGCATAAAAAAATTGTGCCAGCTGCGGCTTAACCTTGCAAGAGCTTAAGCACCGATTGCTGGTCCACGTTCGCCTGAGCCAGCACCGCGGTGGCTGCCTGCTGGATGATCTGGGTGCGAGACAGTTCGCTTGCGGCCTGGGCGTAATCTGTGTCAAGTATGCGGCTTCGAGAGGCTTGGGTGTTCAGCGAAATGTTTGCAGCGTTGTCCGCGGCGTATGTCAGCCGATTGATCGTGGCGCCCAGGGTGGAGCGTAAATTTGAGACATTTTGAATAGCCGTATCAAGATTGTCCATGACCGACAGGGCGGCGGCGGCGCTGCTAATGCCACCCAGCGCTGCGGACATCAGAGCTCCTAAGCTGGTCGCACCGCTTATCGTGACACCGATGCTGTAAAGAGAAGTTGCTGCACCAGCGCCAACCTGGAAATTGAACGTTCCATCAGCGCTGCGTCCACCGCTGCCGCCAAAGACAGAAATTCCGTTCCAGGTGGTAGCACTAAGGATGCGATTAATTTCTTGACCCAGCAGTTGGTACTCCTCGTCAAGAAAACCGTGCTGAGTGGACGAATATGTGTCGTTGGCGCTTTGCACTGCAAGTTCTCGCATCCTTTGCAACATGTCCGAGACGGCGTTTAACGCGCCTTCTGCTACTTGTAGCAAAGAGATTCCATCATTGGCGTTCCGAACTGCTTGGTTCAGTCCCCGAATTTCTGAAGTCATCGTTTGGCTGATGGACAGGCCAGCAGCGTCGTCGGCTGCAGAGTTGATGCGCTTGCCGGTGGACAACTGTTCCATGGCCTTTTGAAGGTCCCTGTTGTTGCGCTCGAGCGCGGTTTGCGACACCAGCGACTTGATGTTGGTATTGATAACGGTCATTGTCAAAACCTCTTTTTAAAGACTGCGACTGTAGATTCGGCGTGCTATCCTGTCGGAAATCCGCCAGGAACCCTAGGTTCACGTCGGGACGACAGCAAGTAAGCAAAGGCTGTGCCAGCAAAGAACAATGCCTTGTTTAATCGGGAAAAGAAGGAGTGCCAATGGGTAGACCCGAGCGACTTTTTGCTCTCTGAAAAAATATGGGACAAATCGTCCGATATTTATTGTGCTGTAATAACAGCAGTTTTAATATTATTTTAAAAAATGATGTTGATTTATTTTATATTTAAAGTTATTATTAAGTTTATATACTAATACGATCAAATGGGCGGTCTTATATTTTAATTCAAAATAGTTTTTTCAGTCAGAATACCTGATACGTCGACACTCGAATTGAAAATACCAAATATATCAACAACCTGTGATCCGCTGGCATTGATTCCAATAACTGTACAGGATGAATCATTATCATTAATTGATATAACGGCACCATATTGTTCCGGTTTGGTGTAACATTCTGCAATCTGCAGCATCGTGGTATAAAAATGGGTTAACTGCGTCGTTGTTAGTTTTTGTAATTGATCGCAGAGATTTTTTGCAATTGGTTCAGAAGTATTACCTAGCTCTGGTTGAAAGAATTCTAAAATATTCTGACTTTTCATTTTGACTACCTCTTAATTATATATTTGCGTCAATTTAATGTGTTTAAAGATGTATTCCCGATTCAAGTTTTCATGTTTGGTGCCGATTCAGTATAGGTGGTTGTCTAAACTCGGTTAAAGACAAGGCGGGAAACTTTGTGCGAATCGAACGTGTTGATTTAAGCAAGCTTCGGCAAGACAAATACATTTCATCACTTGAATCCATGTCGGTTGGTGATAGTATTTACTGCGAAGAATTCAACCAGGCGCAAAGCATCCGAGTGCTGTCGTACTACCTGATCAAAACCCGCAGTTTGGACTGGAGCTTTACCTTTCGCAAGATGGACCGCGGCTGGCGCTTGATCCGAACCCGTTAGCGTCGTCACTGCGACTTGGGGGCGCGCGATCTAGCCACCATAGGCCTTTAAGAGGTACGTCACGATGTCGGCATTCATAGTGTTGGCCTGCGCCAGCATGGCAGTTGCCGCATCACGCTTGATGCCTGCGCTGGCCAGGTTGGCAGACTCTTCGGCCATGTTGGCATTCATGATATTGCCGTAAGCCTGGGTATTGTTGGTGATTTGTCCGCTTACAAAATCCGCACGATTGGTCAATATATTTGCTTGTGCCCCAACAGTGACTTGATATTCATTGATTGTATTCATGGCAGACTGTATCGTGTTGAGGATTCCATCATCTCCCGAGAATGAGTCAGCAGTGTCGTAGCCAATGTCCAACCCACTGACTCCCAATGCTGAAGATCTTGAGTCTGAATAATTTAGCGTGATCGAGTTCACTGAATCTGATGAGATATCTGCTTGGATTGAATAAGAATTAGTTGAGCTTAATAGGGTTTTACCATTATAGGTCGCGGCGTTGGCCAAATTATTAATCTCAGTAATGTATTTTTGAAATGCGACATCGTTTGCATCCATCAGCGCTTGATCTGATGTTGATGATGCCGCGGTGGTGGAGGCTGTGTACGAACTAACAGCTAATGTGTACATGTTTGATAGGGTATCGTAAATTTTATTTAACCCTTGCTCTGCAATTTGATTCATAGCGATACCATCATTAATGTTATTTAGCGATATTTTGTAAGAACTAATATATTTCTTGAAATTATTCGCTATCGCCAAACCAGACGGATCGTCTGCAGCGTTGTTAATCCTTAATCCTGTACTGAGTCTTTGGCTGGCTCGTGCAACTGCAGTGTCGGCTGTCTTGATTGCGTAAGTCGCGTACAGGGCCTGCGAACTAATCGAATCAACGTACATGTGAAACTCCTTTCCAGTTAATTTGTAAAAAGCGTAAAAAACGTGTAAATATGCTCAAGTTTTCCGCGGCAATTAATTGCCGCCCCATACTAGCGGCAAAGAATTGCCGC
>JAYQPP010000050.1:0-11055 GCA_038145425.1 Comamonadaceae bacterium | reverse complement strand
AAGAAGACCTGGACATCATTCATTTTGTCGATGAGCCCAAACAGGCCTGGGACATCATTGCAAGGTTTTATCGCCTTGATCCTGCGGCGTAATCGGGCTCGCGCCATCGGGCATGCGCCAGGCCGTGCGTGAGCCCCAGCCCACGCCAATCCCCATCACCCAAAAAACCAGCGACACACCGACCAGAGCACCTGTGCTGCCAAACAGCAGCGGCATGAGAACGCTGGAGGCATTGATGGTCATGAGGCGAAAACCCAGCGCCTCCCCGTGCCGATGCGCTGGCGTGATCTGGTGCAGCATGCTCATGATCATGGGTTGCACGGAACCGAGAGATATTCCCAGGAACAGCGAACAGGCCCACATACCTGCGGCTGATGGCATCAGCGGATAAATAAAAAATAGCAGCGCCGTCATCACCATCGCAACGGTGATCACCTGGCGCTCTTGCAAGTGCGACGCGAACAAGGGCAGGACCACGCGCACAGCGGCAGCGGCCAGGGCAAATCCTCCCAAAATACTGCCGATCACGGATGCACTGATGCCACGCTCGTGCCCAATGACTGGCACCACAAAGGTGTGAACGTCCCAGCAGGCTGACAGCAACCAATTCACCACAATCAGCTGACGCATCGCTTTGTCGCGCATCAGATCCCAGGCGCGCCCACTGGCCACACCGACTGCAGCACCCAATCCAGGCAACTCCGGCGTGTGCCGGGCAATCAACCAGGTCAGCAATGGAAAGATAGCCAGAAGGAAAAAGGTGAAACGAAATCCAGCCGCATCGATGGCAATCCCCGCGCTCAAGGGGCCGACGAAGTTGGCCAGTGCCGGGCCGATCGCCAGCCAGCTGAACATAGACTTGAGTTCAGCGCTGTTGCGTGCACTGCGCCCGACATACCGTTGCAGATTGATCGTCGTGATGCCGGTGGCACCGCCGCACAAAAGCGCACTCAAACAAAGCATGGGAAAGACCGGCCAGACCATGGCCAACGCCGTGCCTATCGCGGCTGCGGCCACGCCAGCCGCCAGCGGCCGACGAAAGCCCTGCTGGTCGATGTAGCGACCTGCGGGAATGGCCAAAAAAACCTGGGTCAGGGCAAACAGCGCGAGCAAGAGCCCCACCGACAGAGGGCTGTAGCCTTCCCGCAGCGCCAACAGTGGTGCCGCCATGCGCATGCCGGACATGCTGGCATGCACGCATATCTGACCGACGATCAGACGAGTCAGCCCTTGACGGCTCAGGCCTTGCGCCTGAGCATCACTCACGGCTGTGGCTCTCCGTCAGGCAAATCGCCTTCAACCTCAGGCGAGACACTGGCGCCTAGAAGTGCCGTCGCCTGCTGATCCGGAAGCGCCTGAACCTGCTTGAGCGCCCGGTCCATGGCGCGACTTCTGACCTGCGCGCTGTCAACGGTTCGCAGTACTGTCTCGGCTTGCGACTTGATCCTGGTGAGCACATCGCCGAACTTGCCGAATTCACTCTTGACCGCACCGAGCACCTGCCAGACTTCGCTGGCGCGCTTTTCCAGGGCGAGGGTGCGAAAGCCCATGTGTAAGGAGTTCAGCATGGCCAGCAAGGTCGTAGGCCCGGCCAGGGTGACGCGGCAATCGCGCTGAAGGTATTCCAGCAAGCCCGGGCGCCGCAATACCTCGGCATAAAGGCCCTCGGTCGGCAAAAACATGATCGCGAAGTCCGTGGTGTGCGGCGGCTCGATGTACTTCTCCGCGATCGAGCGCGCCTCGGAGCGGACCCGTTGCTCCAGCGCCCGCGCCGCGACTTCGGCCGCTGCTGCATCGGCGCGTTCCTGCGCGAGCAACAGGCGTTCATAGTCTTCGTTGGGAAACTTGGCGTCAATCGGCAGCCAGAGCGGCCGTTCAAAATCGCCTTTTCCAGGCAGGCGAATGGCAAAGTCGACCATGTTTTTACTGCCCGGGCGGGTTGCCACCTGGGCCGCATATTGGTCTGGCACAAACACCTGCTCAAGCAGTGAGGCCAACTGGGCCTCTCCAAAAATGCCCCGCGTCTTGACATTGCTGAGCAGGTGCTTGAGATCGCCTACGCCCTGCGCCAGGGTTTGCATATCACCCAGGCCTTTGTGCACCTGTTCCAACCAGTGTGCGACTTGTTGGAAGCTCTCGCCCAGCCGGGCCTGCAGTGTGCTCTGGAGCTTCTCATCAACGGTGGCCCGCATCTCATCGAGCTTGAGCGCATTATTGGCCTGCAACTGGCTCATCTGCCGCTCCAGCGTTTCGCGCACCTCTGCGATGCGCCGGGCGTTGGCCTCACTCAGGCCGCTGATCTGGTGAGATAGGGTGTCAGACAGGTTCTTCTGCAGAAGCGACAGTTGCTGACCAAATGCGTCCATTTGCGCTTGACGGCTCAGGTCCGACTGAACGGTCTGCTGAACCACGTTGGTCTGGAACCGGTCCATGCTTTGGGTAAGCTCCTGACGCTGGTCACGCGAGGACTCTGCGATTTCCCGGCGCAGGGACTGCTCTGTGGCGCTGACCTGCCCCAGCAACTGTTCCGTCATCGCCCGCTGACGCTCCAGCTGCGCATCTGATGAACCGTTCCTACCCAGCAAGCGCCACAGCAATAGCATCAGCACCAGGCCAACGACCAGGCCGCCAAGCAAACCAAGGCCAAGGTCGCTCACTGCACGGGTCCTAAAAGGCGCACATCAGGCCTTAATGACCTGCGGGTTCAGCGGGGTGATCGCCCTGCCCTGCGTCAGGTAGGCAATCAGGTTGTCAGCCGCCAGTCGAGCCATCGCCATGCGGGTCTTCATCGTCGCGCTGGCAATATGCGGCGTGAGGACCACGTTCTTGAGCTTGAGTAAGTCGGGATGCACCGTGGGCTCGCCTTCAAAAACATCCAATCCCGCTGCCGCAATCTGGCCGCCGGCCAGGGCTTTGGCCAAGGCCGCATCGTCCACGATGCCACCACGGGCAATGTTGACGAGCGTCGCGGTTGGTTTCATTTGCGACAACTCCGCAGCGCCCATGATGTGATGCGCCTGTGGGCTGTAGGGCAATACCAGCACCAGGTGGTCGGCCTGGGCCAGCAAATCAGCCTTGCTGACCCAAGTGGCGCCGCAAGACTTTTCGGTGGCCTCGTCGAGACGGCTACGGTTGTGATAGATCACCTTCATGCCAAAGCCCAAAGCGCCACGACGGGCTATGCCCTGGCCGATGCGACCCATGCCCAGGATGCCCAGCGTGCTGCCGTGTACCTCGGCGCCGGCAAACATGTCAAAGCGCCAACGATCCCACAGGCCAGCGCGCAAAAAATGCTCGGACTCTGCCATGCGCCGAGCAGTGGCCATCATCAGCGCAAAGCCAAAATCAGCGGTGGTCTCTGTTAGCACATCGGGCGTGTTGGTGGCCAGCACCCCGCGTGCGCTCATGGCTGCTACATCAAAGTTGTTGAAGCCCACAGCCATATTGGCGCAGATCCTCAATTCAGGACAGGCAGCTAGAAGCTCTTCATCAATGCGTTCGCTGCCCGTGGTAAACAGGCCGCGCATGCCAGCAGCTTTGGCACGTAGCTCGGTGGGGCTCCAGATTTGGTCTTCCTGATTGGAGACCACATCGAAATGCGTTCGAAGCTGATCAAGAATTTCCGGGAAAACAGCGCGTGCGACCAGAACAGAAGGTTTCATGGCTTAAAAATGATTGTTGAATCAGGAAGGTCTGCGGCCCTGGTAGTTAGGCGATCAGCGTCGGCTGATTTTAGGCGTCCAATTCTGTGCGACCAGGGCCCTTGGTGCGACGTGATACCTCAACCCAAGAGCGTTAGGAAGTCGCCTCAACGCTAGAGGTAGTACAACAAGAGATAGCCCAACAGCAGCACCAGCACCCAGGTGGCCATGCTGCGGCTCGACCACGTTTGAGCCATGGGACTGTCGGGACCCTGGCTGCGCACCACGGCATGCATCACCACCCGTCCACCTTGGCTAACAAGACCATCAAAGCCGGCACGCAGTCTCTGAACCATGGACGTGATCGATCGAAGCACTGTCATGCCCGGAACCCGCCAGAACCAGTCAAAGTCCAGGTTGATCGAGCGTAATTCCGGGGGATACACCCTGGTCCACATCAGCACCGAAAACGCGAGGGCGGAGTACATCAGCAATTGCAATTGACCCAGCACGTGGGAAGCTGAATAAGGGGCATAGTCAACCGGGTACGGTAGCAAGCTGTACAACGGCCCCGGCGCGACACCGATGGCCACGCACAAAAAGGCCGCAATGCCCATGGCCACCAGCATGTGCCGCGGTGCCTCTTCACAACGTTTGCCAGAGTCGTGGCCAAAAAACGCGAAGTAAGGAATCTTGATGCCTGAATGGTGAAACACACCGGCCGATGCAAACAAAAGTACGGTCCAAGCGATCAAATAGCCGCCGTGACCAGCTGCCGACAAAATCATGGACTTGCTGACGAATCCACTGAACAAGGGGAAGCCTGAAATCGAAGCCGCACCGACGATACAAAAAACCGTAGTCCAGGGCATCGACTTATACAAACCACCTAACTCCGAGCCTTTCACAGTCCCAACCCTGTACATCACCGCACCCATCGACATGAACAACAGCGCCTTGTAGAGGATATGCGTAAAGGCGTGCGCTGCCGTACCATTGAGCGACAGTTCCGTGCCAATGCCAATACCGACGACCATGAAGCCCAACTGGTTGTTAAGACTGTAGGCCAACACTTTACGCAAATCGTTTTCAATCACCGCATAAAAAATCGGGAAGGCCGCCATCAGGGCACCGATCGGGACTAGCAAATCTGTACCAGCAAAGCCTCGCGCCAACGCATACACCGCCAGTTTGGTGGTGAAGGCCGACAAAAACACCGTGCCAACTTCCGACGCTTCGGGGTAGGCATCCTGTAACCAGTTGTGCAGGAATGGAAACGCGCACTTGATGCCAAACGCCAAAAAGATTAACCAGCCGCCAGGTGCATCTAGGCCGATGTGGCCAAATGTTAAAGATCCCGTGGCATTCAATTGCACCAGAGCGCCACAGAACAGCAAGACGCCAGAAGCTATCTGCACAAACAGGTAGCGCATGCCAGCCTTGTAAGCCGAGGTTTGACGACCTGCCCAGACCAACAACACCGACGTCACGGCTGTGAGTTCCCAAAACACAAACAGCGTCATCAGGTCACCTGCGAACACGGCACCAATCGCGCTGCCAGCGTAAGCAATCCCAGCTGTTGTTTCCATGGGGCTGCGCAAGTGCAGCGCGTAAATGGCGGAGACAGCCGCTGCGATCATAAAGATCCAGCCAAAAACCATACTCCATCGATCAACCCGCATGGTCACCAGCGATTGGCCCATGAAATTTACCAAGCCAAATTCACCGACCTGTAACTGCGAGAGATGTAACAGACCAAGAAGGGGAAGTGCCACCAGATAAACGGAGCGAAATTTACCCTTCAGGATTGGGATCAGCAAGCTGCCGATCATCAGGGTCAGCCCTGGTGATATGTCAGCGAGCGTCATAGTAGTCTTCCTTTCGCATCAGCACCCGTCGCAGCAATTTGGCCGCCAATACCAGCGCAACACAGGCCACAAAACCATAAAAACCGTGAAAACCGAACCAGTGCTCAGCGTCTGTTTCGCCATGCTTGTCGATGAAAAGTTCAATCACCAACAATAGCGCGCAGATCACCCAGACACCGTAATACACTTTGCGAACATTCTCAGCGCGGTCCAGCCAGCGCGGTTGTTCAGCGGTTTGAGAGGGTGTGCTTTCTGTCATGTTCAGTGCCCCACCAAAACGGCCTGCGCCAACGCAAGAAAAAAATCTGGGAAGAAAAACAAGGCCGCCGTGCCGGCTGAGGTAATCATCATGGCGAACACCATGATGCGAGGTGCTTCACCGTGGGGATGCGCTTGCGCATCGGGGGACAGGGGGCGGAAAAAAGCACGGTGAACAATTGGCAGGAAATACGCTGCATTGAGCAAAGTGCTCCCCAAGATTACCAGAACAACCAGATTTTGCCCACTGGCAAATGCACCAGACAAAATGAACCACTTGCTGATCACGCCGGCAAACGGCGGAATGCCAATGAGCGACAGCGCACCAATGGTGAATGCAAGCATGGTCCATGGCATGCGTCTACCAATCCCGTCGAGTTCGCTGACCTCAGTCTTATGGGCTGCCGTGTAAATGGAGCCTGCGGCGAAGAAGAGCGTAATTTTGCTGACCGCATGCACGGCGATGTGCATGATCGCTCCTAATAGCGACAGGGGGGCCAACACTGCAGCTGCCATGACCACATATGACAGCTGGCTGATCGTCGAATAGGCCAGCCGGCGCTTGAGATTGTCTGCGCCCAAGGCCACGATCGACGCCGCCACAATGGTGAAACCAGACACCACCACAAGCCAGTCCGAAGCACCATGCAGTCCAGCCTCTGCCAGAGGCTGGGTGCCAAAGGTGTAGACGATCACCTTGACGACACTGAAAACGCCGGCTTTGACCACGGCGACTGCGTGCAGCAACGCCGACACAGGTGTAGGCGCAACCATGGCAGCGGGCAGCCATCGATGAAATGGCATTAAAGCCGCTTTGCCAATGCCAAAAACCATCAATGCAAGCAAGCCAGCCATCGCACCATGGCCCAATTCGCCGTCAAGAACGCCTCCCACTGTGAAGTCGGTTGTACCCGACACGCTCCAAACCACCAGCAAGGCTGGCAACAAAAAAGTGATCGAGGTACCCATCAGAAGGCCCAGATATACCCTTCCGCCGCTGCGGGCCGAATCGGTGCCATGGTGGGTAACCAGCGGGTACGTGACCAGCGTCAATGCTTCGTAGAAAACAAACAGAGTCAGCAGGTTGCCGGCCAGCGCAATGCCCATCGTGGCCGCCAGAGCAAGTGCAAAGCAGACATAAAAACGAGTTTGTTTGGCTTCCTGGTTGGCCCGCATGTAGCCAATTGAGTAGATGGAATTGACAATCCAAAGACCTGATGCGATCAGCGCAAACAGCATTCCCAGCGGTTCGACCTGAAAAACAATGTCCAGCCCAGGCAACCATTGCATGATGGTGACCGTCGGACGTTCACCGGCGAGCACCAGTGGCAGCAATTCGCTCACACATAGCAAGAGGAGCAATGCAGTCAACAGCGTGACTGTTTCGCGCAGATTGGGCCGGCTGCCGCAAACAGCGATGAGCGCCGCGCCCATCGCTGGCACCACCAAAGCTGCAATGATGGCCTGGTCTGCACTCAGCATCAGCGCACCCCCCCAAGCAGCATTTCAGCAGCCTGACTGGCACTGCCAACTGAGAAAGTCGTATCAATGCCAAAGTACACCGTAGCGACCACCATCAGCGCAGCTGGCAAGGCCATTCCCAGCGGCAACCCCCTGTCAGCGGTCCCCTGCAATGGGGGCTCCTTGAAGTAGGCCACTTCGACAAAGCGCCAGACGTATACCACGGCAATCAAGGAAGACAGCAGAACCAGTAACACCAGCCACCACTGCCCGTGCTCCAGGGCTGCCATCAGCAAGTACCATTTGCTGATGAAGCCGGCCGTGCCTGGCACTCCGATTAAGGACAAGCCACACACAACGATGCCAAAGCTAACCAGCGGCATGCGCTTTGCCAGGCCCTGGACGGCTTGTAATCCACTTGCGCCTACGACCAGCGTGACGCATCCAAGTAAAAGAAAGATCGCACCTTTGGTCAAGCCGTGGTTGAACAAATGCAACACTGCCGCAGTCAAACCGTCATGCGAGTGAAGTGAAACACCCAGGACAATGTAGCCGATTTGCGCAACGCTGGAGTAGGCGAAAAGCCGCTTCAGGTCAACCTGGAAAACTGCAACAGCGGAGGCCACAAACATACCGGCAAGTGCGAGCAACAGCAGCATCTCTTGCATCGGCAGGTTTTCAAAAACGCGGGCTGCACCAAATACGCTGAAATAAAACCGGAGCAGCACGTAGACCGCCACTTTGGTCGCCGTTGCAGCCAAAAATGCCGAAACACTGGACGGAGCATAGGCATAGGCATTGGGAAGCCACTGATGCAAAGGAAACAGCGCAAGCTTGAGCGATATGCCCACCGTCAAAAACGCCAACGCAGCCAGGACTGGGCGAGTGCCTTGCACCGACGAAATACGCTCAGCCATGTCTGCCAAGTTCAAGGTTCCCGTCATGAGATACAAAAGGCCGATGCCGATGACGATGAAGGTCGCACCGATGGAGCCCATGATCAGGTACTGGTATGCCGCCAGCAACGCCTGGCGCTGCTTTCCCAGTGCGATCAGCACATAGGTCGAAAGCGACGAGATTTCAAGGAATACAAAGACATTGAACGCGTCTCCCGTGATGCACATGCCCAGCAACCCAGTCAGGCAAAGCATGAACATGGTGTAAAACAGGTAATGCTGTTCAGGGGCTACTTCGGCCTCTATGCTGGATCGGCTGAAGGGCAACACCACCGCGGCCACACCCGACACCAGAACCAGCATGAATGCGTTCAGTATGTCAACCCGGTACTCGATACCCCATGGCGGCGCCCAGGATCCGATCGCATATGAAATCAAGCCGTTCTGTTGTACTTGCCACATCAGGACCAGAGCTGTGAGGAAAGCCAGCCAACTCACACCCACAGCGGTCAAAAACGCGAGTTGTCGCTGGCGCAACAACAGAGTCAGCGGGGCTGAAATCAGGGGTAAGACCACCTGCAACGCAGGCAAATGCTGCATCACGCTCATGGGCTTGGCTCTTTGGAAACCGTGGCATCCAGGTCGAGTATCTCGTCCTCTTCAATTGAACCGTACGCTTCCCGAATGCGCACAGCCAACGCCAATCCCAATGCCAGTGTTGCCACGCCCACCACGATGGCCGTCAGAATCAAAACATGGGGCAACGGGTTGGAATATATCGAAAAGTCCGGGCTCAAAATCGGTGCCGTCCCGCCAACCAGTTTGCCTGGTGCGATGTAGAGCAAATAGACCGAGGTCTGAAAAATACTCAGTCCAATCATCTTTTTGATCAGGTTGCCGCGGGCGATCAAAATGAACAGGCCAGCAATCATCAAAAAGACTGTGACGAAGTAAGTGAAATGAGAAGCAAGCGTCATGACCGAAGATCTCATTCGTCCAGATGCCCACGGTCGGCAAACATGTAAAAGATTTTCAGCATCACACCGGACACCGTCGTCGCCACACCGATTTCGACCCAGAAAATTCCACGATGCTGACCATGCACTGGGTCATGGTCAAGCACAAAGTAGTCCAGATAGTTGCCGCCTAAAAGCAAGCCTGCCACGCCGACACCGGCATAAATCAGCACGCCGATCGCCATCATCAACTCCACCAGACCTTCGGGAACCACGCCTTTGGCAGCCTCCAGCCCATAGATCAAGGCATAAAAGACCACGGCGGCTGCCAAGATCACGCCAGCCTGGAAGCCTCCCCCTGGCCCGAAATCACCGTGGAACTGCACATAGAGCGCAAACACCAGTATGAATGGGATCATCAGCTTGGCGATGACACGAAGAATCAGGTCGTTTTTCATGATTTCTTGCCTTTGCGTTTGCGCCTCAGCAAGGCAACGACACCAGCGCCTGCAGTGAACACCACTGTCGTCTCGCCCAACGTGTCGTAGCCTCGGTAGCTGGCGAGCACCGCAGTGACCACATTGGGAACATCAACCTCGGTTTTGATGTCGTTCAGATAACGCGGCACCACGTGCACATGAATCGGCGCTTTCGGATCCGAAAACTCAGGAAGGCCAAGGGTACCGTACACAATCAAGCCGGCGACAGCCAGCGACGCTGCAAAAGGAAGCCATGGACGATGTATCGACTTGGCTTCCTCGCTTTTACCGAGGTACAAGGCGCCAAGCAACAGCACAGTCGAGATACCCGCCCCTACAGCCGCTTCGGTCATGGCCACGTCCACCGCATCCATGGCGACCAGCACAGTCGCCATTAAAAAACTGTAGATTCCTGCAAGCACCACCACCGCAAACAAATTTCGGCAACGCGCCAGCACGACCACGGCAACGGCCATCAGCACCAACAGGACATTGATGATCAGGGCTTCGATGATGGCTCCCTGGTATCGGCCAGCAGGGGCTTGAGACCCCGGACCAGCGCGGCCTTAGCAAGCGCGTGCGTGGCGGTCGGGCTCGCGAACAGGATCAGCACCCCCAGCATCAACAACTTAACCGTGATCAGAGTCCATCCGGCCTGCAGGCACAAGCCCAGCAAGATAAGACCGGCACCCAGCGTCTCGATGACGCTGGCGGCATGCATTCGAGTGAAGAAATCAGGCATGCGCAACAAGCCTATCGCGCCGATGACACAAAAAATGCCACCCAAGGCGAGACTGACCCAGCTGATGATGTTCAGGACAAGGCTCATTTCCCAAGCCCCTCGGTCTCGCCTGGGTCGCCGAGGTTGCCACGGCTGAAAAACTTCAAAACCGCAATCGTGCCGATCACATTGAGCAGGCCGTAGACGATCGCCAGATCGAGAAACTCCGGGCGGCCGGTGAGAAAGCCCAGCACTGCCAGCAACAACATGGCAACGGTGCCTACCGTATTGGCCGCCTGAGCCCGGTCGAACACCGTGGGGCCCAGCGCCGCCCGAATGACTGTCAGCGACAAGGTGACCAAGAGGGCCAGCGTGGCAACGGCAAACATCAGCTCCTGCCCTCACACGCGGTGACGCGACGATCCATTTCGCTATCGATGCAACCCTGGGCAGAGTCATGGGTCAGGCCGTGGACAGTCAGGTGACCCCCCTGGGTATCAATCGTGATCGTGCCTGGCGTTAAGGTGATCGAATTGGCATGAAGCACCACGCCAGAATCGGTCTTTTGGCTTGGCCTGAATCGAACAATGGTCGGGCTGATGGGCAGCTTGGGGTCCAAAATAATCTTACTGACCATCCAGGCACATTTGACGATTTCCTTGATCAGCCAGTGCCAGTAAAGGGGAATGGCCATGGTCAGGTGCAGCGGGTGTCCCTCATGGTCGACGACGTCCATTCGCCGCGCAAACAAGGTCACAGCGAGCGCACACCCCGC
>JAYQPP010000049.1:0-11566 GCA_038145425.1 Comamonadaceae bacterium | reverse complement strand
TTGGCCTGGCCATTGGCGCCCACATTGCGCCGCGCAGTATCTTTGCGCGCAAAAACTATTTCTACCCGGATCTGCCCAAGGGCTATCAGATCAGCCAGTTCGAGATCCCGGTGGTGCAAGGCGGTGAGGTGGCGTTTTATCTGGGCGACGAGAAAAAATCGGTGCGCCTGGTGCGTGCGCATCTGGAAGAGGACGCGGGCAAGTCCTTGCATGAAAACTTTGTTGGCATGAGTGGCATTGACCTGAACCGCGCCGGCACTCCTTTGCTGGAGATCGTCACCGAGCCCGACATGCGCTCAAGCCTCGAGGCAGTAGCCTATGCCAAAGAGCTGCACAAGATCGTCACCTGGATCGGCATTTGCGACGGCAATATGCAAGAGGGCAGCTTTCGCTGCGACGCGAATGTCTCGGTACGAAAGCCGGGCCAGCCGCTGGGCACGCGCCGCGAAATCAAGAACCTCAACAGTTTTCGCTTTATGCAGCAAGCGATCGACTACGAGGTGCGCTGGCAGATTGAAGAGCTCGAAGAGGGCCGTGCGATCGAACAGGCCACCGTGCTGTTCAACCCGGACACCGGCGAGACCCGTGCGATGCGTAGCAAGGAAGACGCTGCCGATTACCGCTATTTCCCAGACCCCGACCTGCCGCCTTTGATGATTGAGGATGCCTGGGTCGAGCGCATCCGCCGGGGCATGACCGAATTGCCGCGTGTGATGGCTGAGCGGTTTGCCCGAGACCATGGCCTGTCGCATGACGACGCGACGGCGCTGACGCAAAGTCGCGAAGTAGCCGCATACTTCGAGGCGGCTGCGGCCGCTTGTGCGCAACCCAAGCTGGTGGGCAACTGGATCATGGGCGAGATCTCTCGCCGGCTCAACTTGGCCGACCAAACGATTGCCGCCTGTCCGGTCTCAGCGGCCACGCTGGCGCAGCTGGTCACCCGTATTCAGGACGGCACCATCTCAAATAACGCGGCCAAACAGGTGTTTGAAGTTTTGTGGTCTGAGCCGGGGCAGTCTGTGGATGCGGTGATCGAAGCCAAAGGCCTCAAGCAGATGAATGACACCGGCGCCTTGGAGGCCATGGTGGAGACCGTACTGGCTGCCAACCCGAAGAATGTTCAGGAATTCAAGGCTGGCAATGCCAAGGCGCTCAATGCGCTGGTGGGGCAGATCATGAAAGCCAGTCAGGGCAAGGCCAACCCGCAGCAGGTCAACGCTTTGTTGCTGAAAAAACTGGGGGCTTGACAGGCCAGCCCGGTCTTTGGGCGACGGCCTGTCGACTCAGCGCTTGTCGCTGCCGCCCTGTTGCCACAAGCGTTTAAGTCGCAGCAGCTCTTCGTCGAAGTTGCTGTTGATGCGTTTGAGCTGCCGGTCTTGCTCGTCAACGAGCTTGCGCTGCACATCGATCGCTTCGTCAGTCGAGCGGGCGCGCTGAACCAAAACACCTGGCGTGCGATCGGGTGTCTGGACGTAAAACTCGAGCTCCTGATCGATCAGCTTGCGCTCGGCCTGCAGGTCAAGCACTTTTTGCTGCGCCAGTCGCTTCACCTCCATGGTGCGCTCTAGCGCGCCCTCGCGCTCGCGGTCGTGGCTGGCCTGGTTCGGGTAACGCGTGAGCAGCGCACGGTCCATGCGCTTCTGGTCTTCCAGGCGCTGGCGTTCTTGCGCTTCAGCACGCTTCTTGGCGTCGAGGGCCTGGCGGTCGCGATCAGAGAGCTGCGGGCCAATCGTGTTTTTGAGCGTGCCGCTGGGGTTGAGAACGCGCTGCTCGCGGTCAAAACACTCGGGAATTGGGCGATCGGCCGTCAGCTTTCGGCCACTGTTGTCCACACAGGTGTAAATGTCTGCGCCCTGGGCCCACAAGGGTCCGACGCCCACGCAGGCGAGCAAGGCGCCTGCAAGGCGCAAGCGCATGAGGCTCAGGCAGTGATGACGCACAGGAGCAGCCATCAGTCCAGCACCCCATAGCGTTCGCGGTAAGCCAGTACGCGTCCATGCGCGTCGCGAAGGTCACCCGCCTGGCGCTCAGACAGGTAGCGCATCAGGTCGTCGAGCCGGGCGATGGCGCACACCTGCATGCCCAGCGTCTTGCGGACATATTGCACGGCGCTGTGGTTCACGTCCTGGCCGTTCTCGGTGGCTTTTTCCTGGCGGTCCAGCGCAATGGCCACCGCATGCGGCTTGGCGCCGGCGCCTTCAATCAGCGTGATTGACTCGCGCACCGCCGTGCCGGCAGACATCACGTCATCAATGATCAACACGCGGCCTTTGAGTGGCGCGCCCACCAGGTTGCCACCTTCACCATGGTCTTTGGCGACTTTACGGTTGTAGGCAAAAGGCACGTTGCGACCCAGTCGCGCAAGCTCAATGCTGACTGCCGCGCATAGCACGATGCCCTTGTAAGCGGGGCCGAAAATCATGTCGAATTCGATGCCGCTGGCCACAATATTGCGTGCGTAGAATTGGGCCAGCTGCCCAAGCTTGGCGCCGTCGTCAAACAGACCCGCGTTAAAAAAATAGGGGCTCATGCGGCCAGCCTTGGTCTTGAATTCACCAAAGCGAAGCACGCCACATTCGACGGCGAACTGAACAAAATCCTGTGCCAGCTCGGAGGCACTCGTTGCCGATGCGCTCGGGGTTTGTGCAGTTGTCAACATGGGAGAAATGTCTTGTTTACCTTAACCAGCTTGAACCTTAACGGCATCCGCTCGGCTGCCAGCAAAGGCCTGGAGCCATGGCTGGCATCGTTGAGTGCTGATTGTATTTGCGTTCAAGAGATCAAGGCCCAGGCACCAGACATGGCTGGCAAGTTTGAAACGCTTGCCGGGATGACAGGCTATTTTCATTTTGCAGAAAAAAAAGGCTACTCCGGCGTTGGCGTCTACACCCGCCACGAGCCCAGTGACGTTTTGGTCGGCCTGGGCGATGCAGAGATCGATGCCGAAGGCCGTTATGTCGAGCTGCGCTTTGACAGCGCCAAGCGCAAGCGCTCGGTCATTAGTTGCTACTTTCCCAGCGGCTCCTCTGGCGATGAGCGCCAGCAGGTCAAGTACCGTTTTCTGGACAAGATTGCGCCGCACCTGCAGGCCCTCAAAGCGCAGCGCGAGTGGATTTTGTGCGGCGACATCAACATCGCTCACCAGGAGATTGACCTGAAGAACTGGAAAGGCAACCTGAAGAACTCTGGCTTTTTGCCGCAGGAGCGCGCCTGGATGACGGACCTGCTCGCCGATGGCACGCTGCTTGATGTGTACCGCATGCTGCACCCACAGACCACGGGCGAGGCCTACACCTGGTGGAGCAATCGCGGTCAGGCCTATGCCAAGAACGTGGGCTGGCGTCTGGATTATCAGATCGCAACCGCCGCACTGGGCCGTACGGCGCAGCGCGCTGACATCTACAAAGACACGCGCTTTTCAGACCATGCGCCGCTCACGGTGTATTACGACACAAGTCTTTGAGCAGCCGTGCGCCAAGGGATCGCGCGTCGGCCCTGGCCATCCTGCAAAACAAAGCCTGAATAAGGCTTGCAAGTCGTTAAGGTGCCGCGGGCTCGCGCCGCCGCCGTCAGCCTTTTTTGCCGATGCCCGGGCCGGTGGCGCCATCAAAGCCCAGCTCGGCCAGTAGCGGCAAATCGTCCTCGGACTCGACGCCCAGGGCGATCACCTGAATGCCCAGGGCGTGGGCCATCTTGCACACGCCTTTGAGGAATTCCTGATTGCCGCTGTTCTGGCCAATGCCACGCACATAGGTCGGGTGCACCTTGATGTAGTCCAGCCCCAGGCCTGTGAGCTTGTCGCTTTCGCTAAAGCGCTGGCCAAAGTATTCGATGCCCACTTTGCAACCCAGCGCCTTGAGCGATTGCGCCAAATCTCTGAAAGCATCGAACTGGCGGAACACGCCGTACTCGGGCACTTCGAAAAGCAGGCGCTGGCAGATCGCCGGGTAGGCCTTGAGCATTTGCAAAAGTTGCTGTCGGAAGCCGTAGTCGCTCAGGGTGTCGGCCGACAGGTTCACCGCCACGTTGCCACTGCCCTTGGCCAGGTAGTCGATCGCCAGGCGCACCACGCCCAGATCGATCGGCGCGGTCAGGTTCAGCTGCGCGGCCATCGGCATGAAGTCGCCCGCTGCCATCAGCGTGCCTTTCTCGTCGGTTCGCAGCCGGATCACACTTTCCTGATGCAAGGCGTTGATGCCGTCGCCCGACACCACCGGGAAGAAGGCCAGCTGCAGCTTGCCGCCCGAGACTGCCTCAGTCAGCAGCGTGCGCCACTGTTCAGCCGGCATGCCCGCCGAGCTTTGCTGAGCGCTGGCGGCATAAACGCTGTTGGGACCAATGGCCTGTGCGCGCGCCAGCGCCTCGTCGGCCTGGCTGAGCAACTGGCCAATCGATTGCTCACGCACATACGGCACGGCTGCCACATGAAAAAGTTCAGAGAGTTCTTGCGACCACTGGGGCAGCCAGTCTTTTGTGAGGCGCCCGTGAATGTCGGCGGCGGCGTCCTGCGGCAGGGCAAAGGTTGGGCAGATGATGCCGAACTCCGGGCCTTTGAGTCGGCCAGCGCGTTGACCCACGCGGCCTTCGCCGCTGTTGTAGAGCACTTTGCCCAGCGACTGCAGCAGCTCGTCGGTGCGCTTGCCGCCCAGGGTGGCGTTGATGCGCGCCAGATCAGTCAGCCGCACCATCACCAGACTGCCTGCGGTGCCAAACTGGTCGCCCAGCAAGACCTCGCCAAGGTGCGATAGGAAATATTCGCGGCTTGAGAGGCCGGTGACGGCGTCGCGGTTGACCTTTTTGCGCAAAGTATCGAGGCGCGCGGCCTCTTCGCCGAACATGGTCTTCAAGCGCCCGACCATGTCGTTCATGGCGCGTACCACGCTGCGCAGCTCAGGCGTGCTGGGCTCGACGATCGTGAGAAACCGACGCTCGGCAATGCCGTGCGCCTGCATCACCACGTCACGCAAGGGCCGGGTGATGACCTTGACCGCCCAGGTGCCTAGCACTCCGGTCAATAAGCTGCCTAGCAAGAACCACATCAACAACTCTTCGGTACCACTCCAGAGCGACTGGTAGGCGTAAGAGTCGTGGCTGGCCAGCGTGAGCGTGCCGTATTGCTTCCAGCCGTCTTGGATCTGGGCCACGCCTGCCTGGGTCTGGATGGGAAAGAGCGCGACAAACCAGCGCGGCACATCTGCCTCAGGGCCTTTGTAATTTTTTTCGATCAGCATCTCACCCTTGGGCGACACGATGCGGATGTAGCGGTAGTGGCCGGCGTCAAACTGTGCGGCCACTTGCAGCTCAACGCTGACCGGGTCTTTCTCCATTTGCGACAGTGACAAGGCCAGCGAGGTCGCGTTGTCGATGTTTTTCAGCTGCAGTTGTTGTTGCAGGTAGTGACGCGCCGAGTACACGCTGACCACCAGGCTCATGCCAAAAGCCAGCGTCATCACCACCGCGATGGCCAGCCAGAGTTGTTTGATTAGAGACATTGCACGCTCCTATTCACTTTTTGGCCACGACCACGCCGGGCGTCAGGTTCACGCCGTCCTGGCTCATGCGGTCAATCACGCCGCGCCAAAGCGACAGGCGCGCGGTGGGGTCGCCCTTGGCATCGCTGCCTGCGCCCGCCCACAGGCCGTCACTGTTGAAGCTGAACACCGGCGTCAGGTCACGCCGGCGGGCAGCGGGCCGAATTGAGCTGATCAGGTTGTCCAGGATTACCGGCTCGTCCTCCGGATTTTCAAAATAGCCCAACACCATGTGGGCCTGCGTGGGCGCAGCAGATGAAGACCCCATGCGGGCTCTGACATAAATCAGGCGCAGCTTGTTGTTGGGCACACCCATCTGCAAAAGGGTGACGTACTTGGCAATCGAATAGTCCTCGCAGTCGCCGGCGCCGCGGCCCAGGCTTTCCAGTGGCGTGGCCCAGTAGTCTTTGGTGCCCCAGACCTTGATGTCGTCTTCAAAGGCAATGCGCCGATTCATAAAGTTGTTGACCTCTTCAAGCTTTTCGGGCTCAGAGAGGTCTTTGGATTTGGCGATTAGCTCGCTCCATTCGGTCATCATCTGGGTGCCACGCGCGCCGTATCGCTCGGTGGCCAGGCCGATGATGGACTTGAAGTCCAGCGCAGCAGCAGCAGCCACCAGCAGCAGTAAGGCCCATAGCAGACGCTGGGGCCGCAGATAGGCCCGGCCGCGCCCGGCCAAAACCAGGCATGGTTTGATGAAAGTCAACAGCATGTCTTGTTGATGGCTTGATCGGTCCATGATGCCTTAATTTGCCAGAAATCGCCTTCGTCCTCTTGTTGCAGCACTGTAAACTGTTCCGCTCGTGACCACCGCCTTGGCATATGCCGAGCTTCATAATGACTTTAAAAACAGGCGTGGTTGCGCGCTGTAGGGAAGGTTAAAAATTTTGAAGCCCTCATTTCGTTTGTTGACCGCTGCGATGAGTTTGGCGCTGCTTGCAGCGCCGGGCTATGCGCAGGGCATTCCGGATGATTTGCGTCAGGTTGCAAAAAAGGCGGTATCAACCAACCCAGAGGTTCAAGCCCGCTGGCGCGCCTTTTTGGCAGCAAACGCCGAGCGCGACGTGTTGTCGGGCGGCTACCGTCCGGTGGTGGATGCGCAAGTCGCGCTGGGTTATGAGCGCATTTTTTCCTCGCCCAATCTTCAGCCTGGCGGCTATAACGCTAACAACGCGTCCATCACGCTGACGCAAATGCTCTACGACGGCGGCGTGCTCGACAGCCAGGTTCGCCGCGCTGGCCTGACCAAGCTGGTTCGCTACTACGAACTGCTCGACATTGCCGAAGACATGACGCTCGAGGCCACCCGCGCCTACGCGGACGTACTGCGCTACCGCGAGCTGGTGGAACTGGCCAAAGACAACTTTGTCTTGCACAAACAAACCAGCATGCAGATTGAAGAGCGGGCCAAAGCAGGTGTGGGCCGTTTGGTGGATCTGGAGCAGGCCATTGGCCGCTTGGCGCTGGCTGAATCCAACCTGCTGACCGAAACCGCCAACCTGCATGATGTGACGGCGCGTTACCTGCGCCTGATCGGTGAGCAGCCGCCGGCGCGCATGCGCGACATTCCCGAGAGCCTTAAATTCAACGGTATGCCCAGCAGCCTGAAGCAGGCGCTGGAGACGGCTTACCTGAACAACCCGGCCATGAACGCCGCCATTGAAAACGTGGCGGCCCTGCAAGAACGTGTGGAGGCGATTCGTCTGTCGAACAGGCCCACCCTGGACTTGCGTCTGAGCCATCAGATTGACCGCAACCTCAGCGGCATTGCGGGCAACTACAGCACCACATCGGCGCACGTGATGTTCAACATGCCCTTGTACCAGGGCGGTTCCGAAGACGCCGCCTTGCGCAAAGCCGCGCAGGAGGTGAATGTGGGCCTGGATGAGCGCGAAAAAATGTGTCGCGACATTCGCCAGGCGGTGATGATCAGCTACAACGACGTGCAAAAGCTGACCCAGCAGCTAGATTTTTTAGACCAGCACCGCTTGTCCACTGAAAAGAACCTCGAAGCATATCGGCAGCAGTTTGATATTGGCCAGCGTACCTTGCTGGACTTGCTGGACAACCAGAACGAATACTTTGAAGCCAGCCGGGCGTATGTGAACGCCCGCTATGACCTGGTGAACGCCAAAAGCCGCACCATGGCCGGTGTGGGCGGCCTGCGCCAGGCCATGGCTGTGGAGCGCGAGGGCCTGCCCACCGAGCAAGAGGCCGGGCAGACGCGCAAGCGTGACCTGGGCGGTATTTGCGGTGTGAACGACGCTGCCCTGGCCTCGACGGTAGCCACTGTGGACAAAGACAAACTCATGGCTGATGCCCCGCCCATTGTTCGCAGGCCGCCACCCATTCAGCCGGTGCCCCTGGCGCCCAAGCCGGCGCAGCCCGTGCCCAAGGTGGTGACCTTCTCCGCAGATGCTTTCTTTGACTTTGACAAGTTTGACCTCAAGCCAGACGCGAAAAATGAGCTGGCCAGTTTTGCCCAAAGAGTTAAAGACAGCGGTCAGTCCAAAGAGATGCTCATTGCGGTGGGCCATACCGACTCTGTTGGTACTGAGGCTTACAACCTGCGTCTGTCGCTGGCGCGGGCCAAGTCGGTGAAGGCCTATCTGGTGCAACTCGGTCTGAACCCCACGTTGATCAAGACCGAAGGGCGTGGCGAGTTAGAGCCTATTGCGGACAACGCCACGGAAGCCGGCCGGCGCCAGAACCGTCGCGTGGAGATCAAGTTCGAGAACTGAAGGCAGCAGGCGTCATGGACCCGGTGACCCCCACGGCCAAGGCACAGGGGGTGACGCGTGGGCCCTGGCGCAGGCTCACCGTTGCTGTGACCACTGCCGCGCTGCTTGGCACCGGCACGCTAAGCGCTGCGCAGGAAGCGCCCTTGCTCGCGCAGTTGCTGGCGCGCGGCGCCGAGCTTGAAGCCAGTAACCACCTGCAAGACAGCATCTGGCAAGCCGCCACCCAATACTGCCAGGGCGCCCGCTACGGCAGCACCGAAGCCCAATACCGCCTGGCCATGCTGTACGCCTTTGGCCAAGGTGTGCCTGAAAACAGGGCATGGGCGGCAGCGCTGTTTTCGGTAGCGGGCATGCAAGGCCACGCGCAGGCCGCGCAAATGCTTGAGACCATTGAAATGACGTCGGCCCAATTGCCGCACTGTGTGGTGTCTGATGCCCTGCCTGAAAAGCTGCCACCACCGCCACCGCCACCACCCGCGCCGGTAAAACGCGCCAAGCTCAAACAGCCGATTGACGACATGGTGGCCGAGTTGCCACAGGGCAAACAGTGGGTGATTGAGCTCACCCGGTCTTTGAGCAACTGGTATGCGCTAGACCCCAAGCTGGTGCTCTCGGTGGTTGCTGTGGAATCCAACTTCAACCACAGGGCCAAGTCCCACAAAGACGCACGCGGACTGATGCAGCTCATCCCCGGCACGGCCGAGCGCTTCAATGTGAAAAACGCGTATGACGCCTCGCAAAACCTGCGCGGTGGCATGCGTTACCTGCGCTGGCTGCTGTCTCGTTACCAGGGCAACCTGACCTACACCCTGGCCGCCTACAACGCCGGCGAGGGCAGGGTAGACCGCTACCGCGGCGTGCCGCCTTACCGCGAAACCCGCAACTATGTTGAAAAGGTTCTAGACCTCTACGGCCTGGCCACGCATCGGTTTGACGACGGCTTGGCTGAGCGGGCCGAGTGGATGCCAGGCACCTTTTCAAAGTAAGCATGCAGTGCTCGATTGCCGTAAAAAACCGTTTTTTAAAAGTAGGTCAATGAACTACACTTGAGCTATGAAATTTGAGTGAGATGAGCTCAAAAGCGATGCTTGTTTTCGGGAAAGAGGTTTTGACTTTGCCTACGCAGCGTCTGCCTTTGCTGATCCAAGCCGGCTGGTGCGTCAGGACAGTCGCTACAGCTATGGCGAGGATCGCTACCAACTGATCGGTCAAATCGATGGGCGTTTGTTTGTGTTGGCTTACACCCCGCGCGGTGGTGCCATCAGGATCATCTCTGCTCGAAAAGCTAATTTACGTGAGGTAAAAGACTATGAAAACCGTTCGAATGTCAATTGATGTTGAGAATGCCAAAGCCAAACCTGTCGGGCGAATAGATCAGCGCCGGGTAGACGCAACAACACAAGCCGATATTGCACGGCATCAAGCGGCCGACGAGGCCGATGCATTGCTGGATGCAGCCAAGTTTGCCCGCCGCGTGCGCAGGCGTCTGGGCTTCAGCCAGGCCGAGTTTGCCGAGCGAATCGATGTATCCATCGACACCATCCGGAACTGGGAGCAAGGCAAACGCAGCCCAACGGGCGCAGCAAAAGCGCTGCTCAAGGTGCTGGACAAAGCGCCAGAGGCCGCGTTGGCAGTGTTGCATTGAGGTAGGGGCGTGGCACAGCCAATAGAAATTGGAATCTGACCCCAATTTCTGACCCCAATTTCTCCCAATTTCTCAATTTCTATTACGAACGTTTGAGATCGCGATAGAAATTTTCGTGTGGGCCCACGGCCTCGAGATAGACCAAACGAATGTCGTCATCGACGGTGTAGCCCAATAAGTACAGTTGATTCTGGCTGCGGAATTTATAGACATACAGATCCGCCAGATCCCCGTTCTTGCGCTCACCGACAGAAGGGTCTTTAGCAACTTTCGCCGCTGCCGAGTCGACATCGACCACGATGTTGTCGTGCAGCTTCTTGTAAGCGCGAGCAAAGCGGCGAGTTTGCGCCAGCCGATAGCTCATTGCCGAAGGCTTCTAGGCACGAAGGGCGTTGCCGTCTCCCGAGGCTCAGCCATCGAGGCCAATGACTCGGCGATGAAACTGACAGGCAGGTCTGGGTTATCCAGGGCGGCTCGGCCGACCTTTGCCCAGTACTCCACCTGACCAGCAATGGTGCGGTGCTCGGCGACGGCCTCGTCGCGGGCCTGCTCGTACAGCCTCTGATCGATACGGATCGATGTGGATGTCGTCATGGCATCACCTCAGGAAAAGTGTTTTACGACAATTGTAGTAAAAATGGGATCTGACCCAAATTTATGGGTACGGCCTGGCCGCGCATCGGTTTGACGACGGGTTGGCGGAGCGGGTTGAGTGGATGGGGACAGCTTCAGTGGTCGATAAATTATTTGACCATCACAGACGAAAAAAGGGGCCGAAGCCCCTTTGTCAAGGTTGTGGCAGCTCAGCCGCCTGTGCCGTTGCCGGTGATCAACTTGCCTTCATCGATCATTTTCTGAATCAGGTCACTCGGGTTGCCGAATTCCGCGCCCAGGCTTGTCAAAGTCCATCCATCGAGCACGATCGACTGCTCAATTTGGGAATCACCATCTAAGTTCACCTTGAGGACAGCGGTGGTAGTGCCGTTTATCGATTCATCGACCAAGGACAGTGTGGCTGTTTGATCTTGCAACAAGTCAGCTAAATTGATCACGTCGCCATCCGTGCGGCTGAAGTCCGCGATGTGATCAACGGCCGGGTCATTATCGGTACCCGCATCAGCCAACGACCACTTGAACACATCAGCACCTAGGCCGCCCTCCAGCGAGTCATTACCAGCGCCGCCGACAAGGAAGTCAGCATCGCCGCCGCCATTCAGCGTATCGTTTCCTGCGCCGCCAAAAAGGGCATCTCGACCGTCTGCGCCAGAGAGCGTGTCATTGCCACCACCGCCCGTAATCAGGTCGTAGCCGGCATCACCCATCAAGGTGTTGGCACTGTTGTTTCCATCGAGTGCCAGACCAACAGGGGCACTGTCTCGCTCCCAATAGTCATCAGATGCTAGCGTGATGGTTGTCTCGCCTGGCTGAACGGTAAGATCAAATCCATCATGCGCCACATTGGAATCGCCCAATTTGATGTTGCTGTGGTCAGCCGTGATGACAGTTCCCTCCACCATCAACTGCGTAATCTGAATTTGCTCACCAGAAGTCCCCGCGTTATTTCCCATGTACTTCATATACTGTATATTATACACATCTCCGAGCCCACGAGACAGGCAGAAATGAAGTATTAAGTATAAAACTTGAAA
>JAYQPP010000048.1:0-12081 GCA_038145425.1 Comamonadaceae bacterium | reverse complement strand
AAAATTGATAGCCTGAACCTATTTCCGCGTCTGCTGATGACGCAAGCACAGATACCATTAAATCCCCAGTTTTGGCAGGCTGCGGCTTCAACCGGTTCGGCCAGCTCAGCTCAGGCCGAGGATCAGGACCGTTGCGCCCCTGGCAGCACTGGCAATAGAAATGGCTGCCCGCCGGCGGCCACGCCGGAATATCGACCCGTCAGCAGGAATCTGGTGGGGCAGAACTTTCTCACCGGCTTCACCCTGGGGAAAATGTACGAATGGCGCAAGCGTGTATCTCAATGGACGCCATGGAAAACCTACTGGGTTGAGGCTTACACCAATTTTGGATTTGGTCTGGGTCTGCGTTTCCCCCTCAAAGTGAACCTGAAGTATCAATATCCGGGCGGCCGCGGTGCCACTGCTCAGGTCACGCCAACTATCAAGGCGTTTGATGCCAGCGAGGCGGAGTATGCCTCCGTAGGACTCGAAGAGGGTAAACGCTTCAAAGGAAAAGAGTTGGTAGCGGAATACGCAGCGACGGCGGGGGTGGTTTACATATTGCCAGGTATCGGCTGGGGTCGCAAGGAATTCGGTCCGAAAGACGACCTGACTAGCCGGCTGCCACATCCCTACACAAACGGCAATTTCAACCCGCCCGAGCCCGGGACGCCGGGGCTGAAAAACCTGGAGACCTTTCTAGAAGATCTGGACTTGCTGATGGGCTACGGCAATTTTGGAGTTGTGGGTGCGGAGGTTTTCCCTGGCCTTCGTGTTGATCTGGTTTCAAATAGACTGGATTTTCAATTGGTTGACCATGTGCGTAACCGCACGCAAACCATCCGGTCTGGGCAGGAAACGACTGTCGGCATTGATCGCAGTTCAGGCGAGAGTCACTTCACTGTCGGTAAGCCTCTGTACAACCTTGCGTTCAAAATCACGCCAGGACTGAAGTATCGGGTTTCCGTCGATTTTGCTGTTTGGAGCAACAGTTGGAGCGACAAGCTATGGATTCCTCAACTTGAAGTGAAGCTACCACCGAACGGGGTGGATTTTGATTGCCACAGCGGGACCCGTTGTGAAAAAACCTACACCGTCAGAGCGTTTGCGCCTGAAGGTGGGCCATCCACAGCTGCTGCCCGGTCCTCTGGTGGATCGACTGCCAGTACTGCACCACCTGGCAAATGTGAATCAGACATACGCTACGGGACCTGGAGTTTTGCGGAATCGAGCTCGGGGCGTCTGGCCCGCGGTGGCGTCACCGCCGAAGGACGCAACGATTTGGTGGGTCTGGGCAACGCCTCATCTCCGACAGACCCCCGGCGCGCGTGGGAAACATTCGAGCTCTTTGGTATCCCCGGGCAGCCCAACGGGCGCTGGATTCGCAACACGATCGATGGGCGCTGGCTTGAGACCATTAACAGCACCGGGGCCTTGAACCTTAAGGATGACCGTGGCTGCAACAGCCAGATAGCTGATATGCAATGGGAACTTGAGAACCTAGGCCAAGGCCGTTATTTGGTTCGCAATATGCGCAACAAGGCTTACGTGCGCGTGTCCCAGGGGCTTCTTAAAGCTAATGCCAACCGTTCACAGGCTACAGCATTTAGGTTTGTTAAGTATTGATCGTTGCTAACCGGGTTTCTCTTTTCAGTAGAGAACGGCCGTTACCATGTCTTGCGATCGGGCCTTTTTGGCAGTCGCCTAGTTTCGGCGTTGAGATGGTTTCGAATACGGGGCAGCAAGTAGTGCAACGGAATCGCCAAGCCCCCCAGGTGGGCTTCCCAAGATTTCACTGATTGCCCCGGATTCGTCCAACAAAATTTTCACGACAAATTGTTCGTTGACGAATGTGTTGTCGACAACGATCTGGACGCTCTTTGTGCCGCCTGGTAAAAATGAAGCTTTGTACTCGTCTGGCATAGCCGACCAAGTTTCATAAAACTCCTTTGCATATGCCATTGCCTGCCTTTTTTGCTCTGAGCTAATTTTTTCGTAAGCGTTTATCACATTCGATGGGGCACTTCCTTGGCTCGAGAGCACTGAGTAGGTACTCCAATTATTTGATGAATGAAGCCAAGCCTTGTGCATCCCAAACATAATGGCTTGCAGCTTTTGGCCACTTGGATCCCCTTGCCCGATCAGCGTAACGTTTTGACCGAGAAAATAAGCGCCTCGTGTTTTAGACAGGCTGAATGCTTGTGCGGCATTTAATTGCATCGCCATCTCGGCGGTCGTCGCCATTTTCCCGGAGCTACTGCGCTGCGGTTGCCCGTACTGGCCCGACTGCGGCATTGCCCTGACACCTTGGTTCTCATTGGCTGAGGGTTGCTGCTGGGCTATCGGCTCGCGGACTCCGGTTGCGGCAGGTGGAATGCGACCTGACGGGCTTGTCCTTGGGGACTCCAATGCCCTGAGCTGCGCGTCCAATGCTGCAATATCCGCTTGCTTGGCCTGTTCAAATTTGTCGACCTCGGTTTTCGTGGTCCCTTGTCTGTCTCTTTGCGCCAATTCTTGCTGAAGTCTTCGCACTTCAGCCATGGCCGCTTCAGCCTTCAATTGTGCTTGGTCTTCAACCGTGCGCACAGTGACGACACCTGACCCCTGGCAACCAAACAGGGTCTTCAAGCCCCGGAACTTGGTTGCACCCTCCCATTTGATGGCTTCTTCGCCCACCCTGACGCCCTGATACGGAAACTGGGCCGTTTTCTGATTGGCCTCAACCTCAACACTCGTTTTCTGACCGCCCAGGTAGACGTCGACATTGCATGTCACTTGGGTTTGCACAGGTATTTCTACGACGACAGTTTTGCCCACTTCGACCTGAATAACCTTTTGGGCCCAGGCACTGACGCATATCGCAGACATGCTTAAAAACCATATTCGTGAAAATCGAGAAGACATACATCTCCCTATCAAGCCTGGGCCTAATTTAACTGATTCCTGGAAGATGATTCTGCGGCAGCTTCGGGCGTGCGGTCAGCCAGGGACTTCATGCTTGCCCCGGGATTTACTGCCAGCGCGGGGTTTGTGGGCTCAAGTGGGCTTGCTGCAATCGGCCTTGCCAGGGTGGTCACAAAGCGACTAAGCAAGCTTGACCAATTTGCGGGCTAACTGCATGAATTGGGCTTTTTCTTGGGCGGACAGTGCGGACAGGATGTCTTGTTGCAAGTCCCGGACAATGGGCTGCAAGGCTGCACGAACCTGATGGCCTGGGGCGCTGAGTGATAGCTCCTTGGCACGCCGATCGCGTGGACTGATCACCCGCTTCACCCAGCCTTTTTTCTCCAGCCTCTCAATTACGCCGCCGATGGTGGCGCGGTCGTAACCAATGATTTCAGCAATCAGGGCCTGGTCGGCGTTGGGGTTCGCGTGGATGGCTTCCAGGGCGGCGTATTGCACCGGCGTGAGGTCAAAGCCAGCGGCTTGCGTGTGCTGAACAAAGATTTGCGTCGATTGCTGGTGCAGGCGTCGTATCAGGTGTCCGGGCACGTCAAGTACATGCATATGGGAGGCTCCGGTTGGAAAGGGTGCAAGAGAATGTCGCCCGGCTTGGCGACCTTGCTCAGATAGTAATTATGCATATCATCTTGACAAGAAACAATATGTATAGATATCATTTGCGTCGGCCTGAGCCGCGCTTTTGACGCTGTGGCGGGTCTTTGACTTCAAACCCAGAGGTACACGATGCAGTTTTATAAAGACGGCTTTCGAGGCGGCAATCCGGATATCAGTGCGCCAGCACCGAATCGCCGCAATCGCGGTGTTAACGAGCCGTTACCTGAAAAAGTGGATGTCCTGATCGCGGGTACGGGGCCGGCGGGTTTGTGCCTGGCGGCGCAATTGGCGCAGTTCCCCGGCATTGAGACCTTGATTGTGGAGCGCATGCCCAGCAACATCATCAAGGGTAAGGCCGATGGTATCAACACGCGATCGATGGAAATGTTTCAGGCCTTCGGTTTTGCTGACAAAGTGAAGCGTGAAACCTATTGGGTCAATCAGACGGCCTTCTGGATGCCAGATCCGCAAAACCCTGCGCACATCAAGCGTGTCGGGCGGGTGCAGGACGTGGCTGATGACAGTTCCGAGATGCCGCACATTCTGATCAACCAGGCCAGGCTGCACGAGCTGTTTTTAGAAGTGATGAAAAACGCGCCCTCGCGGCTGGAGCCGGACTACGGCTGGGAGATCCAGGCTTTGACGATCGATCCCTCGACCGACGATCATCCGGTGACGGTGACGCTGAAAGACGCCACGGGCGTGAACTGGTGGTCTACTCGGACGGTGCGGGCCAATTACGTGGTGGGCTGTGATGGCGCACATTCAATGGTGCGCAAGTCCATCGGCGGCCAGTTGCACGGTGACGCAGCGCATCAGGCCTGGGGTGTGATGGATATTCTGGCCAACACCGACTTTCCCGATGTACGGCAAAAGTGCCTGATCTCGTCGGCGCAGGAGGGTAATGTGTTGATCCTGCCCCGAGAGGGCGGCTACATCTTTCGGATGTATGTCGAGCTCGACAAATTGCGGCCAGACGAAAAAGCGGCGCAGCGCAAGTTCACCCAAGAGGACATGATTGCCGCGGCCAATCGCATCATCAAGCCCTATACCCTGGACGTAAAGGAAGTGGTGTGGTGGTCAATTTATGACATCGGCCACAGCATCACCGACCGATTTGACGATGTGCCCGAAAGCGAAGACCGCAACCCACGCGTGTTCACCGCCGGTGATGCCTGCCACACGCATTCACCCAAGGCGGGCCAAGGCATGAACGTGTCCATGCAGGACACCTTCAACCTGGGCTGGAAGCTGGTGCATGTGTTGACGGGCCGCTCCGATCCGAGCTTGCTCAGAACCTATTCCAGGGAGCGTCTGGCCGAAGCCAAGCGCTTGGTGGAGACGGACCACAAGTGGGCGCGCATCATGTCGGCGCCCACTACACAAGCCGAGCGCGATGGCACTGAACTGCCGCGCATCATTCGCCAGTTCAAAGAAAACCTGGAATTCACCGGCGGCAATGCCGTGAAATATGAGCCCTCGATCCTGGCGGCTGCGCCCATCCATCAGGCATTGGCTAAGGGTTTAGAGATCGGTCGGCGCTTTCATTCGGCGCCAGTCGTTCGTCTGGCGGATGCCAAGCCCATGCAGTTAGGCCATGTGGCACAGGCCGATGCGCGCTGGCGCTTGTATGTGTTTGCCGCCAAGGGAGACGCGGGCCAATCTGCAGCAGGGATTCACCGCCTGGCCCATTGGCTGGAAACGGACGCCGCTTCGCCAGTGCGCAGGCATACCCGAGCCGGTGATGATATTGACGCGGTGATTGATTGCCGAGTCGTTTTTCAGCAGACTTTCGACGCCCTGGCCTACGAGCAGATGCCCAGCTTGTTCAAGCCCAAGACGGGTCGACTAGGCCTGCAAGACCACGAAAAAATCTTTTGCGTGGACCACAAGGGTGCCGGAGACATTTTTGACATGCGCGGCATTGACCGGGGCCGCGGATGCATGGTTGTGGTTCGCCCGGATCAATATGTTGCCAACGTCTTGCCGCTGGACGCTCACGAGGCATTGGTAGATTTTTTCGCCGCTGTGCTGCGCTGACGTTCTGGGCTGCTTCGTGCCGCCGGTTCAGGCCTCGCTTTGTCGTCGTACCGAGAAGCGTCGCTGAACGTCGTACGGGAAAACATCGGGCACTTCGCCGGCCAGGATTCGCTGTTTGTGCCGGTCCCAAAATGTGGGGTCGAGCAGGTCAGCATGGTGCTTGAGGAAGGCCTGACGTACGCTGGCTTTGCCTAGCAGGAAAGGCCCGAAGGTCTCTGGAAAGACGTCTTTGCTGCCCACGTCGAACCAGACGTCGCCTTCAGGTTTTTCAGGGGCGTTGTCATCACGCGGCGGGATGCGTCGAAAGTTGCAATCGGTGATGTATTCGATTTCGTCATAGTCGTAAAAAACGACCTTGCCTTGACGCGTGATGCCAAAGTTTTTCCACAACATGTCGCCCGGAAAAATGTTGGCAGCAATCAGATCTTTCAGTGCGTTACCGTATTCGATGACGGCCCGCTCAACGCCTTCATGGTCGCCCGCTGCATCAGCGTCCTTGAGGTAGATGTTCAAGGGAATCATGCGCCGCTCGATGTAGGCGTGCTGAATGATCAGCTCGGCCTGCTCGGTCTCGGTGTTGATTTCAATGAGCTTGCTGCAGCTGCTGCGCAGTTCCTCGAGCAGCTCGGGCTCGAAGCGTGACAGGGGTAGCGCCACTTTGCTGTATTCCAGTGTGTCAGCCATGCGTCCGACCCTATCGTGGCGTTTGACCAACTGGTACTTGCCCTTGACTTGCGCTCGGGTGGTTTTTTTCTGGGGTGGGAAATTGTCCCGAATGATTTTGAAGACAAAAGGAAAGGAGGGCAGGTCAAAAACCAGCATCACCATGCCTTTGACGCCCGGCGCGATGCGAAACCGATCGGTGCTGTGGCGCAGGTGGTGCAAGAGATCGCGGTAAAAAGTGTTTTTGCCCTGTTTTTGCAGACCAAGCGCGCTGTAAATCTCAGCGCGCGGCTTGCCGGGCATCAGGGACCGCAGAAACTGTACATAGGCGCTCGGAATTTGCATGTCGACCATGAAATAGGCGCGCGCGTAGCTGAACAGGATTTGCATATCGTCTTCGGTATGCAAAACGGTGTCGACCATCAAGCGGCCATCGGGCGCGTGCAGCACGGGCAGGGCAATGGGCGTCAGTTGGTAGCCGTTGATGATCTTGCCAACGACGTAAGCGCCTTTGTTCCTAAAGAACAAACTCGAGAGCACCTGAATCTGCAGATTGGCGCGGGGCACAAAGTCAGGGGCCAGGACTCGGCTCAATGTTTTGGCGATATCCGAGACATCTCTGGCCAGATCCTGGAATTCAACGCCTAGCTTGAAGTCGAGCAGCAGTCTCTCCCAGGTCGCCTCCCAGTGAGGGTAGCTTGGGTAGTAGACCCTGTAGGAGCCAGGCCCCGCCGTTTCGTCAAGTTCGATGTACTCCGTCGAGACCGCCGGCCGCACAAAAATGAAGGCGTTGTGGTAGTAACTGCGGTGCAGGATTTTGGTGGTGACCGAGTTAAAAAAGGTCTCTGCCAGTTCGGGCTGTCGATGGTCAATCATCAGGCCGACGTAGAGCCTTTTGATTTCGCGCCAGATGTCCACCGGCAGCGTCGACACCGCAAATTCCGTTTCCAGCTGGCGCGCTGCTTCGCCGACACGCTTGTCGTAAAACTCGATACGGTCGCGCATGGCGCGTTGCTGGGCGTGCCAGTCAGCGGTTTCGAAACGCCCTTGGGCCTGTTGGTTGGTCTGACTGAACTTTCGATAGTGACGGTCGAAACCTTCCAGAACGGCCTGGGCAATGTTTTGCGCCAAGGCTGTGGCCGCATCTTTGCCGTGCGTTTTTGCGGGACTTTCGTGCGTTTGGCTCATCGCTGGCCTGTTTTCTGGCTGAGATACTGCTTTTCACCGGGGGCAGGCCAGGATTTTGACATGTCAATCGGATATATTAGTGACTTCCAATATTTAAGACCTGAAGCAGATATTCCCATGACTTTGACCGACTTGCTCAGTGTTGGCGCCGACGATGCCATCGCGATCGCCGCGCCCGGACGTCTAGCGCTCGACTTCAAAGGCCTGCGCCAACTCATTGCCCAGACCACCAAGGCGCTCAATGCCACAGGCATTGGCCGCAACGATCGCGTGGCCATTGTGCTGCCAAACGGCCCCGAAATGGCTGGCTGTTTTCTGTCTTGCGCCAGTTCGGTCACGAGCGCGCCGCTGAACCCAGCCTATCGGGTTGAAGAGTTTGAGTTTTATCTGGACGATCTGCAGGCCAAGGCCTTGATTGTGGAGCAGGCCAGTCAGTCGCCAGCTGTCCAGGCCGCTCAAAAACTGGGCATCCGAATCATCGAACTCAGTGTCCCGCAAGGGGCGCGTGCAGGGGAGTTTGTGCTTGCTAGCGGGCAGGCTGCGGCTTGTGATCACGGCGGCTACGCCCAGGCGAGCGACGCGGCGATGATTCTGCACACCTCGGGCACGACCTCCAAGCCCAAGCGCGTACCGTTGACGGTGGCGAATCTGTGCGCCTCGGCGCGTCATATTGCGGCGACCCTTCAGTTCACGCCTGCGGACTGTGGTCTCAACATCATGCCGCTTTTTCACATTCACGGCTTGATTGCCGGCTTGCTAGCGCCCGTGTCGGCGGGCTCGCGTGTCTTTTGCACGCCAGGATTCAACGCTTTGCGTTTTTTCAAGTGGGTTGAGGAGGCCAAGCCGACATGGTACACAGCTGTGCCGACCATGCACCTGACGATTGCCACCCGAGCCAAACACAATGCCGAGGTGATCAAGCGCCACCCGCTGCGTTTCATCCGCTCCTCATCGTCTTCGATTCCGCCGCAATTGATTGAGCAGATTGAGCGCCTGTTTGGTGCGCCGCTGGTCGAGTCGTATGGCATGACAGAGGCCTGCCACCAAATGGCGGCTAATCCCTTGCCACCGGCCCAGCGTAAGCCAGGCACGGTAGGACCGGCTGCCGGACCCGAGGTGCGAATTCGTGGCGAGGATGGCGCTTTCCTGGCTGCCGGTGAAATTGGCGAAGTGGTGATTCGTGGCCCGAACGTGACACCAGGCTATGAAAACAACGACAAAGCCAATGCCGAAGCCTTTGTGGACGGTTGGTTTCGAACCGGCGACCAGGGCAAGCTCGACGAGGACGGCTACCTCAGCATCACCGGGCGGCTCAAAGAGATCATTAACCGTGGCGGCGAGAAGATCAGCCCGCGTGAGATTGACGAGATTTTGCTCGACCATGTGTCCGTCTCGCAGGTCGTGGTGTTTGGGGCGCCGCACAAGCGCTTGGGTGAGGAAGTGGCGGCGATGGTGGTCCTGCACGAAGGCCACGAATGCAGCGAGCGTGAACTGCAGCTGTTTGTCGCAGAGCGTGTGGCCGGCTTCAAGGTGCCTAAGAAAATTCTGTTTGTTGAAGAGCTACCCAAAGGCGCCACCGGTAAATTGCAGCGTATTGGCTTGGCTCAGCGCATTGGCCTGGGCTTTGGCTCCTATGTTCATGGTGAGTTTTAAGTCGTGAAGTACGCGGTTGTCGGGGCGGGCGCTATTGGCGGCTATCTGGGCGCGCGGTTGTCGCTGGCTGGGGAGGACGTCACCTTTATTGCGCGCAATCAGAATCTGGCGGCGATCAACAGCCAGGGCATGCGCTTGATCATGCCCGATGACAGCATGCAAGAGGCTCGATCGGTGCGTGCCGTGCAAGACCCCGCCCAGGCTGGCGTGCAGGATGTGGTCTTGCTCACCACCAAAGCCCACCAGGTGCGCGATTTGCTGCCGGGGTTGCGCGCCCTCTTTGGGCCGCAAACCATGGTCGTGACCATGATCAACGGTATTCCCTGGTGGTATTTTCAGAAACTGGGCGGCCCGTTTGATGGCCGTTCGCTGGCAAGCGTTGACCCTGACGGCAGACTTGCCGCTGGTATCGAGGTTGATCGCATCATTGGCAGCATCGTCTACCCAGCCGCGGAGTTGGTCCAGCCCGGCGTCGTTCGTGTGATCGAGGGCAACCGCTTTACCCTGGGCGAACTCGACAATCAGCGCACGCCGCGTCTGGAGGCCTTGAGTAAATCCATGATGGCCGCAGGCTTTAAGGCGCCGGTCTCCCGCGATATTCGCTCAGAGATCTGGGTCAAGCTGTGGGGTAACCTCACGTTCAACCCGGTCAGTGCGCTGAGTCACGCCACCTTGGAGGATATTTGCCGCTTCCCGCTGACCCGTGAGTTGGCTGCCAGGATGATGTCAGAGGCGCGTGCGGTGGGCGAAAAACTTGGCGTGGCGTTCAAGGTGTCGCTGGAGCAACGTATTGCTGGGGCCGAGGCAGTGGGCGCGCACAAAACCTCGATGTTGCAAGACGTTGAACACGGGCGGGCACTGGAGCTGGAAGCACTGGTTGGCAGCGTGGTGGAGCTGGCGCGTATCACCGAGACGCCAACTCCCAGCATCGACGCGATTTATGCGGTGACCTCGCTGCTGGCCAAGACCTTGCAGCAGCAGTCAGGACGGCTAGAGGTGCACAGCAGCTGAGGGCGCTGCAGGGTCGGGCAGTGCTTTAGGCCGCAACGTAGGTGTTGCGCAGCACGCCGAGCCCGTCGATTTCAACCTCAAGTTCCGTGCCGGGTCGCATGGGCAATGCGCCAACGGACGTGCCGCACAGAATGACATCACCAGGCTCGAGCGTCATGTCATGCGACAGGCGCGATAACAGCGTCAATGGCTCAAAAATCATGTCAGACACGGGGTAGTTCTGGCGCTCCCGCCCGTTGACACGTGTGTGCACCGCAGCGGACGACCAGTCGAAATCTGTGTCGATCCAGGGGCCGAGCACGCCGAAGGTGTCAAAGCTTTTGGAGCGAGACCACTGCGCAAAACTGGCGTCGCGATTGATCAGCTCCATGGCGGTTACATCGTTGGCAATCGTGCAGCCCAGCAGGTGCTCGCGTGCGCGCTCAACGGGCACAGCGCGCATCCTTTGGCCCACAACCAGCGCGAGTTCGCCCTCGTAAAACACGGCGCCGTCATAGCTAGCGGGCTTGACCACGGGCTGTTGATGGGCGGACAGACTACTTGGCGCGCGTAGCGCGTATAGAGGCTCTTCGGGAATCGTTTGGTTTTGCTTGATGGCCAGCGCGTGGAAGTTTTTCCAGAGCGCGATGACCTTGCTGGGTTGCACAGGCGGCAACCAGCGGACCGCGTCCAGGGGGATGGGTGTACCGGCGTCTTGCCATGGGCCATACGGGGTGCCGCTGACCGGCTGAGCCTGGTTGTCAAGTACGCGGGCGTAGGTTGGCGAGCCCGCGGCATCGTTCATTCTGATCCATTTCATAGGCGAATTGTAGGCGTGAGCCCCTGTTGATACAGGGCCCTTGGCAGAGCCCTGAAGCCAAAGTAAGCCGCCTTCAGCCACTGCACGATGGGGCTGCAAACTTGTGCCGATGTCAGTGGGCTTGCTGCGCCGGGTGCTTGCGCTGGGGTCAGCCCCCTAGCGTTTTGTCGCTCAGGATTTTTGTACCTTGAGACGAATGGAGGACACTGCAAGCCCCTTGCTTGTTAGCTGGGTCATCAGGTCAGGCAGCAATTGCCGGACTTTGGCCAATGCACTCGGGTTTGAAACCAGCAAGCACCACACACCGCCTTCATAGGGCCCAGCGGCAACGCAAGATTTCAAATTCGGGGGCAGGGCATCACAGGCCGCCTGCAGCCTTGATTGGGATTCCCGGTTAAGATCCATCAGCCGCGACAGGCTGGCGCTGTTTTCGCTGGCCTGAAGAAGTGAAACAACTGGCGCTTGGCGTCGCATGTTGAAAAGCTCTGTTTAAACAATGCAATTGATTATCACGGACGCCTGGATGGCGCGATCGCGTGTGCTGCGCATCTCCGGCCTACAGTTGGTCGGCGTGTTGATAGCCACGGCGGTCTTGCTGCTTTTCATGGCGCTTGGGCTGTACCACTGGGTTTTTTTGAAAGGTGCCCGCGACGGCTGGCCGGTCATCAGCGACGTGGTTCGCTTTGTCGTCCGCGATGAGTTCGCAAGCCGCGATTTGTTCATGCGGCAGAACCTGGATGTGATGGCGCGTCAGTTGGGTGAAATGCAGGCCAAACTCGAGCAGATTGAATCTCTGGGCGAGCGTGTGTCGGGCTTGGCGGGCTTGCCTGCGGGCGAGCTGAAAAAGACTCCTGGCTCGGGTGGCCTGCAGGTGGCTTCTCGTAGTTTTGATTATGAAGAACTCCAGGCCCTGATGAGTGACTTTCAAAAAGCCGCCATCCAGCGAGAAGATAAGCTGACTGCGCTGGAGTCCCGTTTGTTTGAGCGCAAGCTGGAATCGCTGATGATCCCAACGCAAAGGCCTTTGCCTGGCACAGCGGTTGGCTCCAGATTCGGCTGGCGTGTGGATCCGTTCACTGGGCGCTCAGCGCTGCACACGGGCCTGGATTTTCCGGCCGACACGGGCACGCCCATCGTGGCTGCAGCGGGTGGGTTGGTGATGACTGCGGCGCGTGATCCCGAATACGGCT
>JAYQPP010000047.1:0-13560 GCA_038145425.1 Comamonadaceae bacterium | reverse complement strand
TGCCCCAGCGCCCGCAAAATGGGGGCTTGCAAGGGGTGCACGCGGGGGGGCGAGCCGACCAGGACACGACGGGGTTGTTGCTCTTGACCGACGATGGGCAGTTTCTGCACCGAATGAACTCGCCCAAGCATCACACGCCCAAGGTATATGCCGTGACCCTGCGTCATCCAGCCCAGACCAGCCAGTTGGACGCGCTGCTGCAGGGGGTGGTGCTCGATGATGATCCGCGGCCCGTCAGGGCGCAAGCGTGCGTGCAGGTGTCAGAGCGTCAGTTGCATCTGACCCTGACCCAAGGCAAATATCACCAGGTTAAGCGAATGATCGCTGCGGTGGGTAACCGGGTTGAGGCCCTGCACCGTTTTCAGACCGGTGCGCTTTGCCTGCCCGATGATTTGCAAACAGGCCAGTGGCGTTGGCTGAGCGCAGCTGAAGTGGTTTTGGCAAGCAGCGCAAGCCCTGCGCAGAGTACTGAGAGCGATTGAGTCGACGGCGTACGCCGCAGACGGGCCCAGCCCACGTTGCTGGCACAAAAGCCGGGTTATGCTCGAGCGCATCGGCCCGCTTGACGTGTCAGCGGCCAGAGGCCCCGGCTGATTGAGAAGACGAAGCAGTTTCATGCCTGTTGCCAGTAGTCCACCCCCGCAAGGCTCGCCCGATCCTTTTGAGCACCTGCCGCAGTTGCGCGACCGTGTGCTGGCACCAGAGCAATCCCGGGCTCGGGTTACGCCGGAAGTTTTGGCGCGCTGGGATCAAAAAGTCCTTGAATTGGGTGGCGATCCCGGATGGCGACAAGCTGATGCGCAGCGTGAAGCCAGCAGGCGTCAAATGCTGCATGGCCGCCCGCCCAATTCCGATGTCTGGGTTTTTGCCTACGGTTCGTTGCTGTGGGATCCTGGTTTTTATTTTTCCGAGATCAGGCGTGCCCGTCTGCCAGACCACCTGCGCTGCTTCAATTACCAGGTGATCGCGGGCCGGGGTACGCCGACCCGTCCGGGCCTGGTCTTGTCCCTGATGCCGGGGGCAGGGCAGTGGTGCGAAGGTTTGGCGTTTCGCATTGCCTCAGACCGGGTGGAACAAGAGACAGAAATTTTGTGGCGCCGGGAGATGCTGCGTGGTGGCTACACCCCCAAGTGGTTGAATTTAGAGACGCCGCAGGGTCAGGTTTGCGCGCTGGTCTTTGCGGCCAATCCGGACGAGCCCATGTATGTTCACGGTTTGTCCCTGTCCGAGACCGCGCAGCGGCTGGCAGCCGCAGAAGGTAATTTGGGTAAAAACAGCGACTATTTGTTGCAACTTGCCAAGCAACTGCGATGGCTGGACATTGCGGATGACTATGTGGCTGAGTTGGCGCTTCTGGTCGCCAGCCTCTGAGCCCGGTCGACTCCTGGGTGAGAATTTGTAAGCTAGGGTTTTCCCTAAATTGGAATGGTGGCGGCTAACGGCATAATCCAAAAACGTTTTTGCGAAAACGTTTTTGTTGTTATTCATGTCCAGGAGAATCATCGATGGCTTTTTTCAAAGTGAAGTCTCAGCTCGCACTGTTGGCAGTGGCGGGTTCACTCGTGGTGCCGGCGATCGCCCAGGCGCAATCTGTTCTTTTGTGGTCGACGCAGGCCTCACCGGCCAAGGAGTCACAGGCCGTACGCGACGAGGTGCTCAAGGGTGCACCCGTCAGTGTGGAATTTATTTCCAACCAGGAAGGTCCGTTTCTGACCCGGCTCAACGCTGAGCTGCAGGCCGGTAAGGGCACGATCGGTGTTGTGGGTGCTTTGCACGGCCAACTCACCTCGAACGCCGAGAGCTGGGTTGATATTTCTGGTGCAGCCAAAGGCGCCAACCTGAGCCCGGCTTTCATGAAGCTTGGCAAACTCAATGGCACCACCCAGCGTTACCTGCCCTGGATGCAGGCCACTTACATCATGGCGGCCAACAAGAAAGCCTTGCCTTACCTGCCTGCTGGCGCCGACATCAACAAGCTCAGCTACGACCAACTCGTGGCCTGGTCGAAAAATCTGGCTGAAAAGACCGGCGGGCCCAAGTTTGGCTTCCCAGCGGGTCCTCAGGGCCTGAAGCACCGCTTCTTTCAGGGCTATTTGTATCCCTCTTACGCAAATTCTTCAGTGACCGAGTTCCGCTCCGCTGGTGCGGTCAAAGGCTGGGAGATGATGAAGGAGTTGTGGAAGTACACCAATCCGGCGTCGACCACATACAACTTCATGCAAGAGCCCCTGTTGTCGGAGCAGGTGTGGGTCGCTTTCGACCACACGGCCCGCCTGGCGGACGCGTTTAACGGCAAACCAAACGATTTCGTGGCTTTCCCAGCGCCCGCTGGCCCGACGGGGCGTGGTTTCATGCCGGTGCTCGCTGGCCTGTCTATTCCGAAGACGGCGCCTGACCGCGCCGCAGCTGAAAAGGTTGTGGCCTACCTGTTGCAGCCCTCTGTTCAGCTGGCTACGCTCAAAGCGACCAACTTCTTCCCAACGGCCGATGTGGCGATTCCCAAAGACTTCCCGCCATCTGTGGCGATTTCTGCTGCCGCCGTGAAGATGCAAGCCGGATCGGCTGACGCCAACCCGGGCCTGCTGCCGGTGGGTCTGGGCGCCTTGGGTGGCAAGTTCAATCAGGTCTATGTCGACTCTTTTGAGCGCATTGTTCTGGCTGGCCAGCCCATCAAGGCTGTTCTGGACGAGCAGGCCGGCGCCCTGCGCGCCATCATGCAGGAGTCCAAGGCTCCATGCTGGGAGCCTGACCGTCCATCGGCTGGCGCTTGCCCGGTGAAGTGATCACCGAGTCCTGATCTCCTGGCGCCAAAGTCTGTCGAGGCCGAAGGGCGTCGACAGACTTTGAGGCGCGGTTTTCGATCGATTTTGCCCTTATGCAACAGCGTCATCTGGCTTACGGCTTGATCGCCCCGGCAGCGATCTTTACCGTTGCCTTTTTCCTGTACCCGCTGGTGTTGGTCGCGCTCGATGCGTTTTCGTCCAAGGCGGGTGGGTACTCGCTGGAAAACTTTCGCACCATGCTGGGTAACTGGAAGTTTGGCACGGCCTTGCGCAATACGCTGGTCTTGGCGGTGCTGGTTGTGCCTTTGCAGGTGGTGATTTCGCTGGCCATGGCGCAAATGCTCACGCGCCTGGAGCGTGGCCGTGACACCTTGCTCTACATCTGGACGATCCCTTTGGGTATCTCGGACCTGGCCGCCGGCATCATGTGGCTGGGAATTTTTGAGCAAACCGGATTTCTCAACAGCGTGCTGCTCAAGCTGGGCCTGGTGAGCGCGCCCGTTTCTTTTTTGGGCTTCAATGACACGCTCAGTACCCTGGTTGCAGTCATGCTGGCCGAAATCTGGCGCTCGACTGCCATTGTGCTGGTGATCCTGGTTTCGGGTATCGGCCTGATCCCAAAGGAATATGGCGAGGCAGCGGAGGTGTTTGGCGCCTCGCCTTGGCAAAAATTCCGTCGCGTGACCTTGCCGCTGCTCAAACCCAGTTTGCAGACCGCCCTGATTTTGCGAACCATCCTCGCGCTGGAGGTGTTTGCCGTTGTTGCAGCCCTCTCTGGGACCAAGTTTCCGGTCTTGATGGGCGAGACCTATCACTGGCAATTCGCCTTGCAAGACAGTCGTGTGGCTGCGGCCTTCGCTTTGGTCGTTTTAAGCTTGTCAGTGGCGGCGACGCTGGTTTATTTGCGTTGGTTGCGGGTGCCGCCAGGAGTCAAGGCATGAAGGCTCCAGTACCCCTGGCGCAGGCGCAAGCCCGCATGCGCCGCCTGCTGTTTTGGGGTGGTTTGGTGGCCACGGTTTGGGTTTTGTTGCCGCTGTACCTGTTGGTGGTGAATGCCTGGTCGTCTGAACAGGCTGTTCACGCTTTTCCCAAGCAGCTGGTGCCCGAATTTGACGGCGGCAGCTTAAATTTTCTGCTGCATTTTCAGGGTGTCCTCAGTGCGCTCAAGAACTCGCTGGTGGTGGCTTTTCTCACCATGGTGCTGAGCATCGGCCTGGGTGCGCCCGCAGGTTACGCGCTGGCGCGTTACGAATTTCACGGCAAGAACGCCTTTCGCATGTTGATCATGCTCACCCGGGCGTTTCCTTTGCCTTTGCTGGCATTGCCACTGGCTGTGTTGTACATCCGGCTCGGTATCGACGACAGCCTGTGGGGGCTGGCGATGGTACACACGATGCTGGCCCTGCCTTTTGCGGTGCTGATCACCTTCTCGCTTTTCAGCGGTGTGCCGACCGAGTTAGAGGAGGCCGCTTGGGTGTTTGGCTGCAGCAAGTGGCAGGCTTTTCGCAAGGTGATTTTGCCTATTGCGCTGCCTGGACTCACGGCATCCGCTATTTTTGCGTTTGTGATCTCCTGGAACGAGGTGTTCGCGTCTTCGGTTCTGATGATTCAGCACCGCACGCTCACGGCATTTCTGCTGCAGGGCCTGGATATTTCGCCTGTACCCCTGAAGTTCGCGGGCGGCGCCTTGCTGGTTTTGCCGGCGGCGGTTTTTATGTTTTTGATTCGCAAGCATCTGTTCGCGATGTGGGGTATTTCCAACCGTTAAAGCCATGGCCACGATCTCCATTCGACACATCACCAAGTCTTTTGGCGCGTTTGAGGCGCTCAAAGGCGTCAACCTGGACATTGCTGACCAGGAGTTTTTGGTTCTTCTTGGCGCATCGGGGTGTGGTAAGTCGACCCTGTTGCGCATCGTCGCAGGCCTGGAATCAGCAGACAGCGGTGAGGTCTCGGTGGACGCGCAGCGCATTGATCACCTGCAAGCCAAAGACCGCGCCCTGGGCATGGTGTTCCAGAACTATGCGGTCTTTCCCCACCTCACCGTGTTCGAAAACATTGCGTTTGGTTTGCGGATGCAAAAGCGCCCGCAGGCAAGCGTGCAGCAAAAAGTGCAGGCGGTGGCCCGTCTGGTTCACCTGGAGGACTTGCTGCATCGCTACTCGGGCCAACTCTCGGGTGGGCAACGTCAGCGGGTGGCTCTGGCGCGCGCGCTGGCCATTGAGCCGCGGGTGATGCTGATGGACGAGCCGCTGTCCAACCTGGATGCGTTGCTCAGGCTGGAGATGCGTGCCGAGCTCAAATCAATTCTGGCTGTTAGCCAGACCACCACGGTCTACGTGACGCATGACCAGGTCGAAGCCATGAGCCTGGCTGACCGAATCGCCGTGATGCATCAAGGTGTGATCGTGCAGTGCGATACGCCGCTGGAGGTTTACCGTAACCCCGTCAACACCTTTGTGGCCGGCTTCATTGGGAATCCACCGATGAATTTTGTACAAGCCACAGAGGTGCAAAGCGGTCTGTACGAGGCACGCGGCCTGCAATTGCCTGGGCCAGCGGGCCATCAGGTGTTAACGCTGGGCGTGCGCCCTGAGGATTTGGTGCCCGCCGAGCACGGACTGAGCTGTCGGGTTGGTGTGGTCGAGCCTTTGGGGCCGAGCACGCTGGTCACCGAGATTCAGGGTACGGAAATTTTCCGGGTTGCCCTACCCAGCAACAGCAAAGTTCAAGCTGGTGATCGGCTGTTTCTACAGCCGGCGCCAAACCGCATCCGTTGGTTCGACCGTGAAGGTCATTCAGTGAGCGTCGCAATATGACAAATACCACCTTTGATTCGCGCAGTGACATGCTCAAGGAAGCACAGCGCATCTTGCAAGTCAATGACAAGGGCAGCTACACCGTTCCCACGCATGGGCTCTACCCTTTTCAGTGGAATTGGGACTCCTGCCTGACAGCGTTGGGGCAGGCAACTTACGACGAGAGCCGGGCGTGGCTCGAAATCGAGACGCTGATGGCGCACCAGTGGCCTGACGGGATGGTGCCCCACATCGTCTTTCACGAACATGATGAAGGCTACTTCCCCAACAGCACGGTCTGGGGTACCCATCGACCCACGCCCACCTCGGGGATCACGCAGCCACCCGTTCTGGGCCTGGTGATCGAGCAGCTGTGGATGCGAGGCTGTCAAAGTGCTGAAATCCGCGAGCGATGCCAGCGCTTGCTGCGGGCGGCTGATCGTTGGCACGCCTGGTTTTATCGCTGCCGGGATCCTCAAGGCACAGGCTTGGTAGCCTTGCTTCATCCTTGGGAATCCGGCCGGGACAATTCTTGCGACTGGGATGAGGCGCTTGCTGCCGTTCCGGCAGAAAACGTGATGCCCTACACGCGTCGTGATACCCAGCATGTGGATGCCAGCCAGCGGCCGACAAAATTCGAGTACGACCGTTACATCGCGTTGGTCGAATGTTTTCGGGCCCATCACTGGGACAACGCGGTCTTGCATGGCATTTCGCCCTTCAAGGTGGTTGACCCTGGTTTCAATGCCATCCTGATTCATTCCGATCAGGCGCTGGCGCGGCTTGCTGCGCAATTCGGTATGGATGATCTGGCGGCGCAGGCGCAGGCTCGTTCAAAGCGTGGGCTCGACGCGTTGGAGACGCTATGGCACCCAAAGCTGGGCCAGTACGTGCCTTTTGATCGTGTTGCTCAGTGCCTGATTCACAGCGCCAGCATCGGTGGCCTGTTGCCGGTTTTGGCCCTGAGCCCAGGGCATGTGCATCTGCCCGCTTTGACCCAGCGGATCAATGCATCGCTGGATGTCGCGCCCTATGGCGTTGCCAGCCACGATCTGCATGATCCCCGCTTTGATGCCAAACGTTATTGGCGCGGGCCGTCCTGGTTGGTGGTGAATTACCTGCTAATCAAAGGCTTGCGGGCGTGCGGTGATACAACAACGGCTCAGCGCATTGCCACTGCCAGCCTGTCGGCGATTGCAAAAAGTGGTTGCGCCGAGTACTACCAGCCCGCCACAGGCGAGGCTCTGGGTGGACGTTCCTTTACCTGGACCGCGGCCATGGTGATCGAATTTTTGCGCGCTTGAAGCAATAGCGCGCAAGACTTGATCAGGGAGTAGAGCAGGGTGTCCATTCGCAGGTTGGCAAATGATTTGGGTTTGTCGATTTCGACAGTGTCGCGCGCGCTGAACGGCTACACCGATGTGTCCGATGCCACCCGACAGCGGGTGATGGCGCGGGCCAAGGCCATGAACTACGAACCCCACCCTGGGGCGCGCAGCCTGAAAACGGGTAAATCGTTCGCGATCGGCGTGATCTTGCCAGCCGACAGCTTTGGTGGATCTTTTGTCGACCCCATGTACGCCGCGCTGCTAGGGGGCATTGATGAGACCTTGGTTCCGGCTGGCTACAGTCTGGTGGTTAGTTCCGGTCGAGCCGGACCTATGGCGCAGGAGCTTGCGCGCTACGAGCAGTTTTTGCGTGCCCGTTGGTTTGATGCGTATGTGCTGGTGCGCACGCGCCTGCGCGACCCGCGGGTGGACCTGCTGCTTGAGCATGGTGTGCCCTTTGTGACCTATGGGCGAACCCTGGACAGTGATCGACACAACTGGGTTGATACCGACAACGAGCGTGCATTCTGGGTGTCGACTCAGCGACAGATTGACTTCGGCCATCGTCGCATTGCCCTGCTGAATGGTTCAGACGAATACACCTTTGCCAATTTGCGCGAAAAAGGCTATTGGCAGGCCATGCAACAAGCAGGTTTGCGGGCTGACGCGCATCGCGTTGGGCGCGAGGGTCTGACCGAGAAAGCAGGCTACGACCTAGCCAGCAAGTTGCTGACTATGCCCGAGCCGCCGACGTCTTTGTTGTGCGCCACCGATGCCATGGCCATTGGCGCCATGGCTGCCTGTCGCGAGCGAGGCTTACGGGTTGGCGCGCAAGTCTCTGTGGTGGGTTACGGCAACAGCGATGCTGGGCGTTATTCGACGCCGGCGCTCACAACGATTGGCCATCAGGTTACCGAGAACGGACGCCACATCGGCGAGGTCTTGCTCAAGGTACTGAAGGAAGGCTCGCATGAGCGCCTGCATTACCTGGAGCGGGTTGAGTTGCTGGCCCGTGACTCGGACGGCCCTTTGCAAGCCGTGTAGCGCCTCACCACGACCCTGTACTGAGCCCTTTGGCCAGGTTTGGCAAAGCTTGCTGGCCGTCACCATGCCCTTGGCGGTGACCCTTTTGCACACCTTGCCTTGCGGGCTACAGTATGCTTGCTTCTATGCCCTTGTTTTTTGATTCCATGTGGCGCGCCGCAGCCTATTGCCTGCGTCCCCGCGTCATGTTTTTATCCTTGTTGCCGCTGGGTTTGATCGGCTTTTTGTCGCTCGCGTGGGGCTATTATTTTTGGGACGCCTCGCTGGACTGGGTGCGCGAGGCGCTCGATGGTTTTGCCCTGGTGCGTCTGGTCTCAGACTGGCTTCAGGGTATGGGCTGGTCCGATTTGCAGTCGGTGCTGGCGCCCATGATCGTGATTTTTGTGGCCACACCGGTCATTGTGATCGGGTCCTTGTTGCTGGTGGCCTTGTTCATGACGCCAGGCTTGATACAAATGGTGTCGGCTGGTCGCTTTTCGCAGCTCGAGCGTCGCCGAGGCGGTAGCTGGTGGGGCAGCGCCTGGTGGTCTTTGTGGTCCGCTGCAGCGGCGCTGCTGGCTTTGCTGGTATCGATGCCGCTGTGGCTCATACCGCCCCTGGTGCTGGTGTTGCCGCCCTTGATCTGGGGCTGGCTGACTTACCGCGTGATGGCCTATGACGCGCTCGCCGAACACGCCAGCACACAGGAGCGCCGCGAACTGCTGCATCGGCATCGCTGGGCCCTGCTAGGTATGGGCGTGGCCTGCGGGTTTTTGGGCGCAACGCCAAGCCTGATCTGGGTGTCGGGCGCATTGCTGGCAGCCGCTTTTGTGGTGCTGGTGCCGCTTGCGGTGTGGCTCTACACCCTGGTTTTCGCTTTCTCTTCCCTCTGGTTTGCGCACTATTGCCTCGGCGCCCTGCGCGACATGCGGGCCAGGGAGGGGGACAATTCGGCGTCACCCCAGCCAGACGCTCTGATCCCAACGGCGCAAGCATCCCTCCCTTTACAAAAGGATTCGCTCACATGAATGCCTCGACAAAACAGCCCCCGCAGTTGACGGGGCGTTTCGGTTTGCTCGTGATCGGCGATGAAATTTTGTCGGGCAAACGGGTCGACAAGCATATGCCCAAGGCCATCGAATTGTTGAAGGCCAGGGGTTTGCAACTGGATTACGCCGAATACCTGGGCGACTCGCCTGAGCGAATTACCAGCGGCCTGCGCCGTGCTTTTGCCAGTGGTGACGTGGTTTTTTCAACCGGTGGCATTGGCGCTACGCCGGACGATCACACGCGCCAAAGTGCCGCGCGGGCCCTGGGTGTGGCGCTTGCGCTGCACCCGCAGGCCAAGCTGTTGATCGAAGAGCGCATGCAAGACATTGCACGTCAGAACAACACGGTCTACGACCCGGCTAATCCTGACAACCGGCACCGCCTGAACATGGGGGTGTTTCCGTTAGGTGCGGAGTTAATCCCGAACCCCTACAACAAGATCCCAGGCTTTAGCGTTGGGCATGTGCACTTTGTGCCCGGCTTTCCTGTGATGGCTTGGCCCATGATGGAGTGGGTGCTGGACCAGCGATATGCCCATCTTTTTAGTCAAAGCGCCTGGCGTGAGCAGTCGGTGATTGTTTTTGGCGCGATGGAGGCGGCACTGACGCCCTTGATGGAGCAAATCGAGGCGGCACACCCGTCGATCAAGGTGTTCAGTCTGCCTAGCGTCGATCATCCGACCTACGGCCGGCATATCGAACTTGGCGTGAAGGGGCCGCCTGAGGCCGTGGGCCTGGCTTACGCCGAGATGAAAGGGGCTCTGGTGGCGATGGATACCCGGCTTGGCCCCGAGATGGTGCAAAATTAATGCACGTATTTGGTGCATTTTAAAATTGCATCAAAATAGTGCAATGTAAATTCCCGGATACCTTCCCCTTTTGCAGGCTGTCCGTGGCGTCGTCCTCGATACAATGCGCGACTGCTTTTTTTGAGCCCGATATGCATTCAGTGGCACACATCGTGCTTCTTGTGACTGCGTTTTCCTAACCCCGACCCGAACAGGAGTTTTTGATGGCCAAGACCGTCGCTGATGTGATGAAGATGGTGAAAGACAACGAAGTCAAGTTTGTTGACTTCCGTTTCACCGATACCCGCGGTAAAGAGCAGCACGTGACTGTGCCTGTGTCGCATTTTGACGAGGACAAGTTCTCCTCGGGGCATGCTTTTGATGGCTCGTCAGTGGCGGGTTGGAAGGGCATCGAGGCCTCGGACATGCAACTCATGCCCGACCCCAACACGGCCAATATCGACCCGTTTTATGAGGAAACGACCTTGTTTCTGCAGTGCGATGTGGTCGAGCCCAGCGACGGCAAAGCCTACGACCGTGACCCGCGTTCGATCGCCCAACGCGCTGAAGCCTATCTGAAGGCCTCCGGCATTGGTGATACCGCATACTTTGGACCCGAGCCCGAGTTCTTTATTTTTGACGGCGTGCGCTGGAACAATGAGCCCGGCCGCGTGATGTATGAAATCGAAGAGTACGAAGCCCCCTGGAATTCCGGCGCCAAGCTCGAAGGTGGCAACCGTGGCCACCGCCCAACCACCAAGGGCGGTTATTTCCCAGTGCCGCCGGTCGACAGCACGCAGGACATGCGCGCCGAGATGTCGCTGATTCTGGAATCACTGGGTATTCCGGTCGAGGTGTTCCACCACGAGGTCGCTGGCGCTGGCCAGAATGAAATCGGTACCAAGTTCAGCACCCTGGTGCAGCGTGCGGACTGGACACAGATTCTGAAGTATGTGGTGCAAAACGTGGCCAATGCGTATGGCAAAACCGCTACGTTCATGCCCAAGCCTTACGCCGGCGACAACGGCTCGGGCATGCATGTGCATCAGTCGATCTGGAAAGATGGCAAAAACCTGTTCGCCGGCGACGGCTACGCTGGCCTGAGCGACTTCGCCCTGTACTACATCGGCGGCATCATCAAGCATGCCCGTGCGCTCAACGCCATCACCAACCCCGGCACCAACAGCTACAAGCGCCTGGTGCCTGGCTTCGAGGCGCCGGTCAAACTGGCCTACAGCTCGCGCAACCGTTCGGCGTCCATCCGCATTCCGCATGTGGCCAACCCCAAGGGTCGTCGTATCGAGGCACGCTTTCCCGACCCGTCGTCCAACCCCTACCTGTGCTTCTCGGCACTGCTGATGGCTGGTCTTGATGGCGTGGAAAACAAGATCCATCCCGGCGAGGCGGCCACCAAAGACCTCTACCACTTGCCGCCCGAGGAAGACAAACTGGTGCCAACCGTTTGCCACAGCCTGGATCAGGCTCTGGAGTACCTCGACAAAGACCGCGCCTTCCTGACCAAGGGTGGCGTGTTCACCGACACCATGCTTGATGCCTACATTGAGCTGAAGATGGCTGAAGTCACGCGTTTTCGCATGGCACCGCACCCGGTCGAGTTCGACATGTACTTCTCGCTGTAAGCGGGCGCGCCAAAAGCCTCTGTTGTGGGGCGGACGGTGTGGACATCAAAAGGGCGGCCGTGGCTGCCCTTTTTTCTTGTGGGAAACTTGGACCTTAAAGGCTTTGCAGTGGTTTTGAAGTGACACAGGCACAGTCATGGTGACGGTATCGAACGGATGAAGCAGCATGGTTAAAGCGTGGCTGATTTGGATGGCAGGCGTTGTGAGCAGCGGTGCTCTGTTGGCGCAGGCGCCGATCTACCGTTGCGGCAACGAATACACCAACAGTAAGCCCGAAGGCCGGGACTGCAAGTTACTCTCGGGTGGCAATCTGACGGTCATCGAGTCCACGCCTGTGCCCAAGCCCACGCCGTCAGTTGCTGCTGGTGCGTCTGCGCCGCAGGCACCCAAGCCAGCGACGACTCAGGATCGACGGGATGCCGACGCCCGCCTGATCTTGCAGGCCGAACTCAACAAGGCGCGCGCTCGTCAACAGGACTTGCTGGCCGAGTACAACAACGGGCAACCCGATAAGCTGGGTGCTGAAACGCGTAATCACCAAAAGTACCTGGATCGGGTCGAGAGCCTGCGCGCCAGCCTGGCGCGTGTGGCGGGTGATATTTCTGGCATCGAGCGCGAGCTCGAGCGCTTGCCTGCACCGGGTTCGGGCAAGCGCTGATCGGGCCTGGCGATGCCGCGTCTGCGACAGCCAATACACCCCGAAGCGGATGAGCGACGGGGTTTGGATCGATTCAAGGTGTTTGATGCACTGGTCACCTTGGTGGCCGTTCTGGACCTTGATGGCCGACTGGTTTTTGTCAACGCGGTGCTCGAAGATGCGCTGGGCATGTCGCGCAAGACCTTGACGGGGCGTTATTTCCCTGACATGTTGGCGCAGGCAAAGCCTTTGGTCGACGTGTTGGAGAACGCCAGGCCTGGCGAGCTCACCGGCGTGCGTTACGACACCAGTCTGATGCGTTTTGCGCGTGATGCCCTGCCGGTTCATGTCTCGGTCTCGCGGGCCACAGACGATACGGTGATGGTTGAGCTCCTGCCACTGGAGTTGCAGGCCCGCCAGGACCGTGAGGAGCGACTCAACGAGCAGGCGCAGAGCAACAAGGAACTGGTCCGTAACCTGGCGCATGAAATCAAGAACCCACTGGGTGGGATTCGAGGTGCCGCCCAGCTTTTGCAGCTGGAGTTTGAGTCGCCCGCCATGCGCGAGTACACCGAGGTGATCATTCACGAGGCCGATCGCTTGCAGGCGCTGGTCGATCGGCTGTTGGCACCGCACCGGCGGCCCCATGTGGTGAGCGACGTCAACATCCACGAGATCTGTGAGCGGGTGCGTGCGCTGATTGCAGCACAGTACCCCAAAGGCCTGAAAATTGTTCAGGACTACGATGCGTCCTTACCCGAGTTTCGGGGCGATCGCGAGCAGCTGATTCAGGCGGTCCTGAACATCGCCCAGAACGCCTGCCAGGCGATGCAAGCAGGCATTCAGCGTCAGGACGCGGTGCTCACGCTACGCACCCGTATTGCCCGCCAAGTGACCCTGGGTAAACAGCGTTATCGGCTGGCATTGGAATTGCATGTCATCGACAACGGGCCGGGCGTGCCCGAGGACCTGCGAGACCGGATTTTTTACCCACTGGTCTCCGGGCGCGAAGGTGGGTCCGGTTTGGGCCTGACTTTGGCGCAGACCTTTGTGCAGCAGCATCTGGGGTCGATTGATTGCGATAGCACGCCGGGCCTGACCGATTTCAAAATTTTGATACCGTTGACCTGATTTCATCGCCTATGTCTGTCAAACCCATTTGGATTGTTGATGACGACCAGTCCATCCGATTTGTACTGGAGCGGGCTTTGGCGCGCGAGAACCTGCCGACGCGCTGCTTCTCACAGGTTGCCGAGGCCTTGAACGCCTTGCTCCATGAGACCGAAGATCTCCCACAAGTGCTGGTCAGCGATATCCGCATGCCAGGTGGCTCGGGGCTGGACTTGTTGGAAAAGGTCAAAGCCCGTCATCCGGGCCTGCCGGTGATCATCATGACGGCGTATTCCGATCTCGACAGTGCAGTGTCGGCGTTTCAACGGGGCGCCTTCGAGTACCTGCCCAAGCCTTTTGACGTCGCCCAGGCGGTTGAGTTGATTGGCCGAGCCAGACTGGAG
>JAYQPP010000046.1:0-14115 GCA_038145425.1 Comamonadaceae bacterium | reverse complement strand
GTTGAGCTTTCACGGCGCCCATGACCTTGCCCATGTCGCCCGGGCCGCTGGCGCCCAAAGTGCTGACGATGGTGGCAACGGCGGCGATGATTTCCTCATGGCTGAGTCGTTGCGGCAGATAACTGCTGAGCACCGCAATCTCGGCGCTTTCCTTGTCAGCCAGGTCCGGGCGCTGGGCCTTAAGGTAGGCATCGACCGAGTCTTTACGCTGCTTGATCAGCTTGTCCACGATCGCGATCACGCCGGTGTCATCGAGCGAGATGCGTTCGTCAACTTCTTTTTGCTTGATTGCGGCCAGCAATAGGCGGATGGTGCCCAGGCGTTCGGCCTGTCTGGCGCGCATCGCGCTTTTCATGTCGTCGTTAATCTGATCCTTCAAAGACATGGTCAATCTCCTTCGATGGTTGACAGAAATGTCTGGGGCTTAGCGCTTTGACTAGGCAAGAAAAAAAGCCCGCCAAATCGAACTCGGCGAGCTTGATGCCATCGGGCCTGATGAGGGCCCGAGGAAAAATTTAGTACAGCTTTTTGGGCAACTGCATGGCACGGATGCGCTTGTAATTGCGCTTGACCGCGGCCGCCTTTTTGCGCTTGCGCTCGGCAGTGGGTTTCTCGTAGAACTCACGGGCACGCAAATCTGTCAGCAGGCCGAGTTTTTCGATGGTCCGCTTGAAGCGACGCAGTGCGACGTCAAAAGGCTCGTTTTCCTTAACACGAATGGTTGTCATTGACTTGATGGGTCCAAATTGTGCGGGTGACTGGCTTCGTAAGATCGGACCGAAGCCTGCCGCAACCGCGAATCGCCTCGCTTGAAAGAGTGAGCCAGCAGCGAAGCATTGCCAGCAAAAACGCGAATTATAGCCAGGATTGCCGTCTCGGTCCTGGCTCTGGTATGCGCAAAGGCCGGTGCTTCAGGGCCAGAGCCAAGCCGGTTGCCGCCGCCAGGCGGTACGTTGGTGTTCAATGCCACAATCGACGCAGAGACGATGGGTGGAGCATTCGCCCACTCACCTGGGCTGGCTTGGGCTGAACGCCCGTTGAAGGCAGTAGGCGTCGTTGTCGTAGCTGATGCTAAAACTGATTGATGGAAGAGGAGTTTGCGAGTGAAAGCGCTGTTGTTGACAAATGTGGACGGTTTCAAGGCCCAGGTGAGCGAAGTGGACGAGGCGGACATGCCCGCAGGTGATGTGACCGTCGCGCTGGATTATTCAACCTTGAATTACAAGGATGGTCTGGCGCTCACCAATAAGAGTCCGGTGGTGCGCAGCTGGCCCATGGTAGCTGGCATCGACGGCGCGGGCACCGTGATCGCCTCGAGCCACGCCAATTGGAAAGTGGGCGACCAGGTGGTGCACAACGGTTGGGGTCTGGGCGAGACCCGCTGGGGGTGTCTGGCAGAAAAAGTGCGACTCCAGGGCGACTGGCTGGTCCGTCTTCCCAAGGGCCTGACGCCGCATATGGCCATGGCGATTGGCACGGCTGGCTACACCGCCATGCTGTGTGTGCTGGCTCTGGAAGACCACGGTGTGCATCCCAAGTCGGGTGAGATTCTGGTCACGGGTGCGACTGGTGGCGTGGGAAGTGTGGCGGTCGCCGTGTTGAGCCAGCTGGGCTATACCGTTGTCGCAGTCACCGGCAAGGCGCAGGAGGAGGCCTACCTGAAGTCGCTGGGTGCGGCTGCGGTCGTTGAGCGCTCGGTTTTCAGTGAGCCGGGCAAGCTGTTTCAGAAGGAGCGTTGGGCGGGTGTGGTGGATTCGGTGGGCTCGCACACGCTGGCCAACGCGCTGGCCCAGACCCGCTACGGTGGTGTGGTCGCGGCCTGTGGCCTGGCCCAGGGCATGGATTTGCAGACATCCGTGATGCCTTTCATCTTGCGGGGTGTCAGTCTGGTTGGTGTCGACTCTGTCATGGCCCCGCTGGCCAAGCGTCAGCGCGCCTGGGATCGGCTCTCGCGAGACCTGCCCGCCAAGCTGATCGGCCAGATGATGCAAGACATCAGCCTCGAGCAGGCGCTTGAATCTGCTCAGCGCCTGATGGCGGGCCAGGTGCGGGGTCGGCTGGTGGTCAGCATCAAGCCATCGCCAGCACCGATCAAATACTACTGAGCCAGGCGACAAGGATGTTGCTCGATACACAGACCTCGCAGCTCGTTCTGATGGACTATCAGCCGGGCGTCCTGAAAGTGCTGTTTGAGTCGGACTTGGTACAGGCCAACGCCTTGCGACTGGCGCGCGCGGCGCAGCTGTTCCAATTGCCGATCTGGGGCACTGAGCATGCGCCACAAAGCCTCGGTACCACGCCGCAGGTGCTTCGCGCTTGCTACCAGAAGACGCTGGCCAAGATGTATTTCAGTGCGGTCGAAGAAGGTCTGAGCGCCTACTTGCGACCGGCTGCACCCAGCGCGCCTGGCAATGCCCGCAGCCTGCCCAAGCATTTGCAAAAGCCGCATGCCCAAGCGCCGTCGCGCGACAACATTGTCCTGGCCGGTTGCGAGGCCCATATCTGCCTACTGCAGACCGCCTTGCAGCTGCTCGAGGACGACTTCAATGTTTGGGTGGTGACCGATGCCAGCAGCTCCTTGTCAGAGCGTAACCGCGATGCTGCTTTTGACCGGCTAGCCAGCGCCGGCGCCGAACTGCTTAGCACCGAAATGGTTCTGTTCGAATGGCTGGGCAGCGCCGAGCATCCCTTGTTTGGGCAGATTCTGGAACTGGTCAAAAACCCCGATCCACGTTAAGCGCCGCAGCGTTGGCACAGTCGCCTTGCGCGCCTAAGCGACCTCCACAATCATTTCAATTTCGACGCACGCACCCAGCGGGATTTGTGCGACACCGAACGCGCTGCGGGCGTGTGCGCCGCGTTCGCCAAACACCAGGCCAATGAGTTCGCTGGCGCCATTGGTGACCAGGTGCTGTTCTGTGAAGTCGCCCGTCGAGTTCACTAGCGACATCAGTTTGACCACACGCACGACTTTGTTCAGGTCGCCCGTGGCTGCGTGCAAGGTGCCCATCAGATCGATAGCGATGGCGCGGGCTGCGGCTTTTCCCTCGTCGGTGCTCATGCTGCGTCCAAGTTGGCCCACCCAGGGTTTGCCATCCTTTTTAGCGATATGCCCGCTGACAAAAATCAGATTGCCGGACTGGACATAGGGCACATAGGCGGCAGCCGGGACGGCAACCGGGGGCAGGGTGATCTGAAGTTGCTGCAGCTTGTCGTAAATGCTCATGGAATTGGCTTTAAGTTTGGGGCCTGGGCACACCGTGCGTGCCGACAGGCGTTGAGTTTAGCGTTGTGCGGCGATTCGTCTCTCACCTGATGACAGGGTCGCGCCGGGTATGTGCGTGCTGCGCCGCGCCTGGTGCTGCGCTGATACTCACATGGACTGCTCGAGCATGCTCACGTAGTCCTCTTCGCTGGCCAGTCGAGGGTTGGTCTTGTGGCAATGGTCTGCCATCGCACCACGGACCACAGCGTCAAACTGCGAGGGGCTGACGCCAAGCGCGCGCAAGCCCGTGGGCAGGCCCAAGCGCGCGTTCATGTCCTTGATCGCCTGCCCCAGGTCAGAGGCAGAGGACAAGCCCATGGCCTGCGCCATGCGCGCGAGTCGCTGCTCTTGGGCGACGCTCGGCGAGGGCGCGTTGAAGGCGATCACCGCGGGCAAAAACATGGCGTTGAGGGTGCCGTGGTGCAGCCGCGGATTCACGCCACCAAGACTGTGGCTGAGCGAATGCACACAGCCCAGGCCTTTTTGAAAGGCCATCGCACCCTGCATGGACGCGCACATCATGTGCATGCGCGCCTCGCGGTCCTGTCCATCACGGGTGGCGCGTTCAATGTGGGCCCAGGCGCGTTGCAGTCCGTCCAGCCCGATGCCGTCTGCCGGTGGATTGAAGGCCGGCGCCATAAAGGTCTCCATGCAATGCGCAATGGCATCCATGCCGGTGGCCGCGGTCAATCCGGCGGGCAGCTTAAGTGTCAATTCAGGGTCACAGATGGCGGTCTTGGGCACCAGGTGCCAGGAGTGAAAGCCGAGCTTACGCCCGTCGTCGACGATGATGATGGCGCCACGCGCCACCTCGCTGCCTGTGCCCGCCGTGGTGGGCACTGCAATCAGCGGGGCGACGCGCTCGCTGATGCGTCCTGAGCCACCCTCGATGGTGGCGTAATGGCTGAGGGGACCCTCGTGCGTGGCGGCGATGGCCACACCTTTGGCGCAGTCGATGGAGGAGCCGCCGCCCACAGCGATCAGGCCATCGCAGCCTTGCGCTCGGTACTGGGCGCAGGCTTGGCGTACCGCTGCTTCGGTCGGGTTGGACGGCGTCTGGTCGAAGATGGCCGCCTTGATCGGGCCCAGCGCTTTTTGTGCCACTGCCACGATGCCTGCGGCCTGGACGCCGGCATCGGTGACGATCAGGGGCCGGGTGATGTGGTTGCGCTCGCACTCAGCCTGCAAGAGGCCAATCGCGCCAAAATCAATCTGAACCTGGGTGATGTAGTTGATCAATGCCATGGGGCGTCTCGGTTAGCATGAAGGCGCAAACTGTAACAAGTCTTTTTTTGATACCTGGCAGTTCGTGTCCCATCACCACAACCCCCGAGCTTTACTGAGTCCGGCCATGCGCCTGGTGCTTGAGCGCATGGCACGCGCCAACTTTGTGCCGCTGCACGCGCTCTCGCCGGTGCAGGCCCGAGCCGCCTACGAAAAAGCCGCCAGCGTGCTAGACCTGCCACCAGCCCGCATTGACCATGTCGAGGACTTTTCGGTGAATGCGCGCGACGGCCATGCGCTGCATGCGCGGCTGTACATGCCGCGTGAGGCGAGTGCGAAGCAGCCGCCTGTACTGCTGTTTTTTCATGGCGGCGGTTTCGTGGTGGGTAGCCTTGATACGCATGACAGCCTGTGCCGGTCGCTGTCTCACCTGGCCCACTGTGCGGTGGTGTCGGTCGCTTATCGGCTCGCGCCCGAGTGGCGCTTTCCGACGGCATATGAGGACGCCTGGGACGCCTTGTGCTGGCTCAGAGCCAGCGGGTCTGACAAGGGGCTGGATACCACCCGCCTGGCACTCGGCGGCGACAGTGCTGGGGGCACGCTGGCCGCAGCCTGTGCGGTGCAGGCCCGGGCCGAGAACATCGATCTGCGTCTGCAGCTGCTGTTTTACCCAGGGTGTGGCGCGCGCCAGAACAATCCCTCCCATCATCATTTTGGTCAGGGTTTTTTGTTGGAGCTGGCGCATATCGACTATTTTTTTGGCCACTACCTGCGTGACGAGCGTGACCGGGACGACTGGCGTTTTGCGCCCATGCTGGCGCCCGACGTGGAGGGCGTGGCGCCCGTCTGGATGGGGCTTGCCGAATGCGATCCGCAGTTTGACGATGGGCGCGATTACGCCGACCGACTACGCGCGGCCGGGGTCAGGGTGGATCTGGAGATTTATGCCGGCGTTGTGCACGACTTTGTGCGCATGGGCCGCGCAATCGAGACCGCGCGTCAGGCGCACCAGGACGCGGCGCGCGCCTTGCGACAGGCCTTCGGCGAATGAGCGTGAGCGCTTGGGGTAGGCTCAGATGTCGGCCAGCAGCGCGTAGGGCATGGCCTCGAGTTGAAGCGCGTCGCCCTGTGGGTTTCCAAGGCGCACCAGGCCGGCCTCAAAAGCGCTGATCTGGATCGAGACAATCGCATCGTGACCGCCAGCAGGCGCGGAGGCCGCCTGCACCACCAGGCCGCAAGGCTGTTCCTGCCCATTCTCGAAAAGTTCGTCGCCGGCTTTGAGTGGCGCGTTGCACCACGCTAGGTAGGCTCGTCGTTTGAGCGTGCCGCGGAACTGGCTGCGCGCAACCACCTCCTGGCCTGGATAGCAGCCTTTCTTGAAATTGACGCCGCCCAGCGATTCATAGTTCAACATCTGCGGCACAAACGCTTCGAAGACTGGCTGACTCACCGTGGCCACGCCAGAGCGCACCTCGCTCCATTCCCAGATGCCAGGCGCGAGCACTTCAGCAGCAGGGGTGGGTGTTTGCGCAGGCGCGATCAGCAGGGCGCGCTCGACACCGCCACCGGGGTACAGGCTGACGCAGGGTCCTTGCGCGGTTTCGTGTCTTTGCCATGGCTTGGTACTTTTCTGACCGTGTACGGCCAGGGCTGTATCGCCTAGCAGTCCCCAAAGGGTGAAGTGTTCGCTGGCGTCCGTCAGCTTGACCTTGGCGCGCAGTACAAACATCGACAGGCGCTTCAAGGTCGTGGCCAGTAAGCTGGCATGGCACAAGAGCAAGACGTCCTCGGGCCCATTTTGAATGCCGATCACGCTGGCTTGCAGACGACCTTTGGCGTTGCAAAAACCGGCCAGGCGCGCCTGATGCGCGTCCAGGTGCAGAAAGTCTTGCGTCAGCTGGCTGTGTAGAAAGGACGCCACGTCCGGGCCCTGGGCGCGCATGACGCCCAGATCCTGAATTCTGCTGAGACCTTGAATGCTTGAATTCATGTTGGCTTGCTCGTCGATCAAGGCCCGGGCAAAGCCGCCCAAAGCCAAGGCTGCGATTATCATGCCTTCATGAAATTCCAGGGAGTGTGAGGCTCGTGCGTCGACTGGCTGTCGCCTTTTTGTTGTCGACCTTGGCAGCTGGCTTTTGGGCAAATGCCTGGCTGGATCAACCGTTGCGACTGCGCCAGGCCGTGGTGGACCTGACGATTGCGCCAGGCACGACATCGCGTCAGGTTGCCTCTCAGGCCGCCCAGGCTGGCGTCGACGTTTGGCCGCTGGCCTTGCATGTCTGGTTTCGGCTGTCAGGTCAGTCGCGCCGGATCCAGGCCGGCAGTTACGAGTTGCAGGCCGGCCTCACGCCCAGAAGCCTGTTGGCCAAGCTGGTTAATGGTGAGCAGGCTTTGCGCCAGGTCACCCTGGTCGAGGGCTGGACCTTCGCGCAGGTCCGAGAGGCGCTCGCGCGCGCACCCGAGCTGAAGCCGGCGTCGCAGGGGCTGACGGCGTCGGACCTCATGGCCAGCCTGGGCCGACCGGGCTTGGCGGCAGAAGGACGTTTTTTTCCGGATACCTACCGCTATGCCAAAGGCAGTGCCGACCATGAGGTGCTAGCGGCCGCGCTCTCAGCCATGGATCGCCAACTCGAGCAGGCCTGGCAGGCACGGGACGCAACGCTGGTGCTTCGCAGTCCGGATGAACTCCTGATCCTGGCCAGCATGGTTGAAAAAGAGACGGGCCTGGCGGCCGATCGCGGCATGATTGCCCGTGTGTTTCATAACCGCCTGCGACAAGGCATGCCGCTGCAAAGCGACCCCACCGTGATCTATGGGCTGGGCGAGGCCTTTGACGGCGACCTGCGCCGACGTGACTTACGTCGCGACACGGCCTGGAACACCTACACCCGAGCAGGTCTGCCGGTGACGCCTATTGCCATGCCCGGTCGCGCCGCGTTGATGGCCGCGGCACAGCCAGCCAGCGGCAGTGCCTTGTATTTCGTCGCCCGTGGTGATGGCGCCAGCGTCTTCAGTGACACCCTCGAGGCGCACAATCGGGCGGTGAATCGTTTCCAGAGGCGTCAATAATTCAGGCTTTGCCCGATGGGTCGCGCATGACAGAAGACATTTTTATTAGCTTCGAGGGCATCGACGGTGCCGGCAAGAGCACGCACATTGGGGCGCTGGTGAAAGCCTTCGAATCCACGGGCCGCGTGGTCACCTGCACGCGTGAGCCTGGTGGCACGCCTTTGGCCGAGACCCTGCGTACGCTGGTATTGAATCAGCCGATGGACGCCATGACCGAGGCCTTGCTGGTGTTTGCCGCCCGCCGTGACCATCTGAAGCAGTGCATCGAGCCCGCCTTGCAGCGCGGTGCGGTGGTGTTGTGCGACCGCTTCACCGACGCCACATTCGCCTACCAGGGTGGCGGTCGTGGTTTTGATTGGGACATTTTGCGCCGGCTTGAGCATTGGGTGCAGTCTGCTGAAGTGTCCGATCAAGCTGCGCTGCGCCAGCCCGCGCTCACCTTGTGGTTTGATCTTGCGCCCTCGGTTGCGGCGCAAAGGTTGCAACAGGCGCGCACGCCGGACAAGTTTGAGTCCGAGTCGCTGGAATTTTTCACGCGGGTGCGCTCGGCCTATCTGAAGCGCTTTGAGGCCGAGCCCCAGCGCTTTGCGCGCATTGAGGCCGAGGCTTCGCGTGAGGCGGTCTGGGCCGATGTGTTGCGCTCGGTGCGCCAGCGAGGTTGGCTGCCGTGACACAGGAGCTCGCGCAAAAGCCCAGTCCACCCTGGATTGCGGCGCAGACCACAGCTTTGTTGGCGCAGCGGGGCCACGCCTGGCTGCTGCATGGGCCCTCGGGCCTGGGGCAGGTGGATCTCGCGCTCAGCCTGGCGCGGGCCTGGCTGTGCGAACAAGCCAGTGCGCACGGGGCCTGTGGCCGCTGTGCCAGTTGTCACGCGATCGATGTGCGGACCCACGCAGATTTATTGGTCCTGATGCCCGAAGTTTCGATGCTGACCCAGGGCTGGCCTTTGCCGGAGAAAGCGCAGGACGAGCTGGATGCCAACCGGCGCAAACCCTCTCGAGAGATTCGTATTGACGCCATGCGCGAGGCCTTGTCGTTCACGCAGCGCACTGCTGCCCGAGGCCGGGGCAAAGTCGTGTTGGTGTATCCGGCCGAGCGCATGAACGTGTTCACCGCCAACGCCTTGCTGAAAACCCTGGAGGAGCCGCCGGGCGACTGTCGCTTTGTGCTGGCCAGTGAGTCCGCGCACCAGCTCTTACCGACCATTCGCAGCCGATGCCTGGGTCATGTGATGCGCTGGCCGTCTGCCGACGAGGCGCTGGCCTGGCTGATCGCGCAGGGCATGGCCCGCGAGCAGGCGGGGGTTTTGCTCCAGGCTGCAGGCGGTCGGGCACACGAGGCACTGGATCTGGCTGACTGGGGGCAGCGCTGGGGTAGCCTGCCCAAGGCCCTGGCGCAGGGCGATGTTAGTGCTTTCAAAGATTACAGCCCGGCGCAAACGGTGGATATCCTGCAAAAGGTCTGCCACGATATGTTGCTGGCCAAGGCTGGTTCGACCCCCCGTTTTTTTGCTGCTGCGGCACTGCCTGCTCCTGCGAGCTGGGCAGCGCTGACGTCTTGGGCGAAGGCGCTGGCGCAAAGTCAGAAGACCTGTGAACACCCCTTTAGCGCAGGCCTGATGCTGGAGGCGCTGGTGAGCCAGGCCCAATTAGCCCTAAACTCCAAGCCATGAATTCGCCCCAGAGTCCATCAGGTTCCGACGCAAGTGGGGTGGCGCGCCCCAGCGTCATTCAGCTGGCCATCAAGGAAAAGTCAGCCTTGTATGCGGCCTATATGCCGATCTTTGCCGACGGTGGCTTGTTCATTCCGACCACCCGTGAGTTCCGCCTGGGTGAGTCGGTGTACGTGCTGGTGTCGCTGCCGGACGATCCCCAGCGCTACCCCGTCGCCGGCACAGTTGCCTGGGTGACGCCGGCAAAGTCCACGTCCAACCGGACGCAGGGCATCGGCGTACAGTTTCCGAAGAACGAGAAGGCCGTCCTGCTCAAGGTGAAGATTGAGCAGATCCTGGGTGCGCACCTGGCTTCGGAGCGAGCCACCCAGACCATCTGACGGCGCATGTTCACGGACTCGCACTGCCACCTGGATTTTCCTGAGCTCAGCGCCGACCTTCCATCGATTCTTGCGTCAATGGCGCAGGCGCAGGTCAGTCGGGCGCTGTGCATCAGCGTCACGCTGGAAGACTTTGACAAAGTCCATCGCCTGGCGCTGGATCATGACCATCTGTGGGCCACGGCCGGTGTGCATCCTGACAGCGAGCAGGTGCGCGAGCCCAGCGTTGACGATCTGATCCGCCTGGGCTCATTGCCCCGGGTGGTTGGCATTGGCGAAACCGGGCTTGATTACTACCGTCTCAATGGCCGCAGCGTAGCCGACATGCAGTGGCAGCGCGATCGTTTTCGCCGCCACATCCAGGCCGCGAGGGCTTTGTCCAAGCCGCTGGTGATCCATACCCGCAGCGCAGCACATGACACCATGCGCATTTTGCGCGAGGAGGGCGAAGACGGATCGCCCGGAAGTGCTGGGGGCGTTTTTCACTGCTTCACCGAAAGTGCTGAGACTGCCGCGGCGGCGCTGGACCTGGGTTTTTATATTTCTTTTTCGGGCATCCTGACCTTTAAGAGTGCCCAAGATTTGCGCGACATCGCTGCCTGGGTTCCGCTTGATCGCGTGCTCATTGAGACCGACAGCCCTTACCTCGCGCCGGTGCCGTACCGCGGCAAGACCAACCACCCAGGCTATGTACCCCTGGTGGCGCAGGAGCTTGCGCGTTGCCTGAAGCGCCCGCTCGAAGAGATCGCCGAGATCACTAGTGCCAACTTCAGCAGCCTCTTCAAAGGGGTCAGCCCATGAGGCTTGGAGTTGCATTAAATATCAGAAATAACATGATAAAAATAATTTATCTTGTTGTTTTTCAATGCTTTAATGTTGTTCATGCAGGGTCATTTGAAGACTTTTTTAAAGCCATAGCAGACGACAAGCCCCAAGCGGTGATGCAGTTGCTCGAGCGCGGTTTTGACCCCAACACGGTCGACCAGAACGGGCAGGCGGCTGTGCTCGTCGCGCAGGCGCGTGAGTCCTACAAGGTGCTCGATCAACTGATTGCCTGGCCTGACACCCGGGTGGAGGCGCGCAACACCGCCGACGAAAGTGTCTTGATGCTGGCAGCGCTCAAGGGCCAGCTGAGTCGCTGTCAGGTCCTGATTGAGCGGGGTGCGGATGTCAACAAGACCGGCTGGACGCCTTTGCACTATGCGGCCACCGGTGGCCATGTCGAGGTGATCCGCCTGCTGCTGGATCGCCATGCCTATATCGATGCCGGCTCGCCCAATGGCAGCACGCCCTTGATGATGGCGGCGCGCTACGGCAACGCCTCGGCGGTCAAACTGCTGCTGGAAGAAGGTGCGGACCCTAGCGTGAAAAATGAGCAGGGCATGAACGCCTGGGATTTTGCCAACGGCGTCGGGCGTGTCGATTCGGCCACCATCATCAGCGCCTTTTTGCGCGCCCGCCAACCGCGCGGCAAGTGGTAGCGCACCAGCGATACCGAGGTGGCGCTACTGGATGGCCTCCAGTAGCTCGGTTTCGATAGCGATTTTTTCACGGTTATCCTGAAGCGCCCGGCCTTCAATCAGGAAAGTGTCTTCGACCCGTTCGCCCAGCGTGGCGATCTTGGCCAATTGGAGGTCAATCTTGTGCCGGGCCAGCACACCTGCAATGCAGTAGAGCAGGCCAATACGGTCGCTGGCCGAAACATTCAGAATCCAGCGCTTGCCTTTTTCGTCTGGCCTGAGGCTCACCCGCGGCGTCACCGGGAAGCTCTTGACACGGCGCGATACCCGGCCCCGGCTGGGTGGGCGAAGTTCGCCGGCCTGGTGCAAGGCGTTGGCCAGACCGTTTTCGATCATGGCAATGAGCTCGCGCTGGTGCTCGCCCAGGCTGGATGAGGTCACCTGAAACGTATCGAGCGCGTAGCCGTTGCGCGTGGTGTGCACCCGCGCGTCCAGGATGCTGAAGTCGCTCACGTCGAAGTAGCCGCAAATACGGGCAAACAAGTCGGCCTGATCCGGTGTGTAGACCAGCACCTGCAAGCCTTCGCCCACGGGCGATCGCCGTGCCCGCACCACTGGCTCTTGGGTGTCGAGCAGGCGCGAGATCTGTCGGGTGTGCCAGGCGATCTCGTTGGCGTCGTGGCGCATGAAATAGCTCACATCCAGATTGGCCCAGAGCGGTTTGTGCGATTCGAAGCGCTGGCTGTGCAAGGCCAGCTCCACCAGCGCGCCACGCTGGCGCTCCTGAACTTCGGAGTGCAGGTCGGGCTGGTGTCCGCCCAGCACGCGCGACGTCAGGCGATACAGGTCTTCGAGTAGCTTGCCTTTCCAGGCATTCCAGACCTTGGGGCTGGTGCCACGGATATCGGCCACGGTGAACAGGTACAGGCCAGTGAGCCGATGCTCACTGCCCATGCGCTGGGCAAAGGCAGTGATCACGTCGGGGTCACCGAGGTCTGATTTCTGCGCGACATGGCTCATGGTCAGGTGTTCGCGCACCAGCCAGGTGACCAAAGCGCTGTCGTCTTTGCTGAAGCCGTGGTCGCGGCAGAACCGCCGCGCCTCGACTTCGCCCAGAACCGAATGGTCGCCGCCGCGGCCTTTAGCGATGTCATGGAACAGTGCCGCGGCGTACAGGACCCAGGGCTTATCCCAGCCGCTGGCCAGTTCAGAGCACAGGGGGTATTCCTGGGCATGCTCGGCAATGAAGAATCGCCGAACATTGCGCAGCACCATCAGGATGTGCTGATCGACCGTGTAGACATGAAACAGGTCGTGCTGCATTTGGCCCACGATGCGCCGGAATGCCCACAGGTAGCGGCCCAGCACCGAGGTCTGGTTCATGAGCCGCATGGCGTGCGTCAGGCCAGTGCCGTGCTGAAGAATTTTGCGAAAGGTCTCGCGGTTTTTCGGGTCCCGGCGAAACTTGGCGTTCATCAGGCCGCGCGCGTTGTACAGCGCGCGCAAGGTGCGTACCGACAGGCCTTTGATACCCATGTGCGACTGAAAGACCAGAAAGGTTTCCAAAATGGCCTGCGGTTTGCGCTGGTACAGATCGTCGCTGGCCACCTCGACCATGCCGCTTCGCTCAAAGAAGTTTTCGCTCAGGGCTCGCAGCTGATGGCGTACCGGGTTGAGGCGCTCCTCGATATTGAGCATCAGGATGCGGTTGATCTGGGTCACCGCTTTGGCTGCCCAGTAGTACTGTCGCATCAGCTGCTCACTGGGGCGCACCGGCATGCGCGAACCGTCCTGGCGGGTGCTGCTAAACCCGAAGGCCTGCGCCACCGTCGTCTGCAAATCAAATACCAGCCGGTCTTCGCGGCGTCGCGCGGCCAGGTGCAGGCGTGCGCGGATCAGCTTGAGCACCGCCTCGTTGCGGCGCAGCTGGCGAATCTCGAAAGGCGTGGCCAGCCCGGCGCGCTCAAGCTCGGCCCAGGTGCGCCCCAGGCCAGCCGCATTGGCAACCCACAGAATCACCTGCAGGTCGCGCAGGCCGCCGGGTGATTCCTTGCAGTTCGGTTCCAGCGCGTAGGGTGTGTCCTCAAAACGGGTATGGCGTTGCGCCATTTCCAGCGTTTTGGCGACAAAAAACCTGCGCGCGTCAACCGCTGCCTGAAAGCGATGGGCAAAGCGCTTGTACAAAGCCTTGTCACCGACCAGCCATCTGGATTCCAGCAGCGTGGTCTGTACCGTGATGTCTTTCTCGGCCTCGACCAGGCACTCGTGCACCGTGCGCACGCTCGAGCCGATTTCGAGCCCTGCGTCCCAGCAATTACTAATGAAGCGGGAAATACGTTCCTGCAGTTCATCGCCAGCTTGCAATCCCTGTTCGTCAGGCAGGAGCACCAGCACATCGACATCGGAGTAGGGGAACAATTCACGACGGCCAAAGCCACCCACGGCGAGCAGGGCCAGCTGCTCGCCCAGGCCGTTGTCCCGCCAGAGTTGCTTGAGTGTGGCATCGGTCAGGTCGCTCAAGGCCCTAAGGGTGGCGCCTACGCCTCGGGTTTGGCTGCCGCCTTCGCTCCAGCGCTCGAGCAAGGCCTCTTTGCGGGCACGATAGGCCTCGCGCATTGCCCGCAGTTCTTCCATGGCCATGGATTGCATGGCCTGGTCGGCCTCAGGCATTTACAAAATCCGGAATCGGCGGGCCACCCGGCGAGAGCGTCAACACCTCGTAGCCACCGGGCGTGACCAGCACGGTGTGTTCCCACTGCGCGGAGAGCGAGCGGTCCTTGGTGACAATCGTCCAGCCATCTCCCATTTCCTTGATGTCGCGCTTGCCGGCATTGAGCATGGGCTCGATCGTGATCGTCATACCGGCTTGCAGTCGCTCCAGGGTTCCCGGGCGGCCGTAGTGCAGGATTTGGGGGTCTTCGTGAAACTTCTGACCGATGCCATGGCCGCAGAACTCGCGCACCACACTGAGGCCATGACCTTCGGCAAAGGTCTGAATCGCATGGCCGATGTCGCCCAGGTAAGCGCCATCGCGCACCATCATGA
>JAYQPP010000045.1:0-15174 GCA_038145425.1 Comamonadaceae bacterium | reverse complement strand
CCACAAGCATCTCGATCAACTCAGCCCCCATGAGTTCGAGCGGCAGCGTCAAACTGCGCTATGAAAAGTGTCTACTGATTTGGGGGAATGCCACAATACGTCTTCGCAATGCAGAGGTCGGGAGTTCGATCCTCCTTCGGTCCACCACAGCACCGCGCCACTTGTGTGTTGACCCAGCGGCTCTGGCAACAGTTTCACTAAGCATCCCTATCTTGTCTTGGCGTCGCGCATGGCTTACGACGCGCTCGGCGGCACGCCTGCTCCCGAAAACCGATGTCGTTTACAACAATATTTGCAATTCAGAAACAGTTGTATGCAGCTAATCGGTTTTTTGTTTCATTGCATGATTATCATGGTCTCATGCAATTAGAAATGAAATTCACAACGATCAAAAGCGTTCACCAGACGTTCTGCGATCACCACCGTGCCGAGGGTCAGATCCCTTCGGCCCTTTGCCATGCCAGATCCAAACAGCAGCCACCTCACGTCTGAAACAACTGCCGATCCAGCGTCAGACCAGCCCGAATCCGAACGACTAGCCCTGGCGGCCATCAGTGACCAGGGCGAGCCCTACAGCCAAGCAGCCATCAAACTGCTACAGACGACAGCCGCAACGCTGGCTGTGGCTGCAATGCTCAGCCTGCTTTTCAATCCCGACGCTGGCTGGAGCAGCCTGCCTTCGTCAGTCGCCTACCTCACAATCGGCTCTGTTGTGCTAGCCCTTCTGCCATGGCAGAAAGCCGTGAGCTCGTGGTCAAGGCTTCGAAACCTGGTCTTGGGCATCAGCCTGTTACTGGCCACCTGTTTGTTGCTGGTTTCTGCACAGGTCGGCTCTGCAGCCCTATGGGCAACGACCCCGGTTGTAGCGGCCCTGGCCGCGAGCGGGGCCATGCTGGCGGGTCGAGGCCATTCGACCGAGACTTTCCTGGCACTCAACATCTTGCAAGGGCTATGGCTGGCGCTGGCGCTGTGTTGGCTGGCTGGCTTGGGTCTGGCCAGCCACCAGGGAAGCGACGCCTTTGAGCCGTTTTTGTTCAAGCGCTCCATGGGCGGTGCCCTGCTGACGTTTGCCACACTGTCGATGTGCTTTCGCGCGATCGCCTTGCGCCAAAATTTCAAAGACTTTCAGATTGAAACCGCAGCACTGCTCTGCGTCATTTTCTTTTTCAACAACTCGCTGACAGCCTTCAGCGTCCCTTGGCTGGCGGGTGAGCCCGCGCAAAGCACGACCTATATCCTGGCGCGTGAAGTGTTGTCTCTTTCGCCGCTCGCGATGCTGTTGTTCGCCCGGCTCAGGCCGTACTTTTTGCTGGTTTGCAGGCTGGCGCTGCTGACCTTTGTTGTGTTGGCGCTGTCTATCAACCCTGGCACATTTCATCAGACGCTGCCACAGATGGCCTTGGTAACGCTTGTGCTGTGGGGCAATGCCTCGCGCAGCGCGCTTGGTGGCGCCTACCTGCTGGTGTGTGGCCTGGCACTGGCGCTGGCCCCATCATCGGCTGCCAGTATGCTTGCCTTTGCAGCTGTCGGTGCCGGCCTCATGGCGGGTGGCATGCTGGTGATGCATCAGCACCGTTGGGCATTGGCCATCAACGGAGCACCCAAAAAGAATCACCCTGCGCCCTTGACGCCGCACGTCGCTGCAAGCGCCAGTTCCTCACACGGCTGGGCCGCCATGCTCCTAGGCCTGGCACTTGCGCTGGTGACGCTCAAGGACGCCGTATGGTCACAGATCAGCAGCACCCAAACACCACCTCTCACAACGCTGTTGCCCTGGATTTTTGAAATCTGCCTGCTCTGGTTAGCCTTTTTCCTGGGGCTGCGCTATTTACTCAGTCTGCGGCATCGGCAGCATACCCTGCAAACGGCCCAGCAATTTCAGTCTGTGCTCGACGCATCGGTCACGGCCATGTTTTTGTACGACCCTCACGGCAAGTACATCTGGTCCAACCCGCGCGGCGAGAGGGTGTCCAGGTTTTCGAAAGAGCAGATGCAAGAGGTCAATCTGTTCACGTACCCGTTTTTTGTCGACAACCAAATTTCGCAACATGCCCGCGACGTGCTGCGCACCGGCCAACAAGCATCGTTCCAGGTTCGAGCGAAGTCGCTCACCGGCCGCAACCTGGTCTGGCAAGTTACCCTGAGTCAGCTGCCCACTGAGCTGGCCGAGGGCATTTTGATGCAAATTGAGGACCACAGCGCTCGGGCCGCGGAGCATGCCCAGCGAGACGCCATTTACGAGGCGGTGACAGTGGGCGTGGGCCACGTGGAAAACGAGCGCTGGACCTGGGTCAACCAAGGCATGGCCAAGATGCTGGGTACAACGCCCGAAGCCATGCAAAAGACCCCGGCGCGAGCCTGCTTCCCAGACGATGCCAGCTACCAGGACACGATGCGCCAGTACGTCGAGCAGCTTGAGGCGAAGGAGCCTGTGGTCAATCTGCGCATGAAAATGCAAAAGTCTGACGGCACCATTATTGAAGTGGCAGGAACCGCCATCCCCTTGCGCTTCGACGGACTTGAGGCCGTGTTCTCGGTTCGCGACATCAGCCAGGAACTCGCCGATGAAACTTCTTTGCGGCAGGCTCTGGCAGAAGCGCAGGCAGCGGACCAGGCAAAAACCGTGTTTTTGCGAACCATGAGCCATGAGCTTCGCACGCCACTTAATGGCATCTCAGGCGCCCTGCAACTGCTTGAACTTGAAAAGCTGACAGACAAGCAAAGAGAGCTGGTTGGCCTGGGCACTGAAACATCGAACCAGCTGCTGATGATTTTGAATGACTTGCTCGACCTGTCCAAACTCGTGGCTGGCAAGCTCACGCTGTCGCCACAGATTTGTTCGCTGTCGGCCTGCCTGGAGCAAAGCGAGCGCATGAGTCGGTCGATCAATCAGTCAGAAGAGGTAAAGCTATTTTTCAGCATTGGCCAGGGCCTTGATGAGCTGGTCTTGGTTGACCCAACCCGCTTGAATCAAATCTTGATGAACCTGATCGTCAATGCGCTGAAATTCACCGAAGCTGGTGAAGTGGCCGTGTCAGCACGCCTGGTCACGGCGACTAAAGATTGTCTGAACCTCAAGCTGCAGGTACTCGATACGGGCAAAGGCATCTCGCCTGAAATGACCGCGAGGATGTTCGAGCCCTTCAGTCAGGCCCAAGACGGAACAAACCGGCATCACGGCGGCACCGGACTGGGCCTGTCTATTGTCAAAGAGCTGTGTCAGCTGATGGGCGGCGACATCACGGTTTATTCAGATCTGGGCAAAGGATCGGTCTTCACCGTTACCCTGCTCCTGCCACGGGCGAGCGCTGAGCAGGACGAACTCGCCTCGCACACGCAGACGGCTTAGTCGACTGCCAAATCGCAGACTGCCACCACAAACCGCTGCTTGGCCGGGCTCGCTGTAAAAGGCGAGGCCTCTGGCTAAAGCGCTGAGCGACCCACGCGCACCATTCGGTACCCAACGTGATGGCATGCACAGAGCGATCGGTCAAAATCCAAGGCATTACTGTGCCGTTGAACGACTCACTGCCATGAAGTGGAACTTTAAGGAAAACTCACTGTTTGCGATCTTGCTGCGCTCGCCCTGGTGGTATAGCTTTGCAATTGCCGCAGCCCTGTCGCTGATTGCTTCAGCCCTGTTGCCGTCTAACCTCAAGCTTGGTGGCGCGCTGGGCAGTTTTCCTTTTGTGGTGATCGGCTTCATAGCCCTGCGTCGGCAACGCCGCCTACCTAAAGCCGCTGCTGTGGAAGCCACCCGGCAACACCTGCAAACATTGGATTGGTCTCGTCTGGCGCCGCAGCTTCAGCAGGCGCTTTCTCAGCACGGCTACCACGTTGAGCCCTGCGAACACCCGGCTGCGGACTTTGCCCTGGTTCAGGGTGGCCGCACCAGCCTGCTGTTGGCACGTCGATTCAAGAGCGCGCAAACAGGTGTTGAGCCGCTGGAGGCGCTACGCGAGGCTGCAGACCAGGCCGGTGCACAGCAGATCGTGATGATCGCGCTGGGGGGTCTGTCGCAAAAAGCGCAGCGCTACGCTCAGCGCAACAAGCTGCAAATCTGGGACGCGAAAGACCTGGCTGCCTTCGGACTAGGGCCGGGCTGAACCCGGGCAAAGCGCGCCAACACAATCGGTTCTTCCAAAAACATTGATGCCAACAACATCGAACGCCTGGGACGTTGTGGTGATCGGCGGTGGCCACAACGGACTGGTTGCTGCCGCCTATCTGGCCAAAGCCGGGCTGCGGGTGACGGTGCTGGAGGGTAAAGCCCAGCTGGGTGGCGCTGCTGTCAGCGACAAAGTATTTGCTGGCGTCGATGCCCGACTCTCGCGTTATGCCTACCTCGTGTCTTTGCTGCCCGATCAAATTGTGCAGGACCTGGGCCTGTCGTTTCACACCCTGCAGCGTGCGGTGTCTTCTTACAGCATTGGCGCGCAAGATGAATTGCTGGTCTGGCCCGAGGGCGATACGCGCAACGCCTCAAATTTTCAGCGCCTCACGGGCGACGTTTCAGAATACCGCGCCTGGCAAGCGTTTTACGACGACGTCTTGCAGTTTGCAAAAGTGCTGGCGCCGACTTTTTTGCACAAACTTCCAAGTGCAAGCGACTTGCGCCGCCAGGTGGGTGCGCGGATCTGGCAGGATTTGATTGAAACACCGCTGGGCCAGATCCTCGAGGCACGGTTCAAAAGCGATCTGGTGCGCGGACTGATCCTGACCGACGGCCTGATCGGAACCTTTGCGCATGCCCATGACTTCAGGGCCAATTGCTGCTTCGTCTATCACGTGGTAGGTAACGGCCATGGGCAATGGCGGGTTCCGAAAGGCGGGATGGGCGCGCTCATCGGCCAGTTGCGCATTGCTTGCAAGCGTTACGGTGTACACCTTCAAACCAAAACAGCCGTCACGTCTTTGGATCAGTCCGATCACTGGCGTGTTCGTACGGCCACCGGTCAGGCCCTGACAGCTCGGTTCGTGCTGGCAAACTGCTCACCGCAGCAGCTGCAAATCTTGCTGGGCCAGCACATCACATCCAGGCCCGTGGGCGCGCAGCTCAAGATCAATATGCTCTTGAAGCAGCTGCCGCGCCTTAAGAGCGGCGTGGATCCGCGCCTGGCTTTTGCTGGAACGTTTCATCTCAATGAAAGCTATGCCCAGCTGCAGCAAGCGTACGCGCAGGTACGGGCCGGGCACATACCGCAGACCATTCCCGCTGAGATGTATTGCCACAGCCTCACCGACTCGTCCATCCTGTCGCCCGAGCTGATTCAACAGGGTTACCACACGCTGACGCTGTTTGCACTTCAGATGCACGCCAATCTGTTCGAGCAGAACCACAACGCTCGCAAAGAGCAGGTCATCGAGCAGCTGATGGCTCAACTTAACCAGCATCTGCGCGACCCCATCGAAACCTGTCTTGCCACCGACGCCCAAGGCAAGCCCTGCATCGAAGCCAAGACGCCACAGGAGCTGGCCGCGGAGCTGGGCCTTCCCGGCGGCCATATTTTTCATGGCGACCTGTCCATGCCTTTTCGCGAAGATGATGAGGCCGAGGGCTGGGGCGTCGAGACCGAACACCGCAATCTATTGATTTGCGGAGCCAGCGCACGGCGAGGCGGTGGCGTGAGCGGCATACCCGGACACAACGCCGCGCAGGCGGTGCTGGAGCAGATACAAAGCCAGCCGTGACGCACGGAGCAGGCCATGTCAGCGCCTGGGGCACGACAAAGACAAGTGCTGAAGACTTGTGCTGTCATGCCTCACATAAAATCAAGGCTTCTCGAACAGCCTCTGGATGAACACCATGAACCGCTGCCACACGCTTGCTTGCAAGCTGCTTTCACTGTGCGCCTTGTCGCTATTGGGAACGCCCCTGGCGTCCCAGGCGCAAGTGCGCCAATTCCCCGCTCATGCGCAGGCCGCCCAGCTTGAAGTCACCGCACCGCCTGTGGTGTTGCTCAACGGCCAGATGGCGCGTTTGTCACCAGGTTCGCGCATTCGCAACGCAAGCAACCTGATCGTGACGCCAGCCTCGCTGGCAGGCCAGCGCCACTGGGTACGCGTGGTGCGCGACCAGCACGGCCTCTTGCATGACCTTTGGATCCTAAGCCCAGCCGAAGTGCAAGCCCAGCGCGAGAGCCTGCCAAGTCTTGGCAACTGGGTCTCCGGCACACAGAACCGCACACCGGTGGACGACGGCAAGACGCCGTTCAATCAATTGCCGAAATACAAGAACCAATAAGTGGCGGGCGCCCCAGGCGCAGCGGCGTGGTCGGCGGTGGCAGCTTTGGGCTTCACCGATGAAATGAACTTACCAGTATTTACTTGCTCATGTCTAAAAAAGTCTTCATCAAAACCTACGGCTGCCAGATGAACGAGTACGACTCGGACAAGATGAGCGATGTGCTCGGTGCCGCGCAAGGCTACGAACCCACCGACGACGTCAACCAGGCTGACCTGATTTTGTTCAACACCTGCTCGGTTCGGGAAAAAGCACAGGAAAAAGTGTTCTCAGACTTAGGCCGCGTCAAACACCTCAAGAAAAAAGGCGCGCTCATCGGCGTAGGCGGATGTGTCGCCAGCCAGGAGGGCGCAGCCATTGTGGAGCGCGCGCCGTTCGTCGACCTGGTGTTTGGCCCGCAAACACTGCACCGCCTACCCGCCATGCTGCAAGCGCGCCAGCAGCTGAACCAGGCGCAGGTCGACATCAGTTTTCCAGAAATTGAAAAGTTTGACCATCTGCCGCCGGCCCGCGTGGACGGTGCCAGCGCCTTTGTGTCCATCATGGAAGGCTGCTCGAAATACTGCAGCTATTGCGTGGTGCCCTACACCCGCGGCGAAGAAGTGCATCGCCCGTTTGAAGACATTTTGGTAGAAGTTGCCGGGCTAGCCGACCAGGGTGTGAAAGAAATCACCCTGTTAGGACAAAACGTGAACGCCTGGCGCGGACCCATGGGCGATACAGCGGAAATAGCCGACTTTGCAACCTTGCTCGAATTTGTCGCTGACATTCCGGGCATTGAGCGGCTACGCTATGTGACCAGCCATCCCAATGAGTTCACTCCTTCGCTGATCGCCGCCTACGAGCGCATTCCAAAACTGGTCAGCCACCTGCACCTGCCGGTACAACACGGCTCAGACCGTATTCTGATGGCGATGAAACGCGGCTACACCGCTATGGAATACAAGAGCACGGTGCGCAAGCTGCGCGCGATTCGCCCGAATATGGCCATGAGTTCGGATTTCATCGTCGGTTTTCCCGGCGAAACGGATGAGGACCACGCCAGGCTCATGAAGCTGATCGACGAGATTGGCTTTGACAACAGCTTCAGCTTTATTTACAGCCCACGACCAGGCACGCCGGCAGCTAATTTGCACGACGACACAGCGCACGACGTGAAGCTCAAGCGCCTGCAGCAGGTGCAAGCGGCCATCAATGCCAACATGCAGCGCATCAGCGCCGAGCTGGTGGGCACAACGCAGCGCATCCTGGTCGAAGGCGTGAGCAAGCGTGACGCGGGAGAACTGATGGGCCGAACCGAATGCAACCGCGTCGTCAACTTTATGGGTCACCCGCGACTGATCGGCCAGATGATTGATGTGCGTATTACCGAAACCCGAACCTACACCCTGCGCGCCACAGCTTTGGTGGCCGAAGAGGCGAGCAATGACGCCAGCGCCGCCTAGGTGCACAGGTCGACAGAAAGGACCAACATGGAAAAGCGAGTTGAGGACCTGATCCAACGCATCAAGGCGCTCGAAGACGAGTTGCTTGAAGCCCTGCACCAGAGCGAAGAAAAAGTGCACTTCACCATTCGGGGGAAAACCATCGAGTTCGCTCAAGAGGTGAAACAAGCGCACCAGAAAATCAAGCGCAACCTGATGACCTGGCTGGTCACCGACCGCCCGCAGAACCTGCTGACCGGTCCGATCATCTACGCCATGGCTATTCCCCTCATGATCACCGACCTGTGTGTGTCGTTCTACCAGGCAACGTGTTTTCCGATTTACGGCATCAAGAAGGTCAGGCGTTCAGACTATTTTGTTTACGACCGGCACAAGCTCGGCTATCTGAACCTGATTGAAAAATTTCACTGCGAATACTGCGCCTATGCCAACGGCTTGATGGCTTATCTCACCGAGATCGTGGCGCGCACTGAGCTTTATTTTTGCCCGATCAAACATGCCCGCAAGGTGCTCGCAGCGCACGGGCATTACAGCCGCTTCATGGCCTACGGCGACTCGGACGATTTTCACCAGCGCTGGTTTGCGTTGCGCCAACGTGGCGGGCCAGACCACGAACGAGCAGAACCGAATAAACCGCCATCCAAGAGCTAGCACGCAAGGCCCTCTGGGATGGGTCTGCCGTCGCAGGGTGGACAGCCAATGATCAGTTGGGGACAGTGAAAGCCCAACCACGGCACGATTGGCTTGGTCTGTCCCCAAGGTGAACATCCCTTGATCGGCTGGGGACAGAGCAAGCCTGAACGGCTTGGTCTGTCCCCAAGGTCTCAGAAGGGCATTTTGGGCATGCCTTTGAGGCCGCCCAGGCGTTTCATCATTTTCATCATGCCGCCGCCCTTCATTTTTTTCATCATGTCCTGCATCTGCTCGAACTCTTTGAGCATGCGGTTGACATCCTGCACCTGAACGCCGGCGCCCATCGCGATACGACGTTTGCGCGTGGCCTTGATCAGCTCGGGCTTGCGGCGCTCCAGTGGTGTCATGCTGTTGATGATGCCCTCTTTGCGGCGTACGTCCTTTTCCAGCCGTCCCATGTCCATACTGCTGGCTTTGGCCGCCATGGCTGCCGGCAACTTGTCCACCAGACTGCCCAGCCCGCCCATTTGCTTCATTTGCTGCAACTGCGACAAAAAGTCATTCAAGTCAAAGCCAGTGCCGCTTTTGACTTTGGCCGCCAGCTTTTGCGCTGCCGCCAAATCAACACCGGCGGTGACTTGTTCAACCAAGGCCAGGATGTCACCCATGCCCAGCACGCGGCCCGCGTGACGCTCGGCGTCAAAAACCTCCAGGCCGTCAAGCTTTTCGCTCACGCCTGCAAACTTGATCGGCGCGCCCGTGATCTGGCGCACCGACAAGGCCGCCCCGCCCCGGGAATCACCATCAAGCTTGGTGAGCACAATGCCGGTCAGGGGCAGGGCTTCTTTGAACGCTTTCGCTGTATTGATCGCGTCCTGGCCCTGCATGGCATCAACCACAAACAAGGTCTCTACCGGGTTCAGGGCTGCATGCAGTTCGCGGATTTCCTGCATCAAGGCTTCGTCAATGGCCAGCCGACCGGCTGTATCGACCAACAGCACATCAAAGAAATGCTTCTTGGCGTAATCCAGCGCCGCGCGGGCAATGGCAACCGGTTGTTGTTCGGGTGTGCTGGCAAACCACTGCGCGCCAACTTGGGCGGTCACGGTCTTGAGTTGTTCAATCGCCGCGGGGCGGTAGACGTCACCAGAGACGGTCAAAACCTTTTTGCCCCGGCGCTCGATCAAATGCTTCGCCAGCTTGGCCGTCGTCGTGGTTTTACCCGCACCTTGCAAGCCCGCCATCAGGATGACCGCCGGCGGCTGCGCTGCCAGGTTGATGTCAGCAACACCATCACCCATGGTGGCTGCCAACTCTTTATTGACGATTGCGACCAGGGCTTGGCCTGGCGTCAATGAGCCCAGAACCTCCTGCCCCAAGGCTTTTTCTTTCACTCTGGCAACAAAATCGCGCACCACGGGCAGCGCGACGTCTGCCTCGAGCAAGGCCATGCGAACTTCGCGCAGCATGTCAGCCACGTTGTCTTCGGTGATGCGCGCACGCCCCCTGATTTCCTTAACCAGGCGCGACAGTTTGTCGGTTAACGCTGAGGCCATGAAATGGGTCGCTGAGGGTGGGTGAAAGGGACTCGCCACGACAGGCATGGCGGGAGACAAAACGCTAAACTCTGCCCATGATTTTAGCTGGCGCGCCTTCTATGACATGGGCTCTGTCCCTGGGCTGTGCGTCGGCTTACGCCTTGGTTGCCACACCCCTGCTACGCGATCGGCCCAGCTGGATGCGCGTATCGACCGGCCTGGCCTGGGTCCTCCATGGGCTGACCATTGCCTGGGGGCTGTGGGGTGCCGAGCCGCGCTTTGGCTTTGCGCCCGCCCTGTCCGTGACAGCTTGGTTGGTGGGCCTGGTCTATATGGTTGAGACCTGGATCTATCCACAAGTCACAACTCCCCGCTTTGTGCACAGTGCCAGCGTGCTGGTGGTGCTGCTCGCGCTGGCCTTCCCGGGTGCCCAGCTCCACCCTTCATTGTCTCCATGGATGCCCTTGCACTGGGCCTTAGGCATTGCCTCCTACGGCTTGTTCGCAGTGGCCGTGGTACACGCTGTGGTGCTTGGTCGCGCAGAAGCGCGTATCCGCCACGCCGCCGATGCGCAAAGCGGTCTGCCGCTGCTGACGCTGGAGCGCATGATGTTTCGCCTGGTCGGGCTGGGCTTTGCGCTGTTGACACTAACGCTCCTGGCCGGTTTTTACTTCAGCTATGGGGCTCTCGGTGCGCAAGGGTCTGCGCGTGTCGACCACAAAATGATCTTCTCAATTTTGTCTTGGCTGACATTTGCCGGACTGCTCCTCGGGCGCTGGCGCTTCGGTTGGCGCGGCCGTCCCGCTGTTCGCGTGCTCTACACAGGCTCTGTGCTGCTGCTACTGTCTTACGCTGGATCACGATTTGTCATGGAAGTTATCCTGGGGCGCGTGACATGAGGTACCTGCTGATTCTCTTACTGGTTTTGGTGCTGATTGCCCTGGCCCGAAGCATGCGCCGCAGCCGTTCAAACCAAACGCGGGAGGGATCGACATCGCGCAGACAAGCTCAAGACATGGTGGCCTGTGAGCAGTGTGGCATTCACCTCGTCAGAGACGACGCACTGCCAACGCGCGCCGGAAACTATCGGTGCCCCGAGCACCCTGAACAGTAAAGCCAGCAATCAATGCCCGCGGCGCAGATGAACCCATCTTGGCTGCAAAGCCAGCAAGCCAGTAACGCGGCACCCGACACCAGCAAAGAACCAGAGCGCCTGTGGCGCAGCTTTTTGACCGCGCGCGCTGTTCTGGGGCTGATCCTGGTCGCACTGCACAGCGGCATCCTGATGCAATTGGTCTCGCGCCAAACGCTCATCAACACTGCGCTCAGTGGCATCTATTTTTTGGTCTGCCTTGCCGCGCGCGTCTGGTTCAGGCCAAAACCCCTGAGCCACCATTTTGATAGTGTCTGGGCGCTGACCATCGGCATCGATGTGTTGATCTTCACTGCCATGCAGACGGTGCCAGGCGCTGGTGTTAACTATGCACCATTGTTTGCGCTGCCGGTGTTCATGGCTGCCGTCCTGGGCTCTAACCGGATGGGTTTGGGCACGTCGGCCCTCATCACAGTGGCGCTATTTACAGGGGAAGCCTGGTACGGCGCAGCCACCCCTGCCGTCCTGACTGAAGAGTTGATACAGGCCAGCCTCACTGGCGCGGGATGTTTTTTGATCGCCTTTGTCAGCAATCAATTCGCGGCCAAATGGGTGGCTAGCGAACGCGATGCAGAAACAAGTCGCCGCGACGCCTTGATGCAGCAGCAGGTCAACGCCTTGGTAGTCGAATCGTTGGGCGAGGGCATCGTGGTGGCCGATCAGCATGGCCTTGTGCGGGCAATCAACCCCGCCGCCCGCCAATTGATTGGACTCAGCCCAAGCTATCCGAGCCGGGCGCTTCATCTGGATCAACGCCCGAGCTGGCAGCCCCTGATGGCGCTTTTGCGCACCAGCTTTTCGGAGCAGTTGCCTCAGTCCTCGGAGGCCGAGCTGCTGGAAGACGGACGTGTACGCCAACGCCTGCTGGTTGAAACGCGGATGACCAAAGCCACAGAGGACCCCAATGCGCGCCTATGCGTTATGGTGCTGAAAGACTTCTGGGCGCTGCGCGCTCGCATTCAGACCGAAAAACTTGCCAGCATGGGCCGCATGTCGGCAGCGATGGCGCACGAAATACGCAATCCTTTAGCTGCGATCGTCCAGGCTAACGAACTGCTTCAAGAGGATCTGCAAAATGCAACGGCGCGCCGGCTGACAGGTATCGTGCATCAGAATGCCAGCCGACTTGGGCGAATTGTCGGCGACGTGCTGGAGCTGGCGCAGGCGCCACAAGCGCAAGATGTTCACGCCGCGCAGGCCTTGCAACTAGAGGCCTTTGTACGAGCGGTCTGTGAAGAATGGCGTAACCAAAATGGCGTGGCGGATCAAATAGCGCTGGAAGCACTGAACAAGAGACAGACGGTTGTGCAATTTGATGCCGACCACTTACGTCGTATTTTGGTGAACCTGTTGGACAATGCCTGGCGATACGCAAGCCATGAAGCATCCTGCATCGAAGTTTTTACCGAGCGCGAGCAAACGATGAGCCCCAGACTTGTCGAATTGCACGTCTGGAGCGATGGCACGCCCATCCCGTCGGATGTCGAACAGCATCTTTTTGAGCCGTTTTTCACATCCGATAACCGCTCCACTGGCCTTGGGCTCTTTATCTGCCGAGAGTTATGCGAGCGCAACCAAGCCGCCATCAGCTTTCGTCGTGGCAACCCGCCCGGTCGAGAAAGCCTTTGGGGCAAAGACTTTGTCATAGCCATGCCCATGCGCGCCCAACAAGGCGTGCAAGCAGATCAAGCAAGTTAACAGGCATGAGCAAACTGCCATCAGCGTCAGAGATCCTGATCGTCGACGACGAATCTGATTTGCGTGAACTGTATGAGCTGACGCTGACAAGACAGGGCTATCAGGTCGACACTGTGCCAAGTGTCGATCAGGCGATCGCCCGCCTGGACGCCCATCGCTATGACCTTGTCATCACGGATATGCGCCTGGATGATGGTCTTGGACTGGCGCTCATCGAGAAGTTACAAAACGAGCAACGTAGCGAGCAAAGCATCGTTATCACTGCTTACGGTTCAGCAGAAAACGCGGTGCAGGCACTCAAGCACGGGGCTTTCGACTATCTGACAAAGCCGGTTGACCTCAAACAACTTAGGCAGGTGGTGTCAGCCGCGATTCGAAGCAAGCGACAGCTGATGGACCAAACGGGCAAACGTTCAGGGTCGCAAAAGCCCGAGCACATGGGTCCGAGCCCATTGATCGGGCGTTCAACGATCATGCAGGACCTGCGCGAGCGCATCGCCAAAGTGGCCAACAGCATGGCCCCCATTTTGATCCTCGGGGAGTCGGGCACTGGCAAGGAACTCGCCGCACGGGAATTGCATGCCCAAAGCCACCGGGCTGCACATCCGATGGTGATCGTCAATTGCGGGGCTATCCCAGAGGCACTTCTGGAGGCTGAGTTTTTTGGCGCCAAGAAAGGCGCGTTCACCGGCGCGCACCAAGACCGAGACGGCTTCTTCCAAGCAGCCGCGGGCGGAACCCTGTTTCTGGATGAGATCGGTGACCTGCCGTTGTCCATGCAACCTAAGCTGTTGCGGGCCATTCAGGAACGCCGCGTGCGACCGCTGGGCTCGACACAGGAGCAGGCAATTGATGTACGCATTGTCAGCGCCACCCACAAAGACATCGAAGAAGAGGTTCGAGCCGGCCGCTTTCGACAGGATTTGTTTTACCGTCTAAACGTGATCAATTTGTGGGTGCCCCCGCTGCGTGACCGCCGCGAAGATCTGCCAGACCTGTGCGCACACTTGCTCCAGAGAATCCGCAAGGAGGCGGGCACAGCAATCCCGGATCTGCCTGTGGGTGCGTTGAAGACTATCCAGACATTGCCCCTCAGCGGCAATGTGCGCGAGTTAGAGAACCTCTTGCATCGCTTGGCGGCAACCGGGGAATGGAACATCAGGGTCGATGAGACCTCTTCTGGGCTTCCCCATGCTTTAGTACCTGACACCGCAGCAACCCCTGAGCAGGAGCCCACTGAGCGCGCAGCGAAGGAAGGACTGCAGGCCTATCTTGATAATTTGGAGCGCGACATTCTGCAAAAGACGCTAGCGCAAACCAAGTTCAACCGTACATCTGCTGCCGCAATCCTAGGCATCAGCTTGCGGCAGATTCGATATCGTATCGATCGACTCAACATCTCAACCCCCGGAAGCGACGATGACAACGCCTGAACGCAGCGCCGACAAATACCTCGGGCAAGAACCATGGACGGGCGGCTGGTATCGCTTTGCAGCGCACAGGCCATCGCCCAATTTTGGCCCTCGCCCCGCTGGCACCGTCATCGATTTGCTGGTGATTCACGCGATCAGTCTGCCACCGGGACACTATCAGGGCCACGCCGTCGAGGAGCTATTCACCAACCAGCTGAATTGGAATGAACATCCCTATTACCAAAGCATCAAAGGCCTGGAAGTCTCAGCGCATTTTTTTGTGCGCCGCAACGGAGACCTGCTGCAATTCGTCAGCTGCGACGACAGGGCCTGGCACGCCGGCGCCTCGCAACATCGTGGGCGAACGCAGTGCAACGATTTCAGTATTGGCGTTGAGCTCGAAGGCACGGACCATCATCCTTTCGAAGACGCTCAATACGAGACATTGACAAGCCTCTCTGCAGCCATCTTGCAGCAGTACCCGGTGGCGTCTTTTGTGGGTCACGAACACATCGCGCCCAGTCGCAAGTCTGACCCCGGCCGGGCCTTCGACTGGCGCCTCCTACAGAAGAATCTCGGCCTCGCCGATCAGTATTTTCCCTAGTTCGGTCACACACCAAGGCGATCGCTCACGAACGATTGGCGACGTCAATGTCAAAGATGCCGCGGCGCCGACCGCTGGCGCTATTAAATTTTTTGGGCGCCCCGGCAGACGAAAACCCAGATGTCGAAAAAACGCTACTAATAGTGAGCAAGATTCTTAAAAACACTAAATCTAGTGTTAAGCTTCGACCCCGACCGACCAAAAAAGCCAGAAGCCGTCTCCAAGCGGCAAAGACCAAAAGTAAGTCGTTAGTAATCACAACTTTTGAGGGACGCTTCATGCAAACAGCAACGACCAATCCCACCCAGGGGATCCCAGCTCAAAGCCTGCACACCAACGTGTCAGCGCTAGACGTGAGCGCAGCAGGCGTCAGCGGGCAGTACCAAATTATTCGCCGCAACGGTTCGGTCGTACCGTTTGTGCCGAGCAAAATTGCCATCGCCATGA
>JAYQPP010000044.1:0-16041 GCA_038145425.1 Comamonadaceae bacterium | reverse complement strand
CAAAGCCCCGCGTGGTGCGGGGCTCTGAGCGCCTGACAACCCGACTGATAGAGTTAGCAGGTCTTGTTCTGGCGGAGAGGGAGGGATTCGAACCCTCGGTAGGGTTGCCCCTACGCCTGATTTCGAGTCAGGTACATTCGACCACTCTGCCACCTCTCCGCAATCAGGGTCGGGATTGTACAGGGCGTATTTCTAAGCACCGTGTCTAAAAGCTGCGCAGGGCCTTGCGCAAAAAGCTGTGCAGATGCCTTGGCTAAGGCTCGGTTAGCCGGCGGTTTGCTCAAGCGGATTTTTTGGCCTGTGCTTTGGCTTCGCGCAGTGCGGCCAGCGCGGCTTCCACGGTTTCGGGGCTGACGTCATCGCCCAGCAAAATGGCAACGCGTTGGGCAGACAGTGCTGCCAGCCCACGGGCTTGCAGGTCGGCAATGGCCTGGCCCGCTTCTTTGGGTGCCTCAAAGCCGGCGCTTTGCAACAGCGGGCGGCCGCTGGCGTCTTGCAGCTTGAAGTAAAACAACTGGTCCGCTTCACGGTACTGTTTAAAAACCGGCAAAGCGGTCTTGGCCACTGTTTGCGCTTGGGCGCCTTGTGCGGCCAGGTGGCGCAAGCCCACAGCCTGGCGCAGCTCGACCATGAAGGGTGTGGCAATGGCGCGCGCTTTAACAGCGCCCTGCTGCAGGATGGTTTCGATTTTTTCAGGGCGGTTGATGAGGTCCTGGTAAGCCGCGCGCATGGGCGCGAGCTCCTGGTCAATGCGTTCAAACACCAGCTGTTTGGCTTCGCCCCAGGCAATGCCATTGGCGTAGGCGTCGCGCAGGGTTTGCGTTTCGGCAGGGCTGGCAAAAGCCTGGTAAATCTGGAATAGGGCCGATCCTTCGGTGCTTTTGGCTTCGCCGGGTTGTTTGCTGTCGGTGACGATGCTGTTGATGAGTTTTTGCAATTCGCTGCGGCTGGCAAACAAGGGGATGGTGTTGTCGTAGCTCTTGCTCATCTTGCGCCCGTCGAGCCCCGGCAGGGTGGCCACGTTGTCGTCAACAGCAGCCTCGGGCGGCACAAAGTGCTGGCCGTAGCGGTGGTTAAAGCTGTTGGCCATGTCGCGCGCCATTTCGATGTGTTGCACCTGGTCGCGGCCCACCGGCACATGGTGCGCGTTAAACATCAGAATGTCGGCGCCCATCAGCACCGGGTACATGAACAGCCCGGCGCTCACGTCGGCGTCGGGGTCGGCACCGGCTTCGGTGTTTTTGTCGACGGCGGCTTTGTACGCGTGTGCACGGTTCAAAACGCCTTTGCCCAGCACGCAGGTCAGAAACCAGGTGAGTTCGGGGATTTCGGGCACGTCGGACTGGCGGTAAAACACCACGCGCTCGGGGTCGAGCCCTGCGGCCAGCCAGCTGGCGGCAATTTCCAGTGTGCTGCGCTGAATGCGTGCCGGCTCGTCAATTTTGATCAGGGCGTGGTAGTCGGCCAGAAAGTAAAAGCTCTGCACATCGCTGCGCAGACTGGCTTGTACCGACGGGCGGATGGAGCCGACATAGTTACCCAGGTGGGGCGTGCCCGATGTGGTGATGCCGGTCAGAAAACGCTCAATGCTCATGGTGGGTTCAGAACAAATCAGGTTGGCAGATGTGGTGCAAGGCGGTGGGCTTACTGCGCCATGGCAGCCAGCGGGTACAGAATGAAATTAAGGATCTCGTAGGTCAGGCTCATCAGCGGGCGCAGCCACAGGTTGCTGACGACGCCAGCCAGCACCAGCGCCATCACAATGAAGAATCCGTAGGGTTCAATGCGGGCAATGGTCATGGCCGGCCGTGGTGGCAACAAACCCACCAAAATGCGCCCGCCGTCCAGCGGCGGCAGTGGAAACAGGTTGAAGACGCACATCACCACGTTCACCAGCACACCGCCTTGCGCCATCTTGATGAAGAAGACCTCATCGACGTCAAAGATTTTCAGGATCAGAAACACCGCACCCCAGGCCAGCGCCTGAAAAAAGTTGGCCCCAGGCCCAGCCAGTGCGACCCAGATCATGTCGCGCTTGGGGTTGCGCAGGTGGCCAAAGCGCACCGGCACCGGCTTGGCGTAACCAAACAAAAAGTTGCCCGCTGTTGCAAAGTACAAAAGCAGCGGCATCAGAATCGTGCCAATGGGGTCGATGTGCTTGAAAGGGTTGAGCGTGACGCGCCCCAGCATCCAGGCGGTGTTGTCACCAAAGTGCCGCGCCACATAGCCATGCGCTGCCTCGTGCAGCGTGATCGACAGCAGCACCGGAATGGCGTACACCGCAATGGTCTGTATCAGCTGTGCGAAGTCCATCATGTCTGTGTCTGTTTCAAAGTCAGTATCAGCAAATTCATAAACCCAGGGTGGCCAGTGGCCCCAGGCCTTCGCGGATCAGCACTGGCTCGTCGGCGCTCAGGTCAACCACGGTGGTGGGCTCTCGGGGGCAGGCGCCGGCGTCAATGACCGCGTCGATGCGGCCTTCAAAACGCTCGCAGATCTCGTACGCATCATTGAGCGGGTGTTCATCGCCAGGGGCAATCAGGGTGGTTGACAGCAGCGGTGCGCCGTGAATGGTTAGCAATTCGTGCAGGGCTTTGTTGGCCGGCACACGCAGGCCCACTGTTTTGCGCGACGGGTGGCTCACCTTGCGCGGCACTTCCTTGGTGGCATCCAGAATAAAGGTGTAGGCGCCGGGCGTTGCGGCCTTGAGCAGGCGGTACTGACGGTTGTTCACCTGGGCGTAGGTGGCCAGCTCAGAGAGGTCTTTGCACAGCAGGGTGAGCAAGTGCTTGTCGTCCATGCCGCGAATGCGGCGCAGCCGGTCTGCCGCGTCTTTGTCGTTGAGCCTGCACACCAGCGCATAGCTGCTGTCGGTGGGCACGGCCAAGACCTCACCGCGCTCAAGCAAGGTGTTGGCCTGTTTGAGCAATCGGGTCTGCGGGTTGTCAGGGTGGACTTCGAATACCAGCGGCATGGCGCTATTGTCGCTTGAGGCCGGATTCCTCAATGGTGACCATGGCGTTGCCCACGCCACTGGCTGCGATGATCGCAATGCCCAGCCAGGCCAGGAGATCTGGCGTTTGGCCAAAGGCCACGGCGCCGCCCAGGGTCGCAAAAGCAAGCTGGCTATAGGTGTAGGGCGCCAATTCAACGGCGCTGGCCTTGCTGTAGGCCCGAATCAGCATGAGGTGGCCAAAGGTGCTGCCAAGCCCAACCACAACAAACCAGGGCCAGTACTGCAGTAAGGCATTGCTGTCCCAGACGAACATCACCAGCGGCAACAAACCAATGCCACCGGCAAGGCCCGTGTAGAAGTGGGTGGTGTAGGGGTTTTCTTCGCCGCTTAAATGGCTGGTGATGATCTGAAAGATGGCATAGGCCGTGACCATGAGCACGGGAAAAATCAGCTGCCAGCCAAACACCTGGCCACCCGGTCGCACGATGAGCAGCACGCCACCAAGGCCCACGGCCATGAGCAGCCAGCGCCGGCTCGAGACGTGATTTTTCAGCGTGAACGCCGCCAGGGCGGTTGCGATCATGGGCGAGAGCATGGCAATCGATGTGAACTCGGCCATGGGCATGTGCCGCAGGCTGTAGAGCGCGCAGCCACTGGAGAACAGCGCCAGAACGCCGCGCGTGGCTTGTAGCCTGGGGTTGTGGGTGATCAGGAGGCGAAAGCCCTCTTTGCGCGAACGCATCGCAAAGGTGAAGCTCGCTTGAAAAGCGTAGCGAAACCACAGCAGCATCAGCACGGGCACCAGGGTGACAACGTGCTTGCTGACGGTGTCCAGGCCGGCGAAGCAAAAGGCGGTCAGCACCATGAGCAAGATGCCGCCACCTTGCCTGCTTTGGAAAAACTTTTTTAGCACTGGTGTTGGCGTCAGTGCGCGGCGGGGGCAGACCCAGATGCGCGCAGGATGCGCGACGTCAGCAGCGACCAAACCGGGGTAAGTGCTTCGGGCAGCGGTGGCAAGGTGCCCAGGTCTGTGCGGCTTTCCTCAGGGCTGTGGAAGTCGCTCCCGCGCGAGGCCGCCAAGCCGAACTCCAGGGCAATGCCTGTGTAGGTTTGGGCATCCGCCTGCGAGTGGCTGCCTGTCACCACCTCGACGGCTTGCCCGCCGAACTGCTTGAATTCCGAGAACAAGGCGAATTCCTCATTGGCGGTAAAGCCGTAACGCGCTGGGTGCGCCACCACGGCCACGCCACCGCTTCCGGTAATCCAGCTCACGGCATCTTTCAGACTAGCCCACCGGTGCTCAATAAAGCCAGGTTTGCCTTCCGTGAGGTATTTGCGAAACACCTCGTAAGTGTCTTTGCACACGCCGGTTTCCACCAGGTAACGTGCAAAGTGCGTGCGTGAAATCAGGTTGGGGTTGCCGGCGTATTTGAGCGCGCCCTCGAAGGCACCTTGAATGCCCACGCGGGCCAGGTCTTGCGCCATGTCGCGCGCGCGCTGGGCGCGCCCGCCGCGGGTGTTTTGCAAGCCGATCCACAGACGCTGGTCGTCCGGGTCAATGCCCAGGCCCACGATGTGCACGGTTTTGCCCAGAAAGCTGACCGAGATTTCAACGCCCGTGAGGTAGTCCAGGCCCGCAGCCTGCGCGGCTGCCGCCGCCCGGCTTTGGCCGCCGACTTCGTCGTGATCGGTGAGCGCCCAGAGCTCGACGCCTTGCTTTTTTGCCCTGAGCGCCAGCTCCTCGGGGCTGAGCGTGCCATCCGAGATGATGGAATGGCAGTGCAGGTCAGCGTTGAGCGCGGCGTTCATGCCGCCATTTTAGGTTGTGGGGTTGAACTGGGGCGGGGCTTGCGCGGCGCGGCGCTATTCGGCGGCTTCGATCAGGAAGCGCACCTTGCGCTGGCCACGCCAGCTGTCGGCGTCCAGCCTGAAGGCCAGGCGCGCTTTGGCCGGCAGCGGCTCGGTGCGGCCGAACCACATGCCGTCGACCGGCTCGCCCTGGTGCATGAGCTTAAGCGCCAGATGCTTGTCGGCCACCAGGCGCTGCGAAACCACTTCGAGGTCCTCGCAAAAAGTCGGTGCGGCAAAGCCCTGGCCCCAGACTTCCTGCTGCAAGGTGTCAACCAGGTCGACCCGGCGAAACTGCGGCGCCAACGGGCCGTCTGTTTCCAGCGTGCGCATGAGCGCGCCGGGCTCCAGCAACTCCTGCGCCACCTGCGCGAGCGCTTGCTCAAAGATTGCCAGGTCGTCTGGTGCAATGGTGCAGCCCGCTGCCATGGCGTGGCCGCCAAAGCGCTGCAGCAAGCCCGGGTGCCGCTTGGCCACCAGATCGAGCGCGTCGCGCAAATGAAAGCCGGCAATCGAGCGGCCCGAGCCTTTGAGCACTTCTTGCTGGCCGCTTGCCGCGCTGCTGGCAAACACAAAACAGGGGCGGTGAAAGCGGTCTTTGATGCGCGAGGCCACGATGCCCACCACGCCTTCGTGAAAGTCGGGGTCAAACACACAGATCGCCGCCGGCGCTTGCTCGCTGTCTTCAAACAAGGTGTCTGCCACGGCCAGGGCTTGCTCGCGCATCTGGCCTTCGATGTCGCGGCGCTCGCGGTTGATGCCGTCAAGTGCGGCGGCCAGCGTTTGTGCCTGCGCCGGGTCGTCGGTGAGCAGGCATTCAATGCCAAGCGTCATGTCGGAGAGCCGCCCGGCGGCGTTGATGCGCGGGCCCAGTGCAAAGCCAAAGTCGAAGGTGGTGGCGCTGTTTGACGAGCGACCAGCCGCCGAAAACAGGGCGGCCATGCCCGCTGGCATGGCGCCTGCGCGGATGCGCCGCAGGCCCTGCGCAACCAGACGCCGGTTGTTGGCGTCGAGCCGGACCACGTCGGCCACGGTGCCCAGTGCCACCAGGGGCAGCAGGCTGTCCAGCCGAGGCCCGGTGCCGGTGAGCACGCCGCGCTCGCGCAGCTCGGCGCGCAAGGCCATCAGGATGTAGAACATCACGCCCACGCCGGCCAGCGACTTGCTCTCGAACGGGCAGCCGGGTTGATTCGGGTTGACGATCACATTGGCCTGGGGCAAACGGGTTTCGCCGTCGACCACGGCGCACAGGTGGTGGTCGGTTACCAGCACCTGTAAGCCGAGTTCACGGGCGCGCGCCACGCCCTCGATGCTGGCAATGCCGTTGTCCACCGTGATCAGCACCTCAGCGCCGCTGGCGTGCACGCGCTCTGCGATCGGCGGCGTGAGGCCGTAGCCGTCCTTCACGCGATCGGGCACCAGGTAGTGCACCTGTTGCGCACCGAGCAAGCGCAAGCCGCGCAGGCCGGTGGCACAGGCGGTGGCGCCGTCGCAGTCGTAGTCGGCCACGATGCACAGTTTTTTGTTCTGCGCCATTGCATCAGCCAACAGGGCTGCGGCCTGCTTGCTGTTTTTCAAGGTGTCGGGCGCCAGCAAGCGCGCCAGGCTGGTGTCAAGGTCGTCGGTGCTGAGCACGCCGCGCGCGGCGAACAGACGGGAGAGCAAAGGATGAATGCCGGCCTGCTCCAGCGCCCAGACGGTGCGTGGTGGTGCGTCGCGCGTCAGCAGCTTCACAAGTCCTCCAGGGCGTGCACAAGGGGTTTGGAAAACAGCCGGCTGCGCAGGGCTTGCCAGGGCGATTGCCGCTGGCTGCGCCAAGTCTGCGCGCGACGCTCGCCACACAAGGTGAGTTCGACCGCCTGCTGCTGGTCGAGCGCGTCGCTCAGTGCTTTGATGGACGAGGCATCGATCGCCTGCCAGGCTTGCGCCCAGGCCGGCCAGTCCTGGGCGAGCAGGCTCGCGCGCAGCCGGTGCTCGCTCTGGGCTTTCGTGGTGGGTGGCGCGTAGCCCGCGGGCAGGCTGCCGTTGCCGTGCAGCCAGAACGAGTTCACGATGACCTGGCCGTGTGCGTGGCGTTCTTCGTTGACGGGGTGGGTGTGCAGCAGCATTTGCATCTCATTTTGCAGCCGCTTGAGCGCTGGCGCGCTGGTCCCGGTGGGCATCCAGGCTCGCAGGTCACGCCCGAGCGCGCGCTCGGGCGACGCACAAAACAGTTGCTCAAAGCATGGGGCTTGGGCCAGCCAGCGACCGGGCTGATCGCTGTAGAGCTTGATGCCGTCTTCTTCCAGATAGGGCCGCATGGCCAAAAGCAGGGCCTGCTCGTGCGCTGAAGACAGATCGGTGATCGGGCAGTGGCGCATGACGATCTGGTCGGCGAGCAGCTGCCAGTGGCACAGGCTGATGAAAGCCCAGCAACCGCTGTCGTCGCCCAACTGCTTTTGTTGGGCCTGCAGCGCGGCCCATGGGATCTGGCCGTCAGCACAGGGCAGTGCGAGCGTTGCGGCCAGTGCATGTTCGTCGGGCGTGTTCAGGCTGTGGCCGTCGCCCGAGCTTGGCGGCAGAGCCGTGAGCCGGTTCAGCAGGGCACGCAGGTGAGGCAATTCCAGTTTTTGCAGGGCCTGGCGGCAAGCCGCGTCGGCGCCGAAGGCATAGGAAACGATCAGGTGCATGGGGGCATTGTCGCGGCGCGCCTGAGCTCAGCTCTGCGCTTGCGGTGCGCCAGATTTGTCAGCCTGAAAGGTCCACCAGGGAAGCACGCGACGCATGGCCAGCACGTCGCCGCTGCGCGCCGGGCTGTAGCCGGTGATCGCGGCCACGCGCGCTTGCCAGGCCGGCGTTTTTAACAGGGCCAGCAAGGCCTGAACGCTGTCCTGGCTGAGTGCGGATTTGAGGCAGACCAGGTGATACAGCTCCTGGGTCAGCGGCACAAAGTCCAGCCCGGCTTGTTGCGCGGCTGCGGCAATGCCCAGGCCGGTGTCGCATTGACCGGATGCCACTGCTTGGGCCACCGCCGCGTGCGAGGGTTCGCCATCCAGCTGGCCTTGCATCGCTTGGATTTTCAGGCCGGCTTGCGCGAGCAGTTCTTCAAGCACCACCCGCGTTCCACTGCCGCGGGCGCGGTGCGCAAAGCGGGCCCGCCGGTCTGCCACGTCTTGCAGCGAGGCCAGAGCAAGCGGGTTGCCGGGTGCGACCATCAGGCCCTGGGTGCGCTGGGCAAAGCCAATGATCTTGTGGCGGCCCGGCTGCAGCAGGCGCTTGTAGGCGCGCTCCGAGGGGCTCTTGGCGCCGGTGTCGAGCAGGGCATGAAAGCCGGCGATCACGCAGCGCTCTTCGTTGAGCGCGCGAATCGCGTCCACGCTGCCCATGAAACGCACATCCAGATGCAGGCGCTGCGATGTGGTGTCGTCTTGCACAGGACTTTGCCTGGCCTGGTCACGCAGGGCAGAGATGGCTTCGTCATGGCTGGCATAAATCGTCAGCACATGCTGGTCTTCGTCAAAGGCCAGGGAAAAGCTGCGCTCGAGCTCGCTGCGCAGGGCCTCAATCTGCGGTGCGAGCCGCGCCTGCGCCTGGCGCTCGGCCCAGATCAGCTTGTCAGCAAACGGTGTGAGCCTGGCGTGCTGGCCTTTCTCCCAGACCAGCAGCTCATTGCCGAGTTCGCTCTCCCAGCGCTTGAGCGCGCCCCAGACATGGCGATAGCTCATGTTCAGCGCCCGTGCAGCGCCCGAGATCGAACCTTCAGCGCGAACCGCGCTCAGGAGCTCGATCAGCGGGTTGTGCACCCTGGCATCGCTTTGCTCACGCGACAGGGTGTAATGAAGTTGCAGCCTATGCACGGCGGTTCATATCGCAGGGCTATTGAGGTGTCGATACGATACCGCACTTCTTTCAGCCGGCCCTTTGCTTACGCTTCATGCACTCGTTTTCTGACAGCCTGTCGCAGGCGATCGGACTCATCGTCAACATGGACGCTGGCCTGTTGGCCATCGTGCTGCGTTCGCTGGCGGTCAGCGCCTTGGCCTGCGCGATCGCGTGCAGCCTGGGTCTGCTGTTTGGCGCCTGGCTCGGTGTGGCGCGCTTTGCCGGTCGCGGTGCCTTGCTGACCGTCTTCAACACCTTGCTGGCTGTACCGTCCGTGGTGGTGGGCCTGGTGCTGTACCTGTTGCTGTCGCGCTCGGGGCCCTTGGGTTTTCTGGGATGGCTGTTTAGTTTCAAGGCCATGGTGATGGCGCAGGCCTTGCTGGTGTTTCCGGTAGTGGTCACCCTCACCCGCCAGGTGGTGCAGGATGCGCACAACCAGCATGGCGAACAGCTGCAGTCGCTGGGTGCGGGCAAGCTTGCGCGCGGTGTGCTGCTGGCCTGGGACGAGCGCTATGCGGTGCTGACGGTGGTGGTGGCCTCTTTCGGGCGCGCCGTCTCGGAAGTTGGCGCGGTGATGATCGTCGGCGGCAATATTGACGGCTTCACGCGTGTGATGACGACCGCCATCGCGCTGGAGACCTCGCAGGGCGACCTGCCACTGGCGCTGGGCCTGGGCATCGTGCTGATGACGGTGGTGTTGTTGCTCAATGCCCTGGTGTCCTTGCTGCGCCGCTGGCGTGAGCGCGGCCTGAGCGGTGAGACCCTGGCCTTGCCGGATGCGGATGCGATGGCCATGGCACGTGAGGCCAGTCGATGAGCGCCTTGATCGGCTTGCAAGATGCCAGTGTTTTTTTTGGCCGGCGCGACAAGCCGGTGGCGGCCCTGCGTTCGATCAACTTGCAGGTGCATCTGGGCGAGCGTGTGGCCCTGATCGGGTCGAACGGCTGCGGCAAAAGCACGCTGCTGCGTTTGATGCATGGTCTGATCAAGCCCAGCGGCGGCGTGGTTCATGTGGCTGCACAGCTGAAGCAGGCGATGGTGTTCCAACGACCATATCTGATGCGCATGTCGCTGCAAAACAACCTGGCGATGGCCTTGTTCCTGCAGGGCTTGCCCTGGGGCCAGGCGCGCGCGCGTGCCCTTGCGGCTTTGCTGCAGGTGGGTCTGTCTGAGGTCGCGCATCGCAATGCGCGCACGCTCTCAGGTGGCCAGCAACAGCGCGCCGCTTTGGCGCGTGCGTGCGTGCTGGCGCCACAGCTTTTGCTGCTCGATGAGCCCACTGCCAATCTCGACCCGCACGCCAAACGCGAGGTTGAGGAGCTGATGGAAAGCTTTGGCGAAGGCAAGCTTCACCCGCCTTTGGATGACGCGCCGCGCACCATGGTTTTTGCCAGCCACAACCTGGGCCAGGTCAAGCGCCTGGCCAGCCGTGTGGTGTATCTGGAAAACGGTGAGTTGCTGGCAGACCTGCCGGTCGAGCAGTTTTTTGACGCTGACCTTCTGGGTCGACGCTTCCCGCAAGCACAGCTGTTTGTCAAAGGCGAGAGTCACTGATTTTTTATAGAAAGGAAAAACATGCAACGTATCAACAGGTATCAAGCAACTTTTGTTGCCCGAAGCAGCCGGGCTGTGCTGGCCCTGGCGCTGGGCAGCGCGAGCTTGGCCGCGCAGGCGCAGACCTTTGTGCTGGCCTCGACCACATCGACCCAGCAGTCTGGCTTGTTTGAGCATTTGTTGCCGCAGTTTCAGAAAGCCACCGGCGTGCAGCCCAAGGTGGTGGCCGTGGGTACCGGCCAGGCCATTGACATGGGTCGGCGCGGCGACGCGGATGTGCTGTTTGTGCACGACAAGGTGGCTGAAGAAAAAGTCGTTGCCGAGGGCTACGGCGTCAAGCGCTTGGAGGTGATGTACAACGACTTTGTGCTGATCGGCCCCAAGGCCGACCCGGTGAAGGTCAAGGGCGCCGACATTGTGGAAGGCCTCAAGCGCATCGCCGCGGCCAAGGCCGGTTTTGTCTCGCGCGGGGATAAAAGCGGCACGCACGCTGCCGAGTTGCGTTTCTGGAAATTGGCTGGCCTGGCCGACCAGGCGGGCTCTGGCTACAAGGCCTGCGGCTGTGGCATGGGCCCGGCGCTGAACATGGCTGCCAGCACCGGCGCTTATGTGCTGGCCGACCGCGGCACCTGGCTGAATTTCAAGAACAAGGGCGAGATGGCGGTGCTTGTTGAAGGCGACAAGCGCCTGTTCAACCAGTACGGTGTGATGCTGGTTAATCCGGCCAAGCACCCGCATGTGAAAGTCAAGGAAGGCCAAGCGTTTATCCAGTGGCTGGTCTCGCCAGCGGGCCAGGGCGCCATTGCCAATTACAAAATCGGTGGCGAGCAGCTGTTCTTTCCGAACGCGGCACTTTGATTCGGGCCAAGCCTGGGTGGGGTTGGCGCTGCGTTTACATCAGCCCATTGCGCAACACGACGTAGAGCGCGGTACCAGCCCCGATGCTCAGCAGCGCCTGGCGCCAGCGCCACTGCAGCGCCAGCGTCAAGCCAATGCCCGCGATTTCAGCCCAGGGCGCAGCCGGGTTGTTCTGGGCCTGGCCCTGCGCGGTGTGCAGCAAAAGCAGCGCCATGTTGGCCAGTGGCAGGAAGCGGCCCAGGCTCTGTACCCGCGGCGACTGCGCCAACCAGCGTGCGCTCAAAAATGGCAGGGCGCGCAAGCCGAAGGTGACCAGCGCCATGGCGGCGATGGCGCCGAGTGCGTAGGCGCTGTCAATCATGAGCACCTCGCGCGGTGGCGCTCGCCGGCCAGAGCAACCCTGAGAGCACGCACAAAGCAATGGCCAGGGCCAGTGCATGCTGCGGCATCAGGGCCTGCGCCGCTGCGTAGCTGATCAGCGCCACCCACAGCGGCGCACTGCGCTTCGAGGCGCGCCATTGCTCGATGGCGAGTACCGCAAACAGTGCGGTCAGCGCGAAGTCCAGGCCAACAAGGCCTAGCTGTGCCTGCGTGCTTACGAGCGCACCCAGCGCCGAGCCCAGAACCCACCAGCCCTGATTGAGCGCTGTCAGCAGCACCTGATGGCGCACCGGTGTGTCAGCGGGCAGGGTGGTCAGCACCGAATAGGTTTCATCGGTCAGACCAAACACCATGTACCAGCGCGCCGCCGGGTGTGCCGGCAAACGCTTGAGCAGGGACAGGCCATAGAACATATGGCGCAGGTTGATGACCAGGGTGGCCAGTGCGATGGCACCGATGGGCAGGCCAGCGGCCAGCATGGAAACCATCATGAACTGGGCAGCGCCGGCAAACACCAGCACGCTGGCAGCCACTGCCACGGTGACGGACAGGCCAGCTTGCACCGCCAGAAAGCCGTAGACCATACCCAGGGGCACATAGCCCATGGCCACCGGAATCGACAGGCTCAGCGCGTCGAGTTGGTGTGGCGTGGGAGGCGCAGCGCGCGGCGTCGGCATCAGGGTAAATAAAAAAAGACTCAGCCCAGGACTGCCACGCCTTTGACCTGCGCCCACACTGCCTTGCCCGGCGCCAGAGCGAGCACGCGGGCTGAGCGATGGGTGACTTTGGCCAGCAAGCGCTCGGAGCCTAGTTGCAGCACAACCATGGCCTGCCCCTGGCTGTCCTCTGTGATCGACAGGACCGTGGCCGGCAGGATGTTCAAAATGCTGGTACCCGCTTGTTGCTCAAGCGTCAGGCTGACGTCGCGCGCCTGCACACGAACCTTGAGCGGCGTGCCTGGTGCGGACTTTTGCCGAGGCACGGTTAAAGCACCACCGGAGAAGCGCGTCAGGGTGAGCTGGTCTGCTTCGTCGTGGGCCTCGATGGTGCAGGCCAGGACCGCGCCAGCGCCCTCTCCGTGCGCCAGCGGCAAATCGGTGCGGGTCAGCAGGCTCGCAGTCTGGCCATCGGCCAGGACCTGTCCGTCTTTCAGGTACACCATGTGGTCGGCCAGGCGTGCGACCTCGTCGAGTGCGTGGCTGACGTAGATCACCGGCAGTTGCAGTTCGCGGCTGGCGCGCTCCAGGTAGGGGAGGATTTCGGCTTTGCGCGGCGCGTCCAGCGCAGCCAGCGGCTCGTCCATGAGCAGCAGGCACGGGCTTGCTGCCACGGCGCGCGCGATGGCCACGCGCTGGCGCTCGCCGCCGGAGAGCGCGCGCGGCCAGCGCTGCAGCAAAGGGCCTAGGCCCAACAGGTCAAGCAGCTGTAAGACCTGCGCCCAGCTGCGCTGGCGCTGTGCTGGTGGGGTGCGGTCAAAACCAAAACGAAGATTGCCTTCGACGCTCAGGTGATCGAACAGGCCGGCTTCCTGAAACACGTAGCCCACAGCGCGCTGGTGGGTTGGCACGAACTGGCCCGTGCTGCTGTCTTGCCACAGCGCATCGCCGACCTGAATGCGCCCGAGCGCATGGGGTTCAAGCCCGGCGATCACGCGCAGCGCGCTGGTTTTGCCCGACCCCGAGGCGCCAAAAAAAGCGGTGATGCCCTGGCCGGGCAGGCGCAGATCGAGCTGCAGCTTGAAGTTGCCGCGCTGCAGGCTGCTTTGGATGTGCAGCGCGTTGCTGTGCTGAGCGCTCATGCACTGGCCTCCCCGCGGCGGCGCGCGTTGTAGCTGTACAGCGCCAGCAGCACGGCAAAGGAGAACAGCAACATGATGGCTGCCAGCCGGTGCGCGTCGGCGTATTCCATGGCTTCCACGTGGTCGTAGATCTGTACCGAGACCATGCGGGTCACGCCCGGAATATTGCCGCCGACCATCAAGACCACACCGAATTCACCCACGGTGTGCGCAAAGCTCATCACCATGCCGCTGACAAAGCCATGCCGGCACAGCGGAACCGCCACCCGGAAAAACGCATCAAGCGGGCCCGCGCGCAAGGTGGCAGCGGCTTCGAGCGCGCGTGGGCTGAGGCCCTGCATGGCGGTCTGCAAGGGCTGCACCATGAAGGGAAGCGAGTACAGGCACGAGGCCACCACCAGGCCCCAGAAGGTAAACGGCAGCAGACCCAGGCCAAGCGACTGCGTCCACTGGCCAACCAGGCCTTCGGGTCCGGTCAGCACCAGAAAATAAAAGCCCAGTACCGACGGCGGCAAGACCATGGGCAGCGCCACCACGGCAGCGATGGGTTGACGCCAGTTCGAACTGGTTCGCGCCAGCCACCAGGACAGGGGCGTCGCGATCAGCAGCAACAGCGCTGTGGTGACCAGCGCCACACGCAGGGTCAGGCCAAGGGCCTGCCAATCAGCAGGCGAGAGCCAGGTCATAACAAGAGACGCAGTACAGCATCGGTTGGCGTTCAGGGCTGGTAGCCGTGCGACTGAATCAAGGCCTTGCCTGCAGGGCTTTGCAGTGCGCTCATCAGTGCTTGGGCCGCCGCATTATCCTGCCCGCGCCGCAGCAAGATGGCGTCCTGGCGAATCGGTGGATGCAGGGCCACCGGTACCCGCCACAGCGAGCCGCGCGCAAGCTGGCCGGCCTGGACCAGCTGCGACAAGGCGACAAAGCCCAGCTCGGCGTGGCCGGTGGCGACCATGCTGAGCGTCTGGCCCACGCTTTCGCCCTGAACCCAGCGCTGGGTGCCTGCGGCCTGCACGCCGAGTTGCTGCAACACAGCCTGTGCGGCAGCGCCATAGGGTGCGGTTTTCGGGTTGGCCAGGGCGAGTGTCTGGTAGCGCGTGGATTTGAGCACTGCGCCCTGTGCGTCGATGAGTTGCGGCTGGGTTGACCACAGCACCAGCTGACCGGTGGCGTAGGTAAAGCGGCTGCCCGGCACGCTCAGGCCGTCTTTTTCCAGGCGCTCGGGCGTGGCGCTGTCTGCTGCCAGCAGCAGGTCAAAGGGGGCGCCGTTACGGATCTGCGCGTAAAGCGCGCCCGTGGCGCCGTTGACGATGCGGTACTGGTGAGCCCCCTCTTTTTCGGCCAGCGTAGCCAGGGCTTTGAGCGTGGGCGCGAAGTTGCTGGCCACAGCCACTGTGGCCACGCCAGCGACAGCGGGCACAAAGCAGCTGAAAAGGAAGAGGGTGAGGCTGGCCAGACGAAGGGATTTCACAGCTTGAATTTAGCGCAGTTTTTGCGCTCGGCGCAGTTGGACGACGGTATTTGCGACGGCACGCCCACAGGCGAGAAAGCAGGACGCCAGCTGATGGGGTGTCCTAGGGTTAACCCTTGGCTTTGGCGGCGCGAAACTCGCTAGCATTACAGGTCGCAGGCTTATGAATGAGGTTGCATAGCGTTGTGTGAGTGGATGCCTGCATCTTCAGGAGGATTTCATGCAAAAGGTTTTGCACATTAACGCCGACAAGTGCACGGGTTGCCTGCAGTGTGAGATGGCGTGTTCCTACGAGAACTATGGCACGTTTGCCACCGCCAAGTCGCGCATCAAGGTTTTTGATTTTCACCACACGGGCAAAAAAGTGCCCTATACCTGCACCCAGTGTGACGAGGCTTGGTGCCTGCACGCTTGTCCGGTTGAGGCGATCACAGTGGATAAAGCCACCGGCGCCAAGGTGGTGAATGAATCCACCTGTGTGGGCTGCAAGGTCTGCACGATTGCCTGCCCGTTTGGCACGGTGAACTATGTGCAGGAAACCGGCAAGGTGCAGAAGTGTGATTTGTGCGGCGGTGAGCCGGCCTGTGCTGAGGCCTGCCCGACCGGCGCCATTACCTTCATCGACGCCAACTGGACCGGTCTGGGCAGAATGAATGAGTGGGCTGACAAGCTCGGTAATCAACCTAAAGCAGCTTAAGGAGAACACATCATGGCATGGGCAGGAAAAATTCTCCGCGTCAACCTCAGCGCCGGTACGGTCAAGTCCGAAGCGCTGAACATGGACTGGGCCAAGGCCTATATTGGCTCACGTGGCCTGGGCTCCAAATACCTGGTCGAAGAGATCGACCCCAAGGTCGACCCCTTGTCGGCCGACAACAAGATCATCTGGGCCACCGGCCCCTTGACGGGCACCATGGCTTCCACGGGCGGGCGCTACACCGTGATCACCAAGGGCCCACTGACAGGCGCGATTGCCTGTTCGAACTCTGGTGGCTACTGGGGAGCCGAGCTCAAGATGGCGGGCTGGGACATGATTATTTTTGAGGGCAAATCGGCCAAGCCGGTTTACCTCTATATCAATGACGATGTGGCCGAGTTGCGCGATGCTTCTCACCTGTGGGGCCAGAGCGTCTGGAAGACCGAAGAGGCGATCAAGAAAGGCCTGCAGGATCCGCTGGTGCGCGTATCGAGCATCGGCAAGGCCGGCGAGAACCAGGTCTTGTACGCGGCGGTTGTGAATGATCTGCACCGCGCAGCAGGACGCTCTGGCGTAGGAGCCGTGATGGGTAGCAAGAATTTGAAAGCCATCGCCGT
>JAYQPP010000043.1:0-16270 GCA_038145425.1 Comamonadaceae bacterium | reverse complement strand
CGCGCAAGCGTGTGTGTTGGGTCCGGCACCAAAAGCGGGCGATGCGCGGCTCAAGAGCTTGGACCGCGTGGAGAGCTGGGCGTGTGTTTCAAAGCCAATGACCACCTCATAGCCTTGGACCAGTGGACCCGACGCTGGCGCTGCGGCAGATGGCTTGTTCGCTGTCGTGCTCATGGCTGTCAAATTCCTTCGGGCTGCGCTTGGTGCCAGTCGGTCACACCCTGATAGCGGTGCGCCATGTTGAGCAGGCGCGCTTCACTCAAATGCGGGCCAATCAGCTGCAAGCCCACCGGCATGTGGCCGGCGCCAAAACCCACGGGCAGACTCATGCCGGGCAGCCCCGCCAACGAGGCCGGCAGCGTGAAGATGTCGGCCAGGTAGTCAGCCAGCGGATCGTTTCCGTGGCCGCCCAACGTCCACGCCACCGTGGGCGCCACCGGCCCTGCGATCACATCGCACTGGCTAAACGCCTGCTGAAAATCGTCTGCAATCATGCGTCGGATCTTCTGCGCCTGCAGGTAGTAAGCGTCGTAATAGCCATGCGAGAGCACATACGTGCCGATCATGATGCGCCGCTTGACCTCATTGCCGAAACCCTCCTGGCGGGTGGCGGTGTACATCTCGCCCAGGTCGGCGTACTGTTTGGCCCGATGGCCGAATTTGACGCCATCAAATCGGCTCAGGTTGCTTGAGGCCTCAGCCGGCGCGATGATGTAGTAGACCGGAATCGACAACTCCGTTCGGGGTAGCGAAATGGGCACCAGCTTGGCGCCGAGGTCCTGATAGACCTTGAGCGCGGCATCGATCGCGCTGCGCACGTCGTCAGCCAGACCCTGGCCAAAAAATTCTGCGGGGAGGCCAATCCGCAAGCCCTCAATGCTGTTGTTGAGCCCCAGCGAGAAGTCTTCTTCGGGCAGGTCCAGCGAGGTGGAATCACGGTCGGGGTCCGGGCCGCACATCACCGACAAGAGCAAGGCGCAGTCTTCGGCGGTGCGCGCCATGGGGCCGGCCTGATCCAGACTGGATGCAAAAGCCACCATACCGTAGCGCGAGGCACGACCGTAGGTGGGCTTGATGCCCGTGATGCCACAAAACGATGCCGGCTGGCGAATCGAGCCCCCGGTGTCGGTGCCTGTGGCCGCTGGCGTCAGGCGCGCGGCCACCGCGGCAGCGCTGCCACCAGAAGAGCCGCCAGGGGTGCGCGCACGGTCCCAGGGGTTGAGCACCTTGCCGTAGGCGGAGTTTTCATTGGCCGAACCCATGGCGAATTCGTCGCAATTGAGCTTTCCCAGCGTCACCGCGCCAGCCGCAGCCAGGCGGCTGACCACCGTGGCATCAAAAGGCGAGCGGTACGCCTCGAGCATGCGCGAGCCCGCCGTGGTGGCCAGATCTTTGGTGACAAAAATATCCTTGTGCGCCAGCACCAGCCCTTCAAGCGAGCCCGCCTGACCAGACGCAAGCCGAGCGTCTGCTGCGCGCGCCTGGGCCAGCGTCAGCTCCTCGGATATATCCAGAAAAGCGCCAAGCGGCGCATGCGCGCGGGCCCTGGCCAAAAAGTGTTGCGCCACCTCCTGCGCCGATACCTGCTTGCTGCGCAAGTGATCACGCAAGGCTGTCAGCGTCAGATCATGCAATGGGGTTGCGTTGCTCATGGCCATGCTCTGCGCTAGTCGATAACACGGGGAACGAGGAACAAGCCGTCTTCCACAGCGGGTGCGCTGCGTTGGTTCGCCTCGCGGGCATTGCTTTCGCTCACCTCGTCTGCACGCAAGCGCAAAGCCACCTCGGCCATCGCGTCAGCCGGATGCGCCATGGGCACCACACCACGCGTGTCCACCGCGCGCATTGTCTCAACAATGCCGAAAAATTGATTCAGCTCGGAATGCAGGCGCACGCGCTCATCGTCAGAAAGACCGAGCCGAGCCAGTCGCGCGAGTCGGTCAATGTCTGCTGTGCTTAAAGCCATTTCTCTCCACGATCCACAAAAGCCATTTCAAACCCCGTTTGAGAGCGCTTAGCGCGCCTTTTCCCCGGGGGCAATAGGGTATTATCCCGCCTTCAGGCTCGCAGTCGGCACCGCTCGGCGCATGCGCAGATGTGCAGGCTGTCAACAATACGGGTTCATTGCCGTTCTCTGAATCGGCCATCCTGTAAGGATTTATGTCATGTTCGGACCATTTCGCCAGTACCTATCCACGGACCTGGCCATTGACCTGGGTACAGCCAACACCCTGATATACGTCCGCGGCAAAGGGGTCATCCTCGATGAGCCCTCGGTGGTGTCGATCCGTCATGAAGGCGGACCCCAGGGAAAGAAAACCATCCAGGCGGTTGGCAAGGAAGCCAAAGCCATGCTGGGCAAGGTGCCCGGCAATATTGAGGCTATTCGTCCCATGAAGGACGGCGTGATCGCCGACTTCACCGTGACCGAGCAAATGCTCAAGCAATTCATCAAGATGGTGCATCCGCGCAGCCTGTTTCGGCCCAGCCCGCGCATCATCATCTGCGTGCCCTGTGGCTCAACCCAGGTTGAGCGACGCGCCATTCGCGAATCGGCGCTGGGCGCAGGCGCCAGCGACGTTTACCTGATCGAAGAGCCCATGGCCGCAGCGATCGGCGCCGGTCTGCCTGTAGCGGACGCATCGGGTTCGATGGTGGTCGACATTGGCGGGGGCACTACCGAAGTGGGCGTGATATCACTGGGCGGCATGGTCTACAAAGGCAGTGTGCGCGTGGGCGGCGACAGGTTCGATGAGGCCATCATCAATTACATACGCCGCAATTACGGCATGCTCATAGGCGAACCCACGGCAGAGGCGATCAAGAAAAACATCGGCTCGGCTTTTCCGGGCAGCGAAGTGCGCGAAATGGAAGTGCGCGGCCGCAACCTGGCCGAAGGCGTTCCGCGCAGTTTCACCATTTCCAGCAACGAGATTCTGGAAGCGCTGACCGACCCGATCAACAACATCGTCTCGGCGGTCAAAAACGCGCTGGAGCAAACGCCACCGGAGCTTGGTGCCGACATCGCAGACCGCGGCATGATGCTCACCGGCGGTGGCGCGTTGTTACGCGATCTCGATCGCTTGCTCGCCGAAGAGACCGGCCTGCCCGTTCTGGTCGCCGAAGACCCGCTGACCTGCGTGGTACGCGGCTGCGGCATGGCGCTGGACCAGATGGACCAACTGGGCTCCATTTTCACCAGCGAATAAGCGAGTAGGTCAGCGATGCCACTGGGTACGCTAGACAGTCCACCACCAGCGATCTTCCGTCAGGGGCCGTCGGCCCTGAGCAAGCTCGTCTTTTTCAGTGCTTTGGCGGTCCTGCTGATGGTCTCGGATCTGCGCTTTGCCGTGGTCAAGCCTCTGCGTGCCGGCTTGGCCACCGCGCTCTATCCCTTGCAGTGGGCGCTGATGCAGCCTTTAGGGTGGGTGCAGGAAGGTGGCAGCTACTTAAGCACGATTCGCGACTCGCGCAATGAAGAAGCCAATGCCAAATTCCAGTTGGGGCTGCAGTCTCAGCGGGCGCAACAGGTGGAACAGCTGCTGCAAGAGAATGCCCGGCTGCGCGACTTGCTGGACCTGCGCGAGCGTTTGAAGGCGCCAGCCCTGGCCGCCCAGGTGCTGTACGAAGCAGCCGACCCCTACAGTCGCAAGATCATCATCGATAAGGGTGCCATCGCTGCGGTTGCGGCAGGCGCACCGGTACTGGACGAATTCGGCGTGCTCGGACAAGTCACCCGGGTGTACCCGATGACCAGCGAAGTCACGCTGCTCAACGACCGGCAACAGGCCATCCCGGTTCTTGATGTCCGCAGTGGGGTACGCGCCATAGCCATGGGGAACTCTGACGAAGCCAGCGACGGCATGGTGCTGCGCTACATGGACGCCAGCGTGGACATTCAGGAGGGCGATCTGCTGACCACCAGTGGCATTGACGGCGTTTACCCACCTGGGCTGGCGGTGGCCAAGGTCAGCTCGGTACAGCGACAAGGCGGCTCGTCTTTCACCCAGATCCTGGCTAGACCTGTTGCGCAGGTCGGCGCCAGCCTGCACGTGCTGGTGTTGCAGCCGGTGGGTGCCCAGTTGCCACCCAGGCCAGCGCCCTCGGCAGCGCCGGCTGCGGCCAAGCCACTTGATGGCAAAGGCGGCAAAGCCAAGGAGAAGCGGCCATGATCATGCCGCGCGGTAAACAGCTGCTACTGCCAGTGCGACCTCTGTTCCTCTGGAGCAGCCTGTTGCTCGCACTGGCTTTAAACATGGTGATCAACATCGGGCTCGCTGGGCGCGCGGCCTGGGTGCCGGACGTTCTTGCGGTGGTGGTTGTGTTCTGGGCCGTCCACCAGCCCTCGCGCGTGGGCGTGAGCGTCGCTTTTATTTTTGGTCTGGCGATGGACGTGCACGAAGGGGCTTTGCTCGGACAGCATGCGCTGGCCTACACCGCCTTGAGTTTCCTGGCCTACAGCATTCACCGCCGGCTGTTGTGGTTCACCGTGCCATCGCAGGCGGCGCAGGTCCTGCCGCTGTTCGCCCTGGCCCACGTGATCGCCTGGCTGGTGCGCTGGCTTGCTGAGGGCGCAGCGCCGGGCTGGCTGGCCCTGCTGGCACCCGTACTCGAGGCACTGCTGTGGCCGGCCGTCAGCGTCCTGCTCTTGCTGCCGCAGCGCCAGGCGCCCAATCCGGATGCCAACCGTCCGCTGTAGAAGGGCGTGACGAGATGACCATCTTTCGAAACGTCCAAGTCGAGCTGGCGCGTTTTCGGCTGCGCGTGCTGGTCGCCGCCGTTGTTGTGGTGCTTGGCTTTGCGCTGATCGTGGCCCGTTTACTCTACCTCCAGGTCTGGCAATACGATGCGTTGCAGGCACAGGCAGAGAAGAATCGCACAGCGGTGGTGCCGTTGGTCCCCAACCGGGGGCGCATCATCGAACGAAACGGCCAGGTTCTGGCCAGCAATTACGCGGCTTACACGCTGGAGCTGACGCCCTCGGCGGTGCCACAGCTTGATGCAACGATCGATGCGCTGTCTGAGCTGATTGACATCTCGCTGCGCGATCGGCGCCGCTTCAAAAAACTGCGTGAGGACAGCAAAGGCCTGGGCTCATTGCCACTACGCAACCGGCTCACCGACGAGGAAGTCGCGCGCTTTTCGGTTAACCGCTATCGATTCCCCGGCGTTGAAGTGCAGGCGCGTTTGTTTCGCAGCTACCCCTTCGGTGAATCCGCCAGCCATGTGATCGGCTACATCGGGCGCATCAATGCGGCTGAAAAGGAGCGCCTCGAGGACTCCGAGCAGGCCTCCAATTACCGCGGCACCGACCACATTGGAAAACTAGGTATCGAGCAGAGCTTTGAAGAGGTTCTGCATGGCTCCACGGGCTTTGAAGTCATCGAAACGGCGGCCAGCGGCAAAGCGGTTCGACATCTTTCAACCAGCCCGGCCAAGCCCGGTGACACGGTACAACTGGCCCTTGATATCCGCCTGCAAAAAATGGTCGAAGACCTGTACGGCCGCCGTCGCGGCGCGCTGGTGGCGATAGACCCCAACAACGGTGATGTGCTGGCCTTTGTGAGCAAGCCGACGTTTGATCTGAACATGTTTATTGACGGAATCGATCACGAGAGCTGGCAGTCCCTGAATGAGTCGATCGACAAACCGCTGTTGAACCGCGCGCTCAAAGGCACGTACCCGCCGGGTTCGACCTACAAACCCTTCATGGCGCTGGGTGCGCTCAGCCTGGGCAAGCGATCACCCGCGACGGTCATTAATGACCAGGGCTTTTTCATGTATGGCGACCACCGCTTTGGCAGCCCCGAGAACGAAAAAGGCGGTCTGATGAACATGCACCGCGCGATCGTCGAGTCCAGCAATGTCTACTTTTACACGCTGGCCAACGAAATGGGTGTGCAGGCCATCCACGACTTCATGTCGCCTTTTGGTTTTGGCCAGAAAACCGGGCTTGACCTCAACGGCGAGGCCTCAGGCATCCTGCCCAGCCCGGCTTGGAAGCGCAGCTATTTCAAGCGCGCAGCCCAGCAGAAATGGTTTGGCGGGGAAACCATCTCCCTGGGTATTGGGCAAGGCTACAACAGCTTCACGGTGCTGCAGCTCGCGCATGCCACGGCCACACTGGCCAATGGCGGCAAACGTTTCCAGCCACGCCTGGCCATCGCCCAGTTCGATACGGTCAAGCAACAGCTCAGGGCGCTGCCGACCGAGGCGCCGGTGGACCTGGGGTTCAAGCCTGGCGATATCCAGACGATTCACAACGCCATGGCCGACGTGCCGCGCACCGGAACCGCTGCTGCGGCTTTTGCAGGCGCCGCCTACACCAGCGCCGGCAAGACCGGCACGGCCCAGGCTGTCTCGCTGGCCAAAGATCAGACCTACAAATCAATTCAGGCCGACGAGCGCAAGCGCGATCACTCGCTTTACATCGCCTTTGCACCGGTGCAGCAACCGCGTATCGCTCTGGCACTGATCGTGGAAAACGCTGGCTTTGGCTCCACGGCTGCCGCGCCCATTGCCCGACGCGTGTTTGATTACTGGCTGCTTGGGCTCCATCCGAATGCAGCGGACATGCAGGCGGTTCGAAATGGCGCAGCCACAGCGCCCGTGGGCAAGCCCTTGCTGATCGCTGACATGGCATCAGCACCCGATGCGACCGCCGCTCAAGCCCTGCCACCGGCGAACAAGTCGGGGGCTCCCTGACCACCAGGCGTCAGCAGCGCCTAGGGTGCCCGCACATAAGCATCAAAGCTGGTCTTCAGAATCAGGGCAAACACCACCAGCAAAAACACGGCGCGCACAAAACCCACACCGTGGCGCATGGCCAAACGGGTGCCCAAAAAACTGCCGGCAACATTGGCCAGCGCCATCATCGCCACGTAATGCCACCAGATATGGCCTTTGGCCACAAACAGCATCAGCGCTGCGCCGTTACTCGCCAGGTTCAGAACCTTGGACGATGCAATGGCACGTAAAAAGTCGTAGCCGAGAACGCGAACACATAAAAAAACCAAAAAGCTGCCCGCGCCTGGCCCGAAAAAGCCGTCGTACCAGCCCATGACCGCTCCAACAGCGCACATCACGGCTTGCTCGCGGCGGCCAGCAAAACGCGGCACATGCTGGCGGCCCATGTCTTTGCGTGCCAGCGTGTAAATGAGCACAGCCAACAACACGAACGGCAGGATCTGACGCAGGAAGTTCGCTGAAATCACCGTGACCAACCAGGCGCCACTCAGCGATGAAACGAAAGCGACCGCAGCGGCCGGCGCCAGACTGCGCCACACCAGCGGCACTTGCTGGCTGTAGCGCCAGGTGGCAAAAGCGGTCCCCCAAAACGATGCGCCCTTGTTGCAGCCCAGCAGCGTGGCCGGATGAGCGCTGGGGAAAGTGGCAAACAAGGCCGGCACCAGGAGCAGGCCGCCCCCACCCACCACGGCATCGATAAACCCCGCAAAAAAAGATGCCAGGGTGATCACCAACATGTCCACGGCAGAATTGTCGCACCCAGGCTTTTCAAATCTGCTTCTTCACTGCCTGGGAGCACCGTTTCGCCCGAGGCGATATCCAGGGGCGCTTGAGGCGACGCAGGCATAAAAAAAGCACCGTACGCAGACGGTGCTTTTTTCTCTTTTTATGCGCCTTGACAGGCCAGTCTCCTTGGGTCTTCCCGGGGGCAAAAAGCTCACAAGCTCTTTACATGGACACAAATGTATCGCAATAAATTTGCTAGCACATTAGGATTTACCCTTGCGGGTTTACCCTAGGCCCAAGGCCTGCGGCCGCTTACAAACCAGGTACCACAAGGGAATATGCCTCGCCAAACCCCTTGCCTGAGGCCAGGGAGTTTGCAAGGCCGGGCGCACGGCGCCCCAAAGACCTGCAGCTGGTCTAGCTTCAGGCGCCGCGGCGGATCCAGGTGGCGGCTTTTTCGGCCATCATAAGGGTCGGTGAATTGGTGTTGCCGCTGGTGATCACCGGCATGGCGCCAGCGTCGACCACCCGCAAGCCGGCAATCAAGCCGCCGGGGCCGCGCACGCGCATATGGGCATCAAGCACGGCCATGGGGTCATCGTCGCGGCCCATCTTGGTGGTGCCCACCGGATGAAAAATTGTGGTGGCAATATCCCCAGCGAGCCGCGCGAGTTCCTCGTCGGTCTGAAACTGCACGCCGGGGCGAAATTCCTGCGGCTGATAGGCCGCCAGCGCCGGTTGCGCCACGATGCGACGCGTCAGGCGCAAAGAATCTGCCGCCACCAAGCGGTCTTCTTCCGTGCTGAGGTACGAAGGCGCAATGGCTGGCGCATCCTGAAAATTCGCCGACTGAATCTGCACCGACCCGCGGCTGGTCGGATTCAGGTTGCACACGCTGGCGGTGAACGCCTCGAAAGCGTGCAAAGGCTCACCAAAAGCGTCCAGGCTCAAGGGCTGCACGTGGTACTGCAAATTGGCGTACGGCCTGTCAGCACTGCTGCGGGCAAACGCGCCCAACTGGCTCGGCGCCATGCTCATGGGTCCAGTGCGCCGCAGTGCATATTCCAGAGCGATTTTGGCCTTGCCCCACCAGTTGCTTGCCAAGGTATTCAAGGTTTGGACGCCCTGCACTTTGAACACGGTGCGAATTTGCAGGTGATCCTGCAAATTGGCCCCCACGCCCGGTGCATCGTGCAAAACCTCAATGCCGTGGCGCTGCAACAAGTCGCCCGGGCCAATGCCCGAGAGCTGTAGCAATTGGGGCGAACCGATCGCGCCAGCACTCAAAATGACTTCTTCTCTGGCCTTGACCTCAAGCGCTGTGCCCCCGCGAAGCACCGTCACCCCCTGGCAGCGCAACTGGCCATCTGGCTGGCGCGACAAATTCAAGCGCATGACCTGCGTATTGGTCCACAGGGTGAAGTTGGCGCGCGCGGTACAGGCAGGCCGCACAAATGCCTGCGACGCATTCCAGCGCCAGCCGCGGTGCTGGTTGACCTCAAAGTAGCCCACGCCCTCGTTATCGCCCTGATTGAAGTCGTCCGTGGCCTTGATGCCGGCTTGCTGGGCAGCCGCTGCAAACGCGTCGAGCACCTGCCAGCGCAGCCGCTGCCTCTGCACCCGCCACTCGCCTTTGCTGCCATGAAACGCAGCGAACTGCGCCCGGGCTTGCGCATCAGCAATGCCGTCGGCGCCAAGTCGGTAATGGTCCTCATGCAACTTGAAGTCTGGCAGGCAATTGCCCCAGGTCCATTCATCGTCACCCAACAACTGCGCCCAGCCATCGTAGTCGCGACGTTGACCGCGCATGTAAATCATGCCGTTGATGCTGCTGCTGCCACCGAGCACCCTGCCGCGCGGATAGCGCAGTTGGCGTCCGTTGAGGCCAGGGTCGGGCTGTGTACGGTACAGCCAGTCGGTTCGCGGGTTGCCAATGCAATACAGATAGCCCACCGGAATATGAATCCAGTGGTAGTTGTCAGAGCCGCCAGCCTCGATCAGCAGCACGCGTTTGGTACCGTCAGCGCTGAGTCGATTGGCCAGCAGGCAACCTGCCGTGCCGGCACCAACAACGATGTAGTCAAACGATGGGCTGGAGGCTTCTGGCATGGCGGGATTTGCCGCAATTCGAGCAGGCTTCACTGGAAATCATTGCATTTTGCACCAGCCTGGCCAGGCAAGAGCCTCTCGATCATGCGACAGCTTCATCAGACTGCGCGCAACCGGTGCGCCACGCCGCCAGCTCGCTCACTCAAGCCAATGCAAGACATCTGAAAAATGACGCTTTTGAAACATTTGTAGGTAGTTTGACGATAACGTCCTGCCTAATGTTACTTTTGGATCCACGATCACCGCCGCCTGAAGCGACAAGGCGTGCGATTGCTGCCTGAGTGCCCGATGTTTTTGCCGGTTCGATTGAGTCTGTTAATCAGCGCAGTGGTGCTGTTCTGTGGTGCGGTCGAGCGCACCATCAGCCTGAACCAGGCCATTCAACAAGTCAGCCATCAAGAAAACCAGACCGTGCAGGCGTTCGCCAATGACCAGATGGCGCGCCTGCTCGACAGGGGCACGGACTTGCGGCAAAGCGATGTCAGCGCACTTCTGAAACAAAGCCTGCGCTACCACCCTGAAGTCGCAAAAGTCACCTGGAGGCTGCCCGGTCAAGACACCATCAGCGTGCGCAACGATTCTCCTGAGGTGTCCGCCCCACACTGGCTCAGCCAACGCATGAACGCCAGAGAAATCCAAAGCAATCTGGCGCCGGCCACAGGTTCGGCGACTGTGGGGTCGGCGACGCTTAGCGCCTGGCCTAACCAGGCCTGGTTCGCAAGGCAGGTCTGGCAGAACTTTCTGCCATCGGTATGGCTCTGGCTGCTTGCAACACTCGCCTCATTTCTAACGGCATGGGCCTTGTTCAAACGTCACCTCACCGGTTTTCACGAGCTGGCCGCCGTGTGCAAGTCTTTCTTGACGACGCCGGCGTTTCAGGTGCCATCGCGAGGCTCGCGCGACCTGCAGAAGATTACGCATACGCTCAATGCGATGTCCAATACCATGAAGAAAATCAGGGACGTGGCCAAGTCCAAGGTCGAATTGAGCACCTGGTACGCCGACCATGACGTGCTCACACGGCTTCCGAACCGGCGTCTGCTGTTGGATCGGCTGCAACAGGCACTGGGACGTTGCAAGCGCGAACAGGAAACCATGGCACTGATCCGCTTCAACATTGACGGCTTTAAAGACATCAACACCCGCCACGGTCATATCTTCGGTGATCTGGTTCTGGCTGGCCTGGCCGATCGTATGAGCCAGAGCCTGCGGCAGGGCGACACCTTGGCACACATCAGCGGCGATGATTTCGCCCTGATACTTGGCAATCTGCGCTCTGATGAGGAAGCCTTGATTGGACTGGATCGGTTTTTGGCTGCTCTGGAGAAACCCTTACAGATTGAGGACAAGGCCCTGCACTTGACCGCCTCGGCTGGCGTTTCGGTTCAGGAGCCGGTCATTGCAGGAACTGGCCAAGAACTGCTCGACGCCCATCAAATGCTGAGCCAGGCCAGTCGCTTGATGCACATGGCGAAAAATGCGGGTGCCAAACAGATCAGAACTTGGCGTGACGACCAGGTCGTTGCTGAGTCGATCGACCAACAATGGGCCAATCGGCTTTACGCTGCCGTCAGCAATGACGAATTGCTGCTGCATTACCAGCCCAAAATCGATATGCAAAGCGGTCAAGTAACAGGCCTGGAAGCACTGGTGCGCTGGCAGCATCCGAATCTGGGTCTTCTGATGCCGGGCGCATTTTTACCGCATGTGGAGGCCACCGACGCGATCGTGCTGACCGGCAAGTGGACGCTGCTCGAGGCGATTCGCCAAATGTCGACATGGCTCGAGGAGGGGCAGAGTTGGCCGGTGAGTGTGAACGTCGCCGCGCGTCAGCTCACCGAGTCGGATTTCCTCAGTCACCTGAAGTCCTCTTTAACCAGCTACCCATCGGTAGATCCCCACTGGCTCACCCTTGAAATTCTCGAGACCAGCGCCCTGGAGGACATGGCGCAGGTGCGCACGATTGTGGAAGCGATTCAGGAGCTGGGTGTCAGCTGCTCACTCGACGACTTTGGCACTGGCTACTCGAGCCTGACTTACCTGAAGCAACTGCCGGTCGATGAGGTCAAAATTGACCAAAGCTTTGTGCGTGGCATGCTGGAGGACAACGGCGACCTGGCCGTTGTCGAGGGTGTGATCACCCTGTGCAAGGTATTTGACCGCCGGGTGGTTGCAGAAGGCGTTGAAACCCTGGAACATGGTGCCATGCTGCATCGTCTGGGCTGCCAGATCATGCAAGGCTGGGCCATTGCCAAGGCCATGCCTGGCACAGACGTCCCCGCCTGGTGCCGCAACTATGCCATGCCAAAAATGTGGCAGGACTGGGGCAAGTCGCAATGGAACCTGCGCCACTTTCCGGTGCTGGTAGCCAATCTGGATTTGCAATCCTGGCTCAATCGGCTGACAGACATGGTCGAGGGCATGGACATCGCGCTTAGCGACGACCCACAAGAGAATTACGGGCAAAGCCGTCTAGGGTCCTGGTACCAGCGCACCGGCAAAGTGCACTTTGGCCACATACCCGGCGTCGAAGAGCTCGACCTGCAACACCGCGCCTTGCATGTTCGCGCCAGTGAGCTAGCTTTGGCGGCGCGCCAGGGCGAGCAAGAATCCGCCGGGAAAATCCTGAAAGACCTGCGGCAACAGACCGCACAATTCCAAACGGCCCTGGGTTTACTGAAGCAGCATGTCCTGGCAGAGGGCGCATCAAACAAGGCTTGATAAAGGACGCACCGGGCGATCGATTCGCGCACCACCGAAGCTAGAGCCGAAAGCGTTTGCGCGTGATAGCCAGCGCCAGCCAGAAACCGGCGGCTGCATAAAGCATCAACACCAGGGCCGGGCGCAAGGCCTGCGCTGGCCACTCGTCCATGAACAAGGGGCGAACCAGCTGCACCGCATTGGTCAAAGGTAGCACCTGGGCCAGCATGGCAAGCCAGGACGGCAACTGTTCCAGCGGGAAAAAAATACCGCTCAAAAACATCATGGGCGTGAGAAACAGCGTGAAGTAGTAGGTGAAAAAGTCGTAGCCGCGCGCAAGCCCATTAAAAATCAGGGCGATACAACTGAAGGTGATGCCCACGCCCAGCAAAATTGGCCAGGCCAGCAACAACTTGGGGCTGTGGCTGATGCCCAGGGCGAGCATCACGCCCAGAATGGCCGTCACGGCAAACAGTGACTTGAACGCCGCCCACAACATTTCAGCCAGCACGATGTCGTCCAGATTCACCGGCGCGTTCATGATGCCGTCCCAGGTTTTTTGGACATGCATGCGCGAAAAAGCGGAATACAAGGCCTCGAAACTCGCCGCGTTCATGGCGCTCATGCAAATTGAGCCACTGGCTAGAAACAGAATGTAGGGAACGCTCTGGCCCGCCACGTTGACCGTGCCAACCAGCGCGCCCATGCCATAGCCAAAAGCGACCAGCCACATCAGTGGCTCAGCGATATTGCCAATCAGGCTGGGAACAGCGAGCTTACGCCAGACCAGCAAATTGCGCAGGAAAACCGGCCACCAGCGCTTGGACAACAAGGGGGCACGCCAGATTGATAACTCGCGCGCGGGTTTTACAGACCTTGCATCGATCGGGTTCATGTTGAAGCAATCCCGTGCATGTGTGTCACCTCAGGCCTAGCCATCCTCGCGGATCTGGCGACCCGTGAGCTTCAAAAACAAGTCTTCCAAATTAGCCGGGCGATGCAGGGTGCGCCACTGCGCCTGGCCGGCAAGCGCCTCAAGCAAAGGCTTGGCGTCGCTGGTGTAGAGAAACAAGGTCTCGCCGCTGGTTTCCACCCGCTGCGCCATGCGCGCCAGATCTGTTTGTGCCAGCGTCAACGCGCCTGCACCATACACCTCGATCACCTCGGGCTCCAGGTGCGCACCAATCAGGTCGCGCGGCTTGCCCTGGGCAATGCATTTGCCCTGGTCGATTACCAGCAGGCGATTGCAAAGCCGCTCGGCTTCGTCCATGAAGTGGGTGGTGAGCAAGATCGACTTGCCTTGTTGCAGCAAAAGTTGCAGCCGCTCCCACATCAGGTGTCTGGCCTGCGGATCCAGCCCTGTGGTCGGCTCATCGAGCAGCAAGAGATCGGGGTCATTGACCAGCGCACGCGCCAGGCTCAGGCGCCGGCGCATGCCGCCCGAGAGCTCGCCCGGCCTGGCCGTGGCCTTATGGCTGAGGCTGGCAAATTCGAGCAGTTGGGGAATTCGCCCCTGAATGTCCGCATCGCGCGCGCCAAAGTAGCGCCCATAAACCAGCAGGTTCTCAGCGCAGCTGAAGTCTGGGTCTAGGGTGTCCGACTGACTCACCACGCCCAGTCGCGCCTTGATAGCCAGCGCGTCCTGCGGCATGCGCAAGCCAAAGGCCTGCACCTCGCCTGCATCGGGTGTTGTCAGGCCCAGGCACATGCGAATGGTGGTGGTCTTGCCTGCGCCATTGGGGCCAATCACGCCCAGGCACTCACCGGGCGCGATCTCAAAAGACAGGTCATCGACAACAGTATTTGGCCCAAAACGCTTGAGCAACCCAGTGGCCGAGAACATTGATGCCTGCATACGGGCATTGTCGCCCAGCGTTTGGGTTTAACGCCTCGTGGCCCAGCCTAATGCGTGGCGAGCGCCACCGCGAGGGCTACCCAGCACCAGACTACTGAAACGCCACCTCGGCAAAACTGCGCAGCTTGCGGCTATGCAGCTGGTCAATGCCCTGTTCACGCAGCAACTCCAGCGCACGAACACCAATGCGCAGGTGTTGGTCCACCCGCTCACGGTAAAAATGGTTGGCCATGCCCGGCAGCTTGATCTCACCGTGCAAGGGCTTGTCACTCACGCAAAGCAAGGTGCCGTAGGGCACGCGAAAGCGAAAGCCATTGGCCGCAATCGTTGCGCTTTCCATGTCGAGCGCCACCGCGCGGCTCTGGCTGAAGCGCTGCTGCGGCGCGTTATCGGGCAGCAGTTCCCAGTTACGGTTATCGGTCGAAGCCACGGTGCCGGTGCGCATCACACGCTTGAGCTCGCTGCCCTTGATCTGCGTCACCTCCGACACCGCTGACTCCAGCGCCTGCTGAATTTCAGCCAGCGCCGGAATCGGCACCCACAGCGGTAGCTCTTCGTCCAGAACATGGTCTTCGCGCACATAACCATGCGCCAGCACATAGTCTCCCAATTGCTGCGTGGTTCGAAGACCGGCGCAGTGCCCAAGCATGATCCACGCGTGCGGTCTGAGAACGGCGATGTGGTCGGTGATGTTTTTCGCGTTCGCCGGTCCAACACCAATATTGACCATGGTGATGCCGCTGCGATCCGGTCGCATCAGGTGATAAGCCGGCATCTGTGGCAAGCGCGTACCCTCAGCGCCAGCGCTGCCTGGCTGACCCTGACGACGAAAAACCCGGTTGCCAGGCTCCACGAAAGCTTCATAGGGCGAGTCCACGTCGGCCATGGCGGCGTGGCCCATCGCGACAAATTCGTCGATATAAAACTGGTAATTGGTAAAGAGCACAAAGTTCTGAAAGTACTCCGGCGCGGTACCGGTGTAGTGGCGCAGGCGCTGCAAGGAGTAGTCAACCCGAGGCGCGGTAAACAGCGACAAGGGCTGCGCCTCGCCCGCACGGGCGACAAACGTGCCGTTGGCAATGCCATCGTCCATCGCCGACAAATCCGGCAGGTCAAACAGTTCACGCAATCGCTCGCGTTGCCCGGGGCTCAGGTTGCCCTCGAGATGGTCCTTGTCACCAAAGCAAAAGTGGACCGGTATCGGATGATGGCTGATGCCGACCTCGATGACCACATCATGGTTTTGAATCAGCAGGGCGAGTTGTTCACGGTAGTAAGGCGCATACAGGTCGGGTCTTGTCAGCGTGGTCTCAAAGCGTCCCGGCGCGGACAAAAAGCCGTAGCTCAGGCGACTGCCGGCGGCATCGCCGCGCCGAGCCACCGATTCGGTTTGAATGCGCAAATAGGGATAGCAGGCACGCACGCGTTCACGCAGGTCATGCCCAGCCACGTAGCTTTGCATGGCCTCGCGCAGGTAGCTGGTGGCTTCGTCGTAAAGCGTTTGCACCTGGGCCAGCGCGGCGTCGGGGTCTGTGAAGCGCTCCGGCGCTCGAAATCGGGGGTAGCTGATCATGACTAATTGTTACACCGGTCGCGCCACGGGCAGGCTGCCAGGCCTGGCCGGCAACGCTGATTTGGCAAACGCATGAAACAATGGGTGCAAGGGCGTACCATCACGCCTCCTGCAAACCCGGCCTGCGAGCCTGTGGTTTTGCAACGATTTGCCTGACGATCACCCATGCTTCAAGCCCGCAGCCCCACGGCCCTGAGCCACTTCGAGACCCCGCAGACCGCCCAACTGCTCACGGGCATCCTGCGCGGTTTTGAGCGTGAATGTCTGCGTGTGGATCAGAACGGGCACCTAGCACGAACCCCGCATCCTGTGGCGCTCGGCGCCAAGCTCACACACCCCTGGATCACCACCGACTACGCCGAGGCCTTGCTGGAGTTCATCACACCGGCCTCGGCTGAGCCACATTTTCCGCTCACGTTTCTGCGCGACGTACATCAGTTTTGTGTGCAACAACTCGACAGCGAACTCCTGTGGGCTGGCTCGATGCCTTGCAAGATCGGTGAGGACGCCGATATCGCCATTGCTGACTATGGCGTCTCGCAGACGGCGCGCTTCAAGCA
>JAYQPP010000042.1:0-16396 GCA_038145425.1 Comamonadaceae bacterium | reverse complement strand
TGGGCGCTGCGTGGGCAGACGCTTTAGGCCCCAATCCTGCTGAGGCCTTGGTTCGATCTACTGGGGAGTGGACCCTACGCTTTTTGTGCCTGGTTTTGGCCGTGACGCCTGCGCGCGTGGCTTTCAATCTGCAGAGCCTGGCGCGTGTGCGCCGAATGCTGGGATTGTTTGTCTACTTTTACGCCTGTTTGCACCTGAGCTGTTACGCCTGGTTTGACATGGGCCTAGCGCTTGCCGATATTCTGGCCGACATTGCCAAGCGCCCGTTTATTTTGGTGGGCTTCACGGCCTGGTTGGCTTTGACGGCGCTGGCACTTACCTCCTGGGACCGCGCAGTCCGTTTCCTGGGTGGCCGACGCTGGCGTGCGTTGCATCGCCTGGTTTACCTGATCGCCGCCCTGGCGATCCTGCACTTTTTTTGGATGCGAGCCGGTAAAAACGACTTCGCCGAGGTAGCGGTGTATGCAGGTGTGTTGGCCAGCCTGTTGATTTGGCGCCTGTACCGGGCCCTGTGGCGTCGACCAGCCTGAGTTGTTACCCGGCCCAGGTCATGCCTTAGGCAGTTGTTCCAGGCGAATCTGGTCATCGAGGCTTTCCCGCGCTCGAATCAAATACGCTTGGTTTGCGTCAACGAGCACCTCGGCGGCGCGGCCGCGAGAGTTGTAATTGCTGGCCATGCTCATGCAATAGGCGCCAGCTGAGAGCACCGCAATCAGGTCGCCGGGGGAGAGCGCTAACGCGCGCTCGTGTCCGAGCCAGTCACCGCTTTCGCAAATTGGCCCCACCACTTCCCAGACGCGCTCTGGAGCGCTGGCTGCCTGAACGGGGACGATCTGGTGGTAAGCCTGGTACATCGCGGGTCGCGGCAGGTCGTTCATGGCTGCGTCAACCACGCAAAAATTCTTCTGCTCACCCGTCTTGAGATACAAGACCTCGCTCAGGCAAACGCCTGCGTTGCCCACCAGCGAACGCCCTGGCTCGATCATCAGCTGGCGATCGCCATAGCCACGCGCATCGAGGCGCGCCAGCAACTGAGCCCACAAGGCGTCGGCCGCAGGCGGTGTTTCGCCGCGATAGTTGATGCCCAGGCCGCCACCCAGGTCAATGTGATGCAGGCGAATGCCCGCAGCCTCGATGGCATCAATCAGATCCATCATGCGTTCAACCGCATCAAGGTAGGGCCCGGCCTGGGTGATTTGGGAGCCGATATGGCAGTCGATGCCGACAACCCGAAGGCCGGGCAATTGCGCGGCCCGCCGATAGGTGGGCAGCACCCGTTCGTGCGCAATACCGAACTTGTTGTCTTTGAGACCGGTGGAAATATAGGGGTGCGTCTGCGGGTCTACATTGGGGTTGACCCGGATGCTGATCGGCGCGGTGGTCCCCATTTCAAGCGCCAGTTCGTTGAGCACCTCTAATTCGGGTTCGCTCTCGATGTTGAAACAGGCAATGCCTGCTTCGAGGGCGAAGCGCATTTCCCGACGGGTTTTCCCCACCCCCGAGAAAATCACTTTGGAGGCCTGCCCCCCGGCTTTCAGAACCCGTCGCAGCTCTCCCTCGGAGACCACGTCAAAGCCGCAACCCGCCTGCGCAAAGACCTGAATGACGGCGAGCGTCGAGTTCGCCTTCATGGCGTAACAAATCTGAACCGACCGTCCGACGAAGCCGCGCTGGTAGGCCTGCAGGGCATCGCACATGGCTGCCTTCGAATACACAAAGAGCGGTGTGCCAAATTCCCGCGCCAAGGGCGCCAGCGCGCGCTGCTCCAGGTGCAACTCACCGTTTTGGTAGGCGAGGAAAGGCTGTCCGGGCAATAAATGATTCATCGTCGCTGCGGGATGTGCGGTTCAAGGACTCTGAGGTGCGCCCGTTGTCGAGCCTGACTTTTTGCTGGTCTCGTCGTTGAGGGGATTGACAGACGCTTTGCTACCAGAGGAACTCGCCTTGGTGGGCAGGTAGAGTGGGCCGGTCTGACCACAGCCCGTGCCGGCCAGGATGAGCGCCGCTGCCGCCAGACAGCACCCTAGAATACGAAACGCTTTTGACATGGCTAAATTGTAATGACCGACCTGGAATTTATGGATCGCGCCGAGGCTGCGCTGGCGCACATTGAGGCCTGTTGCGACCGGATCAATGACGAGACGACTGCGGATATCGATAACCAGCGCAGCGGCGGCATGGTGACCTTGGTGTTTGCCAACCGATCACAGATCATCATTAATTTGCAAAAGCCGCTGCACGAGATCTGGATGGCAGCTTTGAGCGGTGGCTACCACTACAAGCTCGAGGGTGCGCGTTGGCTCGGCACCAAAGGAGAGGGCGAGTTGTTTGACACGCTGTCGCGCTGCGCCAGTGAGCAGTCGGGACTTAGCCTGAACTTTCGACCGTCTTAAAGCGCACCCGGGCACCCTGGCACCTTGCCCTTGACAGCCCGACGGGCCTGTCGCAGTGATCAGTTTCGAAATAGGTCGAGGATGCGTCGACGTTCATCTGCCGCTGGCGGCGGGATGATTTGAGGTCGAGGTGCATCATCCCCAGCGATCACACCCAAGGTTTTAATGGCTTTGTCGGGTGTGAACTCGCTGTAGTACCACTCGTTGCCAACCTGAACCACACCCGGGGGGACTGGCAGTTCCATCACCGGAACGGATTTAAGCGCGTGCTGCATGTACTCGATCCACACCGGCAGACTCAAGCCGCCACCGGTTTCGCGGCTCCCCAGTTTTTTGGGGCTGTCGTAACCGATCCAGGTAACTGCGACCAGGCTGGGTTGATACCCCGCGAACCAGGCGTCCAGCGAGTCGTTGGTGGTGCCTGTTTTGCCGTACAGGTCCGGGCGCCCCAGGATCGCCTGCGCCCGTTGTGCCGTGCCTGAGCGCGTCACCTCGTTGAGTAAGCTGCTCATTACAAAGGCATTGCGGGGGTCAATGGCACGCACGGCCTCATCCAGAACCGGGGGTGTGGCCTGGTAGAGCACTTTGCCTCGGGTGTCCGTGACTTTGCTGATCAGCCAGGGGTTGACGCGGTAGCCACCATTGGCGAAAACAGCGTAGCCAGTGGCGATTTGCAATGGCGTTGCAGAACCCACACCCAGCGCCATCGTCAGGTAGGCTGGGTGCTTGTCGGGGTCAAAACCGAAACGCGTCGCCCACTGCTGTGCATTTTGCGGCCCGACGACCTGCAAAATTCTGATCGAGACCATGTTCTTGGATTGCGCCAGGCCTTTTCGAACCGAAATCGGGCCGTCAAAAGAACCCTCATAGTTTTTGGGCTCCCAGGGTTGGGCGCCGGTCACGCTGGCGTCAAAAAACATCGGGCTGTCATTGACGATGGTGGCTGGGGTTACACCCTGTTCGAGCGCAGCCGAGTAAATAAAGGGTTTAAAACTGGAGCCCGGCTGCCGCCAGGCTTGGGTGACATGGTTGAATTTGCTCTTGTCAAAATCAAAGCCGCCTACCAGCGCCTTGATCGAGCCGTCTCGGGGGTCCAGGGCAACGAATGCACCCTCAACCTCTGGCAATTGCGTGATGTCCCAGGTGTTTTCGGCGGTCTGGATGATTCGAATCAGCGCCCCCCTGCGAATGCGGATATTGGCCGCGGCATTGCTTGATAGGCCGGATTCGGCGGGCTTGAGGCCCTCGCCAGTGATCTCAATGATTTCGCCGTTTTGACGCACCACCTTGACTTTTCGGCTGCTCGCCTCGAGCACGATGGCCGAGAGCACATCGCCGTTATCCGGGTGATCAAGCAAGGCCTCATCGATCACGTCTTCCATCTGCTGGGGATCGGTCGGCAGACTGATGAATTTTTCCGGTCCTCGGTAGAACTGGCGCCGCTCGTAATTCATGATGCCGCGACGCAAGGCCTGATAAGCCGCTGTCTGATCGCTGGCGCGCAGCGTTGTGTAAACGTTCAGCCCCCGGTTATAGGTTTCGCTTCCGTACTGGCTGTAAATCGCTTGGCGAATCGTCTCGGCGGCGTACTGTGCCTGGCTGCTTTTGTCGCTGCTGGGGGCGCGAATCTTGATCTGTTCTTTTTTTGCGGCAGCAGCTTGTGCCGCTGTGATGAAGCCGTTCTCGCGCATGCGCTCGATGATGTGCAACTGGCGTGAGCGGGCGCGCTTGAAGTTGTTGATGGGGTTATACGCAGACGGCGCTTTGGGCAAACCCGCAAGCATCGCGGCTTCGGCAATGCTGATTTTTTGCAACGGTTTGCCAAAATAGGTTTCCGAGGCTGCTGCAAATCCATAGGCGCGGTGACCCAGGTAGATCTGGTTCATGTAGATCTCAAGAATCTGGTCCTTGGTCAGCAGGTGCTCGAGTTTGAGCGTGAGCAGGATCTCGTAAATTTTTCGTGCGTAGGTTTTTTCCGAGGACAGATAGACGTTGCGCGCAACCTGCATGGTGATGGTTGATGCCCCTTGGCTTTTGATGCGGCCAAGGTTGGCCACCATGGCTCTGGCAATGCCCTTGTAGTCGACGCCACCGTGTTGGTAGAACCGTGCATCCTCAATGGCCAGCACAGCCTGCTTCATGGCGGTAGGAATTTTGTCGATCGGTGTGAGCTGGCGTCGCTCCTCACCAAATTCGCCCATGAGCGCACCGTCGGCGGCGTAGATCCTGAGCGGCAATTTGGGTTGGTAGTCGGAGAGGTCGGAGATGTCGGGCAGATTGGGGTAAACCACCGCCATGGCGGTCACCACCAGCATCAGGACTCCTAGGGCGCCGGCCAGGCTGACCATGGCGCCACCGATCAGGAGCCGTAATACCCAATGCCTTTGCTTGCTCGGCGCGCCACGTTGCTGACTTTTTGATTTGTTTGGGGACATTTTGATGGCCACGCTGTAACAATTCGATTATAAAAAAGGGTGTTTTTGTGGCGTCAGGTCTTCTTCAAGGGTTAGTATCGGCCCTGTCTGCGAGCCAGGCCAGCGCTGTTTTGGTGCTGGGTGCAGCCTGAAGATCGTCTATATTTCGCCTTGTGAGAAATCTTGGGAGGTGTCTTGTCCATACTTGAAAAGATGTTGAGTCGACGGCCAGCGCCGCTGCTGGGACTTGACATCAGCTCGTCCGGAGCCAAGCTCGTGGAGTTATCGCAGGACAGCGCTGGCAAGCTGTCTCTCGAGCGTTGCGCACTTGTGCCGTTTGAGCGGGGCTGGATTGTTGACGGCAATATCGAGAAATTTGAAGAGGTGGTTGGTGCCATCCAGAAGGTGCTCAAGAAAAGTGGCACCAAAACCAAAAATGTGGCCCTGGCCCTGCCACCGTCTGCGGTGATCACCAAAAAGATCGTCCTGTCTGGGGAATTGAGTGAGCGTGAGCTAGAGCTTCAGGTCGAGGTCGAGGCTAACCAGTACATCCCCTTCCCGCTTGAAGAGGTGAGCCTTGATTTCTGTGTGGTGGGCCCCAGTGCAGCGCCAGGCGATATCGAGGTATTGATCGCTGCCTCCCGCCGAGAAAAAGTGGAAGATATTTCGGGCCTGGCCGAGGCGGTGGGACTCAAGCCACTGGTACTTGATGTGGAATCCTATGCCTCCAGGCTGGCGGCCAATCGCCTGATTTCGAACCGACCAGGCAACGGGGTCGACGTTGTGGTGGCCTTGTTCGAGGTGGGCGCAATGAACACCAGCATGCAGGTCCTGTGCAATGACGAGGTTTTGTACGACCGGGATCAGGCTTTTGGTGGCGCCCAGCTGACTCAGATGCTGGTACGTCATTACGGCTTTTCTTTGGAAGAAGCAGAAACGAAGAAGCTCTCGGGAGATCTTCCGGAAGATTATGTGAGCGCGGTCTTGCAGCCTTTCACGGAAAGTTTGGTGCAGGAAATCGGTCGCGCCCTGCAATTCTTTTTCACCAGCACAACGCACAACAAGGTTGACCTGGTTTTGTTGGGCGGCGGCTCTGCGGCTGTGCCTGGCCTGAAAGATGCCGTGGCGCACCAGACGGGTTTCCCCTGCGCGGTAGCCAATCCTTTTGAAGGTATGGCGATCAGTGCTTCGGTGAAGCAGGAGACGCTGGCGGCGGAAGCGCCGTCGTACCTGACGGCCTGCGGCCTGGCGATGCGGAGGTTTCTGCAGTGATTCTGATCAATCTGCTTCCGCACCGGGAAATCGCACGCAAGCGCCGCAAAGACTTGTTCAATGTCAGCGCTGGTCTGGCCGCCGGGCTGGGTCTGGCCATCGCTGGGCTGATATTCACCGTGCTGCAATCTCAGACCGATGCGCAGGTCGCGCGCAACAACCTGCTGCGTAACGACATCAAGGTGTTCGATTCGCAGATCAAGGAAATTGCAAACCTGGAGGCTGAAATCGTGGCCTTGCAGGCCCGGCAGCAGGCGGTAGAAGATTTGCAGGCTGATCGCAATGTGCCTGTTCATTTGTTGTCCGAATTGACGCGCTTGTTGCCCGATGGGGTGTATGTCAAGTCCTTGACCCAAACCGGTATGGACGTTTCGATGCAGGGGGTAGCTCAATCGAACGAGCGGGTTTCTGAGCTGTTGAGGGATTTGGCGGGCGGCTCGGACTGGTTTACCCAGCCTCAGTTGATAGAGATTGTTGCTGGCTCGGTGAAGTTGTCCGATCGGGATCAACGCAGGGTCGCCAATTTCAGCATTCGATTCAAACTTCAGCGGCCAGCCGATGTCGAGAAGCGCAAGGCTGAACTCCTTGCCACCAAGCAGGCCAAGAAGTAAGGTTCAGACATGGCCAAATCGATCAACCTCAATATCAATTTCCAGGAACTGGCGGAGAACCTGTCCGCTCAGTTCAGGGAACTCGACACCAAAGACCCATCGAGCTGGCCAGCCCTGCCCAAGAATCTGCTCTTGCTTGGCATTGTGGTGCTGGTGGCGATCGCGCTCTGGTTCGTCTGGCTCACAGATGTGAAGGGCGCCTTGGTGGCGGAAGAAAACAAGGAAAAGGGGTTGCGCACCGAATACACCGCCAAACTCAGCAAGTCGGTCAATTTGCCGGCGCTCAAAAAGAAGCGCGAGCAGGTCTTGCTTTACGTCAGCCAGATCGAGAAGCAATTGCCCAGCAAGGCAGAGATGGACGCGCTGCTCTCGGATATCAACCAGTCTGGTATTGGGCGAAGCCTTCAATTCGAGCTGTTTCGTCCTGGCAGTGTGGCAGCGCGTGACTACTATGCGGAGTTGCCCATTGCGGTGCGGGTTGTTGGCAAGTACCACGACATGGGTGCGTTTGTTGCCGATATTGCCAATTTGTCGCGCATCGTCACCTTGAACAATTTGAAGATCACGCCAACCAAAGATGACATTTTGGCCATGGAGGCGACTGCCAAGACCTTTCGCTACCTGGACCTGAACGAAGTGCAGGCCAATAAGTCTGCAGCCAAGGGGGCCAAGAAGTGAGGAACTACGCGTCCTTGCTAGGTGTCACGCTGACGGCGGTGTTGTTGGGCGCCTGCTCGGACAGTCCCGACCAGGACTTGCAGCAGTGGATGAGCCAGCAGCGCGCCAAGGCCCAGCCGAAGGTCAAGCCGCTGTCCGAGCCTAAACAATTTAAGCCTGAAAATTACCGTCGAGGTTCGCAACTGGATCCGTTTGCGGAATTGAAGCTCACACAGGCCCTGAAACGGGAGGCTGGTAAAGCAAGCGCCAACAGCGACCTGATCGCGCCTGAGCTGTCGCGCCGTAAAGGCCCGATGGAGGCCTTCCCTCTGGATGCGATGGTCATGGTGGGCAGCCTGGTCAAGGAAGGCAAACCGATTGCCTTGGTCACAGTGAACAAGCTTCTGTACCAGGTCCGCCCGGGCGACTATCTCGGTCAGAATTACGGCAAGGTCATGAAAATTGCAGAAACCAAAGTGACGATCAGAGAGGTTGTTCAAGATGCTGCTGGTGAATGGATTGAGCGAGAGGCTGGTCTGAACCTGCAAGAGAGGGCGAAATGAAAGTAATCACAGAACATCGACAGCGATCGTGGTCGGCGAAAGTCTTTATGCTCGTGGCGATGTCGATGACGTCTTGGCTCGCTCAGGCCCAGGTGACGATTGATGCGGTCAGTGGCTCGCTGCAAGGCGGCGCAGAAGTGGTCAAGATTGACCTGAACCAGGCGCTGAGCGCGGTCCCTGCTGCTTTTGCGATTCAGTCGCCGGCCCGCATCGCGCTCGACTTTGTGGATGTCTCCAGCGCAATGGGTCGCACCACGGTCGATGTCAAACAAGGCAATTTGAACTCAGTTAGTGTGGTTCCAGCGGGCAATCGCAGCCGCGTTGTTCTTAACCTCAAGCAGCCGACCACCTACCAGCTCAAACTTCAGGGCAAGTCGCTGCTGGTCACCTTGGATCCCGTTGCCGGCTCTGGTGTGGCCGCTGTGCCGGCGGCGCCGGTTTTTGCCGCTGGCCCTGCGCGTGGCTCGACGCCGCTGCGCGATCTTGACTTCAGGCGGGGCGAGGCGGGTGCTGGTCGTATCGTGGTGTCCCTGGCTCGCAGTGACGTGGGTGTTGACATCCGCCAGCAGGGCAAGAACCTGGTGGTGGAGTTTATGGAGTCCACCTTGCCCGAGGGTTTGCGGCGTCAGCTTGACGTCACTGATTTTGGTACCCCGGTCAAAACAATCAGCTCTTTCCAGTCTGGCGACCGGGTTCGCATGGTGGTCGAGCCCCAGGGTCAGTGGTCGCACAGCGCGTACCAAAGCGATCAGCAATTTGTGGTCGAGTTTCGGCCGGTGACGGTTGATCCGGGCAAACTCTCGGCGGGTCCTGGTTTCACAGGCGAGCCCTTGTCGTTGAATTTCCAGAACATCGAGGTGCGATCGCTCTTGCAAGTGATTGCGGATTTCACGAACTTCAACATCATCACGTCGGATTCGGTGGCAGGGTCGGTGACCCTGCGTCTACAGGACGTGCCCTGGGATCAGGCGCTCGACATCATTTTGCAAGCCAAGGGATTGGGCATGCGCAAGACCGGCAACGTCTTGTGGATCGCGCCCAAGGCTGAAATCCATACCAAAGAAAAACAGGAGCTCGAAGCGGCTGCGGCGCTAAAGGATCTGGAGCCGGTTCGCACCCAGGCGTTTCAGCTCAATTACACCAAGGCTGAGGAAATCGCCGCCAAGCTCACCTCTTCGCAGGGTGCGACCAGCGCGGCGACTGGCGCCGCCGGGACGACTGGTGCCCGTCTGCTGAGTCCACGTGGTAGCGTGCTGGCTGAAGCACGCACCAACCAGCTTTTTGTTACCGATATCCCAAGCAAGCTCGAGCAGGTGCAGGCGCTCATCAGCAAGCTCGATATTCCAGCGCGTCAGGTTCTGATTGAGGCGCGTATCGTTGAAGCTTTCGATACCTTTGGTAAGTCGCTGGGGGTCAAATTAGGTGCCACCGATACCCGATCGCTGGGTGGCAATAATCAGATCGCTGTAGGTGGAACCTATGGTGCGACCGGCGGTAGCGTGTCGGGCAATTTTGTCAACCTGCCCGCCATCGGGCAGGGTGGCTACAGCCCGGCCACCTTTGCTTTGTCGATTTTTAGTTCCGCTGCAAACCGGTTTTTGAATCTGGAGCTGTCCGCGCTGGAGGCCGATGGCAAGGGACGCATCGTCAGCAGCCCGCGTGTGGTCACGGCCGATCAGAAAAACGCATTGATCGAACAGGGCACCGAGCTGCCTTACCAGGTCGCCTCGGCCAGTGGCGCAACGTCTGTTGCCTTCAAAAAGGCCAATCTGAAGCTGGAGGTGACGCCCCAGATCACGCCAGAGGGCAACATCATTCTGACCCTGGACGTCAACAAGGACACCGTCGGTCAGGCAACAGCTGCTGGCTTTGCGATCAATACCAAGCACATCAAGACGGAGGTCCTGGTTGAAAACGGTGGCACGGTTGTGATCGGTGGTATTTTCGAGATCACCGAGACTGAAGATGTCACCAAAGTGCCGTTTTTCGGCGACCTCCCGGCCGTGGGCAATTTGTTTAAGAGCCGGGGACGGGTTGCGAACAAGCAGGAGATGCTGGTTTTCATCACGCCTAAGGTGCTGGCAGACAAAGCCGTCCGCTAAAAGGTCAGCTTTCGAGCTGGCGCTAGCAGGGCCCGTCATCCGGGCTCTATGATTCGGCTTGTACTCTTCGGGTGCGCCCGTTTTGCCGCGTACCTTCAACTCTTGAGATTTCATTGTGCAAGTCGCGCTGATTGGATTGCCTGGCTCCGGGAAGTCGACCATTGGTCGGCAACTTTCGCGCCGTCTTCAGGTGCCGCTTTGGGACTCGGACCATGTGATCGAGGAGCGTCTGGGGTGCTCGATTCGCGAGTACTTCGAGCGCGAGGGTGAGGTGCGGTTTCGCGATCTGGAGTCGGAGGTGCTTGATGAGCTGACCCAGGGCCGGGACGGTGTCTTGTCCACTGGTGGCGGCTCTGTTTTGCGTCCTGAAAATCGCGAGTTCCTGCGGCAACGGACCAAGGCGGTGTACCTGAACTCCAGCCCAGACGATTTATTCCGGCGCCTTCGTCATGACCGCAACAGGCCCTTGCTGCAAGTGACGGATCCGCTTGCCAAGTTGCGGGACCTGTATGCTGTGCGTGATCCCTTGTACCGGGAAACAGCGTATCTGGTGGTGGATACCGGTCGGCCGTCGGTCTCGAAGTTGACGCAACAGATTCTGCGCCAGCTCGGCCTCGGCGCTGATGAGCCTGGCGCGCATTGACGACTGCCCGCCAGGGCGCTGATCGATCTGTGACGCCGCAGGCGCTCGCCAGCCTCGCGTCGGACCCTCCAAAGGGTTTCGCAGGGGTAAAGCACCTAAACTTGAGGCATGAGCACGACAGATTTGCAGACCGTGGCCATTGATCTGGCCGAACGCAGTTACCACATTGCCATTCGAGGCTCGCTGTTTGACAACCCGCTGAGCTATGCGGAGTTGCCTGGCGGTGGTGTCGCGCTGATTGTCACGAACGAAACCATTGGGCCACTTTACGCGCAGCGCCTGGCGCAAGCCCTGAGCAAAAAATATTCGCAAGTTCATACGGTTGTCCTGCCTGATGGTGAGGCGCACAAGACCTGGGAAACCTTGCAGTTGATTTTTGACGCCTTGCTGCGTCAGGCGTGTGACCGCAAGACCACGCTTTACGCGCTCGGCGGCGGTGTGGTTGGCGACATCACCGGTTTTGCGGCGGCCAGTTACATGCGGGGCATTGCGTTTGTGCAGGTGCCGACAACCTTGCTCGCGCAGGTCGACTCTTCGGTCGGTGGCAAGACCGGTATCAATCACCCCATGGGCAAAAACATGATTGGGGCGTTTTATCAGCCCCTCAAGGTGATTTGTGACCTGGATACGCTGAAAACCTTGCCTGAACGTGAACTGGCCGCCGGCCTGGCAGAGGTTATCAAGTACGGACCGATTGCAGACATGGCTTTCATGGGCTGGATAGAAGATAGCTTGTCCGCTCTGCTGGCCAGGGACACCCAGGCTTTGGCGCATGCTGTGAAGCGAAGCTGTGAAATCAAGGCATGGGTGGTCGCCGAGGATGAGCGTGAGGGGGGGCTGCGTGCCATTTTGAATTTTGGCCACACCTTTGGACATGCGATCGAGGCGGGACTGGGTTATGGTGCCTGGCTGCATGGCGAAGCCGTCGCTGCGGGCATGGTGATGGCAGCACAGTTGTCGGCCCGTTTAGGCCTGGTCGATGCCTTGTTTGTCCATCGCCTGACCGACTTGTTGCGACAAGCTGGCTTGCCGGTGCGCGGGCCCGTGTTGGATGCGCAGGACAACGCGGCCAGGTACCTGGCTTTGATGCGGGTCGATAAAAAGGCTTCGGGCGGCGATATCAAATTTGTATTGATCGACCAGCCCGGTCATGCCAAGGTGCAGGGCGCGCCCGATGATCTGGTTCGTCAGGTGATCGACAGCTGTTGTGCCTGACGGTGGTGTTGATTCGCTTGGCGCGAAGCCAAATTCCGTTTGCGAGCCTATGACACTGGCTGCCTATGCTTGCAATCCGGCCGCATCGCGTGGCAGGCGGTACGCACAGGCGCCGGCACCCACGCGTAGCGAGTTTCAGAGGGACCGAGATCGGATCGTTCACAGCACGGCCTTCAGACGACTGGTCTACAAGACCCAGGTGTTTCTGAATCATGAAGGAGATCTGTTTCGCACCCGTATGACGCATTCGCTGGAGGTCGCCCAATTGGCGCGATCCATGGCACGGTCGCTGCAAGTGAACGAAGACTTGGTTGAGGCGATCTCCCTGGCGCACGATCTGGGCCACACGCCCTTTGGCCATGCCGGCCAGGATGCGCTCAATGCCTGCATGCGCGAGCACGGAGGCTTTGAGCACAATTTGCAGAGCTTGCGCGTTGTGGATCATTTGGAGCACCGCTATCCGGACTATGACGGGCTCAATCTGAGCTTCGAGACGCGCGAGGGGATTCTTAAGCATTGCTCACGTGCCAACGCACAGCGTCTTGAAGCCTTGGAACCCGGGGGGGTGGCATCACGTTTTTTAACAGGCGGCCAGCCGAGTTTGGAGGCGCAGCTGTGCAACTTGGCCGATGCGATTGCTTACAACGCGCACGACATTGATGACGGCGTGCGCTCCGGCTTGCTCAGCCTGGAGCAAATGCACGAGGTGGATCTGTTTGCACCCTATTTGAAGCACGCTGCCGAGGACCACCCGAACCTGCTCGCTCAACCGCGTCGATGGTTATACGAAGGGACGCGCCGGATGCTCAGTGACCAGGTTTACGATGTGATCAACAGCACGCAAGCGGCTTTGCGCCAGGCCGACGTTGCGTCGCTGGATGACGTTCGCCAGGCCCCGGTGTTGGTGAAGTTCAGCGATGGCATGAAGGCCCAGAGCGCCGCACTGAAGCAATTTTTGTTTGCCAGCTTGTACCGCCACGACCAGGTCACGCAGATGATGGCGCAGGCACAGACAGTGGTGACAGACTTGTTTGCAGCTTACCGCGACAAGCCGAGCGAGTTGCCCGATGAGTTTTTGTACGGCACGGATTTGTGTCGGGGTGTTGCTGATTACATCGCAGGCATGACGGACCGTTACGCGATTCGTGAGCATGCACGATTGACGGGTAAAGAATGTTTTTGAAACCAGCTTTCCTGGTGCTTGCTGCTGGCGTGGTGGCCGCCGTGCATGTCGGCAAGCTGGCGCCGGCCTTGCCCTATCTTCAGCAGGACCTGAACATCAGCTGGGTGACCGCCGGATTTTTGCTGTCGCTGGTGCAGATGGCCGGAATGTTGCTTGCGGCCATCATGGGTGTCTGGATGGATGGCATGGGACTGCGGCGAAGCCTGGTGGCTGGCCTGGCGCTGCTGGGCTTGGCCAGCATCGCTGGCGCGCTTGCGAGGGATGCGACCTGGCTGGCCAACATGCGGGCTTTGGAGGGTGTCGGGTTTTTGATGGTGGTGGTCTCGGCGCCGGGTTTGATTCGTCGGCTCGTTCCAGCTGAACGCCTGAGTCAGGCGCTTGGATTTTGGGGCGCTTACATGCCCAGCGGAACCGCCCTGGCCCTGCTCTTGGGCCCTGGCCTGATCGCAAGCCTGAACTGGCCGGCCTGGTGGGTGTTGACGGGGCTTGTGGCCATCGCAATGGCTTGGCAGGTCTGGCGCCATGTACCGCTTGATCCAGTCAAAGCCAATTCGCCCGGGCCTAGCGTGGGCAAAGGCTTGCGTGTCACGCTGGGTGCGGCCGGCCCCTGGTTGGCTGCATTGAGTTTTGCGGTTTATTCGGGTCAGTGGATGGCGATCATCGGCTTTTTGCCGACGCTATATTCACTGGCCGGACTTTCAGGTATCTGGCTGGGTATTCTGACGGCTGTTGCTGCAGCCGCCAATATGGTGGGCAATATTGCCTCTGGCCGATTGATTGGCGCTGGCTGGCCTGTGCGGTCCACACTCTGGCTCGGGTTTGGGCTGATGGCCTTGGGCAGTAGCCTCGCATTTGTGCCTGTCACCGAGCCTTGGCCCTGGTTGCGCTACGCGGCGGTGCTTTTGTTCTCGGCGGGCGGCGGGCTCGTGCCGGGCACCTTGTTTTTTCTGGCGGTCAGGCTTGCGCCCAGCGAGCGGCAGGTCGCCACAACGCTGGGTTGGGTGCAGCAACTGTCAGCCATGGGCCAGTTTGCTGGGCCACCGCTGGTCGCTGCACTGGCCATGCGTGCAGGCGGCTGGCAATGGACGCCGCTGTTTACGCTGAGTTGCTGTCTGGCCGGTGGTCTGATTGCGATGCGCTTACAGCGACTCTTTGACGATATTCAACCGGGGCCTAGCCATGCGGCGCATTGATGAGCAAGCGGTGGTGGAGGCGACCGTGCGTTGGCTTGAGCGCGCGGTGATCGGCTTGAACCTGTGCCCGTTTGCAAAAGCGGTGCATGTGCGCAAGCGTATTCGCTATGTGGTGAGCGCTGCCCAAGAGGAAGCCGTTCTGCTTGATGAGTTAGGCCGGGAGTTGCAGGCTCTGGCCCGGGCTGAAGTGGCGTGCGGATCGTTCGAGACCACTTTGCTGATCTGCCCGACGCTGTTGCAAGACTTTCTGGACTTCAATGCCTTTTTGGACAAGGCGGAGGCGCTGGTACAGACGCTGGGTCTGGAGGGCGTCCTGCAGCTTGCAAGTTTTCATCCGGCTTATCAGTTTGCGGGCGAGGCGGCCGAAGATATCAGCCATTGCACCAACCGCTCGCCGTATCCGATGTTGCATGTGCTGCGGGAAGACAGCGTTAGCCGGGCGGTTGAAGCCTATCCAGATCCTGGGGCGATTTACGAATTCAATATCGCGACCCTGCGGCGTCTGGGCTGGTCAGGCTGGCAGGCCCTGGACCTGAATGCTCCTTTGGACGCGCAATCATGAAGCAGGCCGCCAAACCGCCGATCAAAACGCAGGCCGACAAGGTGATCGACCCCGCATTGGCCGAGTTGCTGCGTCCTGGACAGTCGATTGAGCTCTTGAAAAAGCTGCATATCCTGACCCGGGAGGGTAGGCTGAACCAGGATTCCAGGCGCAAGCTCAAGCAGGTTTATCACCTGTACCAGTTCATTGAGAAGCTGCTGTTGGATTTGGAGTCGTCACCGCGGCAGACGGATGCGCCAGACCGCGGTGAACTGAGCCTGGCTGATCACGGTGCCGGCAAGTCGTATCTCGGCTTTGTCCTGTACGACTTGTTCTTTAAAAGTCGGCCGACCGGCCGGATTTTTGGCGTCGAAACCCGCGCGGAGCTTGTGCAGAAATCGCAAGACCTGGCCCGGGAACTGGGTTTTGAGCGCATGCGTTTTCTGAACGTGAGCGTGCAGGAGTCCGCGCAAAGCACCGAACTGCCCGAGCAGATCGACATGGTCACGGCTTTGCACGCTTGCGACACGGCAACGGACGATGCGATTGCGTTCGGGCTTCAAAAACAGGCCCGCTGCATGGTGCTGGTGCCCTGTTGCCAGGCTGAGTTGGCGCGGGTGTTGAGTGGACACAAGGCGCTTTCCTTATCGCGTACGTCCTTGGCTGAACTCTGGCGCCACCCTTTGCACACCCGTGAATTCGGCAGCCAGCTGACCAATGTTCTACGGTGTTTGTATCTGGAGTCCAGAGGCTATCAGGTGACCGTGACCGAATTGGTTGGCTGGGAACACAGCTTGAAAAACGAGCTCATCATCGCGCGCTACACCGGGCGTGCAAAAAATTCAGCCCGTCTGCGCCTGATTGAGCTTTTGACCCAGTTCGGCCTGGAGTCTTTGGCGACCACCCGCTATCCTACATAATTGGGGTCCATAATTGGGGTCAGATTCCAATTTTTATTAATTGGGGTCAGAATCTAATTTCTGATCTCAGTTTTCGTTTTTCCCATGGCCAGATTGCCTCGTTTAACGGTGCCTGGATATCCCCACCATGTGATTCAGCGGGGGAACAACCGGCAAATGATTGTTTTGACGCAGCAGGACCGCGAGCGTTTGCTGTCGTTGATTGAGGAGTACGCTGAAAAATGTCAGGTGGATGTTCACGCGTACGTGTTGATGGGGAACCATTTTCATTTGGTTTTAACGCCGCGTTCGGCTGACGGACTCTCGCAAATGATGCAGGGCGTGGGGCGCAGTTATGTTCGGTATTTCAATCGGGCGCACCAGCGCACGGGTACTTTGTGGGAGGGTCGCTACAAGTCCACAGTGATTCAGACCGAGCGTTACATGTTGGCGTGCATGGCCTATGTTGACCTTAACCCGGTGCGGGCTCACTTGTGCGAGCGTGCACTGGATTACCCGTGGTCCAGCCATGCGCATTACGTGGGCGTGAGCCACGTCAGGTGGCTCACCCCGCACGATGTGTATTGGGGCTTGGGCAACACCCCGTTTGCGCGTGAATTGGCATACCGTGAATTGGTTGCGGGTGGGCTGTCGAGGGATCAACAGCAAGCGCTCACCGACGCGACCCTTCATGGTTGGGCGCTTGGTGA
>JAYQPP010000041.1:13322-16612 GCA_038145425.1 Comamonadaceae bacterium | reverse complement strand
CCCACCGATTACGACCCTGAGCGCAATTTCTTCAACACCAAGTCAGTCGAGACGGTCATTGCCGATGTGCTGGCCATCAATCCTCAGGCCTCCATCATCATCAAGTCCACCATTCCTGTGGGATTTACCGAGCGCATGCGTATGCGCCACATGGCACACAACATGATCTTCTCGCCCGAATTCCTGCGTGAAGGTAAGGCGCTACACGACAACCTGTACCCCAGTCGCATCGTGGTGGGTGACACCGCCGAGCGTGGCCAGGCCTTTGCCGAGTTGATGAAAACGGCCAGCCTTAAGCCCGATGTGCCCGTGCTGCTCACCAACAGCACCGAGGCCGAAGCCGTCAAGTTGTTTGCCAACACCTATCTGGCCATGCGGGTGGCCTTCTTTAACGAGCTAGACAGTTACGCCAGCGCCTTAAACCTCAACACCCGTCCCATCATCGAGGGCGTGTGCATGGACCCTCGTATTGGCAGCCACTACAACAATCCAAGCTTTGGATATGGTGGTTACTGCCTGCCCAAAGACACCAAGCAAATGCTGGCCAATTACAGCGACGTGCCGCAAAACCTGATTCGCGCCATTGTGGATGCCAACCACACCCGCAAAGACTTCCTGGCTTTTGACATTCTCAAACGCAACCCCAAGGTGGTGGGGATTTACCGCCTAGTGATGAAGGCCGGTTCAGACAACTTCAGGGCCAGCAGCGTGCAAGGCATCATGAAGCGCCTGAAAGCCAAGGGCGTGGAGGTGATTGTTTACGAGCCGGTATTGAAAGAGTCGGAGTTCTACCGCTCAGAGGTGCTGACCGACCTGAATGAATTTAAACGCCGATCAGACCTGATCGTGGCGAACCGCCGCACCCCAGACCTGGAAGACGTCGCCGCCAAGGTTTATACCCGGGACTTGTTTGGGGGGGATGCATGACGTCCATTGATCTAACGCTTCCCGCCAAGTTCATGGGTTGGTGCTCGAGAGCAAATTAGCAGACGAACAACATGAAAGACTTGAATGCTGGATGTCTTGATCGTTAATTACAACACTGCCCATTTGTTGAAACCTATGTTTGAGGCGCTCGAGGAATCGGCGCGCGGTCTGAACGTCCGCTATTGGGTTGTTGACAACGCGTCGCGAGATGATTCGGTGAATGTATTGCGAAAGCAATTTCCAAACGTGGGGGTTGAGGTCAATACAGTGAATGTTGGCTTTGGCAGGGCAAATAACCAACTACTGAAACACGTCACCGGTAGTTACGTACTCTTGCTGAACACGGACGCATTCGTTCAAGCGGACACACTGAACAAGACCTTGTCCTACATGGAATCGCACCCAAAGTGCGGTATCTTGGGCGTCAAGTTGCTGGGGAGAGACGGCTCGATTCAACCGAGTTGCCGCTACTTCCCTACACCTTGGAATGTCTTCTTGTCTAGGACAGGCTTATCCAAATTTTTCCCTCATGCGCGAATGGTTGACGACAGAGCATGGGACCCTGCGGTCGCTCAGGAATGCGACTGGGTTCCTGGGTGTTATTACCTGATAAGGTGTGAAGTTTTGGACAGTCTTGGTCTTTTTGATCCCCGTTACTTTCTCTATTGTGAGGAGGTGGATCACTGTAAGCGAGTTAAGGAAGCCGGTTGGAAGGTAATTTACTACCCTGAAACTTCCGTTGTTCATATCGGGGGCGAGAGCGCAAGATCAGACTCAGCGCTGACGGTTGGCAATCAGATTTCGAGCTTGCAGATTGAGAGTGAATTGCTCTACTTTCGTAAACATCATGGACTGACTGGCGTGCTAAATCATATGACCCTGACGACCTTTGGAAGTATTTACCTTTTGCTAAAAATTTTGTTAAGGGGAAGAGGGTGGGCGGTTGCTCAATCAAGCCTCAATTATTTTTTGCAAGCCTGGTCCCTTTTTTTCCGAACCGTGCTAGGTACTTCGGCGACGCGATAAATAAGAAACCATCAACGTTCGCTGCCCCGATTCTCGAGATAATCACTATGAGCCTACGCTGCGGCTTTGATCACCCAAAAGGATACCTGTTTGAAATTCATTTCTTTTATGTTTTAGGGAATCGAAGCAGCGGCGAGACTAATAATTTCAGTGCAATCGTTAGACTGGTTTGCTGAAGCTGGGATGCAATCTAGACTTGCTGATATCACCATGAGACGAACGGTCGACTGCCCACTGCGACTTTTGTTGTATCGAGCTCAACTGAAAAACGACGCCTCTCCGCCGGCGCTGAAGACCTGTCACTCGACGGATTCCAGGTATGAACTCGGCTTTCCGCGTTTCCTTGAGGAAACGTTAGCCGTAATGGCAATATGAAGCTCGACAGCCTCTCTCTGTTACGTTACTCGCACCAACTCGTTGATCGACCGTCGCTAGGTGGGTGGATGCTAAGGCTGCGCTACGTCCGTTCTGGGCTGCAGAACCGCCGCGCGGTGGCTTCAATGCTACAAACGGAGCGTGCATTGGCCTTTCGCTCTCAGGTGGAACGTGCTCCAGCGCTAACCGGATTTTTCTTATGGCCCTTTCTCAACATATCTTGGAGCGTCGAGCAAAGGTTCGATGCTCTTATAACCCACTACGATCTCGTAGCTCAGCAATTTCCTTGGCTTCGTCTGAGTTACAAGCAGGCGCTCATGGTCTTGGACGCAGGTGACTACTGTCCTGGTTTGCACTTTGTGGTTGAAGACGCACCTTGGTTCGTACGCGAGGGGTGTATAAATTTCAGCATGTTTTTTGAGGCAGAGCGCCTGATGAGCGTGAGCTTCACGCTGGGAAAACGGGGTCAGGAAATCCGCGCAATGGTAGGCAGCATACAGGGATCTGGTCGGGACAGTGTTGTAGAAACCTACAAGTTGATTGCCAAGTCCATGGAAGATCTTCGCCCGCGGGATCTGCACTTTAAGGTCTTCCGGATGTTGATGCAGAGCCTTGGAGTGAGCCACGTGCTATGCATAGCGGATTCACATCATGCTCGGAATTCTGCGTTTTTTGGCGACTCCGCAGACAAGATCAAGCTTCAATATGACGACCTATGGCTTGATCAGGGCGGAGTTCTGGACTACAACGGCTTCTATGTCATGTCGGCCGCTATGGAGGAACGCCCTTTAAGCGAGGTGCCGAGCAAGAAGCGCGGCCGATATAAACGGCGGCTTGAGGTGTTTGCGCAACTTCAAGAGCGACTGCAGGAGGGCATTGCACGCTTTTCGGGCAATGCCAATTCACTGGAGTCAATAGGCTGAATTTGTTAATCGAAAAATTTCTTGCCACTCTGCAAACAG
>JAYQPP010000041.1:0-13312 GCA_038145425.1 Comamonadaceae bacterium | reverse complement strand
GCACACAGCATCCCAATTGGATACCCGGACCGGTTTAGTAAATGTCGGTAGAAAACTTGTGATGAACGAAACTCTGCGAGCTTGAATTTATATTGATTTGTATTCAATCAAACGCACTGTTTTGCCAAGCAGTCTGTCTTTCAAGTAACGAAGCTGGCCCTGTACATTGGGCCAGAAGGCGATCATCGTGAAGAATGCATGTGGCGCCGCAATGGCAAGAGGCTGTCCTTTTAGTGTGGCACGAACGACCAGCCGCAGCAACTGCGCTGGCCATAACGCAAGTAACGCAGCTCCGACTGACAAACCGACGGCTGTGCTCAGATAGGCGGATGCTAGCCATGCCGATGCGAATGCAATAAGCGGCAACAAAACCCAGAATCGCGCTCGAATTAGCCCTCTTTCGAAGTGAGTTATACCGCACCGGTAAGTCACGTTCAAACCACCATAGCCATTTCGGGAATGTCGCACCCACCATTGACCAAAACTGGTCATCGCCAGGTCGTGCCATGCCATCGGTTCGTCCAAACGCACTAAGTGAGCGCCTTTGCTCAGGAGCCGAGCGCAAAGTTCGGGCTCTTCCCCCGAAGGGAGACTGGGATCGAAGCCACCAACAGCATCAAAGGCAGACTTGCGAATCATGAAAATACCACCCAGCGCGGAAACTTCGCCAAACCCCGCCTGGTTCCACTCCAGGTCTCCTAATCGATTAAAGATAGACTTTTCAGGAAAACGCTCGTTCAGTCGTCCAGCGACAGCTGTGATCTCGGGGTAAGCTTCGAGTGTTTGGGCGGCGATTGTGAGCCAATTAGGGCAGAGTTCACAATCGCCATCGACAAACTGCAAATAGTCCAAACCAGTGCAGATCGTTGCCAACTGCTCGACCCCAGCATTCCGGGCTCTGGCTGCAGTAAATGGACTTTTTAGGTCGAGAGCGACCACGCTTGCGCCAAGCGATCTTGCGTATTTCACAGAGCCGTCGCTGGAGCCCGAGTCAACGTAGACCACCGCTCGGGCTTGGTCGATTACTGCGTTCAAACATCGGCGCAGTCGCTCACCTTCGTTGCGGCCAATGATGATGACGCCTGATTTGGCAGACTCAACATATTTTCCAGGTGTTGAATCACTCATGGGTAATCATGTGATAAATGCCCTATTATCTGTAAAGAAAATCAATAAAAGCATGCATTTAAATAGCAATCAATATTATATACTGAAGCTGGAAAATTTAGATTTTGCAAGATACATCATATAATGTAGCGTTTGTATAAACACATACGTAAAAATTTAATCAAGTTCCCATAGATTATCAATATTAATATCTATCCCATTTGCATTCTTTTGGGTTGATAAAAAAACATCGACTTGCTTACGGGCTATCGAAAGTACAAGAGCAGGAAGCTGTAACCTCTCTCTAAGTTTGTTGGCAAATATTCGGACGCGTTGAGTATCCGGCTGCACAGCGAAAACATAACTTCCGACTAGCTGGCCAATCATTAGACCATACTCTCGATACCATATTTTAGGCCATGGACGTCGTGAAATAAGTTCAAAATCAAGTCGTATCGGTTTACCAGACTGTGTCACAACAATATTTGGTAGACTATGATCTGTATCTAAATAGCCATTTTGTACCATTTTATGAGTTATTGTAATAATATCATTTATAAATTTAGATTCGACTACACTATCGCCTTTAGTGATTAGGCCTTTGAGGTGATCGACGGCATTTGGGCATCTGCCAAGATCCTCCATGATTACCGCTTCGGTATGAGCTGCATCTTGAATACCAATTAGGCAGGCCAATGGCTCAGGCGAGTCAAGTCCAGCAGTTCTCATATTTTTTAATCCACGCCATTCACGCGATGCTGGCGATGTCATAGTTAGACGTCGAATCCAGGATTTCCAACCGTGGCGATTCCACAATTTAATCACGACAGGTTGGTCATTTGGAGCTTTTGCTCTGACTATCCGAACATCTGAGCCTCTCTGACGAATAATATCAATGTTATTTGAATCTGCAAGACTTATCTGTTGTGCAAATACTTCCCAATCAGTCAATGTTAATATTCTATTTTTACTCATTTATCAACCAGTTTTGATTTTTTACTTGCCAGCGATTTTTCTGAGCCTAACGAAAGCCGAACTTTATAAGCGCCAACTGCAAAGAGAGGAATGATTACGATGGAGCATATCATTATATATAAAAAAGGGGCAGAAATCATTTTGGATTGATGAAAATAAATTATAACTGGGAGGATGGAAATCATCAACCCAGCGCTAAACAATAAATCTTGCGTTAAAAATTTTACACGCTCAAATGGTAAACATTTAACCAGGTAAAGATGGGCAATAAAATTGCTAGCTGCCATCATAGAAATGAAGCCTGGCAATCCAAAGACAGTGTAGCCTACCACTGCAAGTGATAAGGCGGCAACTCTGACAACATTAGACATAAACATTTGCTTGGTGTATCCTAACGCCAATACGGCCCCGCCTATACTAATATCAAGCACATGCGTCCAAACATAAAGCGCCAACCATTTCGCCACTTCACCAGCCCCAGCATACCGGGTATCGTAGAGTTGACCGAAAAACAATGGTGCGAGTAATGCGAAGGCGGCGCAACCCAGTCCGCTGATCCATAAAACCGAATTCCTCGATCGCAGACACGCCTCAACAAGTTGCTGAGGGTTATTTTGAATGCGAGAAAGCAGAGGGAAAATAACCGTCGAGCTAAGTCGGCTCGAAATGTGAATGCCTAAGCGGGCGAAAGTAAGCGCGAGTGAATAGATTCCTAATTGACTCAATGATAAAAACTTACCAAGCATTAATCTGTCAAGATTATTGGCTAAGAAGACCACCATGGTACTTAAAAAAATCCACTTTCCAAAATTAAAAAGTGCATAAAAACTTTCACGGTGAATAGCAAAACGGTTTGGTGGACCAGGATTCCAAACATGACTTAACGTAAGTTTAGTTAGGCTTCCTATTATTGTTCCGAACACCAACGCCCAAACACCGTATGAAAATTGGGCCAACCCCACCATAACAACAGCTGAAGCAGCCTGAGGCACAATCTCGAGAGCGGCCATCAATTTGAAATTCAATTGTCTGTTCAAAAGAAAAATCCCCGTTGAATTGAATCCGGAAATAACAGAAACAAAAGCTGCAACTGGTAATAGATCGACAAGCGAGTTAGCTAAAGGATCAGTGGATGTATAGAAATCTGCAAATGGGACAGTGATGGCGCAAGCGACAAGCCAAAGCAAAAATCCTTTGAGGACTTGAATGGTCCAAGCCGTATTCAAGAATGAAGCGTCTTCACCTCGAGAATCTCTAATAATGCTTGGTCCAATACCAAGGTCAGAAAACATCTCAAGACCCTGCATTACGATATTTATTAATCCCATCAATCCAAAAGCGGCAGGGAAAAGCAGCCAGGCCAGCAACAAGTTGCTGCTCAGTCGGATTAATTGTGACCCACCATAGCCTAAAAGAGACCACATCGCTCCGCTTGCCGCCAAGCGACTCGACTTGACTCTATCTACTGAGAGGACCATAAAAATATGATTTTTATAAAAGCCTCGTTGGCTTCAAATTAATATCTGTTAGGTCAGCTGACCGAAATGAATGAACAGAAAGTTCAACAAGGTATGTTTGATCCTTCCGAAAAACAAGCATACCGCTGATTCCACCACACAAAATAATAACTAAAGGATTGAACATAGCGTTAAATAAACTATCGATAGTAAACAATACAATAATCAATGGGTTAGCAACTAGGGAAGATATGTCACCGTCTGCCCATTTTCTGGGATGAAATATGTGCGTAAAAATTATTGGTGAAATAGTTAGCATTAAGCCAAGAGATATCAATCCGATTAAACCATATTGTCCAAAAGCAGATATCCATTCTCCATCCGGAACCGAAATCGGCTCGCCATCTTCATCGAAAACAAAGGATCTTCTATATTGGCCCCAACCAAACCAAGGCCTAATATTTGCCTTCTCGATTAGTATATCTTCCATCCTTAGTCTGTAATATAAGGAGGCGACACGTTCCTCGCTAGCGACGGATCCAGCTGCATCAAGTAAACTCTGTCCATCCCAGTTGCCGCTTGCTCTAGTAGAGGTGTAAAAAATTGGAAAAATAATTAATATTAGTAACGGTATTTTTGATTTAGATATTTTCATTATCTCTAGAAAAAGTATACCAATTACAAGTAAAGCAAGAGCGCCCGTTGATTTATTTAAAAATATTGTAATAAGCAACAAAATAATTAACTTTGTCCAATGTTTTATGTACCTAGGGAAATTGGCATTTAACCAGCCTGAGCGATGAAGTTGATAACCACTCAAAAAGGCCATTAATGTCCACATCGCCACCATAAGACCATGCTCCATAAATACAGTCGGCCTGTATCCCCCACCGCGAAATGATTGCCGAAAATTAGCGGCGTGCCATCCATATATTATTTTGTGAAGCCGTGGGCTCATTAAGACCTCCCACCAGCATAATGGCATATATATTAGCCCACCTAAAAAAATCCCAAATGCGAGCTCTTGCAAGGAACGTTTGTCATTAAAATATATACGGCCAATATAATATGGCAGCCCCCACATAGCGGTTTTATTTAATGATGCAGATAATCCATCGTATAAACCTAAATCATTGTTAACAGACGTGATTATAGGGACTAAGCACCATATTGCGATAGGCGTATCAACAATATGATATTGATAATTTGAAAACGCTTGTCTATTAAATAAAAAAGTGCCGATTACAATACTATAGGCTATAGCTGTTATCTTTGTATAATCAGGAAGTCCCGGAAGATCATAGGTGTATTGAGGTAAAAACATCCAGCCTAATGCAAAAATTGCGATAACTGCACGTCTCGGTTCCAGTTTTGTAAATAAAAATAATGCGAACGGAATCCAACCGATCATTGCGATGTGCACTGTTGGATTCATATTGTATCTGTTTTAAAACTTAATTTTTATTTATTTGTTCGAAATACTTTTATAACACCCCTTCGAGTCATCCGATGTAAATCCCAGTGCTTCATCGATATCTTTCTCATTTGTATGTTGAGTAATCTCTTTATTTTCTCATCGCGTTTTTCACGACTAAAGTTTATTATTGCACTAACGGCTGGTACATTTTGTTTTACAATAATTTCTGCTGATTTTCTTAAATCTTGATACAAACTTTCGTCTTCCTTCCCGACAAAAATCACTGCATCTGAATGTGATGCTATATAGTTGGCTGCATCACTTTCGATAATATTGTCTGTTGTTATTAATATAATGTCATATTTTTCTTTTATTTTCTCTAGCAACTGTTTCAAAGAATCATATAAGTTGTTATAGTTATATATATTCCCAGCAACTATGACATCTAGCCCTCGCTTAGGATCGTGCTGTATCAATTCTTCGGCGTTTTTAATGACTCCAGATAGCCAGTCCTGTAGTCCTGGGGAGTCTGCGAGTCCTCCGTGTGTTCCGGCTAAACTGGGGTTGTTCAATTTTCCTTCTAGCAATAGCACTTTTTTCGAGTTTGAGGTCAAGGCGTGTGCAACTGTAAGGCCCAGTGAACTAGCGCCTACCCCGGCGTGCAGGCCAGAAAGCGTAAATACCTTCGCGCCGTAGTTCTCCTGTTCAAGCCTTAAGCGAACTGCAACTTTTCTGATTGCTTTCGCTACGGGATGCTCTGGCAGATCGAAGGGTATATTGACAAAGCTTCTAGTTAGATACCCATCTAAAAATGGAATTATTGCAATGGTTGATCCCCCCAAAGCATTTTCAGCATCGCGCCGCCCGCGCAGCCGATCGTCTACAAGATCAAACGCAAGGGTAAAACTGCCTACGCCTCCTAAACCTAAAGCCAAACTGATTAGCAATAGAACCTTCAGATTTGTTGAATCAGCACCTGTCGGATCATGAGCAAATTTATCAATATATATTTGCACAGGAGTCATTGCCTCAACCTCGGCGTCATCGATGCGTGCATTAAGGCTTTTTAGTCGCTCTTTCAACTGATCTGTATTAAACTCCAAGTCAGCAAGATTAAATATACCGACCGCAATATTATTATGCTCTTTAAGTATTTCAATGGAGGTCTCTTCTAAGGATTTAGCATGACGCGCCGCAGTATTGGCAGCTGATCTGGACATATTCACAGCCAGATCAAGATCAAGTTTTTGTTTTTCCTTTAATTGTACAGCGATATCAGCAGATGTCTTTTTTCTATAATTATCCAAATAATCATCCATACTTTTTAAGCGGCTTTCGACATTTTTCCTGTCTGTGTTGTCGACCGTTAAGCCATCGATTGTTCGCCTGAGCGCCGCACTCTGCTCATAGGTCCAAAGCTCCATCCGTGTGATGCCAAAGTTATCTGTGGTTTTTTCATCCGCAAGTGGTTTTAAGTTCATCCCAATTAAATTTTCACGATTGTTTAATGCTTCCTGATATTTCTTTTCTAACTCATCACTTTTAGCTTGTGCTTCTAAGAATAATTTGTTACTGACATCAAGTTTATTGATATGTCCTGTATATCCAGGGTTGGCAAAGGTTTGATTTGGCAATGTGGAGACAATAGATTTCCACTTACTTTTATTTTCCTCGTGCCTCGCAATTATTTTTTCTCGCTCTTGCGATAGATAATTTATACGACCCTCAACCAATTTTCTTTTTTCCCTTTGATTTTTTTCAACAAATGTCAACATTAACTTGTTTAATACCAATGCAAGCCCTTGTGGCGAATCAGATTCAATCTGTAATGAAATCAAATTTGTACCCAAAACCTCTTTTATCGAAATTTGTTTTTGTAGTCTTATTGCCGCCAGCAATACATCTTCATTATGGCCAATAAAGAGTTGGGCATCTTGTTTTGGAATTGACAACAATGTCGGTATTAGAACATCAATCGTGTTTATCCTTTGAATCATGGTTCTTAAATAATCTTTGATCTGCCCTGGAAATGCCTCCTGCTCTCGTCCTGCAACTGTTATTTGCTTGGTTGTATCAAGCCACAATATTCCATCAGTTTTATAGGTTTTTTTATAGAGCGGCGTTGTAATTGGTAATATGATTAGGGCCGCTGCAAGGCCAAAGAAAAGGATGATAGGAGTTCTACGATATAGAAATTCGGATAAAACAAATGGTTTTTTTTGTTTTCCATTTGATAATATAGTAGACTCAGTAGGTGATTCAGTTGCGCTTGCGTTCATTTTGATGTTCTATTTTGGGGTCGCTTGCGTAAAATCGACAACAGTTAATGATGGCAAGAGCCTCGTCAAGTAGTAATTAAATCTACTTATTCCACGCTCAGCAGCATATATTAAATCGCCTTCTTTGATATATAAATTTTTTCTTAAATCTCCATTCTTTATCCACACTGTTGTGTCAATTTCGTGTACTGCAGTTTTTTCACCAATTCTTCTAACCAAGTATACTTTTTCTGGATCGCCATCAAGCGTTAATCCTCCTGAACGAGCTATTGCGTCCATGATTGTTATTGGTGTGCGCAGCAATATTGGTCCGGGTTGTTTTACTTGTCCAAGCGTATATGCCACCTTACTTTGACCTTGCGGAATGAAGACAACATCTCCATTCATCAGTCTAGCGTTTAGAGCAATATTGCCGCTTTCTAATAGTTCTTGAAGGTCAAGCCATATGACTTTATCCTTGCCTCGGCCAATAATTGCCTTGTTCACAGGTGGGCTATTGCCAGCCGTGTCTTTGACAACGCCACCGACCATAGCCAGGGCTTCAAGCAGTGTCGCCGACCCTGGCAAATCGACAACGCCAGGATTCGAGACTTGGCCCAGCATGAAAACCCGGTTGTTGCGGTACTTCCGCATGAGCAAAGTTGCCTCGGGGTTTTCGTAATATTTCTTTAATGAATTGACCACGAACTTGGTCGCCTCAGCGATCGTCATACCCTCTATTTTGACAAGTCCGATTCTGGGCAACGCCACCATGCCATCTGGCGATACCGTCACACTTTGTTGACTGATGTCATCTCGGCCTCTGATCAAATAAGAGAATTCATCCCCGGGCCCCATCCGGTAAACACTCTCCCCCTTTTGGGTAAAAGCTTCGATTTCTGCCTCGTTGGCCACCTGCTCGGAAAATATCTGCTTGGCGCTTGGCAAATCCTTTTGAAGGTCAATGGTCTCCAGTACAAATTCTGGCTGTTTGTCTTTTAGCGATTCAGGCTGTACACGTCCGTCCGAGCTGGATTTGGCTGATTGCTGAATGTGCTCGAGGCCATACACACCCGGCCGAGCACGTATGGCGTCGCAGCCTGCGACTACTAGGGCAACCACAAGCACAAAACACTTCGAAAAAATTTTGTGTTGTTGTATCAAGACTTTAGTTGTTTGAAGCATGCTTTGTCTTTAATAGCGGAACTTGGCTAATTCAACTTCTATTCATCCACGGACTGTCCGCGCACGGTTGTGCAGGAATGCCGTCGCTCTAGCTTTCCCCTGAAGCAGACACTTCCACTGGTAACGACGTAAAAATGCTTGGAAATCAGGGTGGTTGTACTGAGGCAGTTGTTTTATGAGGCTACGCACGTAGCCCCACCACATACCCAGCCCACCAATTATGAGAGGAGGGCGGGTCATACGATAGATGGCTGATGCGGTCATGTAAAGCAGCCCGGTGCCCATGTAGTACTGTCCGTAGCCGTGGCGCATGCGTCCTGTCCAAATGCTCTGTTGACTTGAACCCATTGGGCGCAAATGTATAAATCGTGTCTCTGGGTCGTCGCGGCTAAAGGCGATCCAATTTTTCATGCGACACGTGTGGCAGTCAACACCGTCCCACATGACCTCTCGGACGAATCCACCAATGTCTTGAAAGCATTCCCGTCTATAGAACTTGGTCATGCCAACAGACATTTCATCCCCAATCTTTTCGCTAATTAAGCGTTTTCCATCGTCACTTTGAAAGTAAGCTTTTCCACTACAGGTACCCAAAGCAGGATCCTCATCCATCCACGACAATAGCGTCGAGAAATAGTTGACTGGGATATCCAGGTCCAGATCGAACTTACACAGAAAGTCAAAGTCATTCAAATCGATCGTCTCCAGGCCCGCGTAAAACGCATCAATGACGCCTGGGCCAACAGCCCGACGGCCTCGATCTTCCCGGCGGACAATGTTGATCCAATCCACTTTCTGTGCATATTCAGCCAAGATTTGGGGCGTTTCGTCGCTCGAACCGTCGTCGACGATGACCCAAAGCTTAGGTAACACGGCTTGCGCCAGCACACTGTCCAGGCACTGACGCGCGTACTGCGCCTCGTCTCTGCAGGGGGTGATGAGGACATAGTTAGCTGACGGCATTCTGGCTCCGATCGTTCGTCATGCGGTTTGTGCTTTGGTCGAGAGGCGCATGAATGCGCCATGGATTCGTTCAATGTTCAGACTCAAGGAAAATTCTTCTTGGACTCTGTCATGCCCTCGCAGGGCCAGCCGTTCCCGCATTGATCCGTCTTTCAATAACTCAAGCAAACTTTGAGCGAGGGCGGGTACATCGTCTGGCGGACTTAATCGCCCGTTAACCTGATCCGTAACCAGTTCACGAATGGTCTCAAGGTCGCCACTCACGACGCAAACGCCGCTGGCCATGGCCTCCATTAAGACGACAGGGATGCCGTCCTTATCCCCCGACTTGTCGGTCCGACACGGCAATACAAATAGATCAGCCTTTGTCATGGCCTCCAAAATGGCGGGGTTTCCCATTTCGCCCTTGAACTCAACGATGTCGTCTAAATTCAATTCGCTTGACAAATCTTTCAGGCTACCCATCTCGGGGCCGTCGCCGACAATTTGACAGCGACACATTTGGCCCTCCTGGCGAATGGTCGCCAATGCGCGAAGCAGCAGGTCGAACCCCTTCTTCGGCACCAACCGGCCCACGGCGAGCAACAGGGGAGCATGGTCATCGTTGTCTTTGTCGACTTTCAACAATGGCTTAACGACAACGCCGCACCGCACAATGGGGTACTCCTGATCATGTCTTGGAACAATCGATTGATAGTAATGTCGATGCCACCCGCTGATACAACGCACAAAATCAGCCCTTTGTAACTTTTCTTCCAGGAGCGAACGGTCCCTGAAGATGTCTGCGGCATGGCCCGAAAAGCTGAACCCGCGATTGATTTGATGTGCGGTGTACATTGCAATCGTGGTTGCAACATGAGCCATGTGTGCATGAATATGCTCAGGCAGATCCGGTCGTAGGCGACGGGCCAGCGCGAGGCTCGCCAAGGTTTGCCAGATGATCTTCAGCCTTCCAAAAGTGGTCAGGTTCTTACCCAGGGTGGCATCGCGCACGCCTAGCGTCACTGTTGAGCTAGATCGCATGGGGTGTTGGAGGCTTTCCAAAAATGCATCTGCAAGCATTTTGAGATGCCCCAAGCCATAGACAGGAATGGCTTCCCGAGCCAGACCTTGAAGCTCATCCTCATCCCAGCGGTCTGATGGCGTGTGAACGGAGGCGGTTGCAACCTTGACACCCGCCTTTCGCAAGCCCAGAACCTCTTTATACACAAACGTTTCTGACAGCTTCGGCAGCCAGGGCGCTATGTAGAGTAATTTGAGAGGTGCGCTCATGGCTGGTCACCCGTTGGCACTGGGTTGGGGCTGGGGTTGGCCTCGGCAGGTTTAACGCGCGGCGCAATGATGCGAGCCGGGTTACCGACCGCTGTATGGTGCGAAGGAACGTCTTGCAACACCACAGCTAGCGCGCCGATTTTGGCGCCATCGCCGATAACAACACCACCCAAAACCTGGGCATAGGCGCCAAACTCAACCTGATTCCCAATGCGTGGCACCTTTCCGCCATCCTCGCGGTTTCCAATCGTGACACCTTGGCGCAGCGTGCACCCTTCGCCCATAACAACACCCGAATGAATGAAGATGTTTCCAAAATGATGAATGCGAAGACCTGGACCAATTCTCACTGCCTTGGTGAAACTGATACCGGTGAGGGTCTCAACAAATCGAAACGCCAACCAATAAATCCTGTCAAAGATCCATCGGCTCAAGCTGGCTGAGCGCGCATCATTCCAGCGACCAAAGCGGTAGACCGCGATCGCCGAAAGAGACTGTTCTTGCAAAAATGCCTTGCCCGATGGATAACGCTTCCGGTCCATTTGCCAATCCGACATCTTTTCGCCTGCCGTACTCATGAAATCTTGCGGGTTCAAGAGAACCAGTTTGTCCAATGCCGGTCTGGAATTAAGTCAATGCCCAGAACGGACTTGAAGATGTAGAGCAACACGATCACACCAAAACCAACGGCCATAGCCGCAGCCATGAAGATCAGAAAGCCAAAAAAAGCAATACCAGCCCAACCCACACGGCTGCTCAGGCGGTTTACCAAACTCTCCGGTAACGGCGCCATCATTTCCTGAGCTTTGACTAGACAACCTGTTGTTGAATGCCTGCAGTGGTTATGGGCTTTGATCGTTTCGCCAACAGCCTCCCGCATACAGGGTGGCCCCACTCGGTGCCCGGCTTTGGAGACTGCCTCATCAGTGGCCTTCGCAAGGTGATCGCCCACCAATGGATTTTTTACATAACGAAATACGCCAGCCACGTTGACCGATGCAATGGCTAACTCTTCGGTCGACTCAGTCGCTGCCAATATACACATGACGGACGGTTGTAAACGTCTAACTTGGGCCATCCAGTTCAAACCGTTCATATCGATCAGTAGAGGTGTTGCGATCAATATTGCAACCTTTTCAGAGGCAAAAACAGCCTCTCCTTCACGTGCTGACGAAACCGTGATCACCGAGTAGTACTTCGGTATTCGGCTTGATAGTTGAGCTTGCTCAGAAACGTCGCCGGCTGCTACCAAAACAACCACGCGCTCCGCAGTTGTCGGGCCCCCACTTTGATCAATACTGTCAGAGGCCTCGCCACGGTCAAACAATAAGTTTGAACTTGGCATCAGGGGCGTTACTGGCAATGTCATAAACGGGTTTAGATCGTTTCAGGTACCAAGGACTGCGCCCACGTCACTGCCCGCAGATCGAACATCGCAATGTGCAACTTGGTCGCGCGATAGCCAGACGTAGTCAATTCGATTGGTTGGTTGCCAAACTGCCGAACAGCCAAAGGTGACCACACCTGCTGACCAGCCTGCCGCCAAGCTCCCCGACCAGGCGGTTTTCCACCAGGCTCAGGTACGTGCATAGGCCCATCGCGGTCCGGTAAGTTCATAAAGATCTTTATCAAACACAGTCAACAACATGCCTAGACAGATGTCTGGGCGCCAAAGAGGTGCATCTGGTTGGGACGACTCAACAGGAGTTTGCCCAATATGAACCCATATTCGTCACCAAATCGTCAAATCTTCCTGTTAGCCGGCTGCTGCCGTCGGTTTTGCTCACAGGATTGCCTTATTCTGAGAGACGTTGAAATTTCGGTTATGTCTCCTCGATCGATATTCGTTTTAGCTGGACGATCCAGTCGCTGGATTCTTAGATGTTGTATTGCCCTGGGTTTTGCGGTAGGCATGACTGCGCATGCGGCGGACTCGAAAGGTCTTATTGAGGCTCGGGTTACCAATCAGCTTGTTCATGAAACTGTAGAGCCATTTACAGCCACGATCGGTCATTTTGGAAATTCCGTGCTCCGCGGAGGCTCTGGGTTTGAGCCTGTCATTTTCAGGACGAAGATCACGGCGATTGCCGATTCTGCGGACCGTGTTGTGGGAACGCCTGAGCAGGTCGCCCATTGGGACACCTTGAAAGAGGGCGCATTAGACGGATCGGAGGTACGTGTTTACAGGATCGAACAGGGCCAGCTGTCGCTTGTGCGCGAAGACCGTGTCGCACAAGGCGGGTTTTCGGCCAGTGGTTGGTGGCCAGTGCTCGCAGCCGGGGAATTGATTTCACCGGATGGCGAGGATTTTCTTTACCGATGGTCAAGTTATGGCCGCCCGGATGCCACCGAATATTTCACCGTCCGCGCGGTCTACAAGGATGGGCGTTGCTCAATAGACGCTGCAGCCGTGCCGGTGAAAAGTCCTGAAAACATAAAGGAACTGAACGACAAAAAGCCTCTGTCAAAGCCGAATGCAGTGTTAAAGGTAAGGAGGATGGCTTGTCGGGCAGAGGAGGTAGGGAGCCAGTCTCTTCCTGCGCCAAGTAAGCTGCGAGGTGAAGTCGATCGAACTGGCGAACTACATTTGCGTTGGGATCCCGTACGAGATGCACGCTTGGCGGGCTATCGTGTCTATCACTCGGACATCCCGCCTCAGCAGCATAAAGGCTATCACC
>JAYQPP010000040.1:0-17759 GCA_038145425.1 Comamonadaceae bacterium | reverse complement strand
GACCCCCTGGCACACGCAGAATGCGCCTGTTCCCCGCGTGTACTGGGGGAAGCGCAAATGAAAACGCCCAACTGAGAGCAGTCGGGCGTTTGTATATGGTGGCCTGGGGCGGAATCGAACCACCGACACAAGGATTTTCAGTCCTCTGCTCTACCGACTGAGCTACCGGGCCAACGCATCGAAATTGTATCAGGCGATGGGCGCGCTCAGCCAGTCAAAAGAACCCAAAAACCGCTCTAGCCACGCTTGTTTTTGCCAAGGTCAACGCCAAGCTGTTTGAGTTTTCGATACAAGTGCGTGCGCTCGAGCCCAGTTTTTTCGGCCACCCGCGTCATGGAGCCGTTTTCCTTGGACAGATGAAATTCAAAATAGGCTTTCTCGTATTCGTCCCGCCCTTCGCGCAAGGGCTTATCCAACGCAAAGGTATGAACACCTTGTGGCTGGGCTGCAATCGCTGGCGCCGAGCCTGCGCTCACCACAGCGCCCGAGACACTGGCCGTTGCAGGCGCCGCCGCAGCGGTCTGCGCAGCCAGCTGGGCCGCATGCAGCCTACGTAACTGGCCACGATTGAGTCCATGCTCCACCGCCTTGAGAAGCTTTTGCATCGTGATCGGTTTTTCCAGAAACGCTAAGGCGCCGATGCGTGTGGCCTCAACGGCGGTCTCGATCGTGGCATGGCCGCTCATCATGATGACGGGCATGGTCAGCAGGCCAGAGCCCGACCATTCCTTGAGCAGCGTCACGCCGTCGGTATCGGGCATCCAGATGTCCAGCAGCACCAGGTCTGGCGCTTCACGCAGTCTGGCGGTGCGGGCTTGCGCGGCGTTTTCAGCCAGTTCAACTGAGTGCCCTTCGTCATTGAGTATTTCGCTAAGCAGATCACGTATGCCAAGCTCATCATCGACGACCAAAATATTTGCCATATCCGATTATGTCCCCTGCTTGAAACTGCGCGACTAGCCCTTGTTAATCGCAGCAGCATCCGGATGGTCCGCAGCGAATGATAACGATACTTGCGCGCCGATGACTTGCTCGTCCTGAACCCGGTTCACGATATCAATACGCGCTGCATGTTCGTCAGCAATTTTTTTCACAACGGCCAGGCCCAGGCCCGTGCCTTTTTCTTTGGTGGTGACATAGGGCTCATAAGCGCGCTTCAAAATGTCTGGCGGAAAGCCACCGCCGCTATCGAGCACACTCAATCGCACACGCTTGGACGCGCTGCGCCATTGCGTTCGCAAGACCACCGGCAACAGGCTTGCTGCATCCGGCGACATCGGCGCGCTCAAGCCCTTGCCTGCTGCTTCGCGCAGCGCAGCTTGCGGCCGCTGCGCATAGCTTGCGGTCGCATCCTGCGCGTTTTGCAATAGGTTGTGAAGCACCTGTCGCATTTGCATGGCATCGCCCAGAATGGGCGGGCACAGCGGATCAAGCTCCAGCTCAATGGGTACCTTGGAGCTGTCCGCAGCGTACAGCTGCATCACCTCTGCAATCAAGGCGTTCAGGTCCAACGGCTTCAGGTCTGCGGCAGGCAAGCGTGCGTAATCGCGAAACTCGTTAACCAGGCGTTTCATGGCTTCAACCTGGTCAACAATTGTTTTCACCGATTTGTCCAGCACGGCCCGGTCTGCATCGTCTAGCTTGTTGTCAAGCTTGCGGGACAGTCGCTCTGCAGACAGCTGAATCGGCGTCAACGGGTTCTTGATCTCATGCGCCAGCCGACGCGCCACCTCGCCCCAGGCCTGGGCACGCTGCGCTGAGACAATTTCTGAAATGTCGTCAAACACCAGCAAGCGTTGCTCGCCGGGCAGGCGCGCGCCGCGCGCCACCAAGGTAATCGCATTGTGCGCAGCGTCACCACCTAAGCCCGGTGATGCCTCGCCCAGCAGGAAAGAGTGCTGCCAGAAGTCAATGCCATGTTCAGCGCCTGCATCGAGCAAGGCGGCAAACTGCTGGTTCACACCTTCGCCCAACGCCTGCAAGCCCGGGACATCCGTCAACTTTTGGCCCTGCAGTGCGGCCAGGGGCAGGCGCAGAATCCGCGTCGCGCCGGGGTTGCTGCTAACAATGTGTCCGTCCTCGGCGAGCACGATCACGCCCGTGGTCAGGTTGTCCAGAATCGTCTGCAGGTTGGCGCGCGCCGCGTTCACCTGCGACATGCTGTCATCCAGGGCATGGCGGGCGTCGGCAAGCTGATCGGTCATGTCGGCAAACGCGCGGGTCAGGCCGTCGAGCTCGTCTCGGCCGCGCAAAACGGGTTTTGGCCTGAGGTCACCGGCTGCCACCTGACGCACGCCGTCGGCGAGCAACAGCAAAGGACGCGCGATCTGCGTGCCCAGAATCACCGCCAGCAACACACCGCCAAAGACCGCCAGAAAAAGACTCAGCGTCAGGGTGCCGATGTACATGCGCTTCAAGCCTTCACGCGCCAGGGCGCGCTCCTGGTATTCACGGTTGGCCTGCGTCACCGCCAGTGCATCCGCCACCAGATCCGGTGGCAAGGCCTTCACCAACAGCAGGTAACGCGGCTCGCCCAGCACAGAAAAACTGCTGCTGCTCAGCAAAACCAGGGCCTTGATCTTTGCCACGCTTTGCCTGGCGCCACCGCTCTCTTCCAGGCCTTCGGTCCAGGTCACCACGCGCTGGCTGCGCGCATTGCGAAAGAGCTGTGTATCGGGCCGCTCAGGTGTGAGCTGATAAGAGGCCATGCCAACCGAGGCAATCAAGCGGCCTGACTCGGCCCAAAGCATCAGCGTATCGGCGCCCACCGCGTTACGCGCACGCTCCATCGACAGGGCTGGGGCAACATCGGGCAAATCGGTCAGTTGTTCGGCAGCGGCGCGCGCTTTGGTCCGCAATTCAGCCGATAAGGATTCCAGGGTCGAGCGGCCCAGGTTCAGGCCGGCGCCCAGTGCGTTTTCCACCCGCACATCAAACCAGCTCTCGATCGAGCGAGAGACAAACTGGAAAGACACCACATAAATCAAAACACCCGGCACAAAAGCCGCCAGCGCAAAAACTGCGGCAAGCTTGACCAACAAGCGGCTGCCAAACTTGCCGCGACGCAGCCGCTGCCACAGACGCCAAGCGATCCAGCTGATCACCACCAGCAGCACCGCAGCGACCGACACGTTCACCACAAACAGCCAGGCGTAATGCCGTTCGTAAACAGCGCGGTTATTGGTCGCCTGGGTCAGCAAAAACAAAAGAATCAAGCCAAAGCCAACCATGAACGACAGGCCCAGCCCCAGCAGCCAACGCGTCGTCAAGGCGTGCTTGCGCTCAGACAGTTCAGATGCGTGTTCTGCCTGACTCATGGTGACTAGTTATGCGCCACAGGCTCGGCGATCTGAACCGAGACCTTCCAGTCTGACTGGCCCAGGGTTCCGATCTGCAAAGGCCGGGGCAGGCGATTGACATCGAGCTCAAACAAAAAGTCGACCCGGTAGCGCTGATCATTCAAGAGCTTGACGCCCTCTGCCACCGGCCAACCCGACACCCGACGTACAGCCGACATGGCCGCTGCAAGGCTCTCGTGGCTTTGCTCGAAACTGAGACCCTGGTTGCCCTCAATCTGCTCAGCGGTCACTACGCTGGTGCGCCAGCGCTGCGTCAAAGGGTGGTAGGCCAGACGAATTTGCCGTCGCGTGGTCGACAAAACCTCGTTGGTCCAATACCAGCGCTCACGCAGCAGCCTGGCGCTCATCGCAAAATAGATTGGAATGCCCTTGCTCAGGGCTTCCTCAACCACAGCCGGCAGCGTCAGTTCGAACTGGGTCGAGAGCAAAATGGCCTCGCCGCTTTGCTCAAGCTGCAAGCGAGGCTTGGGCGACGGCAGCTCGTCAGCCCATGCTGGCGCTACGATCAGCGCAACAAGCACCCAGACGACGCCAAGCCATGCCTTATTGCACAGCCTTTTGCAGCAATGCATAGTAAAAACCATCGTGGTCACGGCTGCCATTGTCCATGACCATGGCGCCGGAGTCGGCGCGCACCGGCAACAAATGGCCTGGGGACGGCAACAAGCGTACATCCTTGTTGTTATCAAGGAACGTTTCCAGCTGCTCGACACCCTCAGCCTTAAACACCGAGCAGGTGCAGTACAGCATCACGCCACCTGGCCGAAGCAGCTGCCAGAGCGCCTTCATCAGACCTTGCTGCAGGCTTGCCAGGCTCGGAATATCGCTTTGTCGGCGCAGCCAGCGAATATCCGGATGGCGTCGCACAATGCCAGAGGCTGAGCAGGGTGCATCGAGCAGCACACCGTCAAACAACTGCCCGTCCCACCAGTCCTTCACAGCCAGCGCATCGGCTACCTTGACCTGGGCCTGCAACCCCAGGCGCTGCAGGTTGTCATGAATGCGTTCACAGCGCAGCGGATCCACGTCGAGCGCCAGCACATCCAGGTCAGCCAGCTCCAGCAAATGCGCGGTTTTGCCACCCGGCGCGGCGCAGGCATCGAGCACACGCGCCGCCTTGGGCTGCTTCAGAGCAGACAGCAGCAAGGGCGCGGCACGTTGCGCTGCAGCGTCTTGCACCGACACCCAGCCTTGAGAAAAATGGGGCAGTTGCGTCACAGGCACTGATCGCTCAAGGCTGATGCCGTGGCTGCCGATCGCATGCGCAGTCAAGCCAGCGTCGTGCAGCAACTGCAAATAGTCCTGCTGCGTGGTCTTGCGACTGTTGACCCGCAATGTCAAAGGCGGTGGCTGCTGCGCCGCCTGTAGCAAAGTGGCCCAATGATCAGGCCAGTCTTTCTTCAGCTGTGAAACCCACCAGGCGGGATGATTCCAGCGCGCCACCGGGTCGCCCTCGCTCTGGCGCATCAGCGTTTGGCGTTCGCGCAAAAAACGACGCAGGCAGGCATTGATGAACGATGCCTGGGCCCGGGTTGCCCGATTTTTTTTCGCCGCTTCGACCGTCTGATTGACCAGAGTGTGCGCCTCGTAGGCTGCATCCTCGGCGGCAGGACACAACAAGGCCAAGGCCGTGCACAACAGCGCATCTGCAGCTTCGGCCGGGCGCCTGGGCGCAAGCGTCTTGCGCAAAGCCTCAGCTCGTCCCAGCTGGCGCAACACCGAAAAACTTAAGGCCTGAACGCCCGCACGCAAACCCGCATCAACTGTGGGCAAAACGCTGGTCGTCGACTGGCCCTGACGCACCAGCGAGACCACCCGGGCTGTCGCCTGAAGCTGCTGCCAAAGCGGAACCTGCGTCTGCGCTGTGTTCATGGTCGTGATCAAAAAAAACGCCCCAGGTCCAAGTGTCAGACCTGAGGCGTGGCGGCTTAGCCGTGCCAGCGCTTACTCAGCTGCAGGCTCCTCGCCCATTTCTTCAGTCGCCTCTCCAGCCAATTCGGCTGCTTCAGCTTCTGCGATGGCGCGACGCTCTTCTTCGTCCATGTTTTCGCGCACCTTGCGTGCCTCGTGATAGGCCATGCCGGTTCCTGCCGGAATCAGGCGACCCACGATCACGTTTTCTTTCAGGCCACGCAAGCTGTCGCGCTTGCCCATGATGGCAGCTTCGGTCAGCACGCGCGTGGTCTCCTGGAAGGACGCCGCACTGATGAAGCTGTCTGTCGACAAGGACGCCTTGGTGATACCGAGCAAGAGGTTGGTGAAGGTCGCTGGGATCTTGCCGTCCGCGCGCAGCGCATCGTTGGTGTTGAGCATTTCGGAGCGCTCGACTTGCTCGCCGGCGATGTAGTTCGAATCACCCGGGTTGTCGACCACAACGCGGCGCAGCATCTGGCGAACAATCACCTCGATGTGCTTGTCGTTGATCTTCACGCCCTGCAAGCGATAAACGTCCTGCACCTCGTCAACGATGTAGCGCGCGAGTTCTTCAGCACCGAGCAGACGCAAGATGTCTTGCGGATCGGCCGGACCGTCGACCACGGTCTCACCCTTGTTAACCACCTGGCCTTCGTGCACCAGGATGCTCTTCTCTTTGGGAATGAGCTCGTCCCAGATGTTGCCGTCAGGGTCTGTGATCTGCAGGCGAATCTTGCCCTTGGTCTCTTTACCAAAGGACACGGTTCCGGTCATCTCGGCCAGCACGCCTTTGTCTTTGGGCGAACGGGCTTCAAACAACTCGGCCACACGCGGCAGACCGCCGGTGATGTCACGTGTTTTCTGGCCTTCCACCGGAATACGCGCCAGCACTTCGCCGGGACCCACGTCCTGGCCGTCGCGCACCTGAATGAGCGCGCCCACCGGGAAGCTGATCGTCACCGAATGGTCGGTGCCGGGAATCTTGACCTCGTGACCGCTGGCATCAATCAGTTTGACCTGCGGACGCACCACCTTGGCAGAGCCGCGGCGTTTGGGGTCAATAACCACCAGGGTTGCAAGACCGGTCACTTCGTCCACCTGCTTGGCTACTGTCAGGCCCTCTTCGACATGCTCGAAGAGCGCTCGGCCAGCGTACTCGGTGATGATCGGTCGGGTCAGCGGATCCCAGTTCGCCAGGAAAGTGCCGGCCTTGATGGTCTGGTCGGCCTTGACTGTCAGCACCGCGCCATAAGGCACTTTGTGACGCTCGCGCTCACGTCCATGCTCGTCATGAACAATGATCTCGCCGGAGCGCGAAATCACCACCAGGTCGCCCTTGGAATTGGTGACATAACGCATGGTGGCGTTAAAGCCCACGATACCGTTGGACTTGGCTTCAACCGTGGACGCCACCGCGGCACGCGATGCAGCACCGCCGATGTGAAAGGTACGCATGGTCAGCTGTGTGCCCGGCTCGCCAATCGACTGCGCAGCAATCACGCCCACCGCTTCGCCACCGTTGACCAAGCCGCCACGACCCAGGTCGCGGCCATAGCACTTGGCGCAAATGCCAAAGCGGGTTTCACAGGTCAGCGCGGTACGCACCTTGACCTCGTCCACTCCTGCGGCTTCTAGGTCATCGATCGTGTCTTCATCGAGCATGGAGCCAGCAGCAGCCAGTACCGACTGGTCTTCCGGATGAACAATGTCTTCAGCCGTGGTGCGACCCAGCACGCGATCACGCAAGGACTCGATCACCTCACCACCTTCAACAATGGCGCGCATCAGGTAACCGCCGTGCGTACCGCAGTCATGCTCCGTGACCACCAGGTCCTGCGTCACATCCACCAGACGGCGTGTCAGGTATCCGGAGTTTGCGGTCTTCAAAGCGGTATCGGCCAGACCCTTACGGGCGCCGTGTGTGGAGATGAAATACTCCAGCACGTTCAGGCCTTCGCGGAAGTTGGCCGTAATCGGCGTCTCAATGATCGAGCCGTCGGGCTTGGCCATCAGGCCACGCATGCCTGCGACCTGGCGAATCTGCGCAGCAGAGCCACGCGCGCCGGAGTCGGCCATCATGTAGATGGAATTGAAAGACTCCTGCGGCACCTGCTTGCCATGACGGTCGGTCACGGTCTCTTTGGACAGCTGGCCCATCATCACCTTGGAGACTTCGTCGCCTGCTTTGCCCCAGATGTCGACCACCTTGTTGTAGCGCTCGCCGGCGGTCACCAGACCGCTGGTGTACTGCTGGGCGATCTCTTTAACTTCCTTCTTGGCGCGCTCGATGATTTCGGGCTTCTCAGTGGGCACCAGCATGTCTTCGATACAAATCGAAATACCTGCGCGGGTGGCCAGACGAAAGCCGTATTGCAGCAGCTTGTCGGCAAACACCACGGTGTCTTTGAGACCGCATTTGCGGAACGACGCGTTGATCAGGCGAGAAATTTCTTTCTTCTTCAGCGTCTTGTTGATCACCGAGAAAGGCAGTCCCTTGGGCAGGATTTCAGAAAGCAAAGCGCGACCCGCTGTGGTCTCCCACAACTTGGTTGAGCCAGTAAGCTCGCCGGTTTCCTTGTTTTTGGTGTACTCGGTCAGGCGCACGTTGATGCGCGCGCTCATCTCAACCTCGCCAGCGTCCAGCGCGCGTTGCACCTCGCCCACATCCGCAAACACCAGGCCTTCGCCCTTGCCGTTGATGCGCTCGCGGGTGGTGTAGTACAAGCCCAGCACCACGTCTTGCGACGGGACGATCGAGGGCTCGCCATTGGAGGGGAACAAAACGTTGTTGGTCGCCAGCATCAAGGTGCGGGCTTCCATTTGCGCTTCCACCGACAGCGGCACGTGAACAGCCATCTGGTCGCCGTCAAAGTCGGCGTTAAAGGCCGCACACACCAGGGGGTGCAGCTGGATCGCCTTGCCTTCAATCAGTATCGGCTCGAAGGCCTGAATGCCCAGGCGGTGCAGGGTCGGGGCGCGGTTGAGCATCACCGGATGCTCTTTGATCACTTCTTCCAGAATGTCCCACACGACTGGCGTGCCAGCTTCGACTTCCTTCTTGGCAGCCTTGATGGTGGTGGCAATACCCATGGCCTCCAGGCGCGCAAAGATGAACGGCTTGAACAGTTCCAAAGCCATCAGCTTGGGCAGTCCGCACTGATGCAGCTTGAGTGTTGGGCCCACCACGATGACCGAACGGCCCGAGTAGTCGACGCGCTTGCCCAGCAGGTTCTGGCGGAAGCGACCGCCCTTGCCTTTGATCATGTCTGCCAGCGACTTCAGTGCGCGCTTGTTGGCACCGGTCATGGCTTTGCCGCGACGGCCGTTGTCCAGCAAGCTGTCCACCGATTCCTGCAGCATACGCTTTTCGTTGCGCGCAATGATCTCGGGGGCCTTGAGTTCGAGCAAGCGGCGCAGACGGCTGTTGCGGTTGATGACGCGGCGATACAGGTCGTTCAGATCCGAGGTGGCAAAACGGCCACCATCCAGCGGCACCAAGGGGCGCAAATCCGGCGGCAAAACCGGCAGCACGTTAAGCACCATCCACTCGGGCTTGATACCCGACTTCTTGAACGCCTCCAGGAGCTTCAGGCGCTTGGTGTTCTTCTTGATCTTGAGCTCGGAGCCTGTCGGGTCGTTGCGCAGCTTGTCGATCTCGGCTTCGATATCGATGTTTTGCAGCAACTCCTTGATGCCCTCGGCGCCCATCTTGGCCTGGAACTCGTCGCCGTACTCTTTGAACTTGGCGTCAAAGTCGTCCTCGGACATGATGCTGTACTTCTTCAGCGGTGTCATGCCGGGGTCGGTCACCACATAGGCTTCAAAGTAGAGCACGCGCTCGATGTCGCGCAGGGTCATGTCCAGCACCAGACCGAGACGGCTGGGCAGGGACTTCAAAAACCAGATGTGGGCGCACGGCGCGGCCAGGTCGATGTGGCCCATTCGCTCACGGCGCACTTTGGTCTGTGTAACTTCAACGCCGCACTTTTCGCAGATCACGCCACGGTGCTTGAGGCGTTTGTATTTGCCGCACAGGCATTCGTAGTCCTTGATCGGGCCAAAGATCTTGGCGCAGAACAGGCCGTCGCGCTCGGGCTTGAACGTACGGTAGTTGATGGTCTCTGGCTTCTTAACCTCGCCAAACGACCACGAGCGAATTTTTTCTGGCGATGCCATGCCAATCTTGATGGCATCGAAATGCTCGTCGGGCGTAAATTGCTTGAACAGGTCGAGTAATGATTTCATGACGGTAAATCCTTAAATGGGTGAGCTCAAAGGGCTGTCGGCCATCGGCTTGCGGCCCTGCTTGAACAAAGCTTCTCTACGCGATTAAGAGCGCTCCATCTCGATGTCGAGGCCGAGCGAACGGATTTCCTTAACCAGGACATTGAACGACTCGGGCATGCCCGCTTCGATCGAATGCTCACCCTTGACAATGTTTTCGTACACCTTGGTGCGTCCCTGAACGTCATCGGACTTCACGGTCAGCATTTCCTGCAGCGTGTAAGACGCGCCGTAGGCCTCCAGTGCCCAGACCTCCATCTCGCCAAAGCGCTGGCCGCCGAACTGCGCCTTGCCACCCAGCGGTTGCTGCGTGACCAGGCTGTACGGGCCGGTCGAGCGGGCGTGCATCTTGTCGTCCACCAGATGGTGCAGCTTCAGGTAGTGCATATAGCCCACCGTGGTTGGCCGCTCGAAGCGGTCGCCGGTACGCCCGTCATACAGGTAAGCCTGTGTGCGGGTTTCGGTCAGGCCCTTGGCCGAGGCCAGGTCATCCGGATAGGCCAGCTGAAGCATGGCACGGATCTCGTCTTCCGAGGCACCGTCGAACACCGGGGTTGCAAATGGCATGCCCGAACTCAGGTTCTCGGCCATCGCGCGCAGCTGCTCGTCATCGAGCTGCTTGAGGTTCTCAGAGCGGCCTGTGCTGTTGTAAATGCCCTCCAAGTACTTGCGCAGCTCGGCACTGCGTGCCTCTTTCTGCAACATGTCGCCAATGCGCTGGCCGATGCCTTTGCCGGCCCAGCCCAGATGCACCTCGAGCACCTGCCCCACGTTCATCCGTGAGGGCACGCCCAGCGGATTGAGCACGATGTCGCAAGGCGTGCCGTCTGCCATGTGCGGCATGTCTTCCACCGGCACGATCTTCGACACCACGCCTTTGTTGCCATGACGGCCCGCCATCTTGTCGCCAGGCTGCAGCTGGCGTTTGACCGCCACATACACCTTGACCATCTTCAAAACGCCAGCCGGCAAATCGTCACCTTGCGTGAGCTTCTTGCGCTTCTCTTCGAAAGCCAAATCGAAGCTGTGGCGGGTCTGGTCCAGCGAATTTTTGATGCTCTCGAGCTGGTTGGACACACCCTCGTCGGCAAGGCGAATGTCAAACCAGTGGTGCTTGTCAACCGACGCCAGATAGGCTTTGTCGATCTTCGAGCCTTTGGCCAGCTTTTGCGGACCACCGTTGGCCACCTTGCCCGCCAGCAGCTTGTGAATGCGATCGAAGGTGTCGGCTTCCACAATGCGCAACTGGTCATTGAGGTCCAGGCGGAAACGCTTGAGCTCGTCATCAATGATTTGCTGTGCGCGCTTGTCGCGGGTAATGCCTTCGCGGGTAAAGACCTGCACGTCGATCACCGTGCCTTGCGAGCCTTGCTCAACGCGCAAGGAAGTGTCCTTCACGTCGCTGGCTTTCTCGCCAAAGATGGCACGCAACAGTTTCTCTTCCGGTGTGAGCGTGGTCTCGCCCTTGGGCGTGACCTTGCCCACCAGCACGTCGCCCGGCTGAACTTCAGCGCCGACATAAATAATGCCGGAGTCGTCCAGACGGTTGATCTGCTGCTCACTGAGGTTGGGAATGTCGCGGGTGATCTCTTCGGCCCCGAGTTTGGTATCGCGCGCCATCACCACCAGTTCTTCGATGTGGATCGAGGTGTAACGGTCTTCGGCCACGACGCGCTCGCTGATCAGGATCGAGTCTTCAAAGTTGTAACCGTTCCAGGTCATGAAGGCGATCAGCATGTTCTGGCCCAGAGCCAGTTCGCCCAAATCGGTCGATGCGCCATCGGCGATCACGTCACCCTTAGCCAGCACATCGCCTTTTTTCACGATCGGACGCTGGTGAATGTTGGTGTTCTGGTTGGAGCGCTGGTACTTGATCAGGTTGTAGATGTCCACGCCCACTTCGCCCGCAAGCGCCTCCGAGTCGTTCACGCGAATCACGATACGGGTGGCATCGACATAGTCCACCACGCCGCCGCGGTTGGCAGTGACCACCGTGCCCGAGTCGATCGCCGCAACGCGCTCGATGCCCGTGCCGACCATTGGTTTTTCGGGGCGCAGCACCGGCACCGCCTGGCGCGACATGTTCGCACCCATCAAGGCGCGGTTGGCGTCGTCATGCTCCAAAAACGGAACCAGCGAAGCCGCAACAGACACGATCTGCGCCGGCGACACGTCCATGTACTGCACGCGATCGGGCGTGACCATGATCGACTCACCCGCTTCACGCGCGGAGATCAGCTCACCAGTCAGGCGGTCGTCTTTGTCAAGGGCCGCGTTGGCCTGGGCAATCACAAACTTGCCCTCTTCAATCGCTGACAGGTAATCGATTTCCTTTGTCAGCTTGCCATCAACCACACGGCGATACGGTGTTTCGATGAAGCCATACTCGTTCAGGCGCGCATACAAAGCCAGCGAGTTGATCAGGCCGATGTTCGGTCCTTCAGGCGTTTCAATCGGGCAGACACGGCCGTAGTGTGTGACGTGCACGTCACGCACCTCAAAGCCGGCACGCTCGCGCGTCAAGCCACCCGGGCCCAGGGCCGAGACACGACGCTTGTGCGTGATCTCTGACAGCGGGTTGGTCTGATCCATGAACTGCGACAGCTGCGAGGCGCCAAAAAATTCTTTGAGCGCGGCCGAAATCGGCTTGCTGTTAATCAGGTCGTGCGGCATGAGCGGCTCTTGCTCAGCCTGGCCCAGACGCTCTTTCACGGCTTTTTCGATACGTGCCAAGCCGACGCGGAACTGGTTTTCAGCCAGTTCGCCTACGCAGCGCACACGGCGGTTGCCGAGGTGGTCGATATCGTCAACCTCACCGTTGCCGTTGCGCAGGTCAACCAGAACCTTGACCACTTCCAGAATGTCTTCGTTGGTCAAAACCATGGGGCCAGTCAGCTCGGCTCGGCCCATCTTGGCGTTGAATTTCATGCGACCCACGCGCGAGAGGTCGTAGGTATCCGGGTTGTAGAACAGGCGCTGGAACAAGGCCTGCACCGCGTCTTCTGTAGGCGGCTCGCCAGGGCGCATCATGCGGTAGATGGCCACGCGGGCAGCGAACTCGTCGGTGGTCTCGTCGGTACGCAGGGTCTGGGAAATGTAAGAACCCTGATCGAGTTCGTTGGTGTAGATGCAAGCCACATCCTGCACGCCAGCGCTGCGCAGTTTTTTCAGCAGCGCTTCAGTGAGTTCTTCATTGGCTTTGGCCAGGATTTCACCGGTGTCGGCGTCCACCACATCACGTGCCACGACGCGACCAATCAGAAAGTCTTCCGGCACCGAAATATGCGTGGTCTTGGACTGCTCGAGCTCACGCGTATGGCGCGCGGTGATGCGCTTTTCCTTGGCCACGATGACGTTGCCCGACTTGTCGGTGATGTCAAAACGAGCCACCTCGCCACGCAGACGCTCGGCCACAAACTCCATTTGCGCGCCGCTGTCCATCAGGCGGAAGTTATCGTTGACAAAGAAGTTGGCCAGGATCGACTCGTTGGTCAGGCCGATGGCCTTGAGCAAAATCGTCACCGGCATCTTGCGGCGGCGGTCAACACGGAAATACAGCAGGTCTTTGGGATCGAATTCAAAGTCCAGCCAGGAGCCGCGGTAAGGAATGATGCGCGCCGAGAACAGCAACTTGCCCGAGCTGTGGGTCTTGCCCTTGTCGTGCTCAAAAAACACGCCAGGCGAGCGATGCAACTGGGAAACAATCACGCGCTCGGTGCCGTTGATCACAAATGAGCCTTTGTCGGTCATCAGGGGCACTTCGCCCATGTACACCTCTTGCTCTTTGACTTCCTTGACCACCTTGTTCTGGCTGGTCGAGGCCTCACGGTCATAGATGATGAGCTGAACTTTGGCGCGTACAGCCGAGGAGTAGGTCAGTCCGCGGGTCTGGCACTCACGCACATCAAAAGCGGGCTTGGCCAGGTTGTATTCGAGGTATTTCATCTCGACAAAACCGTTGTGCGAGACGATTGGGAAAGCGGCTTCGAAAGCGGCTTGCAGGCCGTCAGCCGTGCGTTTTTTGGGGGCTACATCGGCCTGCAAAAACGCGGTGTACGCGTCTTTTTGCATTTGCAGCAGGTAGGGAATCTCGAGCACGCTGTCGCGACTGCCGAAATTTTTACGAATTCGCTTGCGTTCGGTAAATGTGTAAGCCATGAAATCTCCGGGCAAAGTAGAACCAGCTTTCAGTTCTGGGCGACTTTTTTTCTTGGTGATTGGCCGCTACCAATCAATGGCGGACGGTCACGCATTGCACGCAACCCGAACCAAGGCATCTTCTGCTGTCGGGGTTAGAAGACACTGAAAAACAATCCGTCAGATCGCTTTTCGGTGTGTTCCTTAGAAACACCAAAGGCTGGAGGCCTTTTTCAGGCACTCCAGCCTCAAAGGAGAACGCAATTACTTGAGTTCAGCCTTGGCACCGGCTTCAACCAGTTTCTTCAGCGCAGCTTCGGCGTCAGCCTTGGGCGCGGCCTCTTTCACGTTCTTCGGTGCGCCGTCGACCATGTCCTTGGCTTCTTTCAGGCCCAGACCGGTGATTTCGCGAACAGCCTTGATGACAGAGACCTTGTTGGCGCCAGCGTCGAGCAGGACCACGTTGAACTCGGTCTTCTCTTCAGCAGCAGCACCGCCACCACCGGCTGCAGCACCGCCAGCGGCCGGGGCAGCCATGGCTGCAGCGCTCACACCAAATTTCTCTTCGATGGCTTTCACCAGGTCGTTGAGTTCCATGACCGTCATGCTGTCAAGAGCGGTCAAAAATGCGTCTTTATCGAATGCCATTTTGATTTCCTAAAAAATTGATTTCAGATCACTGTAGCGCCATCAGGCGGCAGCAGCTTCGGCAGGCGCAGCAGCACCGCCGCCTTTTTTCTCTGCGACCGCCGCCAGCACGCGTGCTGTACGGGAGATCGGGGATTGCATCAAGCCCAGCAACTGAGCCAGCAGCACCTCTTTCGAGGGAATGTTGGCCAATTGATTCACGCCGTCGGCATCCAGAGCCTTGCCACCATACGCACCGCCGCGAATCACCAACTTGTCGTTGGTTTTCGCGAAGTCGGCCACCACTTTTGCAGCGGCCACAGCGTCTTCGGAAAAGCCATAGATCAGCGGACCGGTCATCTGGTCGGACGCAACTTCAAATGCGCTTCCCGCCAAAGCACGGCGGGCCAGCGTGTTTTTCAACACACTCAGGCTCACACCTTTGCTACGTGCGGTCACGCGCAGTTGAGTCATGTCAGCGACCGTGATGCCACGGTACTCTGCCATTACCAGCGTTTGAGCTTTTGCGGCGAGGCCAGTCACATCATTGATGACGGCTTCTTTCTCACTGCGGTTCAAACTCAAGGTCTACTCCTTCAAATATGTGTCTGCGGTCAGCACGCCCGGTGCAATCCAACAAACACGCCACATGTCAGCGACCAACTGTTCAGGAATCTTTGTCATTCACTGGCAGCGGAATCGCCATCTGCGTTGGCTTGTTCTGATTAAGTGCAGCCCTGCGATCAAGCAGCCTGCACGCCAACGGTCTCGGATGGCCCGAACGTTTTTTGCAAAAACCCCAGCCCACCACCTTCAGGCACCTCTTGCGAGGCGCCCGAAATTTCTTTCAATCAAGCGGCAATGGTCTGCAGGTCCACGCGAACGCCAACACCCATGGTGCTGGAGACCGCGACCTTGCGCAGATACACGCCTTTACTGCTGCTGGGCTTGGCCTTGTTGAGCGCATCCACCAAAGCGGCCAGGTTGCCCTTGAGCTTGTCAGCATCAAACGAGCGGCGGCCAATGGTGGAGTGCACGATACCGGCCTTGTCCACACGAAACTGAACTTGGCCTGCCTTGGCATTGCGCACCGCGCCAGCCACGTCAGGCGTTACCGTCCCCACCTTGGGGTTGGGCATCAAACCGCGCGGGCCCAGAATCTGGCCTAGCGCACCCACCACACGCATCGCGTCGGGGGCAGCGATCACCACATCGAACGGCATATCACCGGCCTTGACCTTGGCGGCCAGGTCGTCCATGCCCACGATGTCTGCACCAGCGGCTTTGGCTTCCTCGGCCTTGGCGCCCTGGGCGAAAACGGCCACACGCTTGGTCTTGCCGGTACCGTTGGGCAGCACAACCGCGCCGCGCACAACCTGGTCCGACTTCTTGGCATCGATGCCGAGCTGAACCGCAACGTCGATCGACTCGTCAAATTTGGCGGTGGCAAACTCTTTCACCAAATTAATCGCGTCGCTCAGGGGATAGAGCTTGGCGCTGTCGACTTTGCCGTCAAGCGCTTTTTGTTTTTTGGTCAAGCGAGCCATTTAGACACCCTCCACATTCACGCCCATCGAACGGGCAGAGCCAGCGATCGTGCGCACCGCAGCGTCCATGTCGGCAGCGGTCAGGTCTTTCATCTTGGTCTTGGCGATTTCTTCGAGCTGAGCGCGCGTGATCTTGCCGACCTTGTCTTTGTTAGCACGCGACGAGCCCTTGTCGATCTTGATCGCTTTCTTGATCAGAACCGAAGACGGCGGCGACTTGATAACAAAAGTAAAGCTCTTGTCGGCAAACGCGGTGATCACCACGGGCAGCGGCAAGCCGGGCTCGACACCCTGGGTCTGCGCGTTAAACGCCTTGCAGAACTCCATGATGTTCAAACCGCGCTGGCCCAATGCAGGACCAATGGGGGGTGAGGGATTGGCCTTGCCAGCTGGCACTTGCAGCTTGACAAAACCGACGATTTTCTTCGCCATGTTTAACTCCTATCGGGTTCAAACGCCTTTGCTGCATTCAGCGCGGGCTCCCCGTCCAAAACGACTCTGCTCTCTAAACCGGTTGCCGAGTCGGAAAGCAACAGGTCCAAATTGACAAGCGCCAGCCTCAGGCCGGCCTCAGCCCATCAGGTTTTTTCAACCTGGGAAAACTCCAGCTCTACAGGTGTGGAGCGGCCAAAAATCGTGACCGCCACGCGCACCTTGCTTTTCTCGTAATTGACTTCTTCGACCGTGCCGTTGAAGTCGGCAAAGGGGCCGTCTTTCACGCGCACAAATTCGCCCACCATGAACTCCACCTTGTGGCGGGGCTTCTCGGTGCCTTCTTGCATCTGGTTGACGATCTTCATGACCTCGGCTTCCGAGATCGGCGAAGGGCGCATCTTGCCGCCACCCACAAAGCCTGTGACCTTGCTGGTGTGCTTGACCAGGTGCCAGGTGTCGTCATCCATGACCATCTCAACGAGCACGTAGCCCGGGAAAAATTTGCGCTCCGTGGTCTTCTTCTGGCCGTTTTTGATCTCGACGACTTCTTCCATCGGCACCAGGATCCGGCCAAATTTGGACTGCATGCCCGAGCGGTTGATGCGCTCCTGAATATTGCGCTCAACAGCTTTTTCCATGCCCGAATAGGCATGCACCACATACCAGCGCAAGTCTGGGTTGCTCGGTGGCATGGCCAGCGTCTGGGCGGCCGTCAGCGTTTCACCAACTTGAGTTTCAGCTTCAGTATTCATGTCTTATTTCCAGCCCAGCAGCAAGTCGTAAATCACCCACTCCAGGGTCTTGTCAGACAGCCACAAAAAAATGGCCATCAGCAATACAAATCCAAACACGTAGGCCGTCATCTGCATCGCCTCTCGGCGTGCCGGCCAGACCACTTTGCGCATCTCGCGCGCTGCATCCTGAAAAAACGCCACCAGTGCACGCCCCGACTCCGAGGTCACAAAGATCAGGGCGGCCAGCACCAGGCCGGCGAGCAAACCCAGCCACTGAAACAGCGGGCCCTGCTTGCCAAGCATGTAAAACGCCGCCACAGCGCCGACCACCAGGGCCACGGCTGCACCGATCTTGGCCTTGTCGGCGGCGGTACTAACGGTTTGAACTTCGTTGCTAGCCATGTTTTCTCAGGTTTGGCATCTCGAAGATGCCCTCAAAATTCATCTGCACTTAAGACACCGAAGCCCGCCAGTGTGAAGCGGGCTTTTTGGGGGCCTCTTGTAGCGCCACGGTCAGGTGGCAGGGGCAGTAGGAATCGAACCTACAACCTTCGGTTTTGGAGACCGACGCTCTGCCAATTGAGCTATACCCCTACGAAGAGACGGCGCCCACCGGCCAAGCCGGTCTGGCCCATTTAAAACATCAAGCAATCACCTTCGCGACGACGCCGGCGCCGACGGTTTTGCCGCCTTCGCGGATGGCAAAGCGCAGGCCCTCTTCC
>JAYQPP010000039.1:0-19531 GCA_038145425.1 Comamonadaceae bacterium | reverse complement strand
TAGCCAAGGCGCCGGCCAAGCGCCTCAGGCCGCGCGCTGCTGCAGAATCTCAAAAGCCGGCAGGGTCTTGCCCTCCAGCACTTCCAGAAATGCACCACCACCGGTCGAGATGTAACCCACGTCTTTTTCAATGCCATATTTGGCGATTGCAGCCAAGGTGTCACCACCGCCCGCGATCGAAAAAGCGCTGGACGCTGCAATCGCCTGTGCAATCGCGCGGGTTCCGGCCTCAAAGGCCGCAAACTCGAACACGCCAACCGGGCCATTCCAGACGATGGTGCCGGCCGCCTTAAGTTGATCAGCCAAGCGCGCTGCAGTCCGCGGACCAATATCCAGGATCAGGTCGTCTTCGTCCACAGCCTCAGCCGACTTTGTGGTCGCCTGCGCATCTGCTGCAAATGTTTTGGCAACAACCACGTCAACCGGAATCGGAACCTCGGCGCCGCGCGCTTTCATCGCGTCAATCACCGCCTTAGCTTCCGCCACGAGCGAGGGCTCAGCCAGGCTCTTGCCAATCTTCAGCCCTGCAGCCAGCATGAAAGTATTGGCAATGCCACCACCGACGATCAGCTGGTCCACGTTCTTGGCCAAGGCTTGCAAGATGCTGAGCTTGGTAGACACTTTCGAGCCTGCAACAATGGCCACCAGTGGGCGCTTGGGATTGGCCAGGGCCTGGTTGATGGCGTCTATTTCAGCAGCCAGCAGCGGGCCCGCGCAAGCGATCGGCGCGTATTGCGCGATGCCATAGGTGGTGCCCTCTGCGCGGTGCGCGGTGCCGAAGGCGTCGTGCACAAAGATGTCGCACAACGCCGCCATTTTTCGCGCCAGCTCTTCCTTGTTCTTTTTTTCACCCACATTGACGCGGCAGTTCTCCAGCATCACCAATTGGCCGGGCTGAACTGGGACACCGTCAACCCAGTTTTGTAAAACCGGCACCTCGCGCCCGATCAGTTCACCCAGTCGTTTGGCCACCGGGGCCAGGGTGTCCTCTGGCTTAAATTCACCCTCGGTGGGTCGACCCAGATGGCTGGTCACCATCACGGCAGCCCCGGCATCTAAAGCCATCTGGATGCAAGGCACGCTGGCGCGAATGCGGGTGTCTTCCGTGATGTTCCCGGCATCGTCTTGCGGCACATTGAGGTCGGCGCGAATAAACACCCGTTTGCCTTTGGCAAATCCACTGCTAAGCACATCGGCAAAACGCAAGACCTTCATGACAACTCCAAAAAATAAGCGAAGACAGATTGGAAAAATTGTAGGCTCAGGAAACAAGCCTGCGACGACAACACAAAGTGCCTATCAATCCTCCAGCAAGGCTGCACAGCTCTCGATTACACGGTCGGCGCCACAGCTTGCAACTGGCTCACCCATGTTGTAGCCGTAAGGCAGCACCCAGACGGGCACACCAGCACGGCGCGCGGTGGCGACATCGATGCTGGAGTCACCCACAAACAAAGCGCGCTCAGGCGCCACACCAAATTGCGCCAGGCAGGCCAGCACGCCAGCAGGGTCAGGCTTTTTGGTGGTCAGGGTGTCGCCGCTGATAACGTGGTCGACACAGGCATCAAGTTGGTGTGCTTTCATCACCACCTCGGTGTAGCGCGACTCTTTGTTGGTTACCACCGCCAGTTTCACACCCTGGGCCCGCAGGCCATCAAGTGCCGCTTGCACGCCAGGGTACAGGCGGCTATTGGTGCCGCACCGCGCGTTGTAGTGCTGGTTGTAGTGCGCCACCATCTCGGGCAAGGATGCACTGGCACGCACCGCATCAAGGCTGGAGCCCGTGGCAAATGCCACGGCCTGGATGAGAAGTGACAAGGTGCCATGACCAATCCAGTCATTCACCTGCTGCTGGGACACCAAAGGCAACTGGAAGAGTTCCAGTGTGTCGTTGACCGCGTCCATGATTTCCGGCGCGGTCTCCACCAGCGTGCCGTCGAGGTCAAACATAACCAAATCAAAAGCTGCTATCACAGGTCAAATTTAAACAATCAATGACCAATGGCATGAATGATCGCCGCGATGTCGGACTTGGCGTCACGCTTCAATGGCGGATTAGTCGCTTTCGCTACCCTACACAACTTGCCCGCATTGCCAAACCTAACAAGGGTTGTCCAGGTCAGTGCCCTAGCCAATCGAAGCCGCCTTGCGAAGCGCTTGCATAACGCCCCGGTAACCACCATCTTGGTCAGGCGAGCCAAATACGGCGCTGCCCGCCACGCAGGTGTCCGCCCCAGCTCGAACGATGTCAGCGATATTCTCCACCTTCACACCGCCATCGACCTCGAGCCAGATCTCGCCCCCACCGGACGCCGTATGGGCGTCAATTTTCTGACGCACCAGACGTAGCTTGGCCAAGGTACTCTTGATGAAAGCCTGACCACCGAAACCAGGGTTGACGCTCATGAGCAATACCATGTCGAGCTTGTCCATGACATGGTCGAGGCAATGCACCGGAGTGGCCGGGTTGAGTACCAACCCGGCCTTGCAGCCATGATCGCGAATCAACGCGAGGCTTCTGTCAACATGGCGTGATGCCTCGGGGTGAAACGTAATGATGTTGGCGCCAGCCTTGGCGAACATCGGAATCAGCGCGTCAACTGGCTCCACCATGAGGTGTACGTCAATTGGTAAGGTTACGTGCGGCCGTATCGCCTCGCAAACCAGCGGCCCGATGGTCAGATTAGGCACGTAATGGTTGTCCATCACATCGAAATGGATCAGGTCGCAGCCTGCGGCCTCGACGGCCCGCACCTCTTCACCCAGTCGGGAAAAATCCGCGGACAGGATCGATGGCGCCAAGCGCAGCGTAGGTTTTGAGCTCATGGCATCAGTATCTTCAACTTTTGAATATGGCGACATTGTCGACGACGAGCCCCGTCTGCCTGCCTGAAGACACCAGGACCGCAAGACTCAGGGCTCACCCCATAGCTTACAAAGCGCTGCATCGGGCGTCTACACGCCCGGGCTCAGAGCCAGCGCGAAAGTTGTGCGACATCCTCAGGGAACAATTGGCCTTTTTCAGCCTGAAGCACCTGACTGTCACGACCCAGCACCAAGGTGATCGGCAGACCACGCGGTTTGGGAAGCGCTTTGTGAATCTCGGGGCTCACCCAGGCCGAGGGCCAGGTGTAGCCGCGCTTTTGCAAATAAGCCTGGGCATCGGCAGCCGTTTTGTCGACCGATAGCCCTAAGAATTGCATGCCCCGACCGGCCTGAGACTGCCAGAGCTTTTGCATCTCGGGGCTTTGCTGGGCGCAAAACGGGCATGTGCTGGCCCACCAATACAGCACCGTGATGCGACCTTTGGTCTGATCGGCTGCAAACACCGAGCCATCGAGCAGGGTCAGGGCAGGCACCTGAATGTGGGCTCCCTCAGATGGCAGGGACGGCGCCTTGGCTTCGCGACTGGCTGTATCGCTTTGGCCCCATGCATTGCCAGCGCCCACACCACTGGCCATCAGGCCAATCGCTGACAACTGGGCCAACAAAGCCCTGCGCTCGGTTTGCATGGTGACCTCCTGTCCTCAGCCGGCGTATCCTGGGTTCGGCAACGCGCCGATGATTTTAGGCGTGTTGAGCTTTCTGGGTGCAACCTTGCCCCCGCGCGCAGCCAGCCAGGACTCCACCACCTCCCACACCATCTTGTTTCCCTGGTTGCGTGCTTCCGGCGCGACCGGTGCCCATCCAGCCACCTTGTACTTTTTGTCGGCTTCAATCAGTTTGCCGTTTAGTCGTAGGTCGCTGATACGCTTGCCCATGCCCTCCAGCGGGCTGCAGCTATACGACAGGCCACCCACGCGCACCATGTCGCCACCCTGCTGGTAGTAGGGGTCCGGATTAAACAGGTTGTCACACACGTCTTCCAGAACTGTCTTGATCATGGTACCGGTCATCTCCGACACCGTCGCGTACGAATAGGTCGTTGCGGTCATGTCGAGCAGCCACTCACGTGTGATCGCCTGACCGGGCAGCAAACTGGTGCCCCAGCGGAAGCCGGGCGAGAAGGCAATGTCTGCCCCTTGCACCTCGATCAGGGCATCGACCAGCAACTGGTCACCCGTGCCGTTGAAATTGCCGCGGCGGTACAGCGTGCCCTCGGTCACAGCAAGTTGCTGCGCCAGCTTGGACTCATAAGGCGCGCGGATCTTGGTAATCAGCGCATCCATGGCCGGATCAGCAGGCAGCATGTTGGCAAACACGGGCAACAACTTGTAGCGGAAGTCGGTAACCTTTTTGTTTTTGACTTCGAAGTCCAGCACGCCAAGGAACTTGCCGTTCGAGCCCGCATTGGTCACCAGGGTCTTGCCGCTCTTGTTGTCGACGATGCTGGCCACTGGAATGCCATCGTGCGTGTGGCCGCCCATGACGGCGTCGATGCCGGTCACACGGCTGGCCATCTTCAGGTCCACGTCCATGCCGTTGTGGCTGATGACGACGACCACCTGGGCACCTTTGCCACGGGCCTCGTTGACGACTTTTTGCATGTTGTCGTCCTGAATGCCAAAGGCCCAGTCTTCGACCATGTAACGCGGATTCGCGATTGGCGTGTAGGGGAAGGCTTGTCCAATGATGGCGCAGGGCACACCGTTGATCTCGCGAATCACATAAGGTTTGAAGACTGGGTCCCCAAAGTCATTGGTCTTGATGTTTTGCGCGACAAAGTCCACCTTGCCCGCAAAGTCTTTTTCAACGATTTCCTTGACCCTGTCCATGCCGAGCGTGAATTCCCAGTGACCGGTCATCACATCCACGCCCAGCAGTTTGCAAGCGTCAACCATGTCCTGCCCATTGGTCCACAGCGCGGTGCCCGAACCCTGCCAGGTATCACCGCCATCCAAGAGCAAAGCGCCCGGGCGGCTTGCCTTCATGCGCTTGACCAGCGTGGCCAAGTGCGCAAACCCGCCCACCTTTCCATAGCGCTTGGCGGCCTGTTCAAAATCAAGATACGTCAGGGCGTGCGCCTCTGCGGTACCGGGCCGGATCTTGGCGGTCTTGAGCAGGTGCTCGCCCACCAGATGGGGCAGTTCACCCTTCATCGTGCCGAAGCCCAGATTGATGCTGGGCTCTCGGAAGTAAATCGGCTTGAGCTGCGCGTGGCAGTCGGTCATGTGCAAGAAAGACACATTGCCGAACCTGGGAATGTCGTACAAGCCCTTGCTTGCGCTGGCGCCGTCGGCCTGGGCGTAAGTGCCCATGCTCATTCCGGCCATGGTGCCAGCGCCCAAAACTTGCATGAATTCGCGTTTCGTCAGGTTCATAAATTTGCCATTACTTATATTTGATGTTGAAAAAAACCCGGCCGCAGCCGGGTCACGGGCCGATTACTGGTTAACCGGCGATTTGGGATCGAGCAACAGGGCCATCACATCACGAACCTGCTTCTCGCTCAGGATGCCACCATGGCCAGCCCTGGGCATCAGGGAACAAGCGTTGTAGGCTTTGGCGTTCCAGATCTTGCCCCAGGTGTACTGCACCACAGCTGCCGACTCCTTGGCAAACGGATCTTTCACACCACGCATCTTGCCGTAGTTGTAGAGGCTCGGGCCGATATTTCCATAGGACAGTTCAGCCTTGGAAATTTGGTGGCAGTTATAGCAATTGCCACCGTTTTCAGGGCTGGCCTTGTCCGACCAGCTCAGGCCACGACCGTTTTGAGCGATCTTTTCACCGCTCTTCCAGTCGCCGATGTAATAACCGTTCGCTGGCCACTTGACGGTGGCCAGGTTCGCGGCTTCGATAGCCTTGGCGGTCTTTTCGTCCAGGGGCTTGCCGGCAATGTCGGCTTCGGCGCAAACCCGGTTGGTTTCATCCGGATTGGTCGCGCGGTCCAATGTGGCAATGCCGCGGCTGGTGAACGAAGACTTGATCACCGCGTCCGTCATCGACTTGACTTCCGAAGCACTCGGTGCCATGGCACAACCAGCCACCGTCAGTGCAATGGTCAACGCACTCAGAACCAGTTTGGTATTTGATTTCATGTCGGTCTCCTGATTAGCGCTTGAGGGCTGGGGCAATGGACTTGGCACTAGCTGCATTCACGCCCAGGTAAACACCCAAAGCAATGGTTGCGTCGCTGGCAAAACCAGGATACGGGAAACGCTGCTGACGGTAGCAGTCGTTGAGGCGCTGCTGCATGCCCCACATCTGGCCGTTGCCAACGCGGTATGCAGGCCAAGCCGCCACACCAATGCCATCGCCTGGATTTTTGGTCAGGTTGGGCAGGTCTTGCAGACGGACGCGCTGGTCATCTTTGGCATGACAGGTGGCGCAAGCAAAGTCATGCGGCCCCCCACGCTGGAAGAACAAGGCCTTGCCCACTTCATAGAATGCTTTTTCCTGGCTGTGCCGCTGAGGAAGAGCGAACTTCAAGCCGCGAGATTCTGATGAAATCCACGCGGCCAAGGCGGTCACATTGGCCATCTCGCCACGTCCGAACCCCGTCTTAGCGATCTCTTTTTCGTCGAGGCCTTGCAGCGAGCTCATGCAGGTGAGCAATCGCGACTCCAAGTCTTGGACACGCTTGGTGTCTGCAAAGTAGCGCGGCAATTGCACGAATGCACCCTTGACCACACCTGCCCCCAGCCCCAAGTCACAAGCCTCAAGCGAGGCGTTTTTTGGACCACGCTTCTTTTTCCAAAGATCTTGGCCTTTTGCCTCGAACAACTCTGCGGGGTTTCCATCCGCCAACAAGGCGCGGTACTCCTCGATCGCCTTGACCGTATCTGATTTTTGCGCCATCGCATACGGCATCAAGAATGCCGCCAATGCTGAGGCAATGAGTAATCGCTTCATGGGTTTGTCTCCTATGGTGACGCCGCTTTGATAGCAGCTTGTTTTAAATGATAAACGTTGCAGGGCCGCGCTCAGCACTACCCTGCAAGACTCAAAGAAACATCAAGAAACCGTTGCCTCGTCGGTACGGGTGTCACCCTTGTTGTCTTTCCAGGTGATCGCAACCTTGTCGCCAGCCTTGGCACCCTTGATCGTGAACTGGGTGAAAGGATTCTTTGACACGGCCGGACCCCAATCGGCGGTCATGACAACCTTGCCGTTAAGCGTGGCCTGCACATTGTTGATGTGCCATGCCGGAATGACCTTGCCTGAGGAATCTTTACGTTGGCCTGACTCCATCTCGTGGCCCATCAGGACACGAACGGTGGCTTTACCACCACTAGCTTGGGCGCGAATGCGCATCGGATCTGCCATTTTTGTATCTCCTGCTCTTAAATGTGTAACTACGATCTATGGTTGGAATACCGGCTTAGCCGCCGCATCCACCCAGGGTGACCTTGATTTCCTTCTTAGCGAAATACGCCTTACCGTCATTTGTGATGGCCACTGCGTATACGTCAGAGGACTGACCCATCTTCGCACGAACGGCAAAGTTCGCCTCAACCATGTCGGTCGGGTTGAACTGGGCCACCAGCACAGCAGGATTCTTCTCGACCAGCACCAACATGTGCTTGACACCAGCCATGGTTGTTGCAGTGGTCATAGGCACCACAGCGCCGTTTTCAGCAATGTCGGGGCCACCGATGGTGACGTCCTTACTTTCGACCGGTGCGCTGGCGCCTAAGGCCTTGCAAACGTCCGCGGCCGACTTGGCCTTGAACGCTTCGGTGTTGTACGCCATGGCGTACTGGGGGAACAACCCGGTACTGGCCAACAGGCCTGCAACCAGGGCGCTCTGCTTCAATGTCTCGCGACGATTTTGCATAGGTGTCTCCTAGGGGTTAATGTTTGTGAGTGAATACTACTATAACAACCTTCACTTATCACTCGAAAACTGGCAAGTATCCGAGACAGTTTACTGGTGAAGGTTTACTTGGGGAAACAAAAAAATCTATAGGGCTATAAGCAAGGTCTATGTTCAAACGACAGCGCAAGCTGCTTATTTGGCACCGCTAGCCAGCCAGGATGCAATGGTTTTTGCATCGGCTTCGCTCAATGCCTGGGGCGGCATCGGGATCGGACCCCAAACGCCGGCACCGCCGTTCTTGATCTTTCCAGCAAGGTAGTCCGCCTTGCCGGGATACTTCCTGGCCACGTCGCTCAGAGCCGGGCCCACAATTTTGGTGGTCATGCCGTGACAAACCAAACAGCCATTGTTCTTGAGCAAGCCCAGGGCTGGGTTCACTGGTGCGGCAGCAGGCTTAGCCGGCGCTGCTGCAACAACAACGGGTGCCTCACCGGGTTTGAGCTCTGGCTTAGTGGTATCGGCGCCCTTAGGGCCGACAGGGCGATTTTGCTCAGCCAAATTGCCATGTGCATTGCGCGCGAAGTCTGGCAGATAAGACGCCAATTTCGGTTCAGGCGCGCAATTTTTCATACAAGCCACGTTGGCCGTGTCAGGCTTGGCCGCACCTTTGAACTCATTGCCTGGCCACATCACGTGATCGGTGGTCATGCCGTTGCGGTTGGGCATCTTGGCCTGCACATCGCGAATGGTTTTTTCGTTCAGCACAAAGTCGGCCGGCACGATCTCTGCCGTGTTGAGCATGAACGCGAGCACTGCATAGACCTCGTCCGTACTCAGGCTTTTGGGTGCATTCCAGGGCATGGCACGGTTGATGTAATCCCACAAAGTGGAAATCGTCGGCACCTTCATGAAGGTCGTTCGGGACGGATAGTCTGGCTTGGTCAAGTTCGCAACCCGACCCGTCTCCAGGTCCTGCTTCTGAACCCCGCCGATCACGGGGTTGAACACTTCACCGGACTCGCCAAAAAAGCCATGACAGCCGGCACACTTGGCCTCCCAGATTTCCTGGCCCTTGTCGACCGAGCCCGACCCAGCAGGCAAGCCCTTGAAGTCCGGACGAACGTCAATGTCCCAAGCAGCGACCTCCTTGGGCGTCGCGGCACGCCCCACACCCGGGTATTTGGTACTCGTCTGCGCCACGGCAGCGCTGGCCACGGCGATCAAAACCGCCGTCAGCAGTGACTTAGGAAATCTGAACATTTTTCACCTCACCATTTTCCTGAACCAGCCAGGACTGAATCGCGTTGTTGTGATAGATCGAACGTGTGCCGCGAACAGCACGCAGTTGCTGATAGTTGGGTTGTACAAAGCCGGTGTCATCCATCGCGCGGCTTTGGATGATGGCAGGCTTGCCGTCCCAGACCCAATCCAAATTGAAGCGGGTCAGCGCCTTGGACAACACAGGGGTCTCCAGACGCGCTGTGCGCCAGTTACGCCCACCGTCAACGGAGACGTCGACTTTTTTGATCTTGCCCTTGCCAGACCAGGCCAGGCCACTGATGTTGTAAAAACCTTTGTCCAGCATCACCTGCCCGCCCGAGGGCGTGGTGACCACGCTCTTACACTCCTGGATGCCGCCGTACTGACGATGCATACCGTTGGGCAAGAGGTCAATGTAGTGCACGGCTTCATCTTTGGCCGCATAGGGCATGTCACCCACCTCGATACGACGCAGGTACTTGACCCAGCTCACGCCCTGGATGCCCGGCACCACCAGACGCAGGGGATACCCCTGTTCAGGCCGAAGCATCTCACCGTTCTGGCCGTAGGCTACGAATACCTCGCCAGACTTGATCAGGCTCATCGGGATGGTGCGCGTCATGGAGGAGCCATCGGCGCCTTCAGCCAAGACAAACTTGCCATTGGTCAGGTCAGCGCCTGCCATTTCAAGCAGGGTGATCAAGGGCACGCCAGTGAACTCGCTGCAGGAGATCATGCCGTGGGTGTATTGCACGGTAGGCACCGCCACATTGCCCCATTCAACCGCTGTGTTGGCACCGCACTCGATGAAGTGGAATCGCGATACCGATGGCAATCGCATGATTTCGTCGAGCGTGAACACCTTAGCCTGCTTGACCATGCCATTGATCATCAAACGATGCTTGGACGGGTCGACATCCCACCAGCCCTGGTGATGACGCTCAAAATGCAGGCCGCTTGGCGTCACGATGCCAAACAAAGACTGCAAAGGCGCAAATGAAACCGAAGCTTGCGTCGTTTGCGTCAAGCCTGGGCTCTGGCGACGCTGAACGTTCACCTCGTACTGGGATGGGGTGCCGTAGCCGACTGTGGCAACGCCCTGCCCCAGGCCAGTGCTGTGCGCTGGTAGCTTGATGATGTTCAGGTCGCCGCCCTCGGTGGGGACTGGATTCCCCTGTGCCATCGCCACCGGGGCCGCTACGCCCGCAGCGGCAGCAGCGAAAGCATTGCGAATAAAGTCACGTCGCCCTTTTTTAGACTCAGCGAACACTGTGCGAATGCCCTCTTGGCTGAGAAAACTTTCCGGCGCCTTTCGAATGCGCCCGGAGCCACCTAATTGGTTCATGCAACCCTCTCCTGAAAAAATCGAGTCTTCATCTTCCAAACGACATCCTCAAACCGCAGGGCACAGCTCTAGGGCTGTTCCAGTCAGTTGTGTGCACATCGCGTCACAAACCAGAACCACGGAAGGGTCCGCAATTCGGTAAAAAATGTGTTGTCCTTCGCGCCGCCTGGCCACCACGCCGTGCTGATGCAGCACGCTCAGGTGACGCGACATATTGGGCTGCGAGGCGTCAATTCGCGCCAGCAGCGCGGTGACATCTTGCTCCCCACCTTTGAGGCTGGCCAGAATCTTGAGTCGCACAGGCGTCGCCAGCACGCCAAACAACTGCGCCGCACGCTCCAGCGTTGAGAAACTTGCCTCAGACGATGCCAAAACAGCCACCTCATGGTCCACAAAACCTTAGTATATTACAAAATACAAATATAACAATAAATTGAAATATTTGCGATCGGCTGTTTACTTGCTGTGGTGGTAATGGTCTCTGTTCAGAACCGCCGAAATGGCGGTGACCTCCTCAGGGAAGAGCCCCAGGTTCAGGTTGGTATTGCACATCTCCACCATCCCGCGCAGAGCGCCCAAGGTGTTGATACGGCCCTTGGGCTTGAAGATCGCGCTGCCGTCACCGCCAACCTGCCTGACATGACAGGCCTGGCAATTATTCTGCGCGATCAGTTGTTCGCCAAGCTTGAGGTCGGCGCCCTGGAACAAGCTTGGCACCTGCGCCAGAACTTGTGAAGACCACAAACCCAAGGAGATAAGCACGGCGAGCAATTTCATGACCAAGCCTTTCGAGACAGAACTCTAGTCTAAGGCCAGCATCGTTTTTCGCCGGTGCTGGTTGAAGAAAACCGCAGGCTAACAGTTCTAAAACTTGCCCGCATCTAAAGGTCAGGCCCAGGGGTTTAGAACGCCCCTTTCGCGCCACGATCCAGCATTTGATAAATCGTTTCGCGAACGCTCCAAGCGTGTTCTTTGAGTGGGGAAGGAAGCTTTCGGCCCATTTTGACCATCATGTCCATGTTCAGGGTGTAGATCCATAAGCCGTCTTCTTTCTCCACCACGGTCAGGCGGCATGGCAGGTAGGCGGCCATGTGCGGGCTGAAGTCCACCATCTCGCGTGCGATATTGGGCGAGCAGTAAGAATAAACCTTCAGGAATTTCTCTTTCTTGCCCGAGCGCGCCTCAAGCTCTTTGGACAGCGGCAATTCACCAACTGGGCGCATGTTGCGCTCGGTGGCAATTTGCGCGAAGACGGCCTCGATGTCTGCAACCGTCACGCCCGGTGCCACTTTGCGCTCCCAGGTGGTGGCCACGGCAATATCGCCGCCACCCTCGACCCATCGGTCCCACATGCGGCTGGCTTCAGCGCCTGCACCATCTTCCAATTTGCCCAGCGTGCCGATCGTGCCACAGCCACTAAGCAGGAGAACGGCCAACAGAGGGACCCACAAAAAGAGTCGCTTAAAGTTCTTCAAAATCAAATTCCTTTGTTTGCGTGCGTCGAATAAAAAGTGCCTGAGACAGACGATCCGGCACAGACTGAATCACCAAAATATTAATGATAGCTTAAATAAGTAAGTATTGATGTTTTTGTAGGCCACCGTTCTGTCGAGCTGCAAAGCCCGCTGAGCCGAGATGACATTTGCAGGATCAGCCCCAGCGCGACAAAACCTCATTGACCACTGCGTGACCCGCTCGTGGCATTTGGGCTTCAGGAACGCACGGCCTTTCGCGCGATGGCCAGGCGCTCGTCTAGGTAGGCGCCATAAAAGTCAGGGATGTAACCACCCTCAAGGCGCTCTGCGACCTCCGCTGCGCCTTTGCCGAAAAACAAAACAGTGGGCGCGATCTTGATCTTCCATTGCCGAGTTAAGGCATCCTGGCTTTGCGTCTGGCCCTGAAAATCTGCTATGGGTCGTGGGCTGCGCATATCGACCTGCACGATAACCAGGCCGTCTTTGCCGACGATGGGCCTGAGGTAGTTCATGCGCGCCACCTTGCAAAACGGGCAACCATCCAAGCTGACCATAACCACCAGGGGTTGCCCGCGAGAAATTGCCTGATCCAGCGCGGGCTGCAGCGCATCCACAGAGGGCAAAGGCCTGTCGTGCGTCTGAGCATTCGCCTGAGGCGCGGCGGGCAACATCGACCACCCGACAACGGTAGGCACGGCAAACATGCCAACCCCAAGCCTTTTGAGCAAGCCTCTACGCGCGTCTTGGACCGTGTCAACAGCCTTCATTTATTTGCCTCTTGCTCCAACAACAGATAAGTGTTGTACGCATTCATCCGATTGGCCGACTCAAACAAAGGAAGCTGTCGAAACGCCGACCAATCCGTATTTTGATACGCAGATTCAAAGGGCTCCATCACCGCTGTGGCGCCTCCCATGGCCGCACGCAGGTACACCAGGTACTCCCGGGTTTGACGCATGTCTCGCGCGGGCTCCTTCGACGCAGGCCCGTGCCCCGGCACGATCACCTCAACGTCCAGCGCCAGCAAGTCATCAAGCGCCGTCACCCACCTGCGACTGTCCGCGTCACCCACAAATGGGATACGGTTTCGAAAGACCAGGTCACCCGAGAACAAGACCTTCTCCTTGGGAATGTAGAGCGAAAAGTCTTCCGGCGTGTGAGCAGGACCGACAGCACGCAACTGGAACAACATGCCGCCAATCTCCATATCCACAGTCCTGTCCAACAGGTGGTCGGGCGCCACCAACTGGGTGTCCGCGTTGATCCAGGGCGCCATGGATTCACGCGAGGCCTGCAAGCGCAGCCGTGCGCGGTCCGAGTGAAGATAGCGCAGGGCCTCTCGGCCGGCATACACCTGCGCACCGAGCCGTTTGAACACTTGCAAGCCATAGATGTGGTCAGCGTGGTAGTGCGACACCAACACGTGCTTGATCGGCAGAGGCGTGATCGCCCGAATCACCCCAACCAGACGCTCGGCGGCAGCTGGCGACCCAAGCGCGTCAAAAACGAGAACGCTGTCTGAGGTGATAACAAATCCAGCGTTGGAGATGAAATTCTGGTTCTCAGGCGAACCCAGCCCCGCGACGCCCTGAACAAACCAGGCAGAGGCCGAAACCTGCACAGCGACCATGGGCGGCAGAGCCTGAGGCTTAACGGTTGCGGCTGAAAGCTGAGGCACGCTCACCCAGGCCAGGCCAATGCCAAGCAGCAAGGCGCCAATGCGTCCTGCACGCCCGAAACGATGAAATTCAAAAAGCACCATACGCCACGCCAGCACCCAAGAATGTAAAACAAAGTCTCCATGCGCGTTGGCGAAGGGCTAAGCGATCGGGTAGCCAATCCAGGCACACCGATCCCTTGAGACTGTTTCAAAAGTTTCAAGAATCTCCAAGTGGAGGCGATTTCGCCCCGGGGCGACGCACTTCCCTAGGGAAAGCCCCTATAAGCGCATCAGGCGTTGAACTGTTAGAGTCCCCTTTCAAAGCAGCTGGATCGCTGCTTGGCCGTCACAGGCTGGCAAGCGGGTGCACAATCCCGGTGGCCTATCGCTCTTGCGTAATCGCCTGCACCAACACTTACTTTTCTTGGAGGAATCTCAAATGCGTCGCATTCTTACTGGCCTCTCTCTTGCACTGGCCACATCGCTCGCCGTCGCCGGCCCTGTGCTGAACAACGACCCACAGGTCAAGGCGGTCTATCACATCAACAGCAGCATCGAAAGTGCGGCGCAGTCTTTGGGCAATGTCAACAACCACCTGAATGCCGATCCCACTGCCAAGATTGTTGTTGTGACCCACAGCCTGGGCATTGACTTTTTGCTCAGTGGCGCAAAAGACAGCAAAGGCCGCGAGTTCGCGGGTACCGTGAGTGCGCTGGCTGCCAAAGGCGTTGAGTTTCGCGTGTGCAACAACACGCTGGTCAATCGCAAAATTGATCCGGCCAAATTGTTGATGGAATCGAAAATCGTGCCATCCGGTGTTGCCGAGGTCGCCTTGCTGCAACAAAAATATGGCTACAGCTACGTCAAGCCCTGATCGGCCCTGACCAGCGCCTATAGGACACTGGTCTACCAAGTGAAAACGCCGGCGAAGCCGGCGTTTATTTTTGAGACGTTCTGGCAGCGATGTCGTTGCATACCGCATTGCAGATCCCGACAATGCGTTGATCACGAATGCTGTAAAAAATTTGTACGCCATCACGGCGCTTGTTCAAGATGCCTGCTTTGTACAAGGTATTCAGGTGTTGGGACATATTGGGCTGCGTGGTGTCCACCTGAGTCAGAAGATAGCTGACATTTCGTTCGCCCTGGCACAGGCTGTTAATGATTTTGAGCCGCAACGGCGCCGACATCACCCTGAAGAGGTCTGCAGCAGACTCAAACATTTCATCAGTTTTTTCCACGGCGCCCATTCGCAAAGTCCATTTTGTCGGTGTGGTATCGCCGGGCGACCAAGCTGGTGTCAACCCGACTTTGGCCCCTCAGGGCCGCACGATTTTCAGACATCATGATAAGGCGCCGCACGCTTTCTCACACCAACGCACAAAAAACACAGCCAGAATCCTGACCAAAGAGGTGTTTCATTGATTGGACGTCGTCACCACGCCTGGTCGTGGGTCAAGTCGATGCTTGGAAAGCCACGCGCCCACCCACCAGGGTGTAGCGCACGCGCCCAGGCAATTCATAACCAGAAAAAGGGGTGAAATTACCCTGGCTCACCAGGGACTGCGGCCGGACCACCCACGCTGCCTTGGGATCGAAGACGCAAATATCCGCGAGTCCACCCACCTTGAGCTGACCGGTCCTGTCTTTTCTTGAGCCCAGCGAGGCGCCGAGCACCTGGGCTGGCCCTTTGCTGACAACGTCCACAGCACGCGATAGCGGGCCACCATCGTCGAGGTGCCATTTGTATGCCAGGCTCATCAGCAGTTCCAGCCCAGTCGCACCAGGTTCACTATCGGCAAACGGCACCATCTTGGCATCGTCGTCAACCGGCGTGTGGTCGGAAACCAGCGCATCAATGGTTCCATCCAGCAGGCCAGCCCGCAGTGCGTCTCGGTCGCGCTGCTGCCGAAGCGGCGGATTCAAGCGCGCGCTGCTGTCGAAATAACCAATATCATGATCGATCAAGTGCAAGGAATTGACACTGACATCGCAACTTAGCGCCAAGCCCTGCGTCTTGGCCTGTCGCACCAACTCAACGCCCGCTGCGCTGCTGATTCGACACAGATGAACCCGGGCGCCGGTACTGCGCATGAGCTCGAAGAGTGTATGCATGGCAATGGTCTCAGCCGCTACCGGCACGCCACTCAAGCCCATACGGGTCGCCAGGGGGCCGCTGGCCGCGACACCTTGGCCCAAGTAAGCATCTTGCGGCCTAAGCCAGACCGCAAATCCGAAGGTGCTGGCATATTGAAGAGCCCGCTGCAAGACCTGCGTGTTGGCGATCGCTATTTCAGCCTGACTGAACGCCACGCAGCCCGCATCCGTCAACTGAAGCATCTCGGTGAGCGCCTCGCCTTTAAGACCACGTGTCAGCGCTCCCAGAGGATAAACGCGGGCCTGGCGCAGTTTTTCTGCCCTAAAACGCAGCATCTCCACCAGACCTGGCTCGTCTAGCACGGGGTCGGTGTCGGGCTGACAGACCAAGCTGGTCACACCGCCCGCCATCGCGGCGTTCATTTCAGACTCCAGCATGCGCGCGTGTTCATTGCCCGGCTCACGAAGCCTTACAGCCAAGTCAACCAAGCCAGGCAACACCAGGCAACCTGATGCATCCAGCGTCAGTTCGGGCTCAAAGCCCTGGGGTACGCCTCCGACCTGCAACACTGAGGCACCACCTATGGCCACATCGGCTACGGCGTCAAAGCCACTGTGCGGGTCAACAACCCGTCCTCCCTTGATCAACACATTTTTGGCTGGCGTGTTCATGTTCTTTTGCAAAAGCAGTTTGATGTCAGGCGACGTTACCGGCCACAATACTCATGACGGCCATTCGAATGGCGATGCCGAAGGTGACCTGCGGCAAAACCACGCTCTGCTGACCGTCCACCACCTCTGAGGCAATTTCAACCCCACGGTTCACCGGACCAGGATGCATCACGATGGCATCGGGCTTGGCCAACTGCAGCTTTTCTAGCGTCAGACCAAAACTTTTGAAAAACTCCTGGCTCGACGGCAGCAAGGCGCCGCTCATACGTTCGTTTTGAAGCCGCAACATGATGATCACATCACAGTCCTTGAGGCCATCCTCAAGCCGGTGAAACACCTTGAGGCCCATCTGCGCCAGGTCAGCGGGGACCAGCGTTTTCGGGCCCACCACGCGCACCTCGGCGCAGCCCAGGGTGGTCAGGGCATGAATGTCTGAGCGCGCCACACGCGAATGCAACACGTCACCCACAATGGCGACCGTCAGGTTAGAAAAGTCTTTCTTGAAGTGCTTGATCGTGAAGACATCGAGCAAACCCTGTGTCGGATGCGCATGACGACCATCGCCGGCGTTGATCACGTGCACGTGCGGCGCCACGTGCTGCGCAATCAGGTAGGGTGCTCCGGAGTCGCTGTGACGTACAACAAACAGGTCTGCAGCCATCGCGCTGAGGTTGGCAATGGTGTCGAGCAAGGTTTCGCCCTTGGACGTGGAACTGCGCGCAATGTCCAGGTTGATCACGTCGGCTGAGAGCCGCTTGGCGGCAATCTCGAAAGTAGTCCGGGTGCGCGTTGAGTTTTCAAAAAACAAATTGAACACGCTCTTGCCACGCAACAGCGGTACTTTTTTTACTTCTCGGTCTGACACCGACACAAAGGTTGCAGCCGTGTCCAGCACCTGCTCCAAAATCGCCTTGGGCAGTCCTTCGGTCGACAACAAATGAATGAGTTCACCGTTCTTGTTAAGCTGGGGATGACGCTTGTAGAGCATGGCTAAATCGCTTTCACGTTGAAAGTGAACTGCCCCGATGGGTCACGGTCCAGCGAAAGCGACTGCGTCGGTGGCAGGCTGATACGTGCCATGCAGATGTCGGCCTGTACCGGTAACTGCCGACCCTCGCGGTCAACCAACACCGCCAGCCTTACACGCATCGGGCGCCCGAAATCAAACAACTCATTCATCACTGCCCGAATCGTGCGCCCTGTGTAGAGTACATCGTCAAGCAAAAGAATTTCGGCGCCCTCGACGTCAAAAGGAATTCGGGTTGGGGTCGCCGATGTCATACCCCTGCGTGCGAAGTCGTCACGATGCATGGTCGACGAAATAATCCCAACCGGATCAGCAAGCGACAAGTCAACAGCCATCCGCTCTGCCAGCCAGACCCCGCCCGAGGCAATGCCGATGATGCGCATGCCAGGCCGCAGTTCGGCTTTTACCCGCTCGAGGAGCTGGGCATAAAGCGCCTCGGCATCCAGCGTCAATTGGCTCATGACAGCTCCCTCAAAAACTGTTCCAGAATGATGCAGGCCGCTGCCGCATCGGCGTCACGCGCGCCCTGGCTGCGCGCCTCCGTGGTACTGTAGCGCTCGTCCACCTCAAAAACCGGCAACTGGTAACGGCCTCGCAGCTGCCGCGCAAAGCGACGCGCGCGCTCGGTATTGTCATGGGATGCGCCGTCCGGATGAAACGGAACACCAACGACCAGCGCGTCAGGCTGCCAGTCTTTCAAATACTGCGCAATCTTCACAAACCGGGCTGCGCCCTCGGCCGAGATTGTCCCTTGCGGGTGCGCTGTGCCCAGCAGCCGGTTACCCACCGCGACGCCAGTGCGCTTCTGCCCGTAGTCAAAAGACAAAAAAATCTGAAGTCTGGTGTCGACCGACGCCACCGAAGCGCTCGCGTCTGCCGATGCCCCTTGGCTCAGATCGAGCGCATTCATGCGTGCCCAGCCTGCGTCGACAGCATGCCAGTATGCACACCAAGCAGTTCGAGGGCCCGCTCATAGCGCTGGTCAACAGGCGTCTCGAAAATCAGGCTGCTGTCTGCCGCCACGGTGAGCCAGCTGTTGTCCGCCAACTCGGATTCCAGCTGACCCTGCGACCAGGCCGCGTAGCCCAAGGCCATCATGAGCTTGCGGGGGCCGGAACCGGTCCCGATCGCCTCGAGAACATCACGGGAGGTCGTCATCTCCAGTCCACCCGGGATCACCAGGGTCGAGCTGTAAACAGGATTGTCCGTCTGCTGCTCTGCACTGAAAATCGCCTCATGCAACACAAAGCCACGCTCCGTTTGCACTGGACCACCCAGGAACACGTCCGCATCAGCCAGATCGGCGCGATCCAGCGACAAATCCATTTTTTCGAACAGGGCTTTAAGCGACATATCGCTGGGCTTGTTAATGAGCAGCCCTAAGGCGCCCTGATCGCTGTGCTCACATAAATAGACCACACTACGTGCGAACAGCTCGTCACTCAAACCCGGCATGGCAATCAGGAAATGATTGGTTAGGTTTGTGACGGCACAATCAGAAGCCATGGAGAGATTCTAGCGATGAGCCGCCCCTTCAAAACCGGATTGATGTGGTTTCGCCGCGACCTGCGGGTTTCGGATAACGCCACCCTGCATGCGGCCCTCAGTCAGTGCGATCAGGTGCATTGCGTGTTTGTGCTGGACACCGAAATTCTGGCCAGCCTGCCGCGCGCTGACCGGCGCGTCGAATTCATTCTGGCCTCGCTGCAGCAATTGCATGAGGAACTACGAAAACTAGGCAATCGCCCGGCATCTGGCCTGATCGTGCGACACGCCAGCGCCCGCTCGGAGATCGTGAAGCTAGCCCGTCAGCTACAGGCCGACTGCGTCTTTGCGGGCCGCGATTACGAACCGCAGGCACTCGATCGTGACCAGGCCGTGGAGACTGCGCTGGCTCATTCCGGCGTTGGGTTTGTCACCGTCAAAGATCATGTGATTTTCGAGCAGCGTGAAATACTGACTCAGTCGGGATCACCGTACGGCGTGTTCACCCCCTATAAAAACAACTGGCTGGCGCGGCTCGCCCCCGAAGACTTGATGGATCACCCCTGCGAGCAGCTCGCTGCAAGGCTTGCGCCCAGGCCTGCCGAACTGCAGCAAGCCGTACCGACCCTGGCGGATATTGGTTTCATGCCCAGCAACCTGGCAGAGCTGAAAATCCCCTTAGGGTCGCAAGGCGGGCAAGCCCTGTTCGAGTCCTTTTTTGAACGCATGGACGACTACCATGCCACACGCGACTTCCCCGCGGTGAAAGGCCCTAGTTATCTGGGTGTTCATTTGCGCTTCGGTACTG
>JAYQPP010000038.1:0-20382 GCA_038145425.1 Comamonadaceae bacterium | reverse complement strand
AGGCTCACGTGCAATTAAGCAGCGAGTGCGAAACGTTCGTCGTTTGCAGTTACTTTTTTTCTGCGGTTTTACGAGGTAACAGAACCTCGACATGCCCTGCTGCGCGTCCGAACCCACGTCGAAACCAGTGCAGCCCCTGTGACCCCTATTTTAGGGCCTTAGTACTTTTTTCAATAGTGCCTCGCCGGTGAGCGCGGTTTCGCGCAGGCACAATGGATACGATTGACATTTTGTTTCCTATTCCCGTGAGCCCCCTCGTCTACAGCACAGACGCTGGCCGCATGTGCCCAGGCTGCCGCAAGCCCGTGGCCAACTGTGCCTGTTCTAAAAAGCCTGCTCGCCCTGCGGGCGACGGTGTGGTGCGTGTCCAATTCGAGACCAAGGGCCGAGCGGGCAAGGGGGTCACCGTGCTGCGCGGGCTTGACCTGCCGGATCCGGACTTGGCGGCGCTTGGCAAGCAGCTTAAAGCGGCCTGCGGCTCAGGCGGCACGGTGAAAGATGGCGTGGTTGAGGTGCAAGGCGACCATGTGAGCAAGGTGATGGCCTGGCTGGCTGCCAAGGGGTTCAAGGTTAAGCGGGTAGGGGGCTGATTGAGGCCCGAGGACCTGGAACTGCTGGTCACGCGAAAGATGCCTTTTGGCAAGTACAAGGGTCGCCTGATCGCAGACCTGCCAGGCAACTACCTGCGATGGTTTGTTCAGCAAGGTGTGCCCAAAGGCGAAATCGGACGCTTGATTGCCCTGATGCACGAGGTGGATCACAACGGTTTGTCAGACCTTCTCAAGCCCTTGCGCCAGAAGGCCCACCGTAGTGGTCTTACTACAATGCCGCATCCCCAGGAGCAGACCCGATGAGCATCAAAAGCGACAAGTGGATTCGCCGCATGGCTGAGCAGCACGGCATGATTGAGCCGTTCGAGCCTGGGCAGATTCGCCAGCGCGACGGACACAAGCTCATCAGCTACGGCACCAGCAGCTACGGTTACGACATCCGCTGTGCGCCCGAGTTCAAGGTGTTCACCAATATCCACAGTACGGTGGTCGACCCCAAGAACTTCGACGAAAAAAGCTTTGTCGATTTTTCGGATGATGTGTGCATCATCCCACCCAACAGCTTTGCGTTGGCGCGAACCGTCGAGTACTTTCGCATTCCGCGCAACGTGCTGACCATCTGCCTGGGCAAAAGCACTTATGCGCGCTGCGGCATCATCGTCAACGTCACGCCCTTCGAGCCCGAGTGGGAAGGCTATGTGACGCTGGAGTTTTCCAACACCACGCCGCTGCCGGCCAAGATTTATGCCGGCGAGGGCTGCGCGCAGGTACTGTTTTTCGAGAGCGACAAAGATGACGTGTGCCAGACCAGCTACAAAGACCGTGGCGGCAAGTACCAGGGCCAGGTCGGCGTGACGTTGCCAAAGGCCTGAATCTTCAGGCGCGCAAGCGTCCGTGCAGGCGCCAGATTGCCTGCGTTTGCCCAATACCCCAGTTGAATCTAGCCGCGCAGTTCCACTGCAATTGGTTTGCCAAAATAACCTTGGCGGCCAGTCAGGTTAATCGCCACCGCGAATGGGAAGCATCAACGATGTGAGCGGCCGGTGCGTGGGCGGGGCACGCCCGCAAGCACTGGGCGCTGGTTTCAGGCGGTCCGGTGAAACCAGCGCATGGACAGTGCTGCCGAGGCCACGATCAGCAGCACCATCAGGGCGCTGAGCAGGGCGCCGATTTCGGTTTCCTTGGCCTCCAGCGAGAACTTGCTGTTCAGGTTGGCGTAGACCTTTTTCAGGTCTTCCGGGTTGCCGGCATGAAAGTATTCAGCCCCTGTCATGGCGGCAACACCCTTGAGCGCGTCCTCGTCGAGCCGGGCGTACCAGGAATAACCCTCGGAGCCCGGAATCTCGGCGCCTTCCTTGGTGCCAAAGCCCACGGTGTAAACCCGCACGCCTTTGTCAGCGGCAATCTTGGCCACATCCAGCGGGTCTGGGCCAGTGGTTCGCCGGCCGTCACTGAGCAGCACGACCACGCCCCCGGTGTATGAGCCTGGCGGCACGATCACCACGTCTTTTTTTGCGTCTTTCAAGGCTTGCCGCCGACCCTCCAGGGAGCTGGCTTCGCCCCTTTGGCGCGAGAAGTGTTTGTCAAAAATTCCTGACTCCACATCAATACCGGCTTCGGGCAGCAATTGCGACAGCGCCAGCAGCATGCCCGCACCGGTGGCTGTGCCACGCTGCAGTTCAAAGCGGTCGACAGCGTCCATCAGCTCTTCGCGCACAGTCGTCGGTGTTTGCACCACGGCCGCTGCGCCGGCAAAAGACACAATGCCCACACGAATATTGCGGGGAATGCCATCGACAAAGTTTTTGATCGCCGCCTGTGCCGCGACGATGCGGTTTGGCGGCATGTCGCGCGCGAGCATGCTGCGTGACACGTCCACCGCCAGCAGCACCGTCATGTTGTCGCTGGGCAGCGTCACAGACGCCATGGGCCGCGCCAATGTCAGCAAGCCCACGGCAAGCGCTAGCAGGAACAGAGCAGGGGGCAGGTGGCGGCGCAGGGACTGACGTGGTCCGATGGCTGCGCGCACCAGAACCAGGCTGGCAAAGCGCAAGGTGGTTTTTTTCTTGCGGCGCAGGCTCAGCAGGTAAAGCCCAAGCAAAACCGGAATCAACAGCAACAGCCAAAGCGCTTCAGGCCAGACAAAGCGGATCACGATCAAAGCTCCCCAAGAGCGCCAGGGCGGGAACCATCAGGCTTGCCGCGTAAGGTCCCGCCGTTATGACGCGGTGAAAAGAAAATGTAACACCGCCGCGCTAAATTTTCAGGAACATGGTAATGTTGATGCCGCGCTTAAAAAAAGTGTTAGCTCCTGACGCCTGTTGGCTGCCCTGTTCATGAAGTCTGTTGCGCCGCAAAGTCCCCGGAATCGTCCCGGGTCTCGCCTGGCCGCTTGGATGCAGCGGAACCAGGCTTTTTCTTGGGCGGTGTTTGGCGCGGTGCTGGTGGCTGTTCCCGTGCTCCTGCTTTGGCCAGGCCAGCGACCTGCGGTGGAGCTCACGCAGGAAGATATTGACGATGCGGTGCGCCACACCATGGAGACCCAGGCCTTGCCTTCGCGCACGGCGCGCGCAGCCGAGTTGGTGCGCGAGTCAGTGGTTCGGGTGCGCGGCTATGTGCCCAAAGACAAGGCGGAGGACAAAGCCGAATCCAAGGGGAGTAAGTCCAAGGAACAAGCGAATGGCGCCAGCCCCGACAAAAAGCCTTCTGAGAAACAGGCCAGCGCCGGCAAACCCGGGCCCGCCGAGCCAGAGCTTCCCGATGAACTCACGGGTGACGACGCTCGCCCCGATGAGCGCCTGTTTGGCATTGGCAGCGGTGTGGTCATCATGGACAACGGAACCATCCTGACTAATTTGCATGTGGTCGCCGGTGCCCAGCGCCTGAGCGTGACCTTTCACGATGGCACCGAGTCGGACGCGGTGGTGGTGGGCTTGCACCCGGCCAACGACCTGGCGGTGATTCGCGCCAAAAAAATACCGGACGACCTGCCCGCAGCCACCATGGGCGCAGCAGGGCGGCTGCGCCCCGGCGACGAGGTGGTGGCGGTTGGTTTCCCTTTTGGCATTGGCCCGTCGGTGTCGGCCGGAGTGGTCTCGGGCCTGAACCGCAGTCTGCGTTCGCCCAAGGGCGAGAACATGCTCAGCGGGCTCATCCAGTTCGACGCAGCGGCCAACTCGGGCAACTCGGGCGGGCCGCTGATCAATATGGAAGGCGAGCTCGTGGGCATCGTGACAGCTATTCTCAACCCAACCCGGGCGCGCACCTTTATTGGTATTGGCTTTGCCGTGACCATGGAGAGTGCCGGCATGGCCGTGGGCATACCGCCGTTTTAGCGATTTGATTTTTCAAGGACAACAGCACCATGAACCAGAGTTTTCAGCCCAGCAGCGCGCAGAGCAGCGAAGTGGCCTCTTTGATGGAGGCGGTGCTCTACGAGGTCAAGCGCGTGGTGGTGGGGCAGGACCATTTTCTTGAGCGTGTTCTGGTGGCCATGCTTGCAGGCGGCCACCTGTTGGTCGAGGGCGTGCCCGGCCTGGCCAAGACGCTGACGGTCAAGACCCTGGCACAAACCCTGCGTGGGGAATTCAAACGTATCCAGTTCACCCCGGACCTTTTGCCCGCAGACCTGATTGGCACGCGGATGTACAACCAGAAGTCCGGCGAGTTCAGCACCAGTCTGGGGCCGGTGTTTACCAACCTGCTGCTGGCTGACGAGATCAACCGCGCGCCAGCCAAGGTGCAAAGTGCGCTGCTGGAGGTGATGCAGGAGCGCCAGGTCACGATTGCCGGGCAAACGCACAAAGTGCCTTCGCCCTTTCTGGTGATGGCCACGCAAAACCCGATCGAGACGGAAGGCACCTACCCCTTGCCAGAGGCGCAGGTGGACCGCTTCATGATGAAGATTCTGGTGGGCTACCCGACCGATGAGGAAGAGTTTGTGATCGTCGAGCGTGTCACGGGCGCGCGCATCGACGTCAAGCCCGTGGCCACCACCGAGCAACTCGTTGCCCTGCAGGCTGCTTGCCAGAAGGTGTACGTCGACACCAGCCTGATTCATTACGCGGTCAAGCTGGTGGCTGCCACGCGCGAGCCGGCGCGCTTTGGGCTCGCCGACCTGGCGCGCTTCATCACCTTTGGTGCCAGCCCGCGTGCCACCATCAGCCTGATCGAAGGCGCACGGGCCCTGGCTTTTCTGCGCGGACGCACCTACGTGCTGCCCGAGGATGTGGTGGACCTGGTGCCTGACGTGCTGCGCCATCGCCTGGTGCTGTCTTACGAGTCGCTGGCTCAGGGCCAGACGCCCGACATGCTGGTGCAGCGCATCTTGCAAGCGGTGCCGGTGCCCGACAAGCCCCTGGCCACGCATGTGCAGATCGAGGCCGAGCAGGGCAGCGCCGCCTAGGGCGCGTGGGCGCATGAACAGGCCTTGACGGTGTTTTCGTTTTTTCGCTCGCGCAACAAGCCCGCAGCGCCGCTGCCTGTGGCCAGTGTCGTGGCGCAGCGCGTCAACGCCAATGTGCTCTTGCAGCGGCTCGAGTGGACGGTGCTGCGCCGCCTGGATGGCATGTTGCAGGGTGACTACCGCACCGCTTTGCGCGGTTTCGGCATGGACTTTGCTGACTTGCGTGAATACCAGGCACAAGACGATGTGCGCTACATCGACTGGAATGTCACGGCTCGCATGGCTACGCCCTATGTGCGTGAGTTTCAGGAGGATCGCGAGGTTGAGGCCTGGTTTGCTCTGGACCTGTCAGGCTCGGTGGACTTTGGCTCGGTCGGCGTGAACAAACGTGAGCTTGCAGCCGAGTTCACCGGCTCCATGGCGCGCATGTTGACGCGGCGCGGCAACCGTGTGGGCGCCATCTTGCACAGCGACCGGGCTCAGTCTGCGCCGCAGGTCATGTCGCCGCGGCGTGGCAGGCGTCAGGTCTTGCATCTTTTGAATGCCATCGAGCGCCAGGACAGCGACGCGCCCAAAAACAGCGCGGGGCAGCTGACCGATTTGTCTCGCCTGCTGCGTCATGCAGATGCGACCGTGCGCCGTCGCTCGGTGCTGTTTGTGATCTCAGACTTTGTCAGCACACCCGGCTGGGAAGAGGCGCTCGCCCTGCTGGCGCGACGCCATGAGGTGGTGGCGGTTCGTTTGTATGACCCGCTGGAGCGCGATCTGCCAGCCATGGGTTTTGTGGTGATGCAAGATGCCGAAACCGGCGAACAGCTGTTGGTTGACACGCAAGACAGCGGTTTTCGCCAACGCTTTGCGCACATCGCGCAAGAGCGCGAAGCCGCGCTGCGGCAGGCCTGTCGCAGGGCAGGGGTCGACCTGCTGGAGCTGGCCACTTCCGATCAGATTGCGCAGGAGTTGCTGCGCTTTGTAGACATGCGCCGGCGGCGTAGCCGGGTTCGTACCTCGGCACAAGCGCGATGAGCAACTTGCCGCATTTGCGAGACTTTGTTTTTTTGTGGCCCATGCTGCTGTGGTCTCTGCTGCTCATGCCGCTGCTGGTTTGGTGGTACCTCCGCCTCGATCGCCGCGGGCACCGGGTGTTTGCGCAGATGGCTGGCCTGATGGCCGCTGCCGGGCCTGGCGCGGGCGATGGTGGCGATTCGGCCACTGCCACCATGCATACGCCGCGGCGCGCCTGGTCTCGCCACCTCAGCGCTGTCTTCATTGGACTGGGCCTGGTGCTGCTGCTGTTGGCCATGGCGCGTCCACAGGCCTTGGTGGTGCTGCCAGCGCGGGCGGACGCGGTCATGCTGGCGCTCGACGTTTCGGGCAGCATGCGCGCCGATGATGTCAAACCAGACCGTTTGAGCGCTGCGCAGCAAGCCGCTAAAACCTTTATTGCCGAGCAACCCTCGCAGGTGAAGGTGGGCCTGGTCACTATGGCGGCATTGGCCGCTGTGGCACAAACGCCGACGACGCAGCGCGAGGACCTGGTTGCCGCGCTGGACCGCGTCAAATTGCAAAACGGCAGCGCCTTGGGCAGCGGCATTGTGATTGCGCTCAAAGCCGTGTTGCCAGATACGCCGCTCGATGTGGACAAGGTGATTTCTGGCATCTCGTCGTACTACCTGACGCCCGAGCAACGGCGCGCGATTGCAGATTACAAACCCGTGCCTCCGGGCTCGAATGCATCAGCGGTGATTGTTTTGCTCAGCGACGGCGAGAGCAATACCGGGCCGGACCTGCAAGTGGCAGCTAAGCTTGCTGCCGAGCGTGGTGTGCGCGTCTACACGGTGGGGCTGGGTACCAAGAAAGGCGCCACGCTGAGTACCGAGGGCTGGTCGGCGCGCGTGCGCCTGGATGAAGACGCTTTGAAAAAAGTGGCCAAAGTCACGCAGGCCGAATACTTTCGCGCAGCCGACGCAGCAGAGCTGAAAAAAATCTACAAGCAGCTAGCTGCGCGCATGACCGTGGGTCGTGGGCGCACCACGGAAATCACGGCCTTCTTCGTGGCACTCGGGCTGATGCTCTCAGGCCTGGGGGTGGCACTGTCCATGTTGCGTCACAACAGGGTTTTGTAAGCGTAAGGTGCCGACACTGACTTGCGGTTCGGGCTCGATTCGGTGGTTCGGTCCGGCTCAAAAGAGCTGCCGTGGACGAACGCCACGAGACTGGTCACGAATCAGTTCGATGAATTCGTTGGCCAGCGGCCGGCTCGGAGTTCCGCGCCGCCAGACAAGCCCCACGTCAATGGTCGGCATGGCATTGGTCAGTGCGCGGGCCTCGACATGCTCCGCGTCCAGTGTCCAGGGTCGGTACAGGAAATCGGGCAGCAAGGCGATGCCTGCGCCCACCCCGACCAGGGAGCGCACCGCCTCCAGCGAAGTGCTGCGCATCAGCACAATCGGTAGCAGGCTGTGCTTTGCCCAAAGGCTGTTCAGCACCTCTTCAATGCGGTCAGCCTCCAGCACCACCAGTGGGTAGCGCGCACTTTCCTGCAAGGTGAGTTCACTGCGCTCGGCCAGCGGATGGCCTGAGGCCATCCAGACCCGGCTTGGCGAGCGGTTGAGCGGCTCCACCTCCAGCGCCTGCGGCTCGCCCAGCGCGTTGGAGACCATGATGGCGAGGTCGACCTCGCCATTGATGAGCAGGTGCTCCAGAAAATGGGGCGCATCCTCCACCACCGAAACGGTGACCGATGGATGCGAACGCCGAAAGCGTGCGAACAGGTCGGCCAGGTAGTAGCCCGCCACCAGGCTGGTCACACCAATTGTCAAATTACCGGTCAGTGATTTGGGCTGGCCCCGTCTGAGCTGAGCGGCTTCAGCGGCGGCGGCAATGACTTTGCGGGCGCTCGACTGAAAACGATGTCCGTCCTGCGTGAGCATCATTCCGCGAGTTGTGCGCTCGAAAAGTGCCACGCCCAGCGTACTTTCCAGATCCAGAATACTTTTGGTCACTGCCGACTGCGCGATGTTGATCATGCGGGCGGCGGCTGCCACTGAGGACGACTCACTGACTGCCAGAAAGTATCGGAATTGCTTGAGAGTGATGTGTCGCTGCATTGCATCACGGAAAAATCGAGGGTTAACCCTCGCTATCGATTATATAGATAGGCAATGATGCAAATTTTGAACTTTTCGAGCGTAATGACGAACAGTAAACTGACCCGACGCCTTGTTGTCCAAATGGGGCGACAGGTCCCGACCAGGCCTGACCTGGTGCGGAAATATTCAACATTAATGTTTGGAGATCTCATGAAGACAAAGACTTTAGTGGCAATCGCCGCGGGCCTGCTTCTGGCTGCGACCACTGGCCACGCTCAAAAGGCCCTACAAAAGATTGGCAAGGGGGAAGGCCGTGTGGACATCGTGGCCTGGGCGGGCTACATCGAGCGCGGCGCAACCGACAAAAATTTCGACTGGGTCACGGGCTTTGAGAAAGCCACCGGCTGCAAGGTGAATGTCAAAACTGCAGGCACCTCCGATGAAATGGTGGCCCTGATGAACGAGGGTGGCTTTGACCTGGTAACCGCCTCTGGCGATGCCAGCACGCGACTCATTCGCGGCAAAAAAGTGCAGCCGATCAACGTCGGCCTGATCCCCAGCTACAAGAATATTGACCCCAGGCTGCAGAAAGCGCCCTGGCACTATGAGGGAAACACGCACTACGGCGTGCCTTATCAGTGGGGCTGGAATGTGCTGATGTACAACACCAAAGTATTTGGCGCTAACAAGCCCAACAGCTGGGGCGTGGTCTTCGAGGAGCAAACACTCCCAGACGGCAAAAGCAACAAGGGCCGCATTCAGGCCTTTGACGGCCCGATTTACATCGCCGATGCAGCGCTGTACCTGATGAAAAAAAACCCGGCTTTGGGTATCAAAGACCCGTATGAGCTCAACGAAGCCCAGTACAAGGCCGTCCTAGACCTGTTGCGCGGCCAGCGTAAGCTCGTGGGCAAGTACTGGCACGACGCCTTTGTGCAGATCGATGACTTCACCAACGAAGGTGTGGTGGCCTCTGGCAGCTGGCAGTTTCAGGCCAACATTTTGGGTAGCAAAAAGGCCCCAATTGCCACAGTGGTTCCGGTGGAAGGGGCGACCGGTTGGGCTGACTCGACCATGATGCATGCCGATTCCAAAAATCCGAACTGCGCCTACATGTGGCTCGAGCACTCGCTCAACCCCAAGTTGCAGGGCGATCTCTCAGCCTGGTTCGGTTCGGTGCCTGCCGTGCCGGCGGCCTGCAAGGGCAACAAGCTCTTGGGTGATGAAGGCTGTGCACGTCAGGGCTACAACGACTTTGAGCGCATCTCATTCTGGAAGACGCCTGTCTCCCAGTGCAAGACCCAGGGCAACGCATGTGTGCCGTATCACAAGTGGGTTTCTGACTATATTGCCGTGCTCGGCGGTCGCTAGGTCAGTCAGGCTCGAGCATCGCAAGCGGGCCCCGGCATCTGCCGCGGTCCGCTTGGGTTGGTGTTGTTAACAGATTGGTTCAACCGTTTATGAGTGTTGCAGTCAGTTTGCGCAATCTGTCCTGTGTTTTTCATTCGGCAGGTGAAAAGGTACACGCTGTATCCGGGGTGAACCTGGACATTGAAGCCGGTGAATTTTTCACGCTGCTGGGCCCTTCGGGGTCGGGCAAGACCACTTGTCTGCGCATGATCGGCGGTTTTGTTCTTCCAACTGAGGGAACGGTTGCGATCAACGGACAGGACATGACTCAACACCCGCCGTATGCTCGGCCGGTCAATACCGTTTTTCAGGACTATGCGCTTTTTCCGCACATGAATATCCTGGACAACGTGGCATACAGCTTGATGGTCCGCGGTGTAGACCTCGCCACTCGTGCGCAACGGGCACATGAGCTGCTCGATTTGGTTCAATTGCCAGACTTGGCTGATCGCAAGCCGGCACAGCTCTCGGGTGGTCAGCGCCAGCGCGTGGCACTGGCTCGTGCCCTAATCAGCGAGCCCAAAGTCCTTTTGCTTGACGAGCCTCTGGGTGCTTTGGACCTGAAGCTGCGCGAGCAGATGCAAATCGAGCTCAAGGCGCTGCAGCGTAGTCTGGGTATCACCTTTGTCTTCGTCACGCATGACCAGCATGAGGCCTTGTCCATGAGCGACCGCATTGGCGTTTTCAACCAGGGTTGCCTGGAGCAGGTGGCCACGCCGGCCAATCTGTATCATCGCCCCGCGAATCGTTTTGTGGCTGAGTTCGTCGGCGCAGCCAATGTATTGCTTGGCGCTGAAGCCGAGCGTTATGCGAGCGCCAGCGCCTTGATGATTCGGCCGGAATCCATCACTATTTGTGAAGAGACGCAGCCAGACGCCGGGCGGGTCAGAGGCTTTGTGGTCGACGTGCAGTTTTTTGGCGCATTCTGGCGCGTGCAGGTTCAACCGGACCATGGCGGTGATCCTCTGCTGGCAGACCTGCCGGTGCAGTCTTTCGCGAATGCGCCGGCCGTGGGCAAGCGGCTCGGGCTCCAATGGGAGCATGCCGCCATGCACGTACTTGAAGGCTCGCACTGAAGTGGCCTACAGCGTGCCAGGGCGTCCCGGCGTGTCGCAGCGGCTCTCAACGCTGCTTTACACACGTCGCGGCTTGCTGCTCGGCGTGTTGCTCGGCCCACCGATGCTTTGGTTCGGCATCATTTATCTCGGGTCTCTGTTCAGCCTGCTGGCCAATAGCTTTTTCAGGCTTGACGACTTTACCGGGCAGGTTGTTCGGGAGCTTGGCTTTTCCAATTTTGTAGAGATCTTCTCCCCCACCAACCTGGACGTGGCGATGCGCAGCACGGTCATGGCTATCAGCGTTACCCTGACCTGCACCATCATTGGCTTTCCGATCGCATACTACATGGCGCGTTATGCCCGTGGTTCGCAAAAAGCCTTGCTCTACGTGGCAGTGATGCTGCCCTTGTGGTCGAGCTATCTGGTACGCCTGTACGCCTGGAAGTTATTGCTGGCCAAAGAGGGTGCTATCTCCTGGGTCTTGCAATCGATGAACTTGCAGTGGCTGCTCGAGGCTTTGCTGGCGATGCCGGTGGTGGGTGGCAGCTCGCTGAGTTTCTCGCCCTTGGGCACCTTTATCGTGTTTGTCTACATGTGGCAACCCTTCATGATTTTGCCGATTGTGGCTGCCATTGAGCGCATTCCAACTTCGTATCTTGAAGCCTCTGCCGACCTGGGCGCAAGTCCATCTCAGACCTTTCGCAACGTCATCCTGCCCTTGGCCATGCCTGGCGTTGCCGCGGGCTCGATCTTCACGTTTTCGCTGACGCTGGGTGACTACATCATTCCTCAGGTGATCGGCAACTCGACGATGTACATTGGCCAGGTGGTTTATCGGCAGCAAGGCGTGGCCGGCAACTTGCCGTTTGCTGCAGCATTTTGCCTGGTGCCTATCGTGATCATCGGCCTGTACTTATGGCTGGCCAAGCGTAAAGGGGCGTTCGATGCGCTCTAGTACACCGGATAAGAGCGCGCGCGGCGCCAGTGTTGGCCTAAAAGTGGCGACCTGGTCGGCCGTGCTGTTTTTGCACGTGCCCCTGGCGCTGATCGTGCTTTACGCCTTCAGCAGCGAGGACAAAAGCTATGTGTTTCCACCGCCCGGTTTGACCACCGGTTGGTTCGGCGTGGCTTGGGGGCGCGAAGATGTGTGGGATGCGATGAAGTTGTCCTTCCAGGTCGCATTGGCCTCAACCACCGTCGCAATCGTACTGGGCACACTGGCTGCTGGCGCCTTGGCGCGCACCCGCTTTTTCGGGCGCGAGGCAATCAATCTTTTGCTGATTCTGCCGATCGCCCTGCCAGGTGTCATCACCGGCATTGCCCTGCGCTCGGCCTATCACTCAATGGAGATTCCATTCAGTTTTCTGACCATCGTCATCGGACATGCCACGTTCTGCGTGGTGGTGGTCTACAACAACGCGGTGGCGCGTTTGCGCCGCATCAGCCCGGCCCTGATCGAGGCCTCGATGGACTTGGGTGCAGATGCGTTTCAGACCTTTCGCTATGTGCTCCTGCCCCAGCTGAGCTCGGCTTTACTTGCAGGTGGCCTGCTGGCTTTTGCGCTCAGTTTTGACGAGGTCATTGTCACAACTTTCACCGCCGGGCAGCAGACCACCTTGCCGATCTGGATGTTCCAGGAACTCATACGCCCGCGCCAGCGCCCCGTCACCAATGTGGTGGCAGTGGTGATGATTGCGCTGACTTTCATCCCCATTGTGCTGGCCTATTGGCTGACGCGTGCCGACGAGGACGCACAACGCCACTGAGCAGAACGATTGCCCCAACCAAGGAGACATGACCATGAAGCAAACAAGTTCACAGAATGTAAAGTTTCCAGCAGATCTGCTGATCGGCGACACACTTGTGCCCGGCGAAGGAAATGCCGAGGCCATTCTGAATCCCGCTACAGGTCAGACCTTGTGCAGCGTTAACGAGGCATCGGCCGAGCAGGTCGGCGCCGCAGTTCGGGCGGCCGAAGCCGCCTGGGCGTCATGGTCGCAAACCACGCCGGCCGAGCGTTCCGGCATGCTGCTTAAGCTTGCTGACCTGGTTGAGAGCCATGCCGAGGAATTCGCGCGGCTCGAGTCGCTCAACTGCGGCAAGCCCTACGCCAACGCCCTGGGCGACGAGATACCCGCCATCGCCGATTGCTTCCGCTATTTCGCAGGTGCCGCGCGCTGCATGAACGGATCGGTCGCTGGCGAATACCTTGCTGGCCATACCAGCATGATTCGCCGCGACCCGATTGGGGTCGTAGCCTCGATAGCCCCATGGAATTACCCTTTGATGATGGCGGCGTGGAAAGCTGCCCCCGCTCTGGCCGCAGGCAATACCGTGGTGCTCAAGCCCAGCGAACAGACGCCACTGACCGCCTTGATGTTTGCGCGGCTGGCCACAGATGTGCTGCCGCCTGGCGTTTTGAACGTGGTGTGTGGCCGTGGCGCAAGCGTCGGCCAGCCGCTGGTCGAGCATCCCAAAGTGCGCATGGTTTCGGTGACCGGGGACGTTTCGACCGGGCGCAAGATTTTGCAGGCCGCTTCCAGCACGTTAAAGCGCACCCATCTTGAGCTCGGCGGCAAGGCGCCGGTGATCGTGTTCGACGATGCTGATTTGCAGGAGGTCGTCGCAGGCGTGCGGACCTTTGGCTTTTACAACGCCGGGCAAGACTGCACCGCCGCTTGCAGGGTTTATGCGGGCGCCAAAATTTATGACCGGCTGGTGGCGGACCTGAGCCAGGCCGTCTCCACCTTGAAAATGGGTACGCAAGACGAAGAGGGCGTGGAGCTTGGGCCGCTGATTTCGGATCGCCAGCGCAATCGCGTAGCCAGCTTTGTCGAGCGCGCGCAGGCGCTTGGTCATACGGAGATCACAGTCGGTGGCAAGATGCGCTCTGGCGCTGGATTTTTCTATGAGCCCACGGTGATCGCTGGCGCCTTGCAACAAGACGAGATTGTTCAGCGTGAAGTCTTTGGCCCAGTCGTCTCAGTGACCCGCTTTGACGATGCGCAAGAGGTGATTGGCTGGGCCAACGACTCGGACTACGGACTGGCCTCAAGCGTTTGGACCAAGGATGTCGGCCTGGCCATGCGCACGGCCAAGCAACTGCAGTATGGCTGCACCTGGGTCAACACGCACTTCATGCTGGTCAATGAAATGCCACACGGAGGCCTGAAGTCCTCGGGCTACGGAAAAGACATGTCGATGTACGCGCTGGAAGACTACACCACCCCACGTCACGTGATGATCAAGTTGTAGTCAGTGCAGGCCTGTACGTGGGGCCATAGAGCGCCGGGTAGGCGCTGTGCCAGAGTGCCTGATGTGGGATAAAAACAGCGGCCTGTGCGAGCGTGGAAGGGGGCTTCAGGCCTGTTGGGGGATAATTGCGCTTTCCACGGCGGCCAACGGCCTGCGCGCGGCAGTGCTTCCAAGCCAAGCCTGCCCCCTACTGAATGACTGAACAGACCCCCTCTCCTGCACCGACTTCCCCCGAGCCCCTGATGGCTTTTGCCCAGCTCCAGCTTGCCGAGCCCCTGGCCCGCGCAGTGGCTGACATGGGTTACGAAACCATGACGCCGATTCAGGCCAAGGCCATCCCAGTGGTGCTGCAGGGCCGAGACGTGATGGGCGCCGCCCAGACCGGCACCGGCAAGACGGCTGCGTTTTCTTTGCCCCTGCTGCAGCGCATGCTGCCGCACCAGAATGTATCCACCTCGCCGGCACGTCACCCGGTGCGCGCGCTGGTGCTGCTGCCGACGCGCGAGCTCGCCGACCAGGTGGCCGAGCAGATCAAGCTGTATGCCAAACACACCGACCTGCGCAGCGCAGTGGTTTTTGGCGGCATGGACATGAAGCCACAGACTGCCGAGCTCAAAAGCGGCATCGAGATTCTGGTGGCCACGCCGGGGCGTTTGCTGGACCACATTGAAGCGCGCAATTGTGTGCTCAACCAGGTGGAGTACGTGGTGCTCGACGAAGCGGACCGCATGCTCGACATCGGCTTTTTGCCGGATTTGCAGCGCATCTTGAACTACCTGCCCAAGCAGCGCACCACCTTGCTGTTTTCGGCGACGTTCTCGCCAGAGATCAAGCGCCTGGCCAGCAGTTACCTGAATAACCCCGTCACGGTCGAGGTGGCGCGCTCCAATGCCACTGCCGCGACGGTCGAGCAGCATTTCTACAGTGTGCCGGACGAGGACAAGCGCCGTGCCTTGCACCAGATCCTGAAAGACCAATCGCTCAAGCAGGCCTTTGTGTTTGTCAACAGCAAGCTCGGCTGTGCGCGTTTGGCGCGTGCGCTGGACCGCGAGGGCCTCAAGACCGCAGCACTGCACGGCGACAAAAGCCAGGACGAGCGGCTCAAAGCACTGGAGTCGTTTAAAAAGGGTGAAGTGTCCTTGCTGGTGTGCACCGACGTGGCTGCGCGCGGTCTGGACATCAAGGATGTGCCTGCGGTGTTCAATTTCGACATCCCCTTCAATGCCGAAGACTATGTACACCGTATTGGCCGAACCGGCCGCGCTGGCGCGCAAGGCCTGGCGGTGAACTTTGTCTCCAAAACCGATTCGCGCCTGGTCAGTGACATTGAAAAACTGGTGGGCCGCAAATTCGAGCTGGAGCCGATCGAGTTTGATGAGTTCAAGCCAGATATCCGACGACAAGGCCATTTCAACGACGGGCGCCGCATGTACCAGGGGCAGGGTGCAGAGCGCGCAAGCACTGCGCCACGAGCGCCGGCCAAACCAGCAGACCCGTTTTTCGATAAACCCTACGAGCCAGCCCTGCCCGATGACGTTAAGCCCAACTGGGAGGCGGCTGCCCCGCGTCCGAGTGCACGGTCGATTTCGAGCAACATCAAGTCCAAGCGCAAGGTCGCCGCTTTGTTCACGCCAAGCTAAGCCGCAGGCCCTACCTTGGCATCCGGTGCCTGCGCTTGCGGGCACTTCACCTGAATCAGTTCATCGGCCACCTCGGACGGGTTGGCACTGAATTTCAGCGCACTCAGGCAGCCGCCCCACACGCAGCCGGTATCAAGCGCGATCAGGTCCTGGCGCTGTAGCAGCCCCAGGGTCGACCAGTGACCGAATGCGACCAGGTCCTTGGCTGTACGCCGCTGCGGCAGGTCAAACCAGGGCATGTAGCCCGGCGGCGCCTGCGCGGTGCCGCTCTCTTTGGTGTCGAACTCCATCTCGCCAGCCGGACTGCAAAAGCGCAGTCGCGTCAGGGCGTTGACGATGACGCGCAGCCGATCCCAGCCCTGCAGCGTATCGCTCCAGCTGGCAGGCGTGTTGCCAAAGAGGTGCTTGAAAAACGAGACCGTATTTGTGCCACGCAGCACCTGTTCAACCTCGCGGGCCAGTGCGATGGTTTGCGCGACGCTCCAACTGGGCAAGACGCCCGCGTGCACCAGCAGGCAGCGCCGTGTGCCGTGCTGCAGGTCGATCGCCATGTCTTGGTGGCGCAACCAGTCCAGCAGCGCCGCGCGGTCAGGCGCTTGCAGGATGTCGTCGACCGTGTCGCTGCGTGCGGGCGTGCGCACGCCAGCGGTCACGGCCAGCAAATGCAGGTCATGATTGCCCAAGAGCGTGCGTGCTGACCCACTGAGCGCCATGAGGCGACGCAGCACCTGCGCCGAGGCGGGCCCGCGGTTGACCAGGTCACCCAGCAGACAAATCGTGTCCCGGCTAGGCGAGAAATCCACTTTCGCGAGCAGCTGCTCTAAAGCCGTATCGCAGCCCTGTACGTCGCCAATCAAGTAAAGTGCCATGTCCGAGATTGTCGTTTGACCTGCATGGAACTTCTGCTGATTATTTTGCTCACCCTGCTCAATGGTGCTTTTGCCATGACCGAGCTGGCCCTGGCCGCAAGCCGCAAGTCGCGCCTGAACGCCATGGCTGAAAGCGGTGACGGTGGCGCCCATGCTGCGATCTCGCTGCTGGATAACCCCAACCAGTTTCTGTCAACCATTCAGATTGGCATCACGTCCATTGGCGTGCTCAATGGCATCGTCGGTGAAGCTGCATTCAGCCAGGACCTGGCCGAGTGGCTCAAGGGGCTGGGCATGTCGCACGGTGCGGCCTCGCTCACAGCCACGGGTATGGTGGTGACCATCATCACGATTACCACCATTATTTTTGGCGAGCTGGTGCCCAAGCGCATCGGTCAGCTCTATCCGGAGACCATTTCTCGCTGGGCGGCGCGCCCGATGCTTTTGCTTGCGCGCATGAGCGGCCCATTGGTCCATTTCTTGTCGGGTTCGACAGCAGCCATTTTGCGTTTGCTGCGCATTGACGTTGGCGCCACGCGGCCTATGACCGAAGAGGAAATCTCGGCGAGCCTGGAAGAGGGCGTCGACTCTGGGGTGATCGAGGAACACGAACATCAGATGGTGCAAAACGTCTTTGAGCTCGATGACCGGCCGCTGACGTCGCTGATGGTTTCGCGCTCCGAGATCGACTGGCTTGATGCATCGCTGAGCGTGTCGCAAGCGCTCGATCAGGTGGGGCAGGCTGCAGCCAATGAGGCGCATTCCTGGTATCCGGTCTGCCGTGGCTCGCTTGGCGATGTGGTTGGGCTGCTCAGCGTGGCCAAGTTGATCAAGCTCGGGGCTCAGGCGCCGGGAACGCTGGCCGACTATGTGGTCCCGTCGACGTTCGTGCCAGAAACGCTCAGTGGCATGGAGTTGCTGGAGCAATTTCGCGCGCGCCAGGGCCGCCTGGTGCTGGTGGTTGACGAGTACGGCGAGGTGCAGGGCATGCTCACACCTTTTGATTTGCTCGAAGCCATCACCGGCGAGCTGCATCCCGGGGTGACTTCAGAGGCTTGGGCGACCCAACTGGAAGACGGCTCCTGGCTGCTCGATGGCCTGATGCCCATCAGCGAACTTAAAGCCCGCCTGGACCTAGAAGAGCTTCCTCTGGAAGACCGGGGGCGCTACAACACAGTGGCTGGCTTGGTGATGGCGGTCATGGGGCACTTGCCACAGGTCGGCCAGGGCATCGACGCAGCGGGTTGGCGCTTTCAGGTGCTGGCGCTGGATGGCAAACGTGTAGATGAGGTGCGCGCCAGCCGCCTGCCCAAGCCCGTTGAGCCGCCGGCCGCCTAAGGCATTTGTCTTTTTGCGCGCCCCAAGAGGGACAAGGTCAGATGCTGGAGGCGGGCAGGCCGGCCGCTTTGGCGCTGGCTTCGAGCGTCATGCGCCGTGCCTGCAGCTGTCGATAACGTTCTAGCGCGGCCGGGTCGGTTTTGGCGGCTTCGATCGCCGCCGTTTCCAGCGCCTTGAGGTGATCAACCTGAATGCGATTGACCAGCAGGCGCAGCTCTTGCAGGCTTTCCTGGGGGTCGATGTCCTCGTGCCCAAGGTAGTCGTTCATCAAAGCCCGGGCGTAGGCCTCGCTGGGGTGCCCGTCCAGGCCGGCTAGCAGCGCGGCCCAGGGCTGGGCGCCGTGCTCATGCCACTGCGTCTCCAGCCAGGCAAACAAGGGGCCCTGGGGTGCGTCCAGCGCGCACAGCATGTGCTGGTCTTCAGCTGAGAGGCTCTCGATCGCAGACAGGTTATTGAGCAGTAGGCGCACCGCGTGGTCGGTGCGGTGGATCGGCAGGCGCTGCTTGGCGCGCGCAGCGCGCTTGTTCTCGGCGCCAGGCCTGCTGTTAGCCGAGGCGCCGGTGCTTCCACCTCTGCGCTGGCGGGGGAACCAGATGTTGTTGAGTTCCTGGCTGGAGAGTTGCACCATGTCTGCAATCTCGATGAGCATTTGCTGTTTGAGCGCGCCAGCGGGCATTGCTTCCCACATGGGCTTGGCGTTGCTGGCTAGGCGTGCCCGCCCTTCAGCGCTGGCTAGGTCGCAACCTTCGTGCGCCACATCAATAAGAAAGCGGCTCAGCGGTACAGCCTCGGTCACGCATCTCGCAAACGCCTCTTTGCCGTGGGCGCGGATGTAGCTGTCGGGGTCATGTTCGGCGGGCAGAAACAGAAACTTCACGCTGCGCACATCGCTTGCCATGGGTAGCGCAGCGAGCATGGCTTTGCGCGCCGCGCGCTGTCCGGCTTCGTCGCCGTCAAAGCTGAAAACCACGGTGTCAGTGAAGCGAAAAAGTTTTTGCACATGCTCTGATGTGCAGGCCGTGCCGAGCGTGGCCACAGCGTTGGCAAAGCCAAGCTGGGCGAGTGCGACCACATCCATGTAGCCTTCTGTCACCAGCACAAAACCGTGTTCGCGCAGGGCGTCGCGCGCCTCAAACAAGCCATAGAGCTCGCGGCCTTTGGAGAACACCGGCGTCTCAGGTGAATTAAGGTACTTGGGCTTTTCGTCGCCCAGCACACGCCCGCCAAAGCCAATGCACTGACCCTTGACGTTTCGGATCGGAAACATCACCCGGTCGCGAAAACGGTCATAGCGTTTGGTGTCGTTGGCGTCCTCATCGTTCAGGATGACCAGACCACTTTCAACCAGCAAGGCATCGTCATAGTCCGGGAACACGCTGGCCAGGCTGCGCCAGCCCTCGGGCGCATAGCCCAAACCAAAGCGCTTGGCCACACGCCCGGTCAGGCCCCGGCCTTTCAGGTAATTGATGGCGCGCTCCGAGCCGCGCAGGTGTTTTTGGTAGGCGCCGCCGGCTTTCTCCAGCACGTCGCTCAGGGTTGCCTGCTGTTGCTTTTGCTGCGCCTGGCGCGCGCGTTCCTGCGGCGTGCTGGTGTCCTCGGGCACCTGCATGCCAAACTGCTGCGCCAGGTCTTGCACCGCATCGACAAAGCCCATGCCGGCATGTTCCATCAGAAAGCCGATGGCGTTGCCGGTCTTACCGCAGCCAAAGCAGTGGTAGAACTGCTTGCTGGGACTGACCGAGAACGAAGGTGACTTCTCGTTGTGAAAGGGGCAAAGGCCTACAAAGTTGGCCCCGGTTTTCTTGAGCTGTACATGGCGCCCGACGATCTCAACGATGTCGGCCCGGGCAATGAGCTCCTGCACAAAAACCTGCGGTATGGCCATGACACCATTGTAGGAATGCGCAGCCCCTCGGGGTGCCCGCCGTCGCCGCTGCCAGGCACAGGCAGATGGTTTTGGACTAGCGCGGTGCCAGACGAATCGCGCCGTCCAGACGGATTACTTCACCATTGAGCATGTCGTTTTCAATGATGTGGCGCACCAACTTGGCGTAGTCTTCGGGCGTGCCCAGGCGCGAGGGGAAGGGCACGCTGGCGGCCAGCGCGTCTTGCACGTCTTTAGGCATGCCAAACATCATGGGCGTGCCAAAAATACCGGGGGCAATGGTCATGTTGCGAATGCCGTTGCGTGCCAGATCGCGGGCAATCGGTAAGGTCATGCCCACAATGCCGCCTTTGGACGCGCTGTAAGCCGCCTGGCCCATCTGGCCGTCGTAGGCCGCCACCGAAGCGGTCGAGATCAACACGCCGCGCTCACCGGTCGGCTCGGGCTCGTTCTGGCTCATCGCCTGGGCGCACAGGCGGATCATGTTGAAGCTGCCCACCAGGTTGACCGTGATGGCCTTGGTGAAGGTGCTCAAGGTGTGCGCCCCTTGTTTGCCCACCGTTTTCTCAGCAGTGGCTACGCCGGCGCAATTGATCAAACCGCGCAGCGTGCCCATGGAGCAGGCATGCGCAACAGCGGCCTGCGCATCGGCTTCAGCGCTCACGTCGCAGCGCATGAACTGAGCGCCAATCTCCTTGGCCACGGCCTGACCTTTGTCGACCTGCATGTCCAGGATGAGCACTTTGGCGCCCGCAGCGCTGAGCATCCGCGCGGTGCCTTCGCCCAAGCCCGAAGCCCCCCCGGTCACGATAAAAACCTTGCTTGCTATGTCCATGATGCGTCCGTTTTGTATGTAAAAAAAGTAGGGCTGAATTATCG
>JAYQPP010000037.1:0-20482 GCA_038145425.1 Comamonadaceae bacterium | reverse complement strand
TACGACATGTGCAAAGCCGTCGACAGGGGCATGACAATTAACAACGTCAAACTGCTGGAAAAGCACGGCGGCAAGAGTGGCAGTTTTATCAATGCGGCATAACGACGATCAGGTCCGCCGTGCCAAAAAAAAGCCACCCGAAGGTGGCGTCAATTGAGCCCTGGAGTTGGCCCGTTTTCCAAATCGTCAGCAGTGTCTGCCCTGACCTGGAGTTCCTCGTTCCCTGAATCCAATCGTGTGACAGCGATTGCCGAGACTTTAAGTTTTTGATCCGCCTTTGCGTATCCCCCGATCGGGGGATTTTGAGAAAATTTTTTAGCCCTGCCCGCTAGGCGCTAGCGGCAAAACCATCACAAAGCTCGCCCCGCCACCGTCACGGTCTTCGCAATAAACCCGGCCACCATGGCGCGTCGCAATGGACTTGACCAGTGCCAGGCCCAATCCAACGCCGCCGTCCCGCTCGGTAGCGCCTGGTAAACGGTAGAAGGGCTCAAAGATGCGCGCTCTGAGTGCCTCGGGCACACCGGGGCCTCGGTCTCCCACGCGAATCTCAACCACATCTGCCAGGCTTCGCAAGACCAGACTGATATCGCCGGCGCCATGGCGGCTTGCGTTTTCAAGCAAATTACGCAGCGCCCGGCGCAGCAGTTTGGCCACGCCGGGCACCGAAAGCTCGGTTGAGGGCGCAGCCTCCGCGACGCCAGAATCCGCCGTCAAATGCTTGACGCCCCAGTCCACGCTGAATTCCGCTTGTACCCGGGCTGCTTCTTCCGCAGCCATGCCCAAAAGATCAACCGGCTCAATCGTGCCCAGATCAGCCTCCTGCGCGTCAAGCCGGCTGGCCAAGAGGATCTCTTCAATCAGCATGTCGAGCTCGGCGATGTTGCGTGAAATTTCTGCTTTCGATGACGGCGAGGTCGAGGGCCCAAGCAGCTCCAGCCCCATGCGGATGCGTGCCAACGGTGAACGCAACTCATGTGATGCATTGGCGAGCAGGGACCTCTGGGACGCCAGCACCGACTCATGGGACTTGACCAGGGACTCGACGCGCTGGGCAGCGTCGTTGAACCGGCGCGCCAGAAACGCCACCTCATCATCCCCGCTTTCAGGCACACGCGCTGAGAGATTGCCCTCCCCCCATTGCTGCACGCCATGTTGCAAGCCTTCGAGCCGACGCGTGAGCTTGCGCACAATCGGGTAGGTGGCCAGCGCCACCGCAATACCCAGCCACAACAGCATCCAGGCAAATCCAAAGGGCGGGCGACTCCAGAACGACCGCGGCCCACGCGTCAGGTTCATGCGGACAATCTGGCCGTCGCGCATACGCACCACAAATTCGGACGTACCCGCCAATTTTCCGGAGGCCTCAAGCTGCTCCAGTTCGCTCAGAAACTGCGCCACGTTAGAGGCTGTGTGCTGCGCCCGCTCATCGCTCAGCGCAGGCGGCAGGTCCGACGGCGCCGAGTTTGCACCCGGCCCGTGCGGCCCGCGCCACGGGGCGTAGCGGTGCATCAGCTCGCGCAGCTCGGGGGAATGGTGCCAAGCACCTCGCTCAACACTTTGCCGGGGGCGTCCGCGTCCGATCACCTGCCCAGCCTCGTTGCGCAACTCCACGTCTCGCAACGGCGGCTCGGCCGCCATGCGCCACAGCCAGCCCACCAACAGCATGAGCACGACAACGGCCAGCACAATAGCCAGCCAGATGCGCACGTACAGCCTATTCAACATCAGAAGGACTGCGTTGCGCGCAACGGATGCCTAATGAGGCCCCAGGTTCAATCCTGCTGGCGGGCGAATACATAACCAACGCCGCGAACCGTGAGGATACGCTTGGGCGCCTTGACGTCGTCTTCAATGGCGGCGCGAATGCGTCCCATGTGCACATCAATGGACCGGTCAAAGGCCTCGAGCTCTCGCCCCCGCACAGCCTCCATGATCTGGTCACGGCTCAACACGCGCCCAGCGCGCTCGGCCAGGGCGACGAGCAAATCGAACTGGTACGACGTGAGATCACAGGCCCGCCCTGCTACCGAAACAACGCGCGCGTCTTTGTCGACCTCCAAGGATCCAAAACGCAGCCGGCTGCCGCCAGCGACATGCGCAGATTCGGCGGGTCGGCGCAACACCGCACGAATGCGGGCGAGCAGTTCGCGCGGCTCAAACGGCTTGGGCAGGTAATCATCGGCGCCCATCTCCAGGCCCACAATGCGATCCATCGGATCACCCTTGGCAGTCAGCATCAAAACCGGTGTGCTGGCCTGAGCCCCGGGCAGCGCACGGATACGCCGGCAGACCTCTAGGCCATCCATGTCGGGCAGCATCAAGTCCAGAATCACCAACTGCGGCGCCAGGTCCTGCATCAGCGCCAGTCCCGAGAGGCCATCGCCAGCATGGCGAACCGTGTAACCCGATTGCGACAAATACTCGCCCACCATCCGCGCCAGGCGCTCGTCGTCCTCGATCATCAATAGGCTGTTGTTCATGCCAGCAGTCTAGGAGGCTTGGCCTTCTTTGTCAGTGAGCCGCGGTAAAGTTTGGTAAATCAGGCTGGCGGCCGCGGCATCGGCGCGTACACGCGAGCGGCCAGCCACACCAGCACCAGCACGGGTATGCCCAGCGCAGCTGTGCCGATAAAGAAGTTGGCGTAGCCAAACTGATCGACATACAGGCCCGAATAGCCCGCGAGAAACTTGGGCAGCAAAACCATCATCGAGCTAAACAGCGCGTACTGCGTGGCCGAGTAACTCACATTGGTCAAGCCTGACAGGTAGGCGATGAACGCCGCCGAGGCAATGCCGCTGGAGAGGTTATCTGCGGAAATCACGAACACCAGGGCTGTGACACTATGGCCATAGCCGCTCAGGAAGGCAAACAACAAATTGCTCGCGGCGCTCAGAACAGCGCCCAGCATCAATACCCGCATGACGCCAAAGCGCACGCCCAGCAGACCGCCAATGAAGGCTCCGGCCAGGGTCATGATGACGCCATATACCTTGGTCACAGCCGCCACTTCGTCCTTGGTGTAACCCATGTCGACATAAAAGGGGTTGGCCATGATGCCCATGACCACGTCGCTGATGCGATAGACCGCGATCAGCGCCAGAATCAGCGCGGCCTGCCAGCGATAGCGCTGCCAGAAATCAGCAAACGGCGACACCAGGGCACCGTGCAACCAGTCTTTAAAGCCCTTGGCCGGCGGCAACACGGCTCGTGCGGGCTCTGGCGAAAAAAGCACAATGATCACGCCCACAGCCATGCTGGCAGCCATCACCAGATACGCCGTGCTCCAGGCGCCCGCCTGATAGCCACTGGCATCGCCCTGCGCGCGCGCTGCAAGCCACAACACACCAGCACCCGCCCAGATCATGGCCAGCCGGTAGCCCGTTTGGTAAGTCGCTGCCAGCGCTGCCTGGCGGTCAACATCCGCCGACTCGATACGGTAGGCGTCCAGTGCCACATCCTGCGTGGCCGAACCTAAAGCCACCGCCAAGGCGCCCCAGACCACAGGCGCCATCGCCGCCTGCGGGTTGTTGAAAGCCATGGCGACCAAACCAGCCATGATCGCCAACTGCGACAGCAACAGCCAACTACGTCTGCGCCCCAGCACGCGGGTCAGCACCGGAATGGGCATACGATCAACCAGCGGCGCCCAGACCCACTTGAAGGCGTAGGCCAGGCCCACCCAGCTCAGATAGCCAATGGTGGTTCGGTCAATGCCTGCCTCCCGCAACCAGAAACTCAGGGTTCCCAACACCAGTAGCAGCGGCAAGCCGGCCGAAAAGCCCAAAGCCAGCATGCGCAGGGTGGCAGGCTCCAGGTAAATGCGCAGCGCCGCACCCCAATCGCGCTTTTGCGGTGGATCAACTGTGTCGTGCATACGCTGAATCATACTTTCCGGCCCCAAACGGGTTGGGCCACATTCACGTTAGGATGCAATTTGCAGTGTTGTGACGCTGCCCCGTGCGTTTTGCCTACACTCAGTTTTCCGCACGGCGTACACCTCTGACTAAACGCATGAGCGAAACCACGTCAATCAAAGAAGCGCCTTCAGCCAAAGAGCATCGCGACGATCTGGTCGACTGTCTCTTGATTGTTGCGCGGGCCCACGGCCATATCACCACGCGCGACGCTGTGCTCTCAGGCCTGCCGGTCGAAGACGGTCGCCTGTCGCCCTCGCTTTTCTCGCGCGCCGCGCGCCGCGCCAACCTGAGCAGCCAGATCGTGAAAACACCGCTGCGGCTGGTCAACCAGGTGCTGCTGCCGGCGGTGCTGCTGCTGAAAGACAACCGCGCTTGCGTGCTGCTCGAATCCAACATCAGCGCGCGTCAGGCCAAAGTCATCTTCCCCGATCTTGGCGACGCGCCAGTCGAGATCAACTTCTTTGAGCTCGAAGCCCAGTACATAGGCTCTGTGCTGTACGCGCGCCCCTCGTTTCGCTACGACGCGCGCACGCCAGCAGTCAAAACCACACGTCAGGGTCATTGGTTCTGGAGCGTCATCTATGAAAACCGGGGGCTTTACCGGGACGTCTTACTCGCCGCCTTCCTGACCAACACTTTTGCCCTGGCCCTGCCGTTCTTCACCATGAACGTCTACGACCGGGTGGTACCAAACGCCGCGTTTGATACCTTGTGGGTCTTATCCATCGGGCTGGCCATCGTTCTGATCAGCGACCTGGTTCTGCGGGTGATGCGCGGCCGCTTTGTTGACCTGGCCAGTAGCCGGGTTGATGTCAAGCTCTCGGCCTACATCATGGAGCGGGTGCTGGGTATCCGCATGGAGCACCGCCCGGTATCGGCGGGCTCTTTTGCGTCCAACCTGCGTGCCTTTGAGTCGGTGCGGGACTTCATCAGCTCGGCCACGGTGGTGGCGTTTATCGACTTGCCCTTTGCGCTGATCTTTTTTGTGGTGATCGCCTGGATCGGCGCGCCCATGGTGCTGCCGCTGGTGGTGGGCTCGGTCATCCTGCTGCTGTTTGCCCTGGTGATTCAGGGGCGCATGCACGAGCTGGCTGAAACCACCTACCGGGCAGGCGCGCAGCGCAATGCCACGCTGGTCGAAGGCTTGGTTGGTTTTGAGACCATCAAGGCCATTGGCGGTGAATCGCCGATTCAACGCAAGTGGGAGAAAAGTGCCGCCCTGTTGGCACGTATCGGCATTCAGCTGCGCCTGCTCTCGGCCAGTGCGACCAACACCACCATGATGGTGCAGCAACTGGTCACGCTATCGATTCTGATTTTGGGCGTGTATCTGATCACCGAAAAAGAACTCACCATGGGCGGCCTGATCGCCTGCACCATGCTGGCCTCCAGAGCCATGGCCCCGATCGGCCAGGTCGCCGGCCTGATGGTGCAGTACCACACGGCTGCAACCGCCCTGACCTCGCTCAACGAGGTCATGAAACAGGAAATCGAGCGCCCGCAAGACGCCAATTTCATCAGTCGCGGTCTGCTCCAAGGCGACATCGAATTCAAAGACGTCAGCTTCAATTACCCCAACCAGCAAGCCGCTGCGCTGCGCAACGTCAGCTTCAAGATCAAGGCCGGCGAAAAGGTCGCCATCCTGGGGCGCATCGGCTCGGGCAAGACCACGGTGCACAAGCTCATCATGGGCTTGTACCGCCCCAGCAGCGGCGCGGTGCTGATCGACGGCATTGATTTGCGCCAGCTCGACCCCGCTGAGCTCAGGCGCCAGGTGGGCTATGTGCAGCAAGACGTCATGCTGTTTTATGGCAGCTTGCGCGACAACATCCTCATGGCTGCACCCATGGCTGAAGATGCGGACCTGGTTCGCGCCGCTGAAATCGCTGGCCTCACCAGTCTGGTCAATTTGCACCCGCAAGGCTTTGACATGGTGATCGGCGAACGTGGCGAATCCCTCTCGGGCGGGCAGCGCCAGGGCGTTGCCGTCGCCCGCGCGGTTATCAACGACCCGCCTATCCTGTTGCTGGATGAGCCCACCTCGTCGATGGACCACAGCAGCGAAGAAGAACTCAAGCGCCGGCTGACTGATTTTGCGCAGGCCAAGACCACGATCATCGTCAGCCACAGAACGTCTTTGCTGGACCTGGCTGATCGCATCATCGTGATGGATGGTGGCCGTATCGTGGCGGATGGACCCAAAGAGCAAGTCGTCACCGCCTTGCGCCAGGGCCGTATCGGAAAGGCTGCATGATGGCTGAGCTCAACGAAAAAACGTTCGACACCATCGGCAAGGCCACCACCGGCATGGCGAAGGTGAGCAAGCCCATGACCGATAAGCTGATGGGCAAGGTCAACACCAGTGAATCGTCTGCGCTGGACTGGGAAAGCGACGCCGACTGGGCGCAATTGCAGCAAGAACCACTTCGTGCGCGCCGCTTGCTGCGATTGCTTGCCCTGCTGATCGTGGTGCTTGCGGTCTGGGCGGCCTACGCGGAAATCGACACCGTGACCCGCGGCGAGGCCCGCGTGATTCCCACCCGCCAGGTGCAAATCGTGCAAAGTGTGGACGGCGGCGTGGTTGAAAAAATTCATGTCAAGGAAGGCGACGTGGTCGCAGAAGGCCAGTTGCTGCTGCGCATCGACCCCACCCGTTTCACCTCCAATCTGCAGGAAAGTCGCATCAGCCAGCTGGCGCTTGAGGCCAAGATCCTGCGGCTGCAAGCGCTCACACGCGGCACGCCGTTCAGGCCCACGGCCAAGCTGCAAAAAGAAGTGCCCGACGTGGTGGCCCAAGAGGCCCGGCTTTACGCGTCTCGCACCGCCGAGATTCAGGCGCAGGTCAACATCGCCGAAAACCAGCTGGCCCAGCGCCGCCAGGAACTCAACGAAGTGCGCGCGCGTCGTGAGCAGGCCGAACGCGGCCTGGAACTGGTCACCCGCGAGCTTAACGCCACCCGACCCATGATCGCCTCGGGCGCTGTGTCGGAAGTCGAAGTCCTGCGCCTGGAGCGCGAGGTCACCCGCCTGCGCGGCGACCGCGAACAAGCCATCGCCCAGATCGCAAGGGTGCAGTCCGCCATCCTGGAAGCCTCGCGCAAAATTGAAGAAGTCCAGCTCACCAGCCGCAATGAAATGAGCCGTGAGCTGTCTGACACCATGGGCAAGCTGGCCAGCCAGGCCGAAGGTGGTGTGGCGCTGGCAGACAAGGTCAAACACGCTGACATCAAGTCGCCGGTCCGCGGAACGGTCAAACGCATGCTGGTCAACACCGTCGGGGGCGTGGTGCAGCCTGGCAAAGAGGTGCTGGAGATCGTGCCGCTCGACGACGCGCTGGTGCTCGAAGTTCAGATCACGCCGCGCGACATCGCTTTTCTGCACCCAGGCCAGGAAGCCGTTGTCAAGTTCACCGCCTATGACTACGCCATCTACGGCGGACTCGAGGCCGACCTGATCCAGATTTCCCCAGACTCGGTGCTCGACGACAAAGGCAATGCCTTCTACCACGTGCGGGTTCGCACCCGAAAAACCAGCCTGGGCCCCAACCTGCCCATCATCCCGGGCATGGTGGCACAGGTTGACATCCTCACTGGCAAAAAGACCATCCTGTCTTATTTGCTCAAACCCGTTCTTCGCGCCAAATCGAATGCCATGACCGAACGATGAGCGGCCTGGACCACATCTTCCTGCAAGCCTCGGCACCGTCAGTGCCGGCGCGCTGGGAGGCTGCGTTCCCCAAGGGCCGTGTGCTTGACGAGTCGGCTTTACTGGCTTGGCTCAAAAGCCACGATGCCGCGCACAGCCTGATCTGGCTGTGCACCAATCCGCAGTGGCAAGCCCAGGTTGAGGCGATCCGAAAGGCTCAAGCCACGGCACGCTGGGTCGTGTTGTCCAACACCCCGCTTTCGCAGGAGGGACTCGTCGCGCTCGAAGCTGGCGCGCGCGGCTATACACATGCGCATGCGGTGCCCGCCTTGTTGCAAGAAGTTGCCCTGGTGATCGAACATGGTGGCCTGTGGGTGGGCCCCGACCTGCTGCAACGCTTGGTCAAGGCAACCGCTTCAGCGCTCAGTCAGCGCGCCAGCCCGGAAAAACAGGCCGCCAAAGCAGTCGGCAACGCATCGGTTTTATCCGCACTGTCTGCGCGCGAGGCCGAGGTTGCCCGAGCCGTGGCCAGCGGCCACTCAAACAAGGAGGTTGCCGATATGCTACATATTTCAGAGCGAACGGTGAAGGCCCATCTTGGGAAAACTTTTGAAAAACTGGGCGTTCGGGACCGCCTGCAACTCACCCTTATGCTCTCGGGCGAGCAGCCCGCCAAGGTGCGAACATGAATAGCCACCAGCAGCCGCTGCCCGATGACGCAGCCACCCGAGATCCGGCAGCCGAGCTCCTGCAGTCGGATGCTGACATGGTGCGGGTGCTCGAAGACCTGATCGACGTGCTGATCGACCGCGGTGTCATCCAGTTCACCGACCTGCCCAAGCCAGCCCAGGCCAAATTGCTACAGCGCAAAGAAAGCCGGGCCAACCTGGCCAACCGCCTGGACCTCATTGGCGACGACGAAGCCGGCTTGATTTAAGCCGCCCGCACGGCCCACGCCCAACCGGCAGGAACCCGGCGCACCCGGAAATGTCGGCTCGGGGCGGCGCCCCGGCTGTGCGGGTTTATCCGCAGGTCACCAGCCAAAAATTCGTATAGACTGGTCGGTCAACGTCCGGTGGCAATAGAAGCCACGATCCGCAAACTTCTAAATGTTTTGGAGACCTCCTATGAATCTTCGTCGATCAATGACGCTTGGGGCCTTGTCCCTGGGCCTGTCCTTGGCTCTTGGCTCGGCACAGGCTGCTGATCCCATCAAGATCGGCGCAGTCGCGCCCAAAACCGGTGGCCTGGCTGGTGGTGCCGCTGTCACGCAGTGGCCATCGATCAAGCTGTGGGTTGCTGACGTCAATGGTCGCGGCGGTCTCAAAATGAAAGACGGCAGCAAGCGCCCGCTCGAACTTATTGAATATGACGACCGCACCAATCCGGGCGAAACCATCAAAGGCGTCGAGCGCCTGGCCACGCTGGACAAGGTGGACTTCATCGTCTCGCCCTATGGCACCGGTCTGGTTCTCGCCTCGGCGCCGATTTTTGCCAAGTACGGCTATCCGCAAATCGCTGTGAGCGCGATCACCGACAAGACCGCAGAGCTGGCCGCGCGCTACCCGGGCATCTTCTTCACACTGGGCACGACCACTGCATTTGCGCAGTCGGTGGCTGACATCCTGTCCAAGATGGTCAAGGAAGGCAAGATCGGCAAGAAGGTGGCCATGGTCAACGTGGCCGACGCCTTCGGTATTGAGCTGGCAGCGGCCGCGCGTCCGATTTTTGCCAAAGCCGGCCTCGAGGTGGTGTATGACAAGTCTTACCCGCTGGGCACGCAAGACCTGGCACCGGTTGTCAAGGGGGCGAAAGCCGCCAACCCGGATGCATTTGTCGCCTGGTCCTACCCGCCTGACACTTTTGGCCTGACCGAGCTGGCCAAGATTGAAGGCTTGAACGTGAAGGCCTACTACACCGCCGTGGCGACCTGCTTCCCCGCATTTGCCGGCAAGTTCCAGGCCAGTGCAGAAAACGTGCTTGGCGCTGGCGGCATCAACGTCGACTCGCCCGAGATGGCCGGTTACTACGAGCGGCATCAGAAAGTGACTGGCGTTGGCGCCGACTTCTGGGCTGGCCCGGTGACTTACGCCAGCCTGCAAGTGCTCGAGCAAGCCATCGAGGCCGTAGGCAGCACTGACCGCAAGGCCGTGACCGAGCAGATCAAGAATGGCTCGTTCAAGACCGTACTGGGTGACTGGAAGTTCAAAAATCAGGTCATCGAACAGTTCTGGACAGTGGGCCAGTGGCAAGGCGGCAAGTTTGTCGGCGTCGCCTCTACCGGCAAGAGCGGTGAGAAGCCTGTCAAGCTGAAATCTGGCTGGTAAAGCGGTCAATCCTCTCTTCGTAGCAGAGCAAAAAGAGTCGTTTATCGACTCTTTTTGTTTCGCGAACAGCTCTTTAGCATGGACACACTCATCATCGGCCTCTTGCTGGGTGCCACCTATTGCCTGATGGCCCTGGGCCTGACGCTGCAGTACGGCGTGGCGCGCATCATGAACCTGGCCGCCGGTGAGTGGATCGTGGTCGGCGGCTTTGCCGCCTTCTGGAGCTTTACCGCGCACAAGATCTCGCCGATGTGGGGCTTTGCGCTGGCCGTGCCTTTCGGCTTTGTGGTGAACTGGCTGATCTACCAGTTTCTCCTGACCCCTTTGATCAAGCGCGCCAAGTCCAGGGGCGCCTTGGAAGTGGACAGCATTCTGGCCACCTTCGGCATGAGCTTTGTGGCCATCGGCCTGATGCGCATGGCTTTTGGCGGCGAGTTCTTCAATTACTCTTTTCTCGCCGAGCCGGTGATGATTATGGGCAGCGCCTTTGGTCTGAACCGCTTGCTGGCTGCGGGCGTGGCCGCGCTTTTTTGCGTGGCGTTGTATTTCTGGATGGTGCGCTCGCGCACCGGCATGGCCATGCGCGCACTCGCGCTCAACCCCTCGAGCGCCAAGCTTGTCGCCATCGACGTGCAAAAACTCAGCCTGATCGCCTTCGCCACGGGCGGCGCCATCAGCGCTGCTGGCGGCGTGGTGCTGTCAACCTTTCTCACGCTGGATGCGTCGGTCGGCGTGGTGTTCACCATTAAAGCCCTGATCATCGTCATCATGGGCGGGGTGGGCAATCTGCGCGGCGCCATTGTTGCCGCCCTGCTGCTTGGCCTGACCGAAAGCGTGATCGCCACCTGGGTGGACCCTGGCCTGACCCTGGCTGCCGCGTATTTGCTGTTCGTCGTGGTGCTGCTGGTCAAGCCTGAGGGCTTGTTTGGAACCCGCACATGAGCCAGAAGACCGCGCTCAAATGGGCTATTGGCCTGGCGGTGTTCATCGCGCTGGCGTGGCTGCCCTTCATGAACCAGCCTTACTGGCTCACCCTGGGCATTGCCATGCTGACCTACGGCGTGCTGGCCACGTCCTGGTCACTGTTTTCAGGGCCCACCCACTACATCTCGCTGGCCACTGCCGCGTTTTACGGGCTCGGCGCCTACACCGTGGGCATGGGCATCGAAACCGTGTGGTACCCGCTTTTGCTGCTGGCCGCCGCCGTACTTGGGGCTGTGCTGGCCATCCTGGTGGGCTGGGCCACTTTGCGCCTGTCGGGCGTTTACTTTGTGATCTTTACCCTGGGCCTGGCCGAGTTCATTCGCCAGGTCATCACCTGGATTCAAAACAACCTCACCGGCAGCCGCGGCGTGTACGTGCTCACCAGCATCCAGGACAAGCACATCTTCTGGGAACTGCTGGCACTCGGAGCGATCGTGGCGCTCTTCGGGCTGTGGCTCAAACAGTCGCGCCTAGGCTTTGCCCTTCGGGTGATCGGTGGCGACGAAACCGTGGCCTCGCATGTCGGCATTCACTCGGCACGCGCCAAGATTTTGTTGTTCACCTTCTCTGGCGTGGTGGCATCACTCACTGGCGCCATCCTCGCACCCCGACTGTCTTACATCGAGCCGAGCATGGTGTTCTCGCCCGACCTGTCGTTTCAAGTGGTCATCATGGCGCTGCTCGGCGGCGTGCATCGATTGTGGGGGCCGATCGTCGGCGTGATCCCCTTCACCATGCTCTGGGAGCTGATCACCCGCGTGGCGCCAACGCAAACCGTCTTGCTGCTGGGCGCGGCCTTCCTGGTGATCGTGTACTTCATTCCACACGGCATTGCCGGCCTGCTGGAAAAATGGTTTGCACCGCGGAGCCGCCATGACTAAGTGCGTGCTCGAAGTCAACAACGTCAGCAAGCGCTTTGGCGGCCTGGTTGCAGTCGACAACGTGAGCTTCAAGGTCAATGAGCATCAGATCCTTGGCCTGATTGGGCCCAATGGCTCGGGCAAGACCACCATGATGAACCTGGTCTCTGGCGCGCTCACGCCCACCGCCGGCGACATCTACTTTCAGGACCGCCTGATCTCAGGCCTGCCACCGCGAACCATTTTTCTGCGCGGCGTCTCGCGCACCTTTCAGCTGGTGCGCCCCCTGGCCGGCCTGTCGCCGATCGAAAGCGTGATGGCCGGCATCGTGTTCAGCCACAAAGCGCTGTGGGGTCGCGAGGCCGCAAAAGCCGCCGAAAAAATGCTGGGGCGCGTCGGCCTGCAGGGACGTGGCGACCAGCCGCTCGATGCGCTCACCTACATCGACCAAAAACGTGTGGAGCTGGCACGCGCCCTGATTTCCGAGCCCGATCTGCTCTTGCTCGACGAGTGGCTCTCGGGCCTGACGGCGAGCGAACTGCGCGAAGGCATTGAGCTCATCCGCTCGATCGGCCAAGAAGGCACGACGATTATTCTGGTAGAACACATCATGGAAGCGATTCGCAGCCTGTGCGACACCTGCGTGGTCATGAACGCCGGCAAGGTCATTGCGGACGGCGCCACGCAAACCGTTTTGAATATTCCGGAGGTGATTGACGCTTACCTCGGAGACACCAGCCATGCCTAAAGCCGCGAGCAAACCGCACAACGCATTGCTGCAGGCCAGCCATGTGTCGGTCTCGTACGGACGGCATCAGGCGGTGGTGGAAGCGGCGCTCGAAGTGCACGCCGGCGAAATCGTGGTGATTCTGGGTGCCAATGGCGCGGGCAAAACCACGCTGCTCAAAGCGATCAGCGGCATGGTCGCCTGTAGCCCGGGTGCCCTGATTTCTGTGGGCGGCATGCCCATGGCTGGCGCATCGGCGCATGCGCTGGTCGAAGCTGGCCTGGCCCTGGTGCCTGAAGGCCGCGGAATTTTTGGCGAGCTCTCGGTGCGCGAAAACCTTTTGCTTGGCGCCTTTGCCAAGCGCGCCCGAGAAGGCGAAGCACAACGCCTGACTGAAGTTTTTACGCTCTTTCCGCGCCTGCGCGAACGCCAGGACCAGGTGGTCAGAACCATGAGCGGTGGCGAGCAGCAAATGGTGGCCATTGGACGGGCCATGATGTCGCGGCCGCAAGTCCTTATGCTCGACGAGCCATCCTTGGGCTTGTCGCCCCTGCTTTCGCAAGAGGTGTTCAGGACCCTGCGCAAGATTGCCGACTCGGGCATTGGTGTGCTGCTGGTGGAGCAAAACGCCCGCATGAGCCTCTCAGTGGCAAACCGCGGCTACCTGATCGAGACCGGCCATATGTCCGCGTCCTACGAGGCAGCAGCCATGTTGCAAGACAAAAACATTCAGGAAAGCTACCTCGGCGCGCACGCCGCTGATGACAGCCCTGTCGCCAACAAGCCTGCACCGCCGGCAGCAGGGCCCTCGCTGGTGGCCAGCGCCTTGCCTCACGCAGCCAGCAGCGTGCAACACGCCGAGCCCAGCGCGCTGCACATACCGATTGACGAACTGGTACGCGTGGCCTCAACACGCTCGCTTCGCACCCAGGCCATGCCCGCTTCCCTGCCCAGCCTACCGGCCGCACCGGTCAGCGCAGCGCGCGTTCAGCTCAGCCGCGCGGAGACTGCCGACATCGACAGCAGCATTGACGCTGTGGTGCAACGAGCACTGGAGAGCACCCGACGGCCCTCGAGCGTCAGCCAGCCTGTGCTCGCACCTAGCACCCCGGCTTTTTCGGGTACAACAAAGCCATCGGCAAAAGTTGAAATCTGGCGCAAACCCACGGTTGAAATTTTTCGACGCAACGCAAGCGGCGATCTGGTCAAGGAGTAGTCATGTCCAAAACCTTCAAGGGTCTGTACATTGGTGGGCAATGGGTCTCCACCCCCACCCAGTTTGACGACCTCAACCCCTCAGACGGTTCGGTCTGGGCCACCGTGCCCAACGCCTCGCTGACTGAGACCGCCATGGCCATTCAGGCGGCGCAAGACAGTTTTCCCACGTGGGCTGCCCTGCCCTTTCAGAAGCGATCGCATTACATGATCAAAATCGCCGAGGTGATCGAGCGGCGCAAGAACGACCTGGTCGAAGCCTTGCGTTTTGAAGGCGGCGGCTGGATCGGCAAGGGCATGTTTGAGTCAGGCTATGTGCCCGAGGTGTTTCATGCAGCAGCCGCTAGCAATTACGCCGCCATCGGCGAGGTACTGCCCTCGGAAAACGGCAAGTTTTCGCTGGCGGTGCGCCGGCCCATGGGTGTCATCACCTGCATCAGCCCCTGGAACTTTCCCACCCTGCTGACCGCCCGCGGCATTGCGTTTGCGCTCGCCGCTGGCAATACCGTGGTGCTCAAGCCCTCCGAAGAAACGCCTTACACCGGCGGCCTGTTCTTTGCCGAGGTGTTTGAAGAAGCGGGTGTGCCCGCCGGCGTCTTGAACGTGATCACCTGCTCGCGCGAACGGGTTCAGCCTATCGGCGACGAACTGATCGACCACCCTGCCATCAAGGGCATTACCTTTACCGGCAGCACTGCGGTAGGCCGGGTGATCGCCGCGCGTGCTGGTGCCCACCTGAAGAAAGCCTGCGTCGAACTCGGCGGCAAAGATTCACTCATCGTCTGCGAGGATGCCGACATGGACCGCGCGCTCAAGGCCGCCAACTTTGGCAGCTTTATGCACCAGGGCCAGATTTGCATGTCGGTTGAAAAAGTGCTGGTTCATCAGAACATCTTCGATACCTTCCTGAAAGGCTTCGTCGAGCGAGCCAGCAAGCTCAAGGTTGGCGACCCGTCCAAAGACCCCGGCAGCATCATTGGTCCCCTCATCAACGACAAACAGGCCGCCCGTGTCAAAGAGCAAATTGAAGACGCACTGGCCAAGGGCGCCAAAATTGCCCTGGGTGGCGGTGTGAACGGCCGTTATGTCGAGCCGACCATCTTGCTCAACGTGACGCGCGACATGAAGGTCTACCGTGACGAAACCTTTGGCCCGGTGGTGCCCGTCATCCCCTTTGCCAACGACGAACAGGCCATCGCTATTGCCAACGACACCGAATACGGCCTCTCAAGTGGTGTGATCACCGCCGACGAATCGCGCGGCCTGGCCATTGCCAACCGGCTCGAAACCGGCATGTGCCACATCAACTGCAGCAGCGTCAACGACGAGCCGCATGTACCCTTTGGCGGTGCCAAGGCCTCGGGCCTGGGCCGCCACGGTGGGCGCTGGTCGCACGAAACCTTTACCGAAACCCGCTGGATCACGCTGGATCGCGGCGGGCGGCCTTACCCGCCGCAGTTTTAAGGGAGGCACAGGTGCTTAAAGGCAAAACAATCGTTGTCACCGGCTGCGCCTCGGGCATTGGCCAGGAAGTCGCGCGCCTGGCCAAGCAGCACGGTGCGCGCGTGCTGGGCGTGGACATCAACATGACGCACGACCATGTGGATGAGCTCTACAAGGCCGACCTGTCAGACCCGCAAGCCATTGCAGAACTGGTGCGCGTGCTGCCACGCGGCATTGACGGGCTGGCCAACATTGCCGGCCTGCCGCCCACTTACCCCGCAGCCAAGGTGCTGGCCGTCAACCTAGTGGGCCTCAAAGCGCTCACTCTGGGGCTCATTCCCAAACTGGAAGACGGTGCGAGCATCGTCAACCTGGCGTCGCTGGCGGGCATGGGCTGGCCTGATCGGGTGAGCTCGATCCTCGAATCTGAAAACCTGGACTTCGCCGACATTGATGATTTCGTTAACACGCACGACGCGGGCGATGCCGGTGGGCGCAGCTATTTCTTCAGCAAAGAGGCGCTGATTGCCTGGACGCTTAAAAACCGCTGGACCTGGCGCGAGCGCGGCATTCGCATGAACAGCGTGAGCCCCGGCCCGGTGGACACGCCCATACTGAACGACTTTTTGCAAACCCTGGGCGAGCGCGCCGCGCAGGACGCAAAAATCATGGACAGGCCCGGCCGTCCAGAAGACATTGCCCCAACCGTGGTCTTCCTGCTGTCAGACGGCAGTGGCTGGATTCGGGGCACCAATATCGCAGTTGACGGCGGCATGGCGTCGCACCTGGCGTGTGAATCAAATGGCTTATCGGTTTAAAGGTGGTTGACATGATTGACTTACTCATATGGATCATTGTTCTCATCGTCGTAGCCCTTGTGGTGGCCGCGATCCTGGCCAAGTTTTACGAGCGCGCCACGCGCGAGGTGAGCTTTGTGCGCACCGGCGTGGGGGGCCGCAAGGTGGTCATTGACGGCGGGGCCTTCAACTTTTCTTGGTTTCACCAGGTCTCGCGCATCAACATGCAGTCGATCCGCCTGGAAGTGGTGCGCCGCGCGGAAGAATCGCTGATTACCAACGACCGCCTGCGTGTGGACGTGAGCGCCGAGTTTTACCTGTCGGTCACGCCCACTGAAGAAGGCATCTCGCTGGCCGCACAAACCCTGGGTTCGCGCACCTTTGACACCGGCAAGCTGCAAGACCTGATCGAGGGCAAGCTGGTCGATGCCATGCGCGCGGTAGCGGCACGCTTTTCCATGGACGACCTGCACGAAAACCGCGGCAAGTTTGTCAGCGAGGTGCGCGACGCCCTGCTCGAGCCCCTGTCGCGCAACGGGCTGGATCTGGACTCGGTGTCACTCACCGCGCTCGACCAGACCCCCTTCAAAACGCTGGACGAAAACAATGCCTTCAACGCGGTGGGCATGCGCAAGCTGGCCGAAGTCATTGCCAAAAGCAAAAAAGAACGCGCCGAAATTGACGCCGGGGCTGATGTGGCGGTGCGCCGCTCGGCCATGGAAGCATCGCGCCTGAAACTGCAAATTGATCTGGACGAGCAAAGCGCTCAGATTGCCCAGGTGCAGCAAATCGAAACCCTCAAAGCCGCGCAGGTGGCCGAGGTAGCCCGGCACAAAGTTGAAAGCGAACTCTCGGTCTCGCTGGCCAAAATTTCGCTCGAAGAGCAAATTCGCGTGGCCGACCTGAACCGCGAGCGCGCCATTCAGCAGGCCGAAATTGACCAGAAGAAGGCCATCGACCTGTCGCAGCAGTCGCGCCAGATCGCCATTGCCAAGCAAGACCAGGAAGAACACAAGGCCAAAGCGCAGGCAGAAAGCTCGCGCGCCGACATGGTCAAGGCCAGCGAAGCGGTCAACACCGCCAAGGCCCTGGCCGAGGCCGAACGCCGCAAAGCCGTGGCCCTGATTGCCGCCGCTCAAGAGGCCGAAGCCGCTGCGGTGCGCCAAACCCGCTCTGCTGAAACCGAAGTAACGGTCGCCAACAAGCGCTCGGAGTCGGTCAAGATTGCCGCCCAGGCTGCCGCCGCCGAGGCCGCGCTGCGCACCGAGTCCGAGCACAAGCGCATGCTGGCCCAGGCCGAAGGGCGTAAAGCCCATATTCAGGCCGAAAACGCCCTCAATGAGGTGGCCAGCGGCCGCCAGGTTGAGTTGGCCAAGATTGAATCGCTGCCCAAGGTGGTGTCCGAGATGGTCAAACCCGCCGAAAAGATCGAGTCCATCCGCATCAACCAGCTCAACGGCTTTGGGCCGGCTGGCACCGGTGTAGAGGGCCAAAAAAGCCCTGTCAATCAAGCACTTGATGCGGTTTTAGGCATGGCCGTGCAGCTGCCTGCGCTGAAAAAACTGGGTGACGAGATCGGCCTGAACTTTGACGAAGGCCTCAAACCCGGCAAGCCTGCTGATAAGAAATAGCCAAAGCCAAATTACTGCCGCGCAAACGACGCCGCGACAGCTTGGCAGAACGCTCGGCCTGGTCAGGTAGAAAGCATCGGGCTTGGCCTAAGCTGCCAACGGGCCTCCGCCAGCGCGACCGATACCGCCCAGACCCGGCAAGCCGGCGTTAAGCCAATGCCATGATTTGATTCAGCACGACGCGCACCTCTGCGAAGGCGTCGCTTGCAAGCTGCTTCATGGGGTGTGCGCTGGCCTGCCGTGCGCGCCAATCAAACGACTTGGGTTGGTGGCACAACACGTAACTGGTTTTCCCCGTCTTGGCCGGACCTGCAACCACGGCAAACGGGTTGTCAGCGTTGTAATCGGCAGTCGACATGGGCAACCCAATCACCAAAGACGTGCGATCATTGAAACGGCGCGGCGACAAAACCAAAAATGGATGAATGTCCCGCATCTCTTGGCCTGCCTGCGGCTTGCAGTCGATCCAGATGATGTCTTGACGATCAGGCACCCAGACAGAAGGCGCTCGACGCGTCACCATTTTTCAGCACCAACGGGCGCTACGGCCATCACCTCGCCGCCGTGCCGGGCAGGATCGAAGCGTTTGAGCCGGTCTTCCAGAGAAGGTGTCTCTGTCGGTAAGGGCTCAATAAGCACCCGTCCGTCTTCAACCGACACGCGCACCTGCTGGTCGGCATGCAACCGGGCCTCACGAGCCACTGCCTGTGGCAAACGCACCCCCAGGTTATTACCCCAGTGTTTGACAGACAAAATTGCTTGCGCCATGTGAACCCCTCTGTTTAAACAAAGTATAAACTATTTGCTTACACCGAGCCAGGCGACGCGCATCCGCCCGCACTCAGCCACCCGGCCCCACCCCCTACCCCGGGCCTGAGCAGCCCGGGCAAAAAAGTGCCAAAAAAACCCAAAAATTGGACCAAAGTCCAATAGGCACCCTCAGGCCAGGGGCGTACTCTTCAGTTATCAAATTGCCGCCGGACCCTGCAAGGTCTGCAGAACCGGTGGAAGTTTCAGCGATTTAACTGGAGAACATCATGGCCGCTTTTTCTACCGTCGCTTCCATCACCGGTAACGGTTCCGTTTTTGCAGTCGCCGAAAACGGCGCGCGCCGCCTCTTGAAGGTTGGCGACGAGCTGCAAAAGGGCGAAACCATCCAAACAGTTGGTGATGTCCGCGTTGAACTCATGATGGAAGACGGTCAGGCCCTGGCCGTGGCCCCCAACCAGACCATCCGGCTCGATGAAAACGTGGCCGACACCGAAGGCCGCCCCAGCGCGCAAACCGCGGCCCTGGCCGAGCCCGCAGCCACCGCCGACACGGTGATTGACGCCCTCAACGCCGACGGCGACCTGCTTGAAAACCTGGATGCCACCGCTGCTGGCCTGGGCGCCACCGGTGGAGACGGCAGCGGCAGCTCGTTTGTGCAGTTGCTGCGCATCACCGAGGGCACCGACCCCCTGAGCTTCCAGTACGCCTTCAACCCATCGCCCACGCCTGAAATTGACACCAGTTCGTCGCTGCCGGCGGAAGAAACCAACGTGGCCAATGTGACCCTGCGTTATGTGGAACTGGGCGAAGATGGCACACCACTCACCAACCCAGACGGCACCTACGTCTACCTGGATGGCACCAACGTCACCGAAGGCACCCGTGTTGGCGTGTTGGTGCAACTTGATAACCCACCCACAGGCTCTGACCTGGCGCTAACCCTTAGCAATGGCAACACCGTAATCGTGCCAGTTGGCCAAACCAGCGCCGTTACCGAAGTAACCGTTCGCCCAGACGAAGACTACGCACAAGGCGAGGAGACCGTTGACGTTTCAGTCACCGGCGCTACAGGCGGTGGGTTCAGCACCATCAACATTGACCAGTCGACTTTAATCACTGTGGTCGACGATAACGATCCAACCACCGTATCCCTGAGCACCAGTGATGTCACCGAAGACGATGCAACAGTCACTTTCACCGCCACCTTGAGCCATCTCTCCCAGGGCGTGACCACGGTGGTCACCGATCTGGGCAACATCACCATCGCAGACGGCGCCAGCACCGGCACCCTGGTCATCAGCACCCAAGACAGCGACGTCTACAAAGACGCCAGCAGCCTGACAGCGACCATCACCTCAGCCTCGGGCGGCAATTTTGAGCAGCTCGATATCGCAACGGCCTCTGCCACCGCGCAAATAGCCGATACCGTAGATCCAGTGACGGCCACCCTGAGCTCGGCCATCAGCGGCAATGAAGACGGTGCCACCGTGACCTACACCGTCACCCTTGGCACGGCCCCGACGGTCAACGAGATCTTCACCTTCGACGTGGACGGCGTGCAGCGTAGCATCACGGTTGAGGCCGGCAAGACCACGGGCATCACCACGATCGCCTACAGCGAGCCGGATGTTTTCAAAGACACCGACACGGTGGGTGTGGCCAGCAACTTTGCGGCATCGGACGCCGACGGTGCTAGCAACTACGAGAAGCTCGACCTGACCAACAATGCCCTGGGCGAGACCCTGGCTGATACCGCGGACCTGGTCACGGCCACGCTGACGGCCACCACAACCACAGGCGAAGACGGCGGCTCGATCCGCTACACCGTCACGCTCTCCAACGCCGATGGTTTGTCTGTCACCGGCCACAACGGTGTCAGCTTCACGCTGACCAACGGTGAGATGGTCACCATTGCAGCTGACTCGGCCAGCGGCTATGTGGATGTGCCTGTGAGCCGTGACGACGTCTTCAATGAGACCGACGCCATCACCAACAGCATTGCCAGCAAGTCGGGCGATACAGAGTTTGAGAACCTGGCCATCAACACGGCCACCGTCAGCACCGCCATCACCGACGACAGCGATTTGGTCACGGCCACGCTGACGGCCACCACAACCACAGGCGAAGACGGCGGCTCGATCCGCTACACCGTCACGCTCTCC
>JAYQPP010000036.1:0-21422 GCA_038145425.1 Comamonadaceae bacterium | reverse complement strand
TGACCAGCGTAGACAACCAACGCGGCATCAGACCACGACCGCTCCAGGTTTCGCCATTGGGCCCCTTGAATTTGACGGGCGCCGGGTTAGCCGAGCGCGCAGCCTTCTTGCGGCCACCAGACTTGCGGCCCTGCAGATCCGACACGCTCAGGCCATAAGCAGCCATCTTGTCCAAAATTTCCTGGACATGCTTGGAATGCTCGTTCGCCTTGATATCTTCAGCCTGCTGCTGCAGTTGAGCAATTTGTTTTTGAATATCAGCCAAAGTGGTCATTTCAAATCTCCGATCAAAAGAAAGAGGTGTTGATTATTTAATATACATCGCGTTTAGAGCGCGCGGCGAATTCTATATCACAAAGAATAATGATTCAATAAGTTTAAATAAATATGTATTTAAATATAAATATCAGTCGGACATATGATGCTTGGTCAAAACCGATTTGTCGAAAAACCCAACAATGAAGCCGTCTGCCCATGCTGCATTAACATCAAGACCATACAAATCCTCGGCACCACTTAACGTGCCCGACTTTAATCATGAGCGACCTCAAAACAGCATTTGCCCAGGCGAGCGCCGACGTCCAGCAACTTGCCGAACGGCCCGACAACATGACCTTACTCAGGCTCTACGCTTTGTACAAACAAGGCAGCCTGGGTGATAACAGCACGGACAGACCCGGTTTCAGCGACATGGTTGGCCGTGCCAAGTGGGAAGCCTGGAATGCCCTCAAAGGCACCGCACCGGAAGCCGCCATGAAAAGCTACATCGATTTGGTGCAATCGCTGCAAAAAACTTGATCGACAACGAAGCCACTGGACTGCATCGCGGGCCTTAGGGTTCTGTGCTGCCCGGCTTCAGGAGCCTGATGCGGCCCGAGCGGCGTGTTCCTGCAGGGCTTGTGCGCGCGCTTCTTTAGGCAAGGCAGCCAGGGCCTGCGCGGCTTTAAAAAAATCTGGCCATCGCCCGCCGAGCTGTTTGAATAAGGCCTCAAAGCCAGCCACCAAGTCGTCATAGGCGGCCTGAGCGCCCAAACTGGCATTGTTGGCGCGCGCAACCCAGTCGTCGTAGCCGTCATAGCCGCCCCAGCTCGACTTCAAAGCGGCGTAGTCGCGCCGAAAGGTCTGGAACAATTGCAGCTTGCGCGCAGCCCTTTGCGTGGCATCGCCACCTGGTTTTTCTGCGCTGTCATAGAACTGCCGCAGCTGCTTGCGAAATTGTCGCGTCAAAGCCTTAAAGGACGCTCTGCGCGCTTCATCGTCGCGAAATTGCGCCTGCTGTCGCGCATCTGCGCTCGTTTGAAGCCAGTGCAAGGTGCCCAGGCGCGCAACCGCTGTCGCAAAAGACTCATCAAAGACCGTATCTGAACCCACGTACAGCACCTGATGCGCCAGCTCGTGAAACATCAGCCGTGCCAGCTCAGCATCAGAGTAAAAGGCCCAGGTGTTGAGCAAAGGATCCCCGCCCAACCAATTAAGCCAGCCCAGTGTGGAATACGCCGGCACCCCGTAGACCTCAACCTCGTAGCCCTGCGCCGCCAAATCAGCGGCCACCTGCTGCGCAGCGGCCTGCTCAAAATACCCCCGGTACGTCACGCAACCCATCACCGGAAAACACCAGCTCTTTAGTTGCAGCGAATACGCCGGCGCAGCCACCACGTTCCAAACCACATGGGATCGACCCAGGTCTGCATAGCGCTGGTAACTGGCGTTGTCCGGCAGACCCAGCTCTTCACTGGCGAAGCGCCGCAACTGTTGCGCCACCACCAGGCGCTGGCGCAGCGCGGGGCTGATGTCGCCAGAGCGCAGCATGCGCTCAATGGGCTCGCTGGCGAGCACCATCTGCGCATGGCCCTTGACCGACTGCAGGTAGTACGATGCCTCGGCGCAGGCGCCAAGCGTCGCTACCAGCAACAGCGACAATACAACGCGCATCCCGGGATAGCCGCAGCGCCCCCGGGTCGCCGATGCGACCGCGGCGACAGCGCGGCATTGCCAGAGGGTTTGGCCCACGAACAAAGGATGATTCACATCAGTCCATCACCATGTTGTACAGATTCAAGTCCAAAGCCTGTGGCGATGTGATCATGCTACAGCCCCATGGCCAGCAACTGCTACAGATCATCGGCAAGCATCGCACCGATGACCCTGGCGGCGCAGGCATATTGTTACCGGAGCACATGGCCCAGGCCCTCACAGACCTGGACCAGGCCATCGCCTCAGAGGAACAGTCGCGCGCCAGGCTTGAGGCCGAGGCCAGGGCGCAGGGTGTCGCGCCGCCCAGGTTCGAGGGTCTGGCCTTGCGGCATCGCGCCACGCCGCTCAAAAACATGATTCAACGAGCCATGCGTGAAGACGAATCGATTGTCTGGAACGTCTGAAGCACTGCGCAACCAACAAAGACGCACTGCACAAAAAATGGCCACCAAGGGCGGCCATCGACACACGATCAGGCCCAAGGGCCACTGCGCTTATTTGTAACTGCGCGCGTCCTCGATCACCTTGCCGTCGTTGGGCAAAGAGCCCGGTTTGAGCCAGAGCACATCACCACGTAATTTGGTGACCTCACGGATCGCCTGGGCAATTTTTTCCCCCAGGGCAGGCGCTGCGTCACCGCCAGCCTCTACCTGCAAAACCATGACGTCGTTGGCCATTTCGCCGCTGACCACCAGACGCGCCCGAATCACCTCGGGAAAACGCCGAATAATTTGATCCACCTGCTCGGGATGAACGAACATGCCCCTGACCTTGGTAGTCTGGTCGGCACGACCCATCCAGCCCTTGATGCGCATATTGGTTCGACCCGTCGGGCACGGACCAGGCAGCACAGCTGACAGGTCGCCGGTGCCAAAACGAATCATGGGGTACAAGGGGTTCAAGGTCGTCACCACCAACTCACCGACCTCACCCTCGGCAACAGGGTCGCCAGTGCCTGGCCTGACGATTTCGACAATTGCCTCTTCGTCAACCACCAAGCCCTCCCGGGCCGTGGTCTCGTACGCAATCGAGCCCACATCCGCGGTTGCATAGCATTGATAGCCCTGCACGCCGCGTTCGATAAACCAGTCGCGCAGGCTCGGCGGGAACGCCTCACCGCTGAACAAGGCCTTACGCACGCTCGGCAGGCGAATCCCAAGGTCTTGTGCCTTTTCCAGAATGATCTTCAGGAAACTCGGCGTCCCGATATAGCCGGCGGGTTGCAAGTCCGCCATGGCCTGCACCTGCTGCTCGGTTTGTCCGGTGCCTGCTGCAAACACGCTGCAACCCAGGGCCAAGGCGCCGCCTTCCATCATCGAGCCAGCGGGCACAAAGTGATAGCTAAAGCTGTTGTGAATCAAATCCCCGGCGCGAAAGCCTGCAGCAAAAATCGGGCGCGCCATTCGCCAGTAGTCTCGGGCACGCCCGCCGGGCTCATAAATCGGGCCGGGGCTGGCAAACACATGGGGCATGGATGGGCCATAGTTGGCAGTGGCCAGCCCTCCGAAGGGACCAGCGCCCCGGCGCCGGCTGTCGGCCTGCAAAGACACCAAAGAATGCTTGCGCGTCACCGGCAGCCGCGCGAGCGCGTCGCGGCTGATGACCTCGCGGGGTTCCACCTCTTGCAAGATGTCCCGGTACGCAGCCGATGCCTCCTGGGCATGCGCCACACAGGCCGGCAAACGCGACATGAGCTCGACCTCGCGCAGGGTCGGATCCCTGCTCTCCAGTCCATCCAAAAACTCGCCGCGTACCGAACGTTTGTCCATCGCCATCCTCAGGCTACGGGCTTTGCCATCAGGCCAGCCAGCGCTTGCGGCGCTTGTAGCTCTTGACATCTTTGAAGCTCTTGCGCTCGCCACCACCCACACCAAGGTAAAACTCTTTCACGTCCTCGTTGTTGGCCAGGTCCTTGGCCGCACCATCCATCACCACCCGACCCGACTCCATGATGTAGCCGTAGTCCGCGTACTTGAGCGCCATGTTGGTGTTTTGCTCGGCCAGCAAAAAAGTGACTTTCTCCTTGGTGTTGAGGTCCTTGACGATCTCAAAGACCTCTTCCACGATTTGCGGCGCCAGGCCCATGGAGGGCTCATCGAGCAGCACCATGCTGGGATTGGCCATCAACGCGCGGCCGATTGCACACATCTGCTGCTCCCCGCCCGAGGTGTAAGCCGCCTGCGAGGTGCGCCGCATCTTCAAGCGCGGAAAGTAGTTGTAGACCTTCTCGAGGTTGGCCGCCACTTCCCCCTTGTCCTTGCGCGTGTAGGCGCCAGTGAGCAGGTTTTCCTCGATGGTGAGGTGGGCAAAGCAGTGCCGTCCTTCCATCACCTGCACCACGCCACGCTGCACCAGGTCAGCAGGCGTCAGGTTCTCGATGCGCTCGCCGCGCAACTCAATCGAGCCTTTGGTCACTTCGCCGCGCTCGCCCTTGAGCAAGTTCGACACAGCACGCAAGGTCGTCGTCTTGCCCGCACCATTGCCGCCCAGAATGGTCACGATACGCCCCTGCGGAACTTGCAAGGACACACCTTTGAGCACCAGGATCACGTGGTTGTAGATGACCTCAATGCCGTTGACATTGAGAACAATATTGCTGGATTCACTCATTGCATATTCCTGCACGAAAAGCCAATTGAGAGCGCACCGTGATGCGCTGTCAATTGACGACGACAAGCGCCGTCAACAGCGTCGACGAGAGGCAGCCAAAGGGCGCGGCCAGAGCCCGCCCTTTGGCCAGCCCGCATCAGGACTGGCAGTCCTTGGCGTCGCGACGAGCGATCTTCTTTTCAGACGCGTATTTGTCTGCTGCAGCCTTGACCAACGGGTTGATCAACTGCATGTCAGGATTCAACCAGTCAGAGGCGAGCACAAACTTGCTGCCATCCCAGGTATGCACCTTGGCTGATGCGCCACCCATGTGGTCTTTGCAGCTGGTGCTCAACGGCAAGACGACATCCTTGAAGCCAAGCTGTTCGATGGTGGCCTGCGTGACGTTCAGGTTCTCGAGACCCCAGCGCATCTGCTCGCCAGTGACCACCTTGCCCTTACCAAAACGCGCCTGGGCCGCCCGAACCGCCTCGACAGCCAGCATGCCAGAGGTCACCCCACGCATGTAAAGAACCTGACCAACGTCTTCACGTGGACCAGTGCCCTGGCCTTTGTCGTGCACTTTGGCCAGAATATCTTTAACCACGGCACTTCCTTGGCCAGTAGCCGACGTCACCAAAGCGTTGTAGCCCTTGGCGCCAGCGCCAGCAGGCGTCACATCGGGCTCAGCCCCGGACCACCACACACCATACATCTTCTCGCGCGGATAGCCGGTGGCGACCGCTTCCTTGATGGACGTTGAGTTCATCACACCCCATCCCCACACAAACACGTAGTCGGGACGGCTCTGGCGAATCTTCAGCCACGTGGCTTTTTGCTCCACGCCTGGGTGGGCCACTGGTAAGAGCTCCACAGAAAACCCGTTCTCAGCAGCGCGGGCCTCAAGCATCGGAATCGCTTCCTTGCCATAAGGACTGTCGTGGTAGACCAGACCGATCTTCTTGCCCTTAAGGTTTTTCATGCCGCCAGCCTTATTGCCAACGTGCTGCACCAGCACGTCAACAGCCGTCCAATAGGTGCCGGTCAGCGGAAAGTTCCACTTAAACACCCCGCCGTCAGCCGATTCACTGCGGCCGTAGCCTAAAGTCATCAAAGGAATCTTGTCGCCAGGCGCTTTTTCGGTCAAGGCAAAAGTGATGCCCGTGGACAGCGGCTGGAACACCGTGGCACCGCCGTTTTTGCCCTTCAGGCGCTCGTAGCACTCCACACCACGGTCAGTGGCATAGCCGGTCTCACACTCCTCCATGCTGATCTTGACACCGTTGATACCACCGCGGGCATTAACCAGCTTGAGGTAGTCTGAGATGCCATTCGCAAACGGCACACCATTCGGTGCATAAGGACCGGTGCGGTAGACCAGCAGCGGAAAAAACTGCTCAGCGGCAATTGCAGAGGTGCTGATAGCCATTCCGGTAATGGCCATGGCGGCAAGTGCGCCGGATAAAACAAGTTGACGAGGCTTCATAGTTGATCTCCTTTTAAAGTGAATTGAAGCAAAGACGCGCGAAAAAAACCTGTGGGCTCAGAAAAACTCAGTGCGGGAAGGGCCAGAGCCGAAGCTTTTGCTTGCCAACGCTCCACAGCCTGGCCAGGCCATGGGGCTCGACAATCAAAAACCAGACGATCATGGCGCCAAACACCATGAACTCCATGTGAGAAACGAGAGCAGTGGACACGCTGAAACCGAACCAGCCGCCGAGCACCGGCAGGAACTGGTTCAAGAAAATTGGCAGGGTCACGATAAAGGCTGCGCCAAAAAAGCTGCCCATGATGGAGCCCATGCCGCCAATGATCACCATAAACAGCAACTGGAAGGATCGGTTGATGTCAAAGGCCAGCGGCTCCCAGGATCCCAGGTGCACAAAGCCCCACAAAACCCCGGCAACGCCCACGATAAAGCTGCTCACAGCAAATGCGCTGAGCTTGGCATACATGGGGCGGATGCCGATCACGGCCGCTGCCACGTCCATGTCACGAATCGCCATCCACTCACGCCCGATCGCCGAGCGCACCAGGTTTTTCGCCAAGAGCGCAAACACAATTAAAAACATCAGGCAGAACAGGTATTTCTCCACAGGCGAATCAATCGTCCAGCCCAGGACTTTGAGGTCGGCCACCGACACCGAGCCCGAGGGGTTGTCATTGGTAAACCACTTCACGCGCAGAAAGGCCCATTCGCAAACATACTGCGCAGCCAATGTGGCCACCGCCAGATACAAGCCCTTCACGCGCAAGCTCGGTATGCCAAAAATCGCGCCGGTCAAGGTTGCCGCCAGGCCGCCAATCAGAATGGCAGCTATCAGGGGCATGCCGTCGATTCGCACCATAGCGTTGTACGCAATGTAGGCACCCATACCCATGAAGGCGCCCGAACCCAGCGAGATCTGGCCGCAATAGCCCACCAAAATATTCACCCCGATGGCAGCGAGCGCCAGAATGACAAAAGGCAACAGGATGGCGCGAAGCAGATATTCATCGACCAGAAAGGGCACGCCAAACACGGCAAACGCAATGATCGCCAGCACCGCCCAACGGTCTTGCGCGATGGCAAAGATCTGCTGGTCTGCCCGGTACGAGGTTTTGAACTGGCCGTTTTCTCTGTAAAACATCGCTGTGCTTTCCTAAACGCGATCAATGATTTTTTCGCCAAACAATCCCTGCGGGCGGAACATCAAAAACACCAGCGCCACCATGTAAGCGAACCAGATTTCGATGCCGCCACCGACATAGGGACCGAGATAAACCTCGGAGAGTTTTTCGCCAACGCCAATAATCAAGCCGCCAATGATGGCGCCTGGAACCGAGGTCAGGCCACCCAGAATGATCACCGGCAAGGCACGCAGGGCTACCGTTGACAGCGAGAACTGCACGCCCAGTTTTGAGCCCCAGATCATGCCCGCCACCAGCGCCACCACGCCAGCCACACACCACACAATCACCCAGATCCTGTTGAGCGGAATGCCCACTGACTGTGCAGCCTGGTGGTCATCAGCCACCGCCCGCAGTGCCCGCCCGGTGCTGGTCTTCTGGAAAAACAGGGACAGGAATGTCACCAGCAACGCGGCAATCACAGCTGCAACCATGTCCTCCTTGCTCACCAGCACGCCGCCCTGGAAGACCGACTCCATCACAAACAAAGGGTCTTTGGGCATGCCAATGTTGATCTGGTAGATGTCGCTGCCAAAAATAGTCTGGCCCAGGCCGTCGAGGAAATAGGTGATGCCCAGTGTGGCCATCAGCAGGGTGGCACCCTCCTGGTTGACCAGGTGCCGCAACACCAGGCGCTCGACCAGCCACGCCACCACAAACATCAAAACCCCAGCCAGGATGAATGCCAAAACATTGGCGAGCACAACGCTCTCCAAGCCAATCCACTGCGGCAGCCACTCGGCAAAACGGGCCATGGCCAGAGCGGCGAGCAAGACCATCGCCCCTTGGGCAAAATTGAACACGCCTGAGGCTTTGAAGATGAGCACAAAGCCCAGCGCCACCAGCGAGTACAGCATGCCGGCCATCAGGCCGCCAATCACGGTTTCAATAAAAAATCCCATGCCCCGCGCTCCTTAGTGGCTCGTGCCCAGATAGGCCGTAATCACGTCTTCGTTGTTACGCACCTCGTCAGGCGTGCCGTCACCAATCTTTTTGCCGTAATCCAGCACCACGACGCGGTCGCTGATGTCCATCACCACGCCCATGTCATGCTCGATCAGCACAATCGTGGTACCAAACTCTTCATTGATATCGAGCACAAAACGGCTCATGTCCTGTTTTTCTTCCAGGTTCATGCCCGCCATCGGCTCATCCAGCAGCAAAACCTGCGGCTCCATCGCCAGGGCACGCCCCAGGTCCACACGTTTTTGCAGGCCGTAGGGCAACTGGCCCACCGGTGTTTTGCGGTAGGCCTGGATCTCGAGAAAGTCGATGATGTTCTCTACAAAAGCGCGGTGCGCTTCTTCCTCGCGCTGGGCTGGGCCAATGCGCAGCGCCTGCAAGAAAAGGTTGCTCTTGATGCGCAGATTGCGGCCGGTCATGATGTTGTCAATCACGCTCATGCCCTTGAACAGCGCCAAATTCTGAAAAGTGCGCCCAATGCCCATGGTCGCCACCTCGTGGCTATCCATGTGGTGAAAATGTTGTCCTCGAAAAGTGATCGTGCCTTGCTGCGGCTGGTAAACACCATTGATGCAGTTCAGCATGGAGCTCTTGCCCGCGCCATTGGGGCCGATGATCGCCCGCACTTCATGCTCGCGCACATCGAAGGAGATGTCTGACAAGGCCTTGACACCGCCAAAACTCAGCGAAATGTTTTCGACGTCGAGAATGACGTCACCAACGGTCTTCTTGCTCATGATGTAGCCAGCGAAAAATTCAACAGGGCAGCAGGCAGGCAGGCCTGGTGGGCGAACGCAGCTGACGTCATCGTCGTGGTGTTTTTGCTCATGCCGCCGCCTTCACGCCCGCAAAGGTCTTGGCATCATCGATGGTCAGCGTCGCGCTCACGCTTCCGCTGCGTCCGTCTTCGAACTTGACCTGGGTTTCAACGTATTGCTCGTACTTGCCGCCATACAGCGCGTCCACCAGCACCTGGTACTTTTCGGCGATAAAGCCGCGGCGCACCTTGTTGGTCCGGGTGAGTTCGCCGTCGTCGGCATCAAGCTCTTTGTGTAACACCAGGAAGCGGCTGATCTGGGAGCCGGCGAGCATTTCGTCTGCGCTCAGGTCGGCGTTGACTTTTTCCACGCAGTCCTTGATGAGCGCGTAGACCTCACGCTTTTGCGCCAGATCGGTGTAGCCGGCATAGGGCAGATTGCGACGCTCAGCCCAGTTGCCGACCGCATCAAAATCGATGTTAATCATCACGCAGACCTGATCACGCCCGTCACCATACGCCACAGCTTCCTTAATGTGCTGGAAGAATTTCAGCTTGTTCTCAACATATTTGGGTGCAAACATGGCGCCATCAAACGAGCCACCCTTGATGCGCCCAACGTCCTTGACCCGGTCGATGATCTTCAAATGGCCGTGGCTGTCGATAAAGCCCGCATCACTGGTGTGGTACCAGCCGTCAGCCGTCAAGACCTCGGCCGTGGCCTGCGGATTCTTGAAATAGGCTTTGAGCAAGCCCGGCGACTTGACCATGATCTCGCCGTTATCAGAGACCTTGATCTCAACGCCGGCGCAGGGAACGCCCACCGTGTCAGCACGTACCTGATGGTCTGGCTGCAGACACACGAACACTGCGGTTTCGGTGGAGCCGTACAGCTGCTTGAGGTTCACGCCGATCGAGCGGTAAAAGGTGAACAAATCGGGGCCAATCGCTTCACCAGCGGTATAGGCCACCCTGACCCGGCTCATCCCCAGGTTGTTGCGCAGCGGCCCATAAATCAGGAAGTTGCCCAGCGCATAGCCCAGGCGGTCCAGCCAACCCACCGGCTGCCCGTCCATCAGGGCCGGGCCCACCCGACGCGCAAGCGCCATGCACACATCAAAGAGCTTGCGCTTGATGGCACTGGCGTCCTCCATGCGAATCATCACGCTGGTGAGCAGTCCCTCAAACACCCGGGGCGGGGCAAAGTAATACGTGGGACCAATCTCTTTGAGGTCGATGCTCACCGTGCCAGACGACTCGGGGCAGTTCACCACGTAGCCACAGGCCAGCCACTGCGCATAAGAAAAAATGTTCTGCCCGATCCAGGCGGGCGGCAGGTAGGCCAAAACCTCTTCGCGGTGGGTCAGCCGGTCAAACTCGGCACCCGCCTGTGCACGGTTAAGCAAGGTGTCATGGGTGTGCACCACGCCCTTGGGATTGCCCGTCGTACCCGAGGTAAAGAACATGGCAGCCACGTCCTCAGGCTGCGTCTTGGCAACCGCCTGCGCAAAGAAATCGGTGTGGTCCCGCGCAAACACCGCCCCGCGCGCGATCAAAGCGTCAATCGACTCCAGGCCTGGCTCGTCGTAATTGCGCAGGCCACGCGGGTCATCGAAATAAATTTGTGCCAGCTGCGGGCACTGCTCGCGCGATTCCAACAGCTTGTCAACCTGCTCCTGGTCCTCAGCGAACGCAAAGCGAACCTCAGCGTTGTTGATCGGGAATACACATTCGGCTGCGGCAGCGTCCTGGTATAAGGGGATGGGCACAACACCCAGCGCTTGCGCAGCCAGCATCGTGGCGTACAAGCGGGGACGATTGGCACCGATCACCACCATGTGGTCGTGCTGGCGCAGGCCCGCCTGATGCAAGCCACAAGCCAGATGCTGCACCATCAAGGCCAGATCCGACCAGCTGACCGCCTGCCAGATACCGAACTCTTTTTCACGCATGGCTGCGTCAGCCGGGCGTTTGCTTGCGTGCTCGAGCAAAAGTTTGGGAAAGGTTGTCTGCATCAGAAAATCCGCTCAGTAAAAGACGACGCCCATGCCGAGGCAGGGCAAAGCCGGTCTGGAATCATAAGCATCAATTTGACGCCATGTTGTCATTCAGACGACAATTGGCCGAAAATTTACTAGGTGTTTACCCTGATGGTCTTGAGTCCTGTGAAGAGTGAAAACCCGCCAAACGCTTCGAGCAGCCGCCCGTTTTGAGCATGAATACCCATTTGACACTGCCGCAGCGCAGCCGCCCCTTGAACACAGACGAGCTTGATCGCGTGCACTGGCTCAAACTGCTCACAGCTCAGGAACGTCGCCGCGCCGAGCGCGACTTGCGGGTGGTGACAGTCAATCCGGGTGAACTGGTGTGTCGCACCGGCAAGCCGGTGACATACTGGTTTGGCGTGGTCAGCGGGCTGCTCAAAATGAGCGCTGACAGCCTGGAGGGCCAGAGCGTCACCTTCACGGGCATCCCGCCGGGTGGCTGGTTCGGCGAGGGCACGGCGATCAAGCGCGAGGCCTATCGCTACAACATACAGGCCTTGCGCGAAAGCCTGATTGCCGGCATACCGGTCGACAGCTTTCACCGGCTGCTGGACCAAAGCCTGGGCTTTAACCGATTCGTGTTGCAACAGCTCAACGAACGGCTCGGGCAGTTCATCGCTGCACGCGAAATCGACCGCATGACCAGCCCCGACCTGCGCGTGGCACGTAACCTGGCTGCGCTGTTCAACCCGATGCTGTACCCGGGCGTCGACCAGGTACTGCGCATCACCCAGCAGGAACTGGCCTACCTGGTCGGCCTGTCGCGCCAACGGGTCAATGAGTCACTGGCCTACTGGTCAGACAGGGGCGCGGTACGCATTGAGTACGGGGGCCTGCGGGTTCTGGATCTGCAGGCACTGCAGCAGGCCGGACTCGAACAGGGTTGACCCTGCAAGCTGTCAGACAATCCTGGGGCTATGACATCTGATCCCACTGGCCCGTTGCGCCGCGCACCGCACAGGGCTCGGGCCTGCGCTCAAGCACGCAAGGCCCTCACTGAGGCCCTCACTATCAGGTCAAGCGCCCTTATTTCTCTTGCACGCTGATGCTCAGCGACGCGTACCAGTCGGACACATTTTGAATGTCCTCGTCCGTCAAGGGCTTGGCGATGACTGACATGACTTCGTGCTGACGTTTGCCGCTACGGTAATTGCGCAGCTGCTCGACAAGGTAAATCTTGGGCTGCCCTGCCAAATGGGGCGCATTTGGAATGGTCGAAAGCCCTTGCTGGCCGTGGCAAACGGCGCAGGCCATCATTGCGCGATTTTTGCCCGCGGCCGCATCAGCATGGGCGCCACTGGCCCCAACCGCAAGGCCAGCCACCATTAAAAAACTTGTCCATCTCATCTTCAAGTTCCATTCAAACCAAAAAAAGGGGGGAAGGCCTTGTAAGACCTTCACCCCTTGATCCATCTCTCACCTGCATGCAAGTGAGATCAGGCACAACATTAATTGCCGTATGTCACACGGTAGATCGCGCCAGCGAAGTCATCGCTGATCAGCATGGAGCCGTCTTTCATGACAGCCACGTCGACCGGACGGCCGCGATAAATACCGTTGGAGTCCAGCCAACCCTGCGCAAACACTTCATGCTTGTCTGCAGTGCCATCAGCCTTGAGCGAGATGAAGTCGATCAGCGCGCCGCTCGGCTTGGTGCGGTTCCATGAGCCATGCGAAGCAACGAAGATGCCGCCCTGGTACTTGGCAGGGAACATCTTGCCGTTGTAGAAAGTCATGCCCAGTTGCGCTTGGTGCGCAGGGAAATTGACTTGCGGCTTGGTCCATGCAGCGGGTGCCTTCAGGTCCTTGAGGTCCGGAGCAGCAGAGGTGCCGGCGATTTGCACATCATTGCCGTGGATGAAGGGATAGCCAAAGTGCTCGCCGCCCGCCTTGGTGATGCGGTTCAGCTCTCCCGGCGGCTTGTCGTCGCCCATACCGTCGGTCTGGTTATCGGTGAACCACACGGTCTTGTCCTTAGGGTTGATGTCCATACCCACCGAGTTGCGCACACCCATGGCAACCACTTGGCGGCCAGAGCCGTCAAAGGCGTTCATACGCACCATGCCGCCGATACCAATTTTTTCGTACATCGCCACTTTGTCGCGCGGCTGAACGTTGTAGGGCTGGCCCAGCGTGATGTAGAGCTGGCCCTTGTCGTCAACACGGCAGGTACGAGCACCATGGTTGTAGCTCTCTTCTTCAACCGGAATCAGCTTACCCTGTGGCACGACTTCGATCACGGCCACATCCGGGCCCTCATAAAAGAACTCAGCAGCAGGGAAGTTCAAAACACGGTTGTGCTCTGCCACGATCAGGAAACCGTCGTTGGTCCAGCACACGCCATTGGGGTTGGTGAACTTCAGAGAAGGCGCAAATGACTTGACCTCATCGGCCACGCCATCGCTGTTGCGGTCGGTAACAGCCCAGACCGAGGTCTTGCGGGTACCAACGAACAGCATGTTGGTGCTCGGCGCCACAGCCATGTGACGGGCGTCGGGAACAACAGCGTACAACTCAATCTTGAAGCCATCGGGCATCTTGATGTTTTTCAGGTTGGCGCGAATCGCGTCGGCATTCTTACCAGTCTGCGGAACCACAGGGATGTTGAGATCCGTGGTTGCGACTTTCATTTGCTTGAGCTTTTCCAGGTTCGGCTGCGCAAGCGCCGGGGCGGACACCAACCCGGCTACGGCAAACGCAGCAATCAGGGTTTTAACTTTCATATCTCATCCTTGCAGTGAATTAAAACGAAACTCCAGACACCATATCTGGCAGCTGTATTTCACATCATTGAACACTGTTTTCCAAGGAGGAAAAGTGCGTTTCTAGGGAAAACGATAAATATAATTATGTGACAAGTGTTTTCACTTTTTGGAAGCGCTCGTTTCAGTTCCGCTTCAAACACCCCGGCGCGCTTAAGCACAGCTCACCTAGCGCTTGCCGTCCTCCGACCAGACGTGTGCGCAAGCCTATGTGCAAAGTTTCTCGAACACCCACCCCAGCTGCCATGTCCGCCTGCGAGTCCACGTCCGAAGGCGAAAGCGAGTCGATGTCACACGCCACGGCCAACGCGAGCGCCCAATCTGGTGGGTCAGCTCCATGAGCGTGCGCCTGAACAAACGCATGGCCGAGCTCGGCCTGGCTTCGCGGCGCGAGTCGGACGACTGGATCGCCAAAGGCTGGGTCAAGGTCAACGGCCAGGTGGCCACCATGGGCATGCAAGTGCAGGCCGACGACCGCATTGAGGTCGACCGTCAGGCGCGCGGCGAGCAAGCCCGCCTGGTCACGATCCTGATCAACAAGCCGCTGGGCTGGGTCAGCGGCCAGGCCGAAGATGGGCACCAGAGCGCTATCACCCTGGTGCAACCGACAACGCGCTGGGCCCAAGACAATGCCCGCTTTTTCTTTCACACGAGTCAGCTCAAACACCTGGTTCCCGCCGGCCGGCTTGACATCGACTCCACAGGTCTCCTGGTGCTGACGCAGGACGGTCGGGTGGCGCGACAGCTCATCGGCGAAGACGCCAACATCGAAAAAGAGTATCTGGTGCGCGTGATTTACACCGGTGCGGCCAACCTGGCAGCCGCCACTTCGGCCGCAGCCACGCACGCCCCGGCGCCGCGGCGCCTGCGCCGTATCGACGACGACGCCCCCGTCGAGCAGGACGTCGCCTCGCACTTTCCAGCCGACAAACTGGCGCTGCTGCGCCACGGCCTGCGCCTGGACGGGCAGGCGCTCAAGCCCGCACGGGTTGAGTGGCAAAACCCGCAGCAGCTGCGTTTTGTGCTGACCGAAGGCAAAAAGCGCCAGATCCGGCGCATGTGCGAGCTCGTGGGGCTCAAGGTGGTGGGCTTAAAGCGGGTGCGCATTGGGCGCGTCATGCTTGGCGACTTGCCCAATGGCCAGTGGCGTTACCTGCAGCCGCACGAGCGTTTCTGAGCCACCCTTGAAATTCCGCCCCGCAGCCCCAAGTAGAAGGGGTTTTCCGTTTTCACCTTGCATCAACAGACCATGACCAAACAAACCATGTCCTTCCAGGCCGAAGTGGCCCAGCTGCTTCACCTGGTCACCCACTCGCTCTATTCCAACAAAGAAATCTTTCTGCGCGAGCTGATCTCGAACGCCTCAGACGCCTGCGACAAGCTGCGCTTTGAGGCCATCAACGACAGCGGCCTGTATGAAGACGCGCCCAACCTGGAGGTGCGCCTGTCCTTTGACAAAGACGCCAAACTGCTCACCATCACCGACAACGGCATCGGCATGAGCACGCAAGAGGCCATCGACCACCTGGGCACCATCGCCAAAAGCGGCACCAAGGAGTTTGTCTCCAAGCTCAGTGGGGACCAGAAAAGCGACTCGCAGCTGATTGGCCAGTTCGGCGTGGGCTTTTACTCGGGCTTCATCGTGGCCGACAAGATCACGGTCGAATCACGCCGCGCGGGCATGAAATCCAGCGAGGGCGTGCGCTGGGTCAGCAGCGGCAGTGGCGACTTTCAGGTCGAAACCATCGAGCGCGCCCAGCGCGGCACCAGCGTCACCTTGCACCTGCGCGAGGACTGCCTGGACTACGCCTCCAGCTGGAAGCTCAAGAGCCTGGTGAGCAAATACTCGGACCACATCAGCCTGCCCATTCAGATGGAAAAGGAAGAATGGAAAGACGGCGAGCTGATCGACCCCAAGGACGAAAACGGCGGACGCCAGCCCGGCGCCATGGTCAAGACCGGTGAGTGGGAAACGGTCAACAAGGCCAACGCCATCTGGGCGCGCGCCAAAAAAGACATCACGCCCGAGCAGTACCAGGACTTTTACAAACAAATCAGCCACGACTTTGAGCCCCCCCTGGCCTACAGCCACAACCGGGTTGAGGGCAGCACCGAGTACACCCAGCTGCTTTACCTGCCAGCCAAGGCGCCGATGGACCTGTACAACCGCGACAAGGCCGCAGGCGTCAAGCTCTACGTCAAGCGTGTGTTCATCATGGACGACGCCGAAAGCCTGCTGCCGACCTACCTGCGCTTTGTCAAAGGCGTGGTGGACTCGTCGGACCTGCCGCTGAACGTGAGCCGTGAACTGCTGCAGGAAAGCCGCGACGTCAAGGCCATCCGCGACGGCAACACCCGCCGGGTGCTGGGCATGCTCGAAGACCTGGCCAAGCACGACAAAACGCCCGAGGCCAAGGCCGAGGCGGGTGCAGATGGCGTCACCGACGTGCTAAGCGAAGAAGACAAGGCCCAGGCGGCCGAGAACGCGGGCAAGTACACGCGCTTTTACAAAGAGTTTGGCGCTGTTCTGAAAGAGGGCCTGGGCGAAGACTTTGCCAACAAGGACCGCATCGCTGGCCTGTTGCGCTTTGCCACCAGCACCAGTGACGCGCTCAGCGTCAGCCTGGCCGACTACAAGACGCGCATGAAAGAAGGCCAGGAGGCGATTTATTACATCACCGCCGACACCCTGGCTGCGGCCAAGAACAGTCCGCAGCTCGAGGTGTTCAAGAAAAAAGGCATTGAAGTGCTGCTCATGACCGACCGAGTCGACGAGTGGGCGCTGACCTTTTTGCACGAGTTCGACGGCACGCCCATGCAAAGCGTGGCCAAAGGCGCGGTCGATCTGGGCAAGCTGCAAGACGAGGCCGAGAAGAAGGCCGCCGAGGAAGCCGCCGAGACCTTCAAGCCGGTGCTCGAGCGCCTGAAAGAAGCCCTGAAAGACAAGGCCGAAGACGTGCGTGTGACCACCCGCCTGGTCGACTCACCGGCCTGCCTGGTGGTACAGGACGACGGCATGAGCACGCAGCTCGCGCGCATGCTCAAGCAAGCCGGCCAGAAGGCGCCTGAAGTCAAGCCTGTGCTCGAGGTCAACGCCGAACATGCGCTGGTAAAAAAACTCGACGGCTCAGCGCAGTTTGACGACCTGGCCCACATCCTGTTCGACCAGGCCTTGCTGGCCGAAGGTGGGTTGCCCGAAGACCCGGCAGCCTACGTGCGCCGCGTCAACGCCCTGCTGGCTTAACAAGCCACCTGCACCGCAGTAACACCCCGCGGCCGCAGGGCTTGCGGGGTTTTTCTTGCAAAGGTTTTTGACTTGCAGGTTTTTAGTCGCAAGATTTTTTGCGAGGTTTTTGGATGACAAGTTTTGACGTCCCAGATGTCTGAGCAAACGCCCATGCCTTGTGACGCAGCCCGCCGAGCACGCCAGCATCACACCCGCAGCGGATCCTCCTGCATGGCCTCGATCTGATCTTGCAGCATCTGCACCTGGCCCTGCCAGTAGTCGCTTGAGCCAAACCAGGGAAAGTTGATCGGAAAAATCGGGTCGCGCCAGCGCCGCGCCAGCCAGGTGCTGTAGTGCAAGAGGCGCAGCGTGCGCAGCGGCTCAATCAAGACCAGCTCGCGCCGGTCAAAGTCGCGAAACTGTTCGTAACCATCGAGCAGAGCAGACAACTGGCGCGTCTGCTGGGCGCGCTCACCGCTGAGCAGCATCCACAAGTCCTGCACCGCAGGGCCCATGCGTGCATCGTCCATGTCAACAAAGTGCGGCCCCGGCCCCGCCGCAGCCGGGGTATCAAGCGGGGTCCACAAAATATTGCCGGGGTGGCAGTCGCCATGTAGGCGCAAGTGCTGAACCGCACCCGGCTCCTGAGCCGGCGTGGCCCGCAGCGGCGCATGCGCGGCCACCAGTTCCAGGGCCTGCTGCGAGGCTTTTTCCCAGGCCGACTGCACATCCAGTGGCACGCAGTGGTGCGCCAGCAGCCACTCACGTGCATCCTGGCCAAAAGTCTGCACATTCAGTGCAGGCCGGTGCACAAAGGGCTGCTGCGCGCCCACGCTGTGGATGCGCGCCAGAAAGCGCCCGATCCACTCCAGCACCTCGTCGTCCTCAAGCTCCGGTCTGCGCCCACCCCGGCGCGGGCTGACACTGAAGTCAAAGCCCTGGCCCTGGTGCAGGCTGCGCGCGTCGATCAGCATCGGGCCGATCACCGGCACATCGGCGGCCATGAGCTGGTGCGAAAACGCATGCTCTTCCAGAATCTGCGCCCTGCTCCAGCGCTCGGGCCGGTAGAACTTGACCACCACCGCCGAGCCGTCTTCCAGATGCACCTGGTACACCCGGTTTTCGTACGAGCTCAGGGCCGTGAGCCGCCCGTCCCCGTGCAGGCCAATGTCAGCCAGCGCGTCGAGCACCTGCTGCGGCCCTAGCGCGGCAAAGGGGTGCGTGTCGGCCGCCCCATCAAACGTGGCTGATAGTGCTTGGTGTTCGGCGGCGTAGTCTTCGGGGGTAACCATGGTTGGCATCGGGGCAAGTTTTTCGCAATGTCTTGAGTCAGCCCCGCATCATGCCTGACTTTGGCGCCCCAACATTCTGAGCATATGCCGTCGTCAAAACCCGCTAGCATGCGCCCTTAGGCCAGCTCCCGAGCGCCGCTCGCACCGGGCCATAGACCAAGAGACAAGCATGGTGGACTACCTGATCATCGGCGCAGGCTCGGCAGGCTGCGTGCTGGCTGCTCGCCTGTCGGAGGACCCGAACACCCAGGTGACCCTGCTGGAGGCCGGTCCGGCCGACAGCAGCGCACTCATCCATTGCCCCGGGGGGCTGGCCGCACTGGCCAGGGGCAGCCCATTGGCCTGGCATCTCGAGTCCGTGCCGCAAGCTGGCTTGAACGGGCGCAAGAACTACCAGCCGCGTGGCAAGGTGCTGGGTGGCTCAAGCGCCATCAACGCCATGATTTACATGCGCGGCCGCCCTTCAGACTACGAGCACTGGGCATCCCTGGGCAACCCGGGCTGGTCGTTTGAGGAGGTCCTGCCCTTCTTCAAGGCAGCCGAGGACAACGCCCGTGGTGCTGATGCCTGGCACGGCGCCGGTGGCCCGCTGCATGTGATGGACCTGTGTGACCCCAACCCCTACGCCCAGGCTTTTGTACAGGCCGGCGTGCAGGCCGGCTATGCGCACAACCCCGACTTCAACGGTGAAAGCCAAGCCGGGGTGGGTCTGTACCAGGTCACCCAAAAGGGCGGCGAGCGCTTCAGCGCCGCCAGGGCATACCTCGCGCCCGCCCTGTCACGGCCCAACCTGCGGGTCATCACCGGCGCGCACGTTAACCGCATCATCATCGAAAACCGCCGCGCGGTAGGTGTTGAGTTTTTGCAAAACGGCCACCTGCAGCAACTGCGCTGCGCGCGTGAGGTGCTGCTGTGCGCGGGCAGCCTGATGTCGCCGCCGATTCTGATGCGCTCCGGCATAGGGCCCGGTGCGCACCTGCAATCGCTGGGCATTGCGCTGACGCATCACCTGCCCGGTGTGGGGCAGAACCTGCACGATCACCCGGACGTGGTGCTGCTCGCCCACGCGCCCCAGGCCACCGAACTGTTGGGCCTATCGGCCAGGGGCGCGCTCAACATCCTCAAAGGCATCTGGCAGTGGCACCGAACACGACGCGGGCTCCTGACCACCAATTTTGCAGAGGCCGGTGGCTTCATCAAAAGCCAGGCCAGCGAACCAGCAGAAGACCTGCAGCTGCATTTTGTGGTGGCCAAACTCGTTGACCATGGGCGCAAAACCGTGTGGGGGCACGGCTATTCCTGCCATGTCTGCGTGCTGCAACCAGAAAGTAGGGGCTCGGTGATGCTGGCCAGCGCCGACCCACTGGCAGCACCCCTGATCGACCCCCAGCTCTTGAGCCACCCCAGTGACCTGGCCAAACTGGTGCAGGGTGTGCGACGCACCCGCGAGATTCTGGCCCAGCCAGCGCTGGCCCGCAGTGGCGCGTTTGAGGATGCAGCCTCAGCCCGGGCCGTGAGCGACCCGGATCTCGAGGCCTTTGTGCGCCAGCATGCCGACACGGTCTACCACCCGGTGGGCAGTTGCCGCATGGGCACCGACGACTTGGCCGTGGTCGACGCTCAATTACGCGTGCACGGCGTTCAGGCTTTGAGGGTGGTGGATGCCTCTGTCATGCCGCGCATCACCAGCGGCAACACCAACGCCCCGGTCATCATGATCGCCGAACGCGCAGCGCAGTGGATACAAAAGAGTTTGGGCTAAGCTTAGGCCGGGCGCGTAGGACCGGGTAGAACGTCATTGGACCAGCCAGAGCCGACCAGGGCCGCCGGTGACCAACGGGGGCTTGGGCACCATGGCTAAGAATAAAAAAAGCGGAAAGCTTGCGGCCCCCAGCATGGTGCATGGCGTACGACCCTCGGGCCATACGACCTGGATTAAAAGGTATGTAACACAAAGCCTGAAGCCCAGGGCCTGAGGCAGGAGGTCCGATCCAAATAGCCAAGCTCGCAAAACTCTCGGCTAGGCTTGCACAATTCACAACGCGGCGCCCAAGGCAGGCAGCCCGGGTCACAGCCGCTGCCGCACCGCCCGGCACAAGCCATAAAAAAACCCGCTGCGTCGCCACAGCGGGTTTTGATTTTCTTATCAGAAGCTGGGTTAGCCCAGCGTCAAATCAGAAAGCTTTAGACAGTTGAAGACGCATATTGCTGGCAGAGGTTGAAGCACCTGCACTGGTAGTGCGCTGATACTGGAGACCAACGTAACTAGTCTTGCTCAAAGCATACTGTGCACCTAAATCCACGCCGGTGTTGTTGCCAGCGGTGCCGTCAGTGGAGCTAGAGGCGTAAACCAAGCCCAGTGTCCAAGCGCCCATTGTCGTGTTAACGCCAATCGCATTTTCAGACTTGTCCGCTGCGGTGCCGTTACCAGCGTCTTGATAGCCATAGCCGAGGCGGATGGAACCCAGGCTGTAGCTAGCGCTGATTCGTGTACGCTTGTCCGCCGAAGCAGCTGATGCCGAACCATAGTTGGAGTAATCAGCAGCAACGCTCAGCGGGCCTGCCGAGTAATTCAAGCCGATTACGCTGCTCTGGCCACCGTTCTGAGAGCCGGCGGTGCCGACCGCATCCAGAATACCAACTTTGAACGACAGTCCGCCCGTGGCAGGAGAGGTGTACGTGATCGTGTCACCATTCGAAGCAGCCGCCAGTTGCGTGCCGTTATCCAAACCGATCAATGTCGGGCCACCGCTGTTAACCAAGCCCAGCAAACCGTTGCCGAATTCGATGGCACCGACCATCACGGAACCGAAACCACCGGACAACATCAGGTACGCGTCACGAGGACGGACACCGTTCGGGCCATCAGCGGCGGAACCTGACAGGGTGTCAGTAGCAGCGTCACGGCCGCGCGCGCGAACAGCGTTTGATAATGTCGCTTTCATGCCGCCACCCAAGTCCTCGACGGCAGTAAACACGAAGTCACCATCGGTAACACCGATGCCACTGGTCTTAGCGCCAGCAGCCGACTCAGCCCAGTTGTAGCCAAAACGCAATTTACCCGACAGAGTCACTTGAGCGGAAGCAGCGCCAGCAACAGCCAGAGCAGCAGCAGCAATCAGGGTTTTTTTCATGAGGAAATAC
>JAYQPP010000035.1:0-22019 GCA_038145425.1 Comamonadaceae bacterium | reverse complement strand
TTAGGAGGCAGTGCGCTGGCCAATGGTGATGCGAAAAGTAGTGTAAATTTTGCTTACGACGCACCTGGCGACCCGACTGGCGTAGAAACTTTCGGCTACCAGTTGAATGCCGGCGCAGTGCGGGCCTGTAAGAGCACCGTGTCGGCCTGTAGCAATTGGGAGCGCATTACCGATGATTCTTTGGTGAATATTTCAGCGTTGACATTCTTGCCCAAGATCACGACGGTTGGTGGCTTAAGTCACACCACACTCACAGTGACCATGACGGGTAATCTGATCGCCGACACCAGCTTCACCCGGACGCTTGTGCAGACGGTTGTGTTGCGAAATCCGGGCCTCGCTCCATGACTCGACGGCTTCAGCCCTTTAATGACCAGGCGGGCGCGGCCACCTTGGTTGTAACGGTGGTGGTGTTGCTGGTGTCGACCATCATGATCACTTTTGCCAACCGGAGCATCATTTTTGACATCCGCTCAAGCGCCAATGAAGCCCGCTACCGCGAAGCTTTTGCCGCCGCAGAGGCAGGATTGGATTTCGCGTCTCAGCGATTTGCAGCAAATTTTCGGGCGAGCTACAACGCCAGTGATGCCACTTCGTTGACGTCCATTGTCTCGGCTGCACAGGTGAGCACGTTGACCAAGGCGGATGGCGAACTGGCAGGCTCCGGCGAGTCTGGATTTTCGGTGTCGGTTACTGCTTCTGGCCAGGTTGTCAATGGGGTTCCCATTTATACAGTTACGTCCACCGGGAAAAGTGCGGATGGGACAGGCACTGCTGTTTTGAGTCGTCAATTCAGCATGGTCAAGGCGCTTAGTGGATCGACACCGAATGTGCCTGTGGTTGTGGGTGGTGTGGTGGGTGCCGGCGGTAACTTCAACATTGTGGCCAATCCGAATGGCGGTAATACCTTCGGTGCGCCAATTTCAATTTGGTCCAATAACAGTATTTCCGTATCGTCGTCCAGCGCGACGTGTCAACTTCAGTTTTACGCGGGCGGGCAGTGCAGCAATCCGTCGGGTAATTCGGAGAATATTTCCCGTGGCACCAACCCCGCCACGGCGATCACTGCGTACAGCTCAACTTACCCTGATATGTTGCCCAACAGCGCATCCTTCCCAGCTGACCTGTTCAAGTTTATGTTTGGCTTGAGCAAAGCAAATTGGCAGGAAAAAATGGCTCAAGTGCAAGCCTACGACCAGGTCAAAAGCAATTGTTCAAATCTGGCAACTGCAGGTGTTAATGCCGGTGCCGCGTTTCCTATATGGTGGATTCGCGGTGATTGCGACCTGAACGGGGGGGTGATCGGCAGCACAGCAAACCCTGTTATTTTGGTAGTCGATGACGGCGAATTCAAAGGGGCTGGTAACACGCAGATCAACGGCTTGGTGTACTTATTCGATAACCCAAGCTCAACTTCAACTCCGTCAGCTGCCTTGAGTGGGACGATGGAAATTGTGGGGTCGCTGGTGTCTGATGTCGGCGGCAATGCAATGTCGGGCAGCTATTCTGTCAAGTACAACCCGGATGTGATCAGTAGCTTTGATAACAATGGAAATCAATTCTCCTTCTCATATGTACCAAACAGTTGGAGGGATTTCTGATGTGTTGCCCGGCTCGCCGCTTGTTTGCTAAGCCCAAACCTGCTGGTGCTGGATGGCGGGGAAAGTGGGGTGGCTTTGCACTGATAGAGGTTCTGATTTCTGTTTTGGTTTTTGCGCTGGGGGTTACTGCATTGCTTAATCTGCAAGGCAAGCTTTTGAAGTCTACAGGACTGGCCCAGGCGCGTTCGGTTGCCTCACAGCTTGCGGAGGCCAAAATTGAGGATTTGCGCAGTTTTACGACGTTTCAAAGCACGGACGCGACGACTGTATTCGGTTTTACGGCGATTGGGAACAACGCTGGCGGCGGCTTGACCAGCGGTACCTTGACCCTGCCAGCAACTGGCGGCAGCGGAGGAAGCACTGGCGACCCAGCCAACCCCTCTTACACCCTTAACTTTGGCGGAACCGCTTATTCCCGTAATTGGACGGTAAGCGACTATTACTACTCAAGCGCCGCAGCATTCGTAACAGTACAGCCAGCAGCGCCCTTCGACAAAGTCGCCCAGAAAAGAGTCACTGTTAACATTGGGTGGGTGGATTCTGACGGCACGGCGCAGAAACTATCGAGATCCACCGTCATCAATATGAATGGTGAAATCTCAGGAGGGACTGGCACTTTTTCCAAAGGCACGGGCGGCAGCGGGGAGCGCCCTGTCGTTCCTTACACTGCCAGCACCGATGCGCGGGTCACTCCGATTCAGGTGGGTACGAGTGTCAAGCGTGAAACGCTGGTGCCGGGCTCCACCACGATTGATGGGTATGTTTCTACTGCGTTTCAGTCCAACGTCTACAACAGCAGTGGTGAGTTGATTCGTACGGAAGAATTCAAGAATGTGGCTTGCGCTTGTGCTTTTGACGGAGTCAGTACCGACGCCGATGAAGCGCGCGCACCTTCCTACCCGGCGTGGAGCGCAGTTGACAATACTTACGTAGACATAACTGGTGTGATTGTCGCGGGTAAAGCGAAAGGGTGTCCGGATGCCAACGGGAACGGCACTTGTGATGCAAATCCCAGTGTTTATTGCACGACGTGTTGTCGCGATCACCATGATGTACCGAGTTCGACTTCCCTAGACGGGCGTAAGAATTACGACCCTTACCGGTCTGGTGATGTGAACACCGATGGCACTGCTAAAAAGTATTACGGGACAAGCACCCCAGTGTCCCCATTGGCCACCGGCCAGTCCGGGCGATACTACGATGCCTGTCGATTGAAGCGCATAGACGGTTTTTGGCGTGTATACCAAGACTGGAACATGGTGAACTTGACCGTGCTACCTCTGGCCGACTTGGAAGGCGCAGTAACCAAGGCCCTGTACGCATTGCATGTCAATGCCGTGGTGGACGCTGTGATTGACGAGGGCAACGCTGCAACTCCAAAAGGCAATGCCACCGCAGGCGGTGCCTTTACGCAACCGGCTCTCAACGCTAGCCTGGATCATACGACTGACGCAAATCGCGTCTCGCTTAGCGTAGGGGGAAGTGCAAATTCCTCAGCGCGGTCAATTTATGTTGATTATGTCGACCTTGATTTTTTGAATACGATTCGAGCCCAAAAAGCGGCCGGTGCGGACTATCTTGTTAATCTGCCTTTCTACGAGGTTGATAACACGGTGGTGGCTTCTTGGGAGTCTGCTCGAACGGCGGCGGTCCGTGTGGGCCCAACAGGCCCACCGGGCAATATGTTGGCGGGCCAAATTTCTGGTTTGGCGACTTATGCTGATGGCCCGGTTGGAATTACAGCGGCCTTGCGCAAAAGTAACAGCGGCCTGACGAATTTGAGTGTGAGTGTGGATTACGGCGCAACGAGCAATGCGGACACGGAATCGATGAGCTCGGGTTATGACGTGTGCATTGGGTGTTCCGGTGGATCGGCTCCCGCCAGCTGTACTGGAGCGATTGGGGGTACCCTGCTAAGTGGAGCGACCCGGGCCGTTTACAGCGAAAGCACTGGAACTTGTACTCCGGGCAGCATCTCATGTACCGATGGTGTCTTGTCCGGCGATACTGGCCACCGATACACCTCTTGTGCAGTCGGCCAGGCCACCTGTACCACGACGGTCACCGGCGGGACTCCTCAAGACAGTGATCAAATTTCTGTCAGTGTGATTTCTGGCGACCCGCAGGGATGTACGGTATCTTCAGCTTCTGGGAACAAAGGTACTTTCAGCTGCCCTGCCTTGACAACAAGTACAGGGGCCACAATAGCGGTGACGAGAACATGGGTTACCGGCAAAAACACAAATACATCGACCAGCACGTTGACAAGCATTTGCGGCAACCAGACGGTAAACTTCTGACAGCCATGAGAAAATTTTCTTTAAAACGAATTCGCCAACGGCGGGGATTTGGTTTTACGCTGGTTGAACTGATGATTGTGGTGGCTATTTTGGCCATCTTGGCGGCTATCGCCTTGCCAAATTACTCGGATTACGTTCGTACATCCCGCCGGTCGGATGCTGTGACCGCGCTAAGTACAGCTGCTGTGGCTTTCGAAAAATATCGCGTGAATAACACTGGTTACCCAACCGGGCTGTCCGCAGCTGGGGTTTCCGGTACATCACCGGATGGTTACTACACGATATCGATAAACGGCACTCCCACCAGCACCGCTTACACCATTGTTGCGACGCCAACCACCAAGGGGGGGCAAAACAACGATACGGCCTGCAGCTCAATCAGCCTGAATCAGGCTGGCACATTTAGTCCAGCGACTTGTGCTAAGCGCTAGGGCCACGCTCAGAGCCGTAGCTCGACAGCACTCCGGCAATCAGCAGTTTTCACTCGACTTGGACCCCAGAAGTTGATTGCACCCGATCGCAGCCGATTACAAATAGCTTTTTCAGGTTGCCAAGGAATAATGCTTGCCACGCTGGACAGTTGCCCATAAAGCTAAGCCCCACAGAGTTCTGGTTTTTCGCCTGCCGTTAAGCTTGGTTTTGTTACTTACTTTTTGGAGTTTCGAGGATGTTGAACCAAGATCAATCCCAGGAGGACATGGACGCCTTGCTGCCCACGCAACTGGCATCCGGCACGGCAAGCCGGCGCACCGCGCTGAAAGCCGCGCTGGGTGTGGGCTACGCGGCGGCGGCGCCCGTCATGGCGCAGACAGCCATCAAAACCAGCTCTGATGGTCTGGACACTGGCGATGGTGTGTTCAAGGTAGGTGATTTTTCGGTGCCGTTTTTTCGCGCAGCGCCGAAGGGCAAGAAGAACCTGCCGGTCGTTTTGGTGGTTCACGAGATTTTTGGTGTGCATGAATACATTGCCGATACCTGCAGACGTTTGGCGCACGCAGGCTATCTGGCCATTGCGCCGGAGTTGTTTGCCCGACAAGGTGACCCAGGCATGTACGGCAACATGGCCAAGCTGATAGCCGAGGTGGTCTCCAAGGTGCCCGATGCTCAGGTGATGGCCGACCTAGACGGTGCTGTGGCCTGGGCGGGGGCTAACGGCGGCAATACGGCCAAAGTCGGTATCACAGGTTTTTGCTGGGGGGGACGCATCACCTGGCTGTACGCCCAGCACAGTCCCACGCTCAAGGCTGGCGTGGCCTGGTACGGGCGCCTGGTCGGCAACAGCTCCGCCCTAACGCCCAAGCATCCCCTGAACCTTGCCGCGCAGACAAAGGCACCCGTGTTGGGCCTTTATGGCGGCGAGGACGCAGGCATCCCGCTGACCACGGTGATTCAGATGAAAGACGCGCTGGCCGAGGCCGGCAAGGCAGGCAACAAGGCTGCTGCCAACTCAGACTTTGTGCTGTATCGGGATGCGCCGCATGCGTTTCACGCAGACTACCGGCCGAGTTACCGCGCAGATGCCGCCAAAGATGGCTTCGAGCGCCTGCTGGCTTGGTTCAAGGCCAAAGGCGTGGCCTGAGGGTTGACGCGGCGGCCCGATCGGGGGCCTGATCCAGGGCTGGCCCTAGCCCTGTGCCATGGGGCGACTGGCGTCGCTGCACCAGTCGCTCCAACTGCCCGCGTACAGTGCTGTGCCGCTTAGACCGGCGAGTTCCATGGCGACCAGGTTGGGCACCGCGCTCACCCCGCTGCCGCAGTGGTGTACAACGCCCGCGGGGTCCCGGCCAGCGAGCAGGGTTTCGAATTCAGAGCGCAGTTGGGCTGCTGGCTTGAAAAATCCGTTCGCATCAAGGTTGCTGCTAAACACGCGATTGAGCGCGCCGGGTATGTGTCCTGCAACCGGGTCAAGCGGCTCGGTCTCGCCCTTAAAGCGGGCAGGGGCGCGCGCGTCGATGAGGGGTTGGTGAGGCCGCCCAAGTTCAGCCAGAACGGCTGATGCATCCAACAGCCTGACCAACGGGTTTTTCAGCTCGAAACTGCAGACCGGCCTTATGGGGCTTTGGCCCGACGCGCAGGCCCCGTCAGCAGCCTGCCAGGCTGCCAGGCCGCCATCTAGCATGGCGACCGCGTCATGGCCCAGCCACTTGAGCATCCACCAGAGCCGGCCACAAAACATGGCCCCGTTGCGGTCATACACCACCACTTGCGTTGTGTTGCGCACGCCGTGTCGACCCAGCCACTGGGCGAATTGCTCGCGGCTGGGAAGCGGGTGGCGCCCGCCGCTGGCTGCGGGTGCTTTGTCCTGAACGCTCAGGTCGCGGTGCAGGTCGGCGCGCAAGGCGTCTTGGATGTGGGTGGATTCGTAGCTTTGATCGCCCGCTGCCTTTTGCATCAGGTCGTAGCTGCAGTCAAAAATTGCCAGTGGCGCGCCCTGGGTCTGAAGCTCTTTTAACTGCGCCGCAGAAATCAGGGTGGTGTAGTTGCTCGTCATAAAAATATCTGCTTGGGTGCGGCGGGGCGAATTGTTGTTGCCTGGTTGTGCCGTGCCTCATGCCGTGAGGCCCTCGTGCACAACGAGGCGGCCCATCAGGCCGCCATGGTCTTGTTGTACCACTCGTGAAAGTGCTGCATGCCGTCTTCCATCGGGCTCTGATAGGGGCCCACTTCGTTGACACCACGGTCGTACAAGGCCTTGCGTCCGGCGTCCATGCGCTCAGCGATTTCGTCGTCCTCGATGCAGGTTTCCATGTAGGCAGCCTGCTGGGCTTCGACAAATTCGCGCTCGAAGGCATGAATTTCCTCCGGGTAGTAGAACTCCACCATGTTCAGGGTCTTGTTCGGCCCCATCGGGTGTAGCGTGGAGACCGTGAGCACGTGTGGATACCACTCGATCATGATGTTGGGGTAGTAGGTTACCCAGATGGCGCCGCGCTCAGGTGGCCGCCCCTGGCGGTACTTCAGCAGCTGTTCGTGCCAGCGGGCGTAAACCGGCGAGCCGGGTCTCTCGAAGGAGTCGGCCACCCCCACGGTCTGGACTGAGTACTCTTTGTGAAATTGCCAGCGAAGGTCATCGCAACTGACGAATTGACCGAGGCCCGGGTGGAAGGGGCCGACGTGGTAGTCCTCCAGGTAGACCTCGATGAAGGTCTTCCAGTTGTAGTTGCATTCATGCATTTCCACGCGGTCGAGCAGGTAGCCTGAGAAATCAATGGCCTGGCGTGTTTGCATGCCCGCCAGGTCGGCGGCGATATCGCGCCCGTTGTCCTCGAACAGCAAGCCATTCCACTGGCGCAATCCGTATTGCTGAAGGTTCAGACAGGGGTCGTGCGAAAAATGTGGTGCCCCGATGAGCGTTCCGGGCTGCTCGCTGTTCGAGCCACTGTAGGTCCAGCGGTGCACGGGGCACACGATGTTGCCGCCATTGCTGTTGAGTGTGCCTCGGCCCTTGAGCATGATGGCCTGACGGTGCCGGCACACGTTGGAGACCAGTTCGATGCCCTTTTGGCCGTGCACGAGCGCGCGGCCCTCGCCCTCATGCAGCAAGGTGGCGTAGTCTCCTGTTTCGGGCACGCTGTTGGCGTGACCCACATAACGCGGCCCTTGCTGAAAGAGCTGGATGATTTCGCGCTGAAACAGCGCGTCATCAAAATAGCTTGAAACTGGTAGTTGGCCGGTGGCCCGCTGCAGTTGAAGACTTAAATCAGACATCGATGACCTGACCTAAAGACTCCCCACAGGGAGATGCACCAGAGTGCATGACAGACAAAAAAGCCAGCCTGGGCTGGCGCGGCGGGCTCCATTGTACCTTTGTACAAATACAAGTCTGAAGGCTTGTATTTCAGAGCACGCATCGTTTGCTTGCAGGCGTGATCTGGCGTCGCGCCTGGGCTCTGGGGTGTCAAGCGCTGGGCCTGGTATCCGGTGCAGGCTGATCGCTGGTGCCGGGCACGGTTTGTTGTGGCTGGGGCTGTCGATGGTTTTGGTCACAGCCTGGGGTGAGACCGCACCTTTTAGAATGAGCGCTTTGACCACAGCTCACGTCCCTTCATGGTCTCAGCCAGCAAGTCCTCATCGCCCAAACCCCAGGATTACGAAGCCGCTTTGGCCGAACTCGAGGGGCTAGTGGCACGGCTCGAGTCGGGTGAGCTGCCGCTGGACCAGTTGCTCGGGCAATACCAGCGCGGTGCTGATTTGCTGAAGTTTTGCCGTGATAAGTTGGCTGCTGTTGAGGAGCAGGTCAAATTATTGGACCAGGGCGTGTTGAAACCCTGGTCTGATTCATGAGCCAGAGCCCGCCTGATTTTCAGGCCTGGGTCATTCAGTGCCAATTGGCGGTGGAAGAGGCCTTGTCTGACTGGGTGAGCCAGGGCAAGGTGTCGGCACCCTCACATCACGCGCCCGTTGAGCTCGTTGAGGCCATGCGCTACGCCGTGCTCGATGGCGGCAAGCGTTTGCGGCCACTGTTGGTGCTTGGCACCGCACAGGCGGTGCGTGCTGCCAAGGGCCTTGACGCTTTGCACGAAACGCCGCCGGAAGCCGATGTGGCGGCCATGCGCGCGGCTTGCGCGGTGGAACTGATCCACGCCTATTCCCTGGTTCATGACGACATGCCTTGCATGGACGACGACGCGCTGCGCCGGGGCAAGCCCACGGTGCACGTGAAATTTGGACAGGCGAGCGCCCTGTTGGCGGGTGACGCGTTACAGGCGCTGGCGTTTGAATTGTTGACCCCGCCTGCCGAGGAAATTTCATTTGCCACGCAGGCTCGTCTGTGTGGTTTGCTGGCCCGGGCCGCTGGATGTGCAGGCATGGCCGGTGGGCAGGCCATTGACCTGGCCAGCGTCGGGCTCGCACTGAGCGAGCCGCAACTGCGGGAAATGCACCAACTCAAAACGGGCGCTCTGTTGGAAGCCAGTGTCATGATGGGGGCTTGCTGCGCGCATGCTGATGCGCACACCAGCCTGGCTTTACGCGACTACGGCGAAGCCATTGGCCTGGCGTTTCAAGTCGTCGATGACATTTTGGATGTGACTGGTGATGCAGCAACTCTGGGCAAGACCCCAGGCAAAGACGCGCAGCACAACAAGCCTACGTATGTGAGCCTGATGGGTCTCGATGGCGCCCGGGCTTATGCGCAGCAACTTCACCAGCAGGCGCTAGCGGCATTGGCCCGAAGCGCATTGTCCGATCTGACCTTGCTGCGCGGCCTGGCGGACATGGTTGTTTTGCGGGTGGCCTGAGAGTCGCCAAGCCCGTGAATCCATTTAGACTTCTGCTGCAGTGCTTGAAAGCGAAAGATTCTGCAGATTGATATGAGCAAAGACTTCCAATTGTTGCAAGGTATTCAAAGCCCGCAGGATGTGCGGGACCTCGAGCTCGACCAGCTAGAGCCTTTGTGCGACGAATTGCGCGCCTATCTGCTGGAGAGCGTCGCGGGCACAGGCGGACACTTGAGTTCGAACCTGGGCACCGTTGAGTTGACCGTAGCCCTGCACCGGGTCTTTGACACACCCAGGGACCGGATTGTTTGGGACGTCGGTCATCAGACCTATGCGCACAAGATCCTGACCGGGCGGCGCGAGCGCATGAAAACCTTGCGCCAGTTTGGTGGCCTGAGCGGTTTTCCGCAGCGCGCCGAAAGCGAGTTCGACGCCTTTGGCACTGCGCATTCCAGCACGTCTATTTCGGCCGCCCTGGGCATGGCCTTGGCCAGCCGCATCAAAGGCGAGGACCGGCACGCGATCGCGGTGATCGGCGATGGCGCCATGACCGGCGGCATGGCGTTTGAGGCGCTGAACAATGCTGGTGTGTCAGACGGCAAATTGCTGGTCATCCTCAACGACAACGACATGTCGATAAGCCCGCCAGTGGGTGCGCTGAACCGCTACCTGGCCAAGCTGCTCAGCGGCCAGTTTTACGCAGCGGCCAAACACGCAGGCAAGGCCGTGCTCAAAGGTGCGCCGCCCCTGCTGGAGTTGGCCAAGCGCTTTGAAGAATCAGCCATCGGCATAGTCAAGCCGATTACCTTGTTTGAAAAATTTGGTTTCAACTACGTCGGACCAATCGATGGGCACGATGTCAAAACCCTGGTCAAGGTCTTGGACAACATCCGGCACTTGGAAGGCCCACAGTTTTTGCATGTGGTCACGCGCAAAGGTCAGGGTTACAAGCTCGCTGAGGCGGACCCGGTCAGCTACCACGGGCCCGGTAAGTTTGACCCCGCCGTTGGTTTGGTGCCTTCTGCGAAACCGGCCAAGCAGACCTTCACCCAGGTGTTTGGTCAGTGGTTGTGTGACATGGGCGCGGCAGACAAGCGCCTGGTGGCCATCACGCCGGCGATGCGCGAAGGCTCTGGCCTAGTGGCCTTTGAAGAAAAATTTCCTGAGCGTTATTTCGATGTGGGTATTGCCGAGCAGCATGCGGTGACTTTTGCGGCGGGCCTGGCTTGCGAAGGCCTCAAGCCCGTGCTGGCGATTTATTCCACGTTTTTGCAGCGGGGCTACGACCAGCTGATTCACGATGTGGCGATTCAGAATCTGCCGATCGTGTTTGCGCTGGACCGTGCTGGACTGGTCGGTGCCGACGGGGCGACCCACGCAGGCGCCTACGACATCGCCTACTTGCGCTGCGTGCCCCATATCAGCTTGGCTTGTCCGGCTGACGAAAATGAATGCCGTCAGCTGCTCAGCACGGCATTTGCGCAGGACACGCCGGTGGCTGTGCGTTACCCCCGCGGCGCTGGTGTTGGTGTGTCGGTGGCCAGTGACCTCGCTGCGCTGCCGTTTGGCAAGGGTGAGATGCGGCGTCAGGGCAAACGCATTGCCCTGCTGGCCTTCGGTACCCTGCTGTATCCGGCCTTGCAGGCTGCTGATGCTTTGGATGCCAGCGTGGCCAACATGCGTTGGGTCAAGCCCATCGATGTAGAGCTGGTCTTGCAACTGGCCCGCGAGCATGAAGCCCTGGTGACGGTCGAAGAGGGCGTGGTAATGGGCGGCGCAGGCAGCGCGGTGCTTGAAGTGCTGGCTGCGCACGGCCTGAGCCGGCCGGTGCTGCAGCTGGGCTTGCCAGATGCTTTCATCGAGCATGGGGACCCGGTGCGATTGCTGGCTTTACAGGGGCTTGATGCTGCCGGTATCGAGGCCTCGGTTCGGCAGCGCTTTGAGGTGTGACCAGCAGGGCTTTGGGGTTTTTGGGTGCCCTCGCGCCTCGGGCAACCCTAGGGTTAACCCGAGCCCGATTGATTCCTTCTTGTCACTAGAATGGTCTCAGAGCTTCACGCCTCTTGCTGCATTGATTGCGGTGTGTGAAGTCGTTTATCAAAGAAAAGGAGTTGATTTATGGATCGTCGTTCCGTTATCAAAAATGCGGGAATCGCAGGCGTTTTGGCTGCCGGCATCGCCCCGGCTGTTCATGCGCAGGCCAATATTCGCTGGCGTCTGACCTCGAGCTTTCCCAAGTCCTTGGACACGCTGTTTGGCGTGTCGGATGTGTTTGCCAAGAAGGTCAACGAGATGTCTGGCGGCAAGTTCCAGATCACGACCCATGGACCCGGCGAGTTGGTTCCGGCCTTCGGTACGGTCGATGCCACCAAAGCTGGTACGGTTGAGTGCTCGCACACGGCACCGTACTACTACTTCGGCAAGGACCCCACATTTGCGATTGGTTGCGCCATTCCCTTCGGCCTGAACAGCCGCCAAATGACAGCCTGGATGTATGACGGCAATGGCTTGAAGCTGACCCGTGAGTTCTATGCTGGCATGGACATCATCAACTTCCCATGCGGCAACACGGGTGCGCAGATGGGCGGCTGGTGGCGCAAACCCATCAACTCGCTGGCTGACCTGAAAGGCCAGAAGTTCCGCACCGGCGGCTTCAGCGGCAAGGTGCTCGAGCGCATTGGCGGTATCGCTGCCAACATTCCGGGTGGCGAGATCTACCAAGCGCTGGAAAAAGGCACGATTGATGCGGCCGAGTGGGTTGGTCCTTACGATGACGAAAAACTGGGCTTCTACAAAGTGGCCAACTACTACGCCTATCCGGGCTGGTGGGAAGGTGGCCCGCAGTTGGACCTGCACGTCAACACCAAGGCCTACGCAGCGCTGCCCAAGGAATATCAGGCGATCATCGAGGCTGCTGCGGCATTTGCGCACACCAACATGCAGGCACAGTACGACGTTCGCAACGCTGCCGCCCTCAAGCGTCTGGTGGCAAACGGCGCCAAGCTGTTCCGCTTCCCGAAAGACATGATGGATAAAGCGTTCAGCGAGGCCATGGCTCTGTACTCCGAACTCAATGCCACCAACCCGGCGTGGAAGAAGATCTACGAGGACTACGCCAACTATCGTCGCGATGCGAACCTGTGGTTCCGCTTCACAGAGTCGACGTTTGACCAATACATGCAGAGCGTCAAACTCTAAGCATTGGTTGGCAATAAGCTGAAACCCCGCTGCGGCGGGGTTTTTCGTTGATACTATCGCCTTGGATTTCAAGCCCATTTTGAGAGGGCAGGCAATATGATGACAGTGTTTTTAAGAATTTCCAGCGTGATTGACCTGATCGCTGGATGGGTGGGGAAGTTAAGCCTGTGGCTGATATTGGCCACCACATTTATCAGCGCCGGCAATGCGCTGATGCGCAAGTTTTTCAGCATCAGTTCGAATGCCTGGCTGGAAATCCAGTGGTATTTGTTTGCAGCGGTTTTTATGCTGGGTGCAGGCTATGTGTTTATGCGCAATGCTCACGTGCGAATTGACTTTTTGTCCAACCGGATGTCTGCGCGCACGCGCAACTGGATCGACATTGGCGGCATCGTGATTTTTCTCTGGCCGCTGTGTTACCTGATGATCACCTTGAGCTGGCCAGTGGTGTCGCAGGCTTACGAGTCTGGGGAAATGTCTTCCAACGCGGGGGGCTTGATCCGCTGGCCGGTGTTTGCCCTGATTCCCGCGGGCTTTGCACTGCTGGCCCTGCAGGCCTTGTCTGAGCTGATTAAGCGAGTGGCGTTTTTGCGCGGCCAAGGGCCTGACACCCTGGCACATGAGGAGCTCTCGGACGAAGAAAAGCTGGCCATGGAGTTGATCCAGGATGACGAGGCCGCTGCGGCCCAGAAGACGAAATAAGAGTGGGGTCTGGTCATGGTTGAATTGATGCAACAAAACTTTGTCCCCATCCTGTTTGTCGGCTTGCTGGGTTTTCTTTTGGTGGGCTTCCCGGTGGCTTTTTCTCTGGCTGCAACGGGCTTGGCCTTCGGCTTTCTGGGCATGGAGCTGGGGCTTTTTCAGGCCAATCTGTTCCAGGCCTTGCCGCTACGCGTGATTGGCATCATGCAAAACGACACCTTGTTGGCGATCCCCTTCTTCACCTTCATGGGCATTATTCTGGAGCGTAGTCGCATGGCTGAGGATTTGCTGGCCACTGTGGCGCAAGTCTTCGGGCCTATTCGTGGTGGTTTAGCAGTTGCGGTGGTCTTGGTGGGCGCTTTGTTGGCTGCTACCACCGGCGTGGTCGCTGCGGCCGTGATTTCCATGGGCCTGATCTCCTTGCCGATCATGCTGCGCTATGGGTACAACCGAACCATTGCCACCGGAACGATTACCGCGTCGGGTACCTTGGCGCAGGCGTTGCCGCCATCGCTGGTGTTAATTGTTTTGGCTGACCAGTTGGGTCGTTCGGTGGGTGACATGTACCAGGGTGCCCTGATTCCGGGTCTGCTCTTGGTTGGCCTGTACCTGGTTTTTATCGCGGCGGTGGCCTTGTTCCGCCCGCATTGGGTGCCAGCTCTTCCCCCTGAAGCACGTATTTACCATGAGCCCAACGGCGCCAGCGGGCATGTCTCGCTGGTCGTGTTGCTGCTGATCTGCGCTGCGGCCGCGGCAGCCTGGACACAGGTTCACGAGCCCTGGATGAATGCCTGGCTGGAGCGCAGCACGCCAGCGCCGCGTGACGAGGTGGTCATCATGTCGACCACGGTGGGCTCCTTTCTTGCCCTGTTTTTAGCTGGTATGAACCACGCGTTGAAACTCGGACTGATTTCGCGCCTGGGTGAACAGGTCACCTTTGTGCTGATTCCGCCACTGATTCTGATCTTTTTGGTGCTGGGGACCATCTTCCTGGGCGTCGCCACGCCAACCGAGGGCGGCGCCATGGGTGCGTTTGGTGCCTTCATCATGGCGCTGGCCCGGCGGCGCCTGACCATGAAGAACCTCACCCAGGCGCTGGAGAGTACGGCGCGCCTGTCGACTTTCGTGATGTTTATTTTGATCGGCTCGACGGTATTTAGCTTTACCTTTAACGCAGCCGATGGCCATGTCTGGGTCGAGCATTTGTTCGACAAACTGCCAGGTGGCGTGATTGGCTTTTTGCTGGTGGTCAATCTGCTGGTGTTTGTGCTGGGCATGTTCATCGACTTTTTCGAGATCGCTTTCATCGTGATTCCCATGCTCGCGCCTGTGGCCGAGAAGATGGGCATTGACCTCATTTGGTTCGGCATCTTGCTGGCCATGAACCTGCAGACCTCTTTTCTGACGCCGCCGTTTGGATTTGCGCTGTTCTATTTGCGAAGTGTGGCTGCGCGCAGCGATTACACCGACAGGGTAACGAACAAGTTGATTCCTGCGGTGACCACTGGCCAGATCTGGAAAGGCTCAGTGGCCTTTATTGTGTTGCAGGTGCTTGTGGTGGGGGTCCTGCTGTTCAAGCCTGAGCTGGTGACGGGTTCCATTGAGAAGGTCAAAAAAGTAGACGATGCTCAGATCATGGACATGCTGAACATCGACACCCGAGGCTACGGCTCGCGCCCAACACCGGATGCCGCTAGTTTGTTTGGGGTTCAGCCACCCGCTGATGGGGCGCAGAAGGCCGACGAAGACCCGATGAAGGCGCTGCTAGAGAGTATTAAAAAGTAATCTTGGCCTGATGGCCATCTGCTTCGGACAGGACCGGTTCTCCCCCCCGTGCCGAACTGTCCTGGCAGCCCAGACGATCGGTGCTGCTGCGAGGTTGCGGCATCCCGCATAATCCTCGCTCACGCCGATCGGGCGTGCGTCGCCTGATTTTCACGCTGTCACATGCAAGTCCCTTTTGAGCTGTTGCTGGGTTGGCGCTACACCCGTGCGGGCCGTGCGTCCAGGCGCAACGGCTTTATCTCCTTTATTTCGGGCGTGTCCATGTTGGGCATTACCTTGGGGGTTGCTGCGCTCATCATCGTGCTTAGCGTGATGAATGGGTTTCAGAAAGAGGTGCGCGATCGCATGCTCAGTGTGGTGGCGCACGTGGAGGTCTTCTCCAGCGATGGCGCGGCGCTTCCGGATGTCGACAAGACCATCAAGCAATTGCGTGCCCACCCTGCGGTGGTGGGCGCTGCACCCTTTGTGGCCGCGCAAGCGCTGCTGGCTCGAGGCGAAGATCTCAAAGGGGTGCTGGTGCGCGGCGTTGATCCCGCACGCGAGACAGCGGTGTCGGACGTGGCGCAAGGCCTGAGTCCGCAGGTGCTTCAGGCCCTGGAGCCCGGTGGTTTTGGTGTGATCCTGGGCTCGGCGCTGGCCAGCCGAATGGGCTTGCGTCAGGGTGATCGTGTCACCCTGCTTGCGCCAAGTGGACAGGTCACGCCCGCTGGCGTGGTCCCGCGCCTGAAACAGATGACGGTGCTGGGCTTGTTTGATTCCGGACACTATGAATACGACGCGACGCTGATGCTCATGCATCTAGAGGACAGCCAGCGGCTGTTTCGGCTTGAAGGCCCGATGGGCGTTCGCTTGCGACTCAATGACCTGCATCAGGCGCAGGCTGTGGCCGCACAGCTCTCAACAGCGATGGGTCGGGAGGTCGTTGTCAGAGATTGGACGCAGCAGAACCGCACCTGGTTTGCGGCGGTTCAGGTCGAGAAGCGCATGATGTTCATCATCCTCACCCTGATCGTGGCTGTGGCAGCCTTCAACCTGGTCAGCACGCTGGTGATGACGGTCACTGACAAGCGGGCCGATATCGCCATTTTGCGTACGCTGGGTGCGAGCCCCTGGAGCATCATGGGTATCTTCATGGTGCAAGGGGCCATGGTGGGTGTCGCGGGCACCTTGCTTGGCCTCATGCTGGGCCTGGTGGTGGCGCTCAACATTGACGTGATCGTGCCTGCCATCGAGAACCTGCTCCAGACGAGTTTCCTGCCGCGCGAGGTTTATCTCATCAGCCGAATGCCCAGCGACCCGCAGCAGGCCGACATCGCGCCCGTGGTGTTGATGGCACTCCTGCTCGCTTTTGTCGCGACCATCTACCCGAGTTGGCGAGCCAGCCGGGTCAATCCTGCACAGGCCCTGCGCTATGAGTGAGACTGCAGTGGACGCACCCGCGACGGCTGCACAGGCGCAGGTCGTGTTGTCTGCCCGTGGCCTGGGACGCCGCTTTCACGAGGGGCTTTTGGATGTGACGGTTTTGCGCGCGCTCGATCTCACGGTTCATCGAGGCGAAACGCTGGCTGTGCTTGGCGCATCAGGTTCCGGCAAGAGCACGCTTTTGCATCTGCTGGGCGGACTGGATAAACCCAGTTTCGGACACGTCCAGCTGATGGGTGTGGATTTCTCCTCGCAAACCGCGGTGCAGCAAGGGCGTCTGCGTAACCAACATCTCGGCTTTGTGTATCAGTTCCATCACCTCTTGCCGGAGTTCACTGCGCTTGAAAACGTGGCCATGCCTTTGTGGGTGCGTCGTATGGAGCGGGAACAGGCGTCTGCGGTGGCCGCTGATGTTTTGCACAAGGTCGGCCTGCAAGAGCGCCTGGCGCATCGCCCCTCCGAGCTTTCCGGCGGTGAGCGCCAGCGCGTCGCCATCGCCCGGGCGCTGGTAAGCAAACCAGCTTGTGTGCTGGCCGACGAGCCCACTGGCAATCTCGACAGTGCTACCGCGGCCCAGGTGTTTGAGCTGATGCTCTCCTTGGCCAGAACGCAGGGAACGGCTTTTGTGGTGGTGACGCATGATCAGGCCCTGGCTGCGCGCTGCGAGCGGCAGATCCGCTTGCATGAGGGTCGTCTGGTTGATGAGCGCTGAGGTTGGCGTGCACTGGATCGACACGCACTGCCATTTGGACGCCTCGGAATTCGGCGAGCGCGCGGCTGAGGTGCGCGCCCAGGCCCAGGCCCAGGGCGTGGCCTGCTGCGTGATTCCAGCAGTCTCTTGCGAGAGTTTTGCGGCGGTACGTCAGCTCGCGCATGCCCACGGCGATGCCTACTGCCTGGGTATTCATCCGCTGTATGTGGCACAGGCCCGTGACGATGCGCTGACCGTGCTGGCCGATGCGCTGGCGCAATACCGCGATGATCCGCACCTGGTTGCCGTGGGTGAGATTGGTCTGGACTTTTTCGTGCCTGAGCTCTGCACAGAGCCGTTGCGATCGCGTCAGATGGCTTTTTTTAAGGCCCAGCTTGAACTGGCCCGACGCTTTGATCTGCCAGTGGTTTTGCACAGCCGACGCGCCGTAGACACCGTGCATGCCTGTCTGCGCGCAGTCATGCCGCAGCGTGGCCGATGGCATGGTATTGCGCATGCTTTCAGTGGCAGCGATCAGCAGGCTGAGATGCTGTGTTCGCTTGGACTCAAGCTTGGTTTTGGTGGCGCTGCGACCTTCGAGCGCGCCAGCCGGCTTCGTTCATTGGCGCGTACGCGGCCCCTGGATGACATCGTGCTCGAGACGGATGCGCCCGACATTCCGCCGCAGTGGCTGTATGTGAGCGCGCAGGACCGCGCCCAGGGGCGTCAGCCTGTTCCCAACAGCCCGGCCGAGTTGCCAGCGATCGGCGCTGTGGTGTCTGACCTGCGCGGCCTGAGTCCGACAGACCTGGCTCGGGCCACGACGGCTAACGCCCTGTCAGCATTGCCGCGTCTGGGCGCTCTGGCGCGTGCGGCGCTCGCACCTGTTGAATCGGTGTCTGGATGAGCGCGCTGCGAGATTTGACGCTATGAGCCGCGTGAGGGCGAGCCTGCCGCCGGTCGATTTTTCCGAAGAGGGGTCGATACGGCATCTGCATTTGGGCACACCCTGGATTCAGGGGTCCATGGATATGGACGACCCCTTGCGACTGGTGCATGAGTATGTGCAACGTATGATGGCTTGGTTGCTCTTTGTTGAGCCCTCGTCGGTCGGACAACGCCGGGCCATGCAACTGGGCCTGGGTGCCGGCTCGCTGACCAAGTTTTGCGCCCAACGACTGCGTATGCACACGACTGCTGTTGAACTCAATCCTCTGGTGGTTCAGGCTTGCCATTTGTGGTTTGGCCTGCCTGCGGAGGGCGCGCGTCAGGAGCTGGTGATGGCCGATGCACTCAAAGCGGTTCAGGCGCCTCGATGGCAGGGGCGTATCGACGCATTGCAGGTCGACCTTTACGATCATGAAGCGGCTGCGCCAGTGCTCGACAGTGAGGCCTTTTACCAGGACTGCCATCGACTCCTGAGCGCCGAGGGTTGCATGACGGTCAATCTGTTTGGACGCGCATCGAGTTTTCAGCGCAGTGTTGAAAAAATGGCAGCGGCCTTTGATTCGTCGACGATCTGGACGTTTAAGCCCACCCGGGAGGGCAATACCGTGGTGGTGGCACAGCGTCAGGCCTCACGCGCGAAGCGGGCGCCTTTGGCGCAACACGCCGAGGCCATCGAGCGGCGATGGGGCCTGCCGGCGCGCAAATGGGCCAGGATTTTGCGGCCAGCCCTTTGATGAAACCTGATCTAACAACATTAGCTGTGAAGGCGCTTGCCCCAGATGCCCTGGATTGGCGCGCGCTGGTCGCTTGGCTGCATGCCGACGGCGTGATCAATGAGGCTGAGGTCAAGCGCCTGCATGCGCGCTGCGCCAACGCGGAAAGCACCCAGCACCCCTTGCTGCGTCTGGCCAGCGTGACGGTTCGGCGGGCGCGTGACGACAAGCCCATGGACATCGAGGCGCTCACGCAATGGCTGGCTGCGCACCTCCAGATGGACTATGTTCGCATTGATCCGCTCAAGGTCGACGTGGGTCGGGTGGCCGATGCCATGACGGCAGCCTACGCCGAGCGCCACAAGATCTTGCCGCTGCAGTTGGGGGCGCATGAAATCGTAGTTGCCACCAGCGAGCCACTGCTGACTGACTGGGTTGGCGAGCTGGAGCGGCAGTCCAAACGAACAGTGCGCCGGGTGCTGGCCAGCCCGCAGGATATCAAGCGCTACACGGTTGAATTTTTTGCTCTGGCGAAATCGGTTCGCGCAGCAGCCAAAGCAGGCAGTGCGACGAGTTCGAGTTTTGAGCAGCTGGTCGAACTCGGGCGTAGCAACCGGCCATTGGATGCGAATGACCAAAGTGTGGTGCAGGTGGTCGATTGGCTTTGGCAATACGCCTATGACCAGCGCGCCAGCGACATTCACCTGGAGCCGCGTCGTGAACAGGGGGTCATTCGCTTTCGTATCGACGGTGTTTTGCACCCGGTTTACCAGATGCCTGCCAGCGTCATGACGGCGATGACCGCGCGCATCAAGCTACTGGGCCGCATGGATGTGGTGGAGCGTCGTCGACCGCAGGACGGCCGCATCAAAACGCGAAAACCAGACGGTGACGAAGTTGAAATGCGCTTGTCGACGCTTCCCACAGCCTTTGGCGAGAAGATGGTGATGCGTATTTTTGATCCGGACACCGCTGTCAAGGATCTGGATGCCCTGGGTTTTTCGGGCCACGACGCGCGGCGTTGGGAGGAACTGGTTCAACGCAGCAGCGGTATCGTGCTGGTGACAGGACCGACCGGCTCAGGAAAAACCACAACCCTGTATTCGACGCTGAAACGCCTGGCCACCGAAGAGGTTAATGTCAGCACGGTAGAAGACCCCATCGAAATGATTGAGCCCTTGTTCAATCAGACCCAGGTTCAGCCCCAGATTGACCTGGGTTTTTCGGAGGGTCTACGGGCGTTGATGCGACAGGACCCGGACATCATCATGGTAGGCGAGATTCGCGACCAGGCCACGGCCGAGATGGCTGTTCAGGCGGCGCTCACCGGGCACCTGGTGTTTTCGACCATGCACACTAATGATGCGCCGTCGGCGGTCACGCGCTTGCTGGAACTCGGTGTGCCACCCTACCTGATCAATGCCACGCTGTTGGGCGTACTGGCGCAGCGCCTGATCCGCACCTTGTGTCCGCAGTGTCGCGAGCCGGACCCGCAAGCCTCGCGCGAGGTCTTGACGCAGATGGTGAGTCCCTTCGAACTCAACGCCGCTTACACGCCGTACCGAGCGGTGGGCTGCGTCGAATGCCGGATGACGGGCTTTCAGGGGCGCATGGGGCTTTACGAGCTGCTGACGGTGAGCGAAGACTTCAAGGGTCGTGTCAACGCCAGCCCTGATGTGGATGCACTCAGACGTCAGGCGATTCGTGATGGCATGCGCCCCTTGCGTCTGGCTGGCGCCTTGCGGGTGGCGCAGGGCCTGACGCTTGGCGCTGAGGTATTGGCCTGTACGCCGGCTTTGGATTTGAAGCCTCTTCGGGCTGCCTGATTGCAGCGCATGAGTACTGCAGGCCTGAACTCTCGCCAACTGGCCGTTGGCCTGGCCCTGGCTGCTGTGGGCTCAGTCGCTTTCAGTGGCAAAGCCATCATCGTCAAGCTAGCCTACCGCTACGATGTGGACGCAGTCACCTTGATCATGTATCGCATGTTGTTTGCGCTACCGATTTTTCTGTTCATGAGTTGGTGGGCAGGGCGCGGCAAGCCACCCTTGAGCCGCCAGGATCAGTGGGCGGTGGTGGGCCTGGGTTTTGTGGGTTACTACCTCGCCAGTTTTCTGGACTTTGCGGGCTTGAGCTACATCAGTGCTTCGCTGGAGCGCCTTATTCTTTACCTTAACCCGACCTTGGTGCTGATGCTGGCCTGGGCGATGCATCGAAAACCCATCGGTCGACGCGAGGCGCTGGGCATGTTGATCAGCTACAGCGGTGTTGTGCTGGTGTTTGGCCACGAGATTCATCTCGAAGGCACGGGCACCCTGATCGGATCGGTGCTGGTGTTTGGCAGCGCCCTCAGTTATGCGGTCTATCTAAGCTTCAGCGCAGAAATGGTCAAGCGCCTGGGCTCGATGCGACTGGTGGGATTGGCGACCAGCGTCGCGTGTGTGTTTTGCCTGCTGCAGTTCGTGATGCTGCGTCCGCTGAGCGCAGCGCAGGTTGCGATGCCCGTGATCTGGTTGTCGGTTTTAAATGCCATCGCCTGCACGGCTGCGCCAGTGGTGATGGTCATGATGGCGCTCGAGCGCATTGGTCCGAGCCTGACCGCTCAGACGGGCATGGTGGGGCCGCTTGCGACCATCTTTCTGGGCGTGGTCCTGCTTGGGGAGCCGTTTACCGCTTTTTTGGTGGCCGGCAGCGTGCTGGTGATTGCGGGGGTGTTTGTCGTTAGCGCCGCACGCCGTGGTGCCAAGTCGACCTGAGGACAGCGTTTCATAAAATTCAAGCAGGTGGCCGCTGTTGGTCTCGACAAAAAGGAAACATCATGGATTTGGGTATTGCAGGTAAGTGGGCGCTGGTAGGCGGCGCTAGCAAGGGCTTGGGCTTTGGTTGCGCGCAGGCCTTGGCGAAAGAAGGCGTTCATGTGGTGATCGTGGCGCGCGGTGCCGAAGCGCTGCAAGCCGCTGCAGCAAAGATCAAGGCAGAGGCTTCCAGCGTTCAGGTGATTGCGGTGGCCACTGACATTACCACCACCGCTGGGCGCGACGCGATTTTTGCCCAGCGCAGGGATTTCGATATCGTTGTCACCAACGCGGGTGGACCGCCACCGGGTGACTTTCGGGACTGGGACCGCGAGGCCTGGATCAAGGCGGTCGATGCCAACATGCTCACGCCCATTGAGTTGATCAAGGCCTCGGTGGACGGCATGGCCGCGCGAGGCTTTGGCCGCATCATCAACATCACCTCAAGTGCCGTGAAGGCACCGATTGATATTCTCGGGCTGTCCAACGGTGCCCGTAGCGGCCTGACTGGTTTTGTTGCGGGTGTGGCGCGTAACCCCAAAATCGCAGCAGCTGGCATCACGATCAACAACCTCCTGCCGGGCTCTTTTGACACTCACCGACTGCAGGCTCACCTGACCAACGCGGCTCAGAAGACTGGCAAAAGCG
>JAYQPP010000034.1:0-22079 GCA_038145425.1 Comamonadaceae bacterium | reverse complement strand
AGTTTGACGTACTGGTCAAACTGCTGCATCACCGCGCGGCGCAGCGCTTCGATCTCGCTAGATGACTCGCGCTCGGTATCCTCGTGGACTTCAGCGACCGGCGTGAGGGTGGCCACAAAGTGATGCTCGCCGTCGACGATGCTGTCGACGCGCGCGCGCTGGAGGCCCTCGACCAATACTTTTACCGTGCCGTCGGGCAATTTAAGCATTTGCAGAATCGTGGAGACGCAGCCCATGTCGAACATGTCACCGACAGCCGGCTCGTCTTTGGCAGCGGCCTTTTGTGCCACCAGCATGATGCGCCGGTCTTCGGCCATGGCCGCCTCGAGCGCCTTGATGCTTTTAGGGCGCCCAACGAAAAGCGGGATGACCATGTGCGGGAAAACCACTACGTCGCGCAGCGGCAACAAGGGTAGTTCGATTGGCGTTTCGGGAAGCGGTGTGTGACCTGACATGGCAATCCTAGTTCATCATGGCGGTGAAGACGCTTACGCGGACTTGGCGACCTCTTTGAGTACCAGCAAGGGCGGTTTGTCGTCCACGATCGTGGCTTCTTCGACCACCACTTTCTGCACGTTTTTGGTGGTCGGTAAGTCGAACATGGTGTCGATTAAGGCTAATTCAAGTATGGAGCGCAGTCCGCGTGCGCCGGTTTTGCGCTGGAGCGCCTTTTTGGCGATGGCGCTCAGGGCGACGCTACGCAGTTCAAGTTCAACGCCTTCCATCGCAAAAAGCTGGCTGTATTGCTTAACCAGCGCATTTTTGGGCTCGGTCAGGATTTGGATCAAGGCGTCCTCGGACAGCTCGTCGAGCGTGGCCACAACTGGCATGCGGCCAACTAATTCCGGAATCAGACCAAATTTGATCAAGTCCTCGGGCTCAACGTCCTTAAATACCTCGGTGAGGCTACGGCTTTGCTTGCTTTTGACCAAAGCGCCGAAACCCATGCCGGAGGACTCTGTGCGGTTTTCGATTACTTTTTCCAGGCCGGCAAAAGCGCCGCCACAGATAAACAGAATGTTGGTGGTGTCGACCTGTACAAAGTCCTGGTTGGGATGCTTGCGCCCACCCTGTGGCGGAACGCTGGCCATGGTGCCTTCGATCAGCTTCAACAGAGCCTGTTGAACGCCCTCGCCCGAGACATCGCGGGTGATCGAGGGGTTGTCGGATTTGCGCGAAATCTTGTCGATTTCATCGATGTAGACAATGCCGCGCTGTGCTCGGGCCACGTCGTAATTGCAGCTCTGCAGCAGCTTGAGGACGATGTTTTCAACGTCTTCGCCGACATAGCCGGCCTCGGTCAGGGTGGTGGCATCGGCCATCACAAAGGGCACGTTGAGCATACGCGCCAGCGTCTGCGCCAACAGCGTCTTGCCCGAGCCGGTCGGGCCGATCAGCAGGATATTGCTTTTGGTGAGCTCAACATCGTCCTTGGCCGACTGTTCCTGGTGCCTGAGGCGCTTGTAGTGGTTGTAGACCGCAACCGCCAGGGTTCGCTTGGCGGTGGTTTGTCCGATGACGTAGTTGTCGAGATTGGCCTTGATCTCAGACGGTGTGGGTAGTGCGTCGCTGGGCTGTTTTTCAGTTTTGGCAGGCAGTTCGTCGCGAATGATCTCATTACACAGGTCGATGCACTCGTCACAGACGAACACCGACGGTCCTGCGATCAGCTTTTTAACCTCTGATTGGCTTTTGCCGCAGAACGAGCAGTAAAGGGTTTTTTCGCCAGAACTTCCTTTTTTCTCTGCCATGTGTCTTACGCCCGTTTGGAGATCACCTGGTCAACCAGGCCGTACTCTTTGCTTTCTTCCGCAGACATGTAGTAGTCGCGCTCGGTATCTCTCGCGATGCGCTCGAGCGTCTGCCCGGTGCGCTCTGCCAGGATTTTATTGAGCTGCTCGCGGGTTTTCAGAATTTCGCGCGCCTGGATCTCGATCTCTGTGGCCTGGCCCTGGCTGCCGCCTGAAGGCTGGTGAATCATGATTTTCGAGTTGGGCAAGGCAAAGCGCTTGCCCTTGGTGCCAGCGGCCACCAAAAAAGCGCCCATGCTGGCGGCCATGCCGATGCACAGGGTGGAGACGTCAGGCTTGATGAAGTTCATGGTGTCAAAAATGGCCATGCCCGCGCTCACGGATCCGCCGGGGGAGTTGATGTAAAACGAGATGTCCTTGTCCGGGTTCTCGCTTTCCAGAAACAACAACTGGGCTACCACCAGGTTGGCCACTTGGTCGTTGACAGGCCCCACCATGAAGATGACCCGCTCTTTGAGCAGACGGGAGTAAATGTCATAGGAGCGCTCACCGCGACCCGATTGCTCGATCACCATCGGGATCATGCCCAGGGCCTGAGTCTCCATCACCTTGCTCGCAAAATTCATGTCCTCTCCAATCAGGCAAGACGCCCTTCAACCAGTAATGTAGCTAAAAAACAGGGCCAGAAAGCAAATGGGGCCTGATCACCGCATTGCAAGCCGGTGCAAGCCCCAAGTCAGGTCAGCGCCGCCCTGGGGCGGCTTGCCATCAGTTTTGAGCCATGAGCTCGTCAAAAGTGATGGCCTTGTCAACGACCTTGGCCTGCGACATCACGTAATCCGTGACGTTGTTTTCCAGAACAATGGCTTCCACTTCGGCCAGCCGCTTCTGGTCGCTAAAGTACCAGCGCGAGACTTCGGCCGGCTTTTCATAACTGGCGGCGAGCTCTTCGACATGGGCTTTGATCTGGTCCATCGTGGCTTGCAGATTGTTGGCTTTTACCAACTCGGCGACCACCAGGCCCAGGCGCACGCGGCGCTCAGCCTGAGGGCGAAATACATCGCCAGGAAGCTCGACTTTGTCGGCGTCCTTGATGCCACGCTGCTTGAGGTCGGCGCGGGCGCCTTGCAGCAAGCGCTCCATCTCGGCTTCGATGCTGGCGTTGGGAAGGTCGAGCTCGGCTTTGCCTACCAGCGCGTCCATCACAGCCGTTTTGTTGCGCGCCTGCAGGCGGGTCTTCACTTCGCGCTGCAGGTTTTTGCGGATGTCCTCACGCAGGCCTTCCACGCTGGCCTCGGCAATGCCCAGCGACTTGGCCAAGGCGCCGTTCACCTCCGGCAGGTGCGCTGCTTCAATTTTTTTGACCGTGATCATGAAGTCGGCCGTCTTGCCCGCCACGTCCTTGCCGTGGTAGTCCTCGGGGAAAGACAGCGGGAAGGTCTTGCTCTCGCCGGACTTCATGCCGGCAGCGGCCTCTTCGAACTCTTTGAGCATCTGCCCGTCGCCCAGGATGAACTGGAAGTCGTCGGCCTTGCCACCGGAAAAGGCTTCGCCATCAATCTTGCCTTCGAAGTCAACCGTCAGCCGATCCCCCTGCTGAGCGGCAGCATCCTGAGCGCGCTGCGCAAAGGTGCGGCGCTGTTTGCGCAGGATGTCGATTGTTTTTTCAATCGCGTCGTCTGTGACTTCCGCGTTGAGTTTCTCGACCTCGGCTGAGCTCAGGTCGCCGATCTTGACTTCCGGGAAGACCTCAAAGACCGCTTCGAAAGCCATTTCACCTTCGGGCGCACCTTCTTTTTCGTTGATCTTGGGTTGTCCGGCTACGCGCAGTTGTGCCTCGTTGGCTGCCTTGAAAAAAGCTTCGCCCACCTTGTCGTTCATGACCTCGTAGTGGACCGAATAACCGTAACGCTGCGCCACCACCGACATGGGGACCTTGCCCGGTCGGAAGCCGTCCATCTTGACGGTTCTGGCCAGCTTTTTCAGACGGGTAGAGACCTCGGTTTCGATGGTATTGACTGGCAGGCTCAGGGTCATTTTCCGCTGCAGCTTTTCCAGTGTTTCGACGGCGATAGCCATGTAAGTACTCCAAAAATTAGTGAGTTTGCGCAGCTCAGTCGGCAACAGGCGTGAGCAGCGCTCAAATTCAGCTTGTTCAGCTCTGGCAACTGGCTCTGGCAGCAAGCCAGGCCGGTTGGCGCTGGTGTCAACACAAGGCGTAGCGCCTACCGCACCACACCCCGAGCTGAGCAGCCCGCTATTCTAGCCGAGCGGGGTTGACGCAGGGTCTGCCCCCAGCTGGGCCAGCGCCTCATCCAGAGACATCAGCTGCTGAGCCGAGGCGAACTGCAGCAATTGGCCGCTGACAGGGTCTTTGAAAGCCAGCGATTTGGCCAGTAATTGCAGCGGTGCGCGCTGGGCCCCGGCTGGCGTGAGGGCGGGATAGAGGCCGTCGTTCAGAATCGGAATACCCAGAGCCATCATGTGCACACGCAGCTGATGACGTCGGCCCGTCAGGGGCTGCAATCGGTAGCGGGCCAGCTGCTGCCGGCGTTCGATCAGGCTAATGTCCGTTTGGGCGTTGGGCTGACCGGGCTGTTCTTCTTGCAGCATGAAGTGCCCGCCCGGCCCGATCCGGGTGCGCCGCGTCAGTGGCAAGTGCAAGTCGTCTCGGTAGGGCGCCAGGGCTTCGTAGACCTTGCTCACCTGGCGTTGGCTAAACAGGGCGCTGTAGGCCGGGCGATGCGCTGCTTGCAGGCAGAACATGACTAATCCGCAGGTGTCACGGTCGATGCGATGGATCGGAACCAGCGTCTCCAGCCCCAGGCGTTGTTTTTGCCGCACCAGCACAGTTTCCTGCAAATACGGCCCCGACGGCACCACAGGCAACCCGCTGGGTTTGTCGATTACCAGCAAACGCTCGTCCTGGTAAACGACGCGCTCTTGAGCCTGTATCGCAGGCTCGGCCTCGACCTCCCGAAAGTAATAAATCTTCCCCTGTGCACGGTAGGGCGTTTGCAACGCGGCCTCAAGACTGATCGGCTGGCCAGCCTCGTCAAACACCTTGTTGGCTTCCAGACGCTGCTTCCAGACTGTGTGACTGACGTGAGGGAAGCGTTCGACCAGGAACTCGAACAAATTGGCATAGGGTCCGGCTTGAAATGCGACGCAACTCGCGCTCACGCCGTGCCGATCCGCGGGACGAGGGCCTCTAGATGCGTTCAAACACCAGGTCCCAGACGCCATGGCCAAGCCGCAGTCCCCGATTCTCAAACTTGGTCAGCGGGCGGTAATGCGGTTTGGGCGCGTAGCCACCAAGCTCGGGATGCCTGGCGCTGGCTGTGTTGTGCAACAGGGCTTGCGCGCCGAGGACCTCAAGCATTTGTTCTGCGTACGGTTGCCAGTCGGTGGCGCAATGCACATAAGCGCCGCGCTTAAGGCGTTCGGCCAGGGCTGCGACCAATGGTGCCTGCAGCAGGCGTCGCTTGTGGTGGCGGGCCTTGTGCCAGGGATCAGGAAAAAAAACGTGTATCCCGTCCAGACTGTTTGGGGCGATCATCTGCTCAAGCACTTCAACCGCATCGTGCGGGCAGATGCGAAGGTTGTGAAGATCATCCTCACCAATACGCTTGAGCAGCGCGCCGATGCCTGGTTCATGTACTTCGCACCCGATAAACCGGGTTTGCGGCAGCAGTGCAGCAATCTTGGCGGTCGCCTCACCCATGCCAAAACCGATCTCCAGCACGATGGGGCTGCCTGCGCCCGGTGCGCGCGGGTCGCTGGCGAAAACAGCGTCGACATCGAGCATGGTGTTTTGAAACGGCAGAATAAATTGCGGCCCAAATTGCGCCATCGCTTTGCTTTGGCCGCTGGTGATGCGGCCAGCCCGCTTGACAAAAGTCCGAATGGCTTTGGGGTGTGCAACGTCGGCCGGCAAGGCTTTGTCCCGGTTTGGGTTTTGAAGGGGGGATGAGTCAGGCGCTGTCATGAGATCGGTGCCAAGCGGCATGAAGCGCCGCATTGTAGGCAGCGCGCTTCGATCAGACCCCGGGCTTTGGCGCGTGGGGCGAGTCGACGGTGTTCAGGCTGCACCCTCGATCGCGCCAGGCTGCAACCCAGGTGGCGCAGGGGTTCGTCAAGGGCGTTGATTCTTGCGGTGTTGGCAGCGCCAGCGCCAAGGCCGCCTGCCGGAGCGCGGCGTCGACGGTTTGTGGCGTGCTGGTATCGATGCTTTGCGCGCCGTTCTGTTTCGAAAGTTTTTCGCCGTCTGCAGCGCGGACCAGTGGCGTGTGCAGATAGCCAACGCTGGGCAGACCCAGGCTGCGCTGCAGCTGAATTTGCCGGGCGGTGTTGTCGCACAGGTCTTCGCCGCGCACCACGTCGGTGACACCCTGATCGGCATCGTCGACCACCACCGCGAGCTGATAGGCGTAGCAGCCGTCAGCGCGCTTCAAAACGAAATCACCCACAGCCTGCTGCACGTTCTGCGCCTGCGGCCCAAGCCGGCGATCTGTCCAGCGGGTGGTGTCTGCCGTGGTGCGAAACCGCCATACGCGTGGGGCTTTGGTGCCAAGCCCCTCGCGGCAAGTCCCCGGATAGACCAGCTCTTCGTGCCGCTGGCGCGCACCGCCAACACGCCCAAGGGCTTGTTCGATCTCACTGCGGCTGCACCCGCAGGGGTAGACGCGATTCTGAGCCATCAGTTCTTGCAGAGCGAGCTGGTACAAGGCGCTGCGCTGAGACTGGCGCACGACTGGGCCATCACTGTGCAGTCCGCAGGCACTGAGTTGCTGCAAGATCAGCTCATCCATGCCAGGCAGGCAGCGCTGTGCGTCCACATCCTCTATTCGAATCAGCCACAGCCCTTGGTGCGCTTTGGCATCCAGCCAGCTCGCCAGAGCCGCGGTGAGCGAACCCGCGTGCAACGGACCGGTCGGCGACGGCGCGAATCGGCCGATGTAGGTGCTTGGCTGGCGCGACCTCACCGTGAGCCCGTGTCTGGCGACGACTCAGAGGGCTGCGAGCGCCAGCTCCAGGCCGGAGACAAACGCGTTTTCGACGCGGTGACCCAGGCACCAGTCCCCGCACAGGCCCAGCTGCTGGCGCGCGTCCCACAAATGCGAAGACCCCAAACTCTGCAGTGTTTGCGCGTACAGCCAGCGGTGGCTGTCGACATGCGCAGGCGTCGCCCGAATGCCGGTGATTTCGGAAAATGCCTTGCACAGCTTGGCCTCCACCCGCGCCTTGTCATCCTGCAAATGCTCTTGCGACCAGGCGGCGCTGGCCTGCACCGTCCAGCGCTCGATGGGCGAGCGAGCGGGTTTGCTGGACTCGCGGGTTAGCCAGGCGATGCGATGGTGTGTGCTGCGTGCCGCATTCCATTGGGGTCCCAGGGTCGACAAGCCAGGTTGTGCCGCCTGCGGAAAAGCCAGCATCAGGGTCCAGCACGGTGCCACCTGAACACTTTCCAGCCGGCTTCGCCAAGCGGCCTGAAGACCGGAACTCAGCAACAGCGCGTGGGCTTGCGGCGAAGGCATGGCCAGCAGCACAGCGTCGAACCCCGAAAACACGTGCCCGCCGTCATCCGAGCCCTGGGTCTGCAGTTGCCAGCGCGTGGGGTCCACGGCGTCGGCTTCGATTCGAATGACCCGGGTTTGCAAGTGAATGTTTGACTCACCCAGTACTTGTGCCCAGGCGGCCACCAGGGACTTCATGCCAGGCACGGCGACCCAATGCGGCTCGCGGCCGGGAAGCGCAGCCGCGGTGAGGCGGCCGATGGCGTCCAGGACTCGGATCGAGTTTGCGCTCCATCGCTTGATCATGTCGGGGGTGGTGGCCAACGCAGCTTCGAAGCGGCTGTCGCGAATGGTGAAGTACTGGGCGCCGTGGTCGAACGACCCAAAGCTGCTGTTGCGCGTGGACATGCGTCCGCCAAAACCTCTGGATTTTTCGAACAGCGTGACGCGGTGACCTGCCTGCATCAGGGTGCGCGCGCAGCTGACCCCCGCCATACCGGCGCCGATGACAGCAAAGTGGCGTTGCGCTTTTCGGGCAGTAGACATCATGGCTCGCTTGAATTCTGAAATGGCTTGGCCGAACTGTACACGCCAAAGGCGTAGGGCACACCATGAAGCGCCCGTGCGGCCTGGTAAGGGTTCTTCACCAGCCGGCCCCGCCAGGCGCACGCTTGCGTTAGAGTTGGCCGACTTGGTGCGGAGTGTTGATATGTTGATTGTGAGACCCTCAAAAGAGCGCGGCTATGCGGACCATGGTTGGTTAAAGTCATTTCACAGCTTTTCTTTTGCCGACTACTACGACCCGGCCCATATGGGCTTTGGTAATTTGCGGGTGATCAACGAGGACCGCATCCAGCCGGGAACCGGTTTTGGCACGCATGGCCACAAGGACATGGAAATCATCAGCTATGTGCTGTCGGGTGAACTGGCGCATCAAGACAGCATGGGTAACGTGAAAGCCATCCCGCCAGGCGATGTGCAGCGCATGAGCGCGGGCTCGGGCGTGCGGCACAGCGAGTTCAACCATGCGCCGGATGCGGTCACGCATTTTCTTCAGATCTGGATCGAGCCCAATGTCTTCTCGATTCCACCGAGCTATGAGCAAAAAACTTTTTCCAAGGCTGAAAAATCGGGACGCTTGCGTCTGGTTGCATCACCGGGCGCACAAGAGGGCTCAGTTCACATCAACGCCGATGCGCGGGTGTATGTGGGTCTGCTGTCGGATGCTGATGCAGTTGCCCTGCCCCTGGATGTGGCTCGCAAGGCCTACGTGCACCTGGTGCGCGGCGAGCTGGAGGTCAATGGCGTGCCCTTGGCCGGGGGCGACGCGGCTTTGTTGAGCGCAGAGTCGCAGTTGCAGCTGGCGCATGCCCGGGACGCTGAAGTCTTGGTGTTCGACTTGACCCGTTGAATGGCGTGTTGATTTAGCCCGAGGTGTAGCCCCAGCGCCTGGCCTGGTTGACCGCCTCGACCCGGCTGTGCACGTTAAAGACCTTGAAGATCACAGCAACGTGTGATTTCACGGTTTCCTCAGAAATGAACAGGCGCTCAGCGATCTCCCGATTGCTCAAGCCCTCGGCGAGTCGACGAATCACGTCGAGCTGGCGATCAGACAGTACTGGCATGGTCGCCTGAGCGGATCGACCCCGAACGAAATGGTTGAATTTCTTCGCAACATAGCTGTTGCCGGCCATGACCTCTTGAACTGCCTGAAGCAGCTCCTGGCTGTCCCCCGATTTGGTCAAAAACGCCGAGGCGCCCTGGCGCAAGGCGTTTTGAACCATGGCGGGATTGGAGACGCCCGAGATCATGATGACGGGGATTTCAGGATGCGCACGCCCGAGGTCTGCCAGCATGGCCAGGCCACTGCGCTCGGGCAGGTCAAAGTCCATCAGAATCAGGTCGACATCGGCCTGGCTTGCTAAAAGCGCCATGGCTTGTTGACCATCCTGGGCTTCTAGCACCTCAACGACTTCGCCGGATGGCTGTGTGAGAAGCACCTGTCGGATGCCGGCGCGAACCAGCGAGTGATCGTCTACCACCAACACCTTCATCGCAGCGCTTTTGCCTTCCTACAATGACCGCCATGTTTGTGCACCTTCGGCTCCACACAGAGTTCTCCGTCGTTGACGGAACCAACCGTATCGACGACTGCGTGCGCTTTGCCGCATCCGACGGTCAGGTCGCTCTGGCGATCACCGATTTGGGCAATCTGTTCGGTGCGGTGAAATTCTATAAGGAGGCGCGCAAGCGCGGCGTCAAGCCGATTTTGGGCGCGGAAGTTTGCCTCGACGGCCTAGGTGGCGAGGGCGCGCAGTCCGTGCGCGTGGTTTTACTGGTGCAAGACCAGCAGGGTTATCTCAATCTGTCAGCCTTGCTGGCCAAGGCCTGGACTGACAACGACGGCAAGCCTCAGGCTGTGGTTCATGCATCCTGGCTGCAGGCACACCACGCGGGGCTGATCTGTTTATCCGGTGCGCAGGCTGGCCCTGTGGGTCAGGCGCTGCTTCAAGGTGATGAAACTCGCGCGGTTGACCTGGCACTTCAGCTCTCCAAGTTGTTTGCCCATCGTTTTTACCTGGAGGTGCAGCGTGCTGGCCGGGCCGACGATGAGCTGCATGTGGCAGCGACTGCCCGGATCGCTCAGCGCCTGAAATTGCCGGTGGTCGCAACGCATCCTGTGCAGTTCGCCACAGCCGACGACTACGAAGCGCACGAAGCACGGGTTTGTATATCCGAGGGAGAAATCCTGGGTAACCCTCGGCGCACCAAGCGCTTCACGCGGGAACAGTATTTCAAGTCAGCCGCGGCGATGAGCGAGTTGTTTGCAGATATTCCCTCGGCCATTGCCAATACCGTGGAAATTGCCAAGCGCTGCAATCTGAATCTGGTGTTGGGCAAGCCGCAACTGCCTGACTTTCCGATTCCGGCAGTCGACGGCGAGGTCATGGCCGCTGAGGCCTACTTTCGCCACGTCTCGCGCCAGGGCCTGGAGAGGCGCCTGGAGCAACTCTACCCGGTGCCCAGCGAACGCAGCGCGCAAGCCGCTCGCTATCTGGAGCGGCTTGAATTCGAGATCGACACGATTGTGAAGATGGGGTTCGCGGGCTACTTCCTGATCGTGGGGGACTTCATCAACTGGGCCAAGAACAACGGCTGCCCAGTGGGCCCCGGGCGCGGCTCGGGCGCTGGCTCCCTGGTTGCGTATTCGCTCAACATCACTGATCTGGACCCGCTGGAGTACAACTTGCTGTTCGAGCGGTTTTTGAACCCGGAGCGCGTCTCCATGCCCGATTTTGACATTGACTTCTGCCAGATCAATCGCGACCGGGTGATTGAGTATGTGAAGGAGAAATATGGCAAGGATGCGGTCAGCCAGATCGTGACCTTTGGCACCATGGCCGCGCGTGCTGTGGTGCGCGACGTGGGGCGCGTACTTGATATGAGCTACACCTTTTGTGACGGCATCAGCAAGCTCATTCCGAACAAGCCTGGCGTGTCGGTCACGCTTCAAAAGCCGCCGGCGCATAAAGAAAAGGACGACAAACAGGTCTATGCGACCGAGGCTGAGCCCATTCTGGCTGCCCGCGAGGGTGCCGAGGAGGACGTTCGCACGCTGCTTGAGCTGGCGCGCAAGCTAGAGGGTTTGACCCGCAATATCGGTATGCATGCCGGCGGGGTCTTGATTGCCCCAGGCAGGCTGACCGATTTCTGCCCGCTGTACCAGCAGCCGGGCAGTGATGCGGCCGTGAGTCAGTACGACAAAAATGATGTCGAGGCCGTTGGCCTGGTGAAGTTTGACTTTTTGGGCCTGGCTACGCTCACGATTTTGGAAAAAGCGCGGCAAATGATTCAGTCGCGCCATGCGGGCCAGAAAGATTTTGCGTTCGAGAACCTGCCGCTGGATGATGCGGCGGTTTACCAGTTGTTTCAGCAAGGTCAAACAGAGGCGGTGTTCCAGTTTGAAAGCCGAGGCATGCAAGGCATGCTGCGTGATGCCAAGCCCACCCGCCTGGAAGACCTGATTGCGCTCAATGCCTTGTACCGGCCCGGCCCGATGGACCTGATTCCGAGCTTTGTGGCGCGCAAGCATGGTCGCGAAGAGGTGGTCTACCCCCACCCCATGGTGGCCGACATGCTCTCCGAGACCTACGGCATCATGGTTTACCAGGAGCAGGTGATGCAGACCGCGCAGATTCTGGGCGGTTACTCACTGGGTGGCGCAGACATGCTGCGCCGTGCCATGGGTAAAAAAGATGCCGATGAGATGGCTCGGCATCGCCAAATCTTCAGGGACGGTGCGGCCAAGAACAGCATCACCCAGGACAAGGCCGACGAGATCTTCGACCTGATGGAGCGTTTTGCAGGCTACGGCTTTAACAAGTCGCACGCCGCAGCTTATTCCCTGCTGGCCTACCACACGGCCTGGCTGAAGGTGCACTACACGGCAGAGTTTTATTGCGCGAATATGACCGTGGAGATGGACAACACCGACAAGCTCAAGGTCTTGTTCGAAGACGCGCTCAAGATGGGACTGACCTTCGAGCCGCCTGACATCAACCGCGGTGTCATCGGCTTTGAGCCGGTGTCAGACCAGGTGATCCGTTATGGTCTTAGCGCCGTGAAGGGCAGCGGTGAGCAGGCTATCGAAGCCATCGTGGCAGCGCGGGAAGGTCGCGGCGTAGGCCCGCTGGGTGATGTCGAAGGGCCGTTCAAGAGCTTGTTCGATTTCTGTGCCCGCGTTGACCGTAATCGTGTCAACAAACGAACTGTCGAGGCGCTCATCAAAGCGGGCGCTTTTGACCATTTGCATTTGAACCGGGCCACACTGCTGGCCAGCGTGGATCTGGCTTTTGAGTTCGGCGCAGCAGCGCTGGCCAATGCCAATCAGGGCAGTCTGTTTGACTTAGGGGGTGATGACGATCATGGTTCCAGCACCCAAGAACCCGAGCTGGTGCAGGCCACGCCCTGGGGTGTGAAAGAACGCCTGGGTCACGAAAAATCGGCGATCGGCTTTTATTTGTCAGGCCACTTGTTCGACGAAGTTGCTGCTGAAGTCCGACGTTTCGTGAAGCGACCGATCGCTGACCTGATTGAGACCCGCGAGCCGCAATTGCTCGCGGGCATCGTCAGCGACTTCAGGGTCATCAACGGCCAGCGCGGCAAAGTGGCGCTGTTCAGGCTGGATGACAAGTCCTCGGTGATAGAGGCACGTGCTGATGAAGGCCTGCTGACGGCTTGCAAGCAGCTGCTCAAAGATGATGAATTGATTGTGGTTCGAGGCCAGGTCAAGCCCGATCGCTTTTCGGGTGGTCTGCAGCTCTCCGTGACGCAGGTCTGGAGCCTGGCGCAAGCCCGCTGTCGCTTTGGAAAGTATCTGCGGGTTCACCTGAATAGCGCTTACGGGGAGCGCTCGTCAGATATGGCGCGACTGTTCAAAAATCATCCGCCGCAAGCCGAACAAACCGAGGCCGGAGAGTCCTGGCAGGGCCTGGGCGTGCGCGTTACGGTGCAGTGCCCGCAGGGGCAAGATCAAGCTGTGGCGGAACTGCAACTCAATGACCGCGCGCGATTCTTTCCCAGCGACGCGGCGCTCGCTAGCTGGTGGGCGCTGGCTGCACCAGGCCGCGCTGAGATCGTTTACGACTAAATAATTGGGGTCAGATTCCAATTAAATTTTCGTAGAAGCGAAGCTTGGGTCCAACTGGCTTCTGACCCCTTGTGATGGCGTCTCAAACCACTGGAGCCGGCGCCACCGGGTTGAGAAAAATTGGAATCTGACCCCGATTATCTAATTAGTCTTTCGGGCGGAAGATCAGCGTGAGCGACGATGGAACCGTGCCGTCCACGTCGCGGGGCAGAACCTGGGTTTTATCGATGGCCTTGAGCACGGCCTCGTCCCACGATGCCACGCCGCTGGAGCGCGCCAGACTGCGACCGATGATGGTGCCATCAGGCGACGTGAGCACGGTAACCTCTGCCGCCGGGTTGCCTGCGATCTCATCCACGTAAACAATGTTGGGCTTGACGCGTGCGCGGATACGTCCCGCGTAGCTTGCTGACGGGCCAGAGGATTTGGCTGCCGTGCCCTTGGCGTTGGCATCGCCGGAAGCGCCTGCCATCATGCCGGCCAGGCGCTGCATTTGTTCAGTGCGAGCCTGTTCAGCAATTTTTTCCAGCTTCTCGGCCTTGGCTTTTTCTTCTGCAGCTTTTTGTGCGGCAGCGCGTTCCTCTGCAGCTTTCTTGGCTGCTGCCTTTTCAGCCGCTAGCTTCTTTTCACGCTCGAGTTTTTCGCGTTTGAGCTTTTCCTGCCGTTCTTTCTCGAGCCGCTCTTTTTCGAGCCGCTCTTTTTCCCGCTTTTCTTTCTCAAGCCGCTCTTTCTCGAGTCGCTGCTTTTCAAGTTCTTTCTTGCGTTGCTCTTCCAGGAGCTTTTCCTGTTTTTGCTTCTCTTTCTTCAATTCTTCCTGTCGTGCCATCTCGGCTTCTTTTTCTTTTTTCAGGCGCAGCTTTTCCTGCTCCAGCGCGATATCGACCTTGGGCGGCTCCGGCGGCGGCGGTTAGTTGGGGGGCGGGGGGGGGGGGGGGGGGGGGGGGGGGGGGCGCAGGCTCAGGTTTGGGCTCCGGTTTAACGGGTTCTGGTGGGGGCGGTGGCTCAGGCTTGGGTGGTGGCGCGAGCGCCTTGGGTGCTGCCTCGGTCGGCAACGCGGACCAAATTTCAGCGTCAAAGCTGACCTCGGGCGGATTGCGCTTCCAGCTCACGCCCCAGGTCAGGGCGGCAATCAGCACGACGTGAGCGCCAGCCGCAATCATCAAAGCCCGGGCAGACCTGGGCGCCACTGGCGGCGCAAGATCCAGGCGTCTGGGCTCGGTGGGCTGTTTGGTCGCCATTGGCAATTTGCTGTGACTTGGACTGCCTCAGGGTGCGAGTTTCACGGACAGACCGACCCGCGAGATACCCGCGCGTTGCAAGGTGTCCATGACCTTGACCACCGCTTCATATTTGACGGCCCGGTCTGCGCTGATCACCACAGCTGTGTTGGCACCATCGCCCTGAATCTGCTTGATGGTGGCTGCCAGATTGCGCAAATTCGCCGGCTGCGGCTTGTCCTTGATTTGAAGTTGAAGCGTCTCGTCACGGCCCACCAGGACCTGGATCACCTGGTCGGGCTGCTGCGGTGCTTTGCCGACACTGGGCAGGTCGATCACGCTTGGCGTGATGAGCGGCGCTGTCACCATGAAGATGATGAGCAACACCAGCATCACGTCGATGAACGGCACCATGTTGATCTCATTCATGGTGCGCCGCCCACGGCCTCGGCTCACGGTGCTTGGCATGGTGCGCTCCTAGTGACCCGAGGCGGATTGCGCGCCCACATTGCGTTGCAAGATGTTGGAAAACTCTTCGATGAATGTTTCCTGGTGAATCGCAATGCGGTCAATGTCGCGGGCAAAGCGGTTGTAGGCCACCACGGCCGGAATCGCAGCAAACAGGCCAATGGCGGTGGCGACCAGCGCCTCTGCAATCCCAGGTGCCACAGAGGCCAGCGTGACCTGGGTCAAAGCGGCCAAGCCGGTGAATGCATGCATGATGCCCCAGACCGTTCCGAACAAGCCCACGTAAGGGGACACAGAGCCCACAGATGCCAAAAAGGAAAGATTGGTCTCAATCACGTCCATTTCGCGCTGAAAGCTGGCTCGCATGGCACGCCGAGCGCCGTCCATCAGAGTGGCACCGTCGTGGATGCGACGCTCGCGCAATTTCAAAAACTCTCGCATGCCGCTGGCGAAGATGCGCTCCATCGGACCTGCGGCGCGGGCGTTTTGCGTGGCCGACGCGTACAAATCGTTCAGGCTGCTGCCAGACCAGAAGTCGCGCTCGAATTTGTCATTGAGCGCTCGAATTTTTTTGAGCGAAAACATCTTGCTGAATATCGCAGCCCAGCTGGTGATGGAGATGCCCAGCAGCAGGATCATCACCAGTTGCACAACAAAGCTGGCATGCAGGACCAGCTGAACGATGGAAAGGTCTTGGTTCATATCAAAGCGTCCAATAGCTCTTGCGGGATTCTGAGCGGCTTTTGTGTGCTGGCGTTAACCCAGCCAATCCGGATTGTCGCCTCACATAAAAGCTGCGCTTGCGCGGCGTTCTGAAGCGAGCATTGTTGCCGTAGCCGCATCGAGGCGCGGCCCTGCTCTGTAATGACTGTGCTGACCGAGAGCAGGTCGTCAAGCCGGGCACTTTGCAGGTAGCGCACCTGGGCCTCTTGCACCACAAATATGCCATTTGACTTTTCGCGCAGCGCCTGCTGATGGACACCCTTGTCCCTAAGCCATTCGGTGCGTGCACGTTCAAAAAATTTCAGGTAGTTGGCGTAGTAGACGATGCCACCGGCATCGGTGTCCTCCCAGTACACCCGTACGCCCCAGACGTGCGCTGTGTTCATGCCAATTCGGATCGCAGTCGTGAGACCGCAATTTGTAGCTGCTCTAAGGAATTGGCAGTCGAAAAGCGGATGAAGCGCGACGCATGGGTCGGCCCAAAATCGCGCCCCGGCGTGACGGCCAGGTGCGAGCGACGCATCAGCTCGAAGGCGAAATCCCAGCTGTTGTCGATTCCCAGCTTTTCACAGGCCCGCGCGCAGTCCGCCCAGGCGTAGAACGCACCGTCCGGTACCACCGGGACATCCAGCCCCAAGGCTTGCAGCTCAGGAATGAAATAGTCGCGCCGGGCCTTAAACGCTGCTCTGCGGTCCTCATACAAACGCAGGCTCTCTGGCTCGAAGCAGGCCATGGCCGCTTGTTGTGCGATGACGCTTGGGCAGATAAACAGGTTCTGCGCCAGTCGCTCAATCACGGCGACCAGCGCCTCTGGCACCACCAGCCAGCCGAGCCGCCAGCCCGTCATATTGAAATACTTTGAGAAGCTGTTGATGCTGATGACTTGGTCATCCAGCGCCAGGGCGGATTGCCCGTACTGGCCGTCGTAACTAAGGCCGAGGTAAATTTCGTCGACCAGGGTGAAGCCGCCCTTTTGTTGAACCAACTCATGAATGCGCCGCATCTCGGCAGGGTCGATCGAGGTCCCCGTGGGGTTGGATGGCGAGGCCAGTAGTACGCCACGCGTTTGTGGCCCCCAGGCCTGAGCGACCTTGCCTGCACTGAGCTGGAAGCGTTCTTGGGCACTGGTGGCCAGCATGACGGCCTTGCCGTCCGCGGCTGACACGAAATGCCTGTTGCAGGGGTAACTGGGGTCGGGCATCAGGACTTCATCACCCGGGTTGATCAACGCCAGACAGGCCAGTTGCAAGGCTGCCGAGGCGCCCGCGGTCACGACGATGCGGTGTGCTGGCACTTGAATCGAAAAACGTTGTTGATACCAGTCGCTGATACGCTCGCGCAATTCGGCCAGGCCGGTTGCCTGTGAGTACTGACTCAGCCCTGCGCGAATGGCGCGCTGGGCCGCTTCCTGCACCAGGGGAGGGGCCGTGAAATCAGGCTCACCGATGTTGAGAAAAATCATCGGCTTGTCGGTTTGCGCCAGGTCTATAGCCATGGCGGCAGCCGTCTTGGCGACTTCCATTACATAGAACGGCTCAATCTGTTGGGCGCGCTCTGAGATGTTCATGGACTAGCGCTTGTCCTTGTCGTGCTCGATTTCGCCAGCACGCAGTTGTTTGGCCAATCCGTCGAGGACGCCGTTGACATATTTGTGCCCATCAGTGCCGCCAAATTCTTTGGCCAGTTCGATGCACTCGTTGAGCACAACGCGCCAGGGGACGTCGGGACAGCGCTGCAGTTCGTAGGCGCCGATCCACATCGTGGCGTGCTCGATGGGTGAGACCTCTTCGATCTTGCGGTCGAGCAGCGGAACAATCAGCGCATCCAGAGCCACGGCTTGTTCGTTGCAACCGTGCAGCAGCGCGTCGAAGTGGGCGGCATCCGCTTTGGAAAAGCCAGCCAGATCCCGGGTGAAGGCATCGACCGACGCGATGTCGTTCTTGCCAACCAGCACCTGGTACAGGCCTTGTAGCGCAAACTCCCGGGCGCGCGAGCGTTCGTTTTTGCTGCCTGCTTTGCGCGCGCCGGTGCTTGTCAGGCCTTTGCGTGACTGCCGGGGTGGACGACCATTGGGTTGGCGCACAGAGCTGTTATCCATCAGAGTGATTGCAGCAGATTTGCCATTTCAATGGCGACACGCGCGGCGTCACGGCCTTTTTCGGTGTGGCGCGCGACCGCTTGTTCATGGGTTTCGGTGGTCAGTATCGCGTTGGCGATCGGCACCAGATAGTCCAGTGCGACCCGCGTTACACCGGCCGCCGACTCGTTAGCCACCAATTCAAAGTGGTAGGTCTCACCACGGATCACACAGCCCAGGGCGATGAGCGCGTCAAAGTTGAGTTTGGCAGCCATCGCTTGAAGAGCGACAGGAATTTCCAGTGCACCGGGTACCTGCACGATCGAGATGTCTTTTTCAGCCACGCCCAGCAGGAGCAATTCTTCGCGGCAGGATCGCGCCAACTCGTCGGTAATGGCGGCATTGAAGCGGGCCTGAACGATGCCGATGCTCAGTTTCTTGCCTTTGAGTCGCGCATCACCCTGTTGAGGCGTGCCCTGGTCTGCGTCTTTCATGTTCTGGTCTTTCGGTATCTCAGGGCTCTACATAGCCGACGATTTCAAGGCCGTAGCCGGTCATGCTGGGCATGCGTCGGGGTGTGCCCATCAACTTCATGCGTGTAATGCCGAGCTCGCGCAAAATTTGCGCGCCAATGCCGTAGCTGCGCAGGTCCATGCGACCACGCTCCGGGCCATGGCTGGACTTGGCGGTTCCGTCAAATTGCGCAAGCAGTTGGGAGCCGCTCTCACCGCAGTTGAGAAACACGACGACGCCTTTGCCCTGGGCGCTCACATGCGCGAGGCTGGCGTCCAGGCTCCAGGAATGCATGGTGCGGTTTTTTTCCAGTGCGTCCAAAACCGACAGCGGTTCATGCACCCGCACCAATACGTCGTCATCGGCCGACCACTCGCCCACGACCAGCGCCAGGTGCACGTCGCGCGATGTGGTGTCGCGAAAAGCGTGGGCAAGGAACTGGCCATGCTGGGTTGTAAGCGGCCGGCTGCCTTGCAGCTGTACCAATGACTCGGACTGGCTTCGGTGGTGAATTAAGTCCGCGATCGTGCCGATCTTCAGGCCATGCTGCGCGCCAAAGACCTGCAGGTCGGGCAGACGGGCCATGGTGCCATCGTCTTTCATGATTTCGCAGATCACCGCGGCAGGCTCGCAGCCCGCCATGGCAGCCAGGTCACAGCCCGCCTCGGTGTGGCCGGCGCGCATCAGTACGCCGCCGTCAACGGCCTGCAGCGGAAAAACATGGCCGGGCTGAACCAGGTCGCTGGGCTGTGCATCACGGGCCACCGCGGCCTGAATGGTGCGCGCCCGGTCTGCTGCAGAAATGCCCGTGGTCACACCCTCGGCGGCCTCGATCGATACCGTGAACGCAGTGCCTTTTTTGTCACCGTTTCTCTGGGCCATGGGCGGCAGCTGCAGTCGGCTGCAGCGCTCTTTGCTCAGGGTCAGGCAGATGAGTCCCCGTCCAAATCGGGCCATGAAGTTGATCGCATCCGGCGTTACATGCTCAGCGGCCATCACCAGATCACCCTCGTTTTCGCGATCCTCTTCGTCGACCAGAATCACCATACGACCTGCCCGCAGATCGGCAACGATATCGGCGACCGGCGAGATAGGAACGGTTTGCAGTGCACTCATGCTGGATATTTTTGAAAGTAAGAGGCGCGCCCGATGGAGGCGAGCGTCCCATTGTCCCAGATTGCTAAGCGCCAGCCGTCTGGACGCGGCCTGCGTGAGGGGCACTCAGCATGCGTTCGACATAGCGTGCAATCAGGTCGATTTCCAGATTGACGGCTGCTTGCGTCCTCAGGCCCGATAGTGCCGTGTTGTCGACCGTGTGGGGGATGAGGTTGATGCTGATCAGGCAAGCTTTGGCCTGGTCTTGAACCTGGTTGACCGTCAGGCTGACGCCGTTGACGGTGATCGAGCCCTTGTAGGCCAGAAAGCGCGCCAGAGTGGGCGGCGCTTCGATTTCAAGCAGCCAGCTTTCACCAACAGGCTCGAAACGACGAACCTCGCCAATGCCATCGACATGGCCGCTGACCAGGTGGCCGCCGAGCCGGTCGTTGGCGCGTAGCGCTTTTTCGAGGTTGACGGCACCCAATTGATCGAGTCCTGCGGTTTTGTCTAAAGACTCGGCAGAGATGTCGATGGTGAAATGACGCAAATCGGAATTCAGGCTGGTGACGGTCATGCAGGCGCCGTTAATGGCAATGCTGTCGCCTAGGACGACATCGTCCAGATAGGACGCTGGTGTCTCAATCGTGAGTCGCTTGCCGTGGCTTTGGCCTTCGCCAAGCTTGTCGATCTGTGTGATGCGGCCAATGCCGGTGATGATGCCTGTGAACATGGCCTCATTTTCGCAGGGATTGGGAGCAGGGCTGCTTCGATGGTTCGGGCGCAGAACCCACTTTGTCGGGCGCCGAGCGGGGCTTAAAACTGGTCGCGCCCCGCCGCGCGCGCCATGATGCGTAAATCTGGCCCCACCCGTTCAGCCGACACCAATTGCAGTTGCGGCGCTTGGCTGAGTTCGGTGAATGGGCCCAAATCGCTCATGCCCAGGCCTTGCCCGAGCAGTTTCGGTGCGAGGTAGACCAAAAATTCATCGACCAAACCGGCCTCGATCAGCGAGCCATTGAGCTTATGACCCGCCTCAACATGCAGTTCGTTGACCTCGCGGCTGGCCAGGTCTTTCAGCATGGCGGCCAGGTCAACTTTATTGTTGGTGCCCGGGCAGTAAATCACCTCAGCACCGACGGCTTGCAGAGCCCGTTCTTTGCCAGCATTGGGGACGGCTGCGTACACGTAGGCGCGACGCCCCGGCATGAACAAGGGCGCTGTCGGGTCCATTTGCAGCCGGCTGTCGACGACCACCACATGCGGTTGGCGTGGCGTGTCCACCAGGCGCACGTCAAGCCGCGGCTTGTCTTGCAAGGCGGTACCCACACCGGTGAGCATGGCGCTGGCGCGCGCGCGCCAGGCGTGGCCATCGGTGCGCGCCTCGCTCGATGTGATCCACTGACTCACACCATTGCTTAAGGCGGTTTGTCCATCCAATGATGCGGCAATCTTCATGCGCACCCAGGGCGTTTTGCGCAGCATGCGGCTGAAAAATCCGATGTTGAGTTCGCGCACTTGCACCGCGATGGGGTCGTCGGGCGGCAGTACTTGCACCTCGATACCAGCAGCGCGTAGGCGCTCAATGCCTTTGCCGGCCACCAAAGGATTGGGGTCTTGCAAGGCAATGACCACCTTGGACACGCCAGCATCGATCAAGACATCGCAACAGGGTGGGGTGCGGCCGTGGTGGGCGCAGGGCTCCAGCGTCACGTAAGCAGTTGCGCCGCGCACGTCCATACCACTGGCCTGTGCGTCGCGCAGTGCCATCACCTCGGCATGGGGTCCGCCTACTGCCTGCGTGTGGCCCTGGCCAATGACCTGGCCATCGGGGCGCGTCAAGACGCATCCCACGCGGGGGTTGGGGTCGGGCAGTGAGAAGGCCAGAAGCGCCAGTTTGTAGGCGGCATGCAGTTGTAAAAAGCTTGTCACGATGGGGCGGCAGAGGGCCGGGTCGATATTATCTTCTGATCACGATATTCTCTGTTCTCCGCAAAATGCTACTGTTTCTTCCAAAGACAACGACGAGTGTGCCAATTAAGATATATGACAGATTGGTTGATTTTTGTCAACGAGCAAGGCGGAGAATTGATCTTGATTGTTGAATCAGAGTAAATTCCAAGAATCATTCGCATGAACCAAATTTTTATGCCACCTACGCGCCTGGGATTCGGTCGCCAGTCTGAAGCCGGCGTGACTTTTATCGAGGTCTTGGTTACCGTGGCCATCATTGGAATTCTTGCCGCCATTGCCGTTCCTAATTTGACGGACTATTTCACGAATCAGCGTGTCAAGGGGGCAACCGAAAATTTCTATGTCGCACTTCAAAACGCGAAGTTTGAGGCGGCCAAGGTAAACACGGTTATCAGCCTTCAGGTTCAACCCAATACGGATAACAATGATCTCGTCACCTGGTGTTACGGGATGACCAGAGCCACAAATTCAACTTGTGATTGCACGTCTTCTGGATCATGTGCTGATGGGAGTGTGGTTTCGAGTTCGGATTTCCCGAATGTTTCTCTTAATTTCAATGCGAACAACCTTCGCTCATTCACGGCAGTTCGGGGGGATGCTAATGGAACGCAGGGCACTGTTCTTTTCTCTAGTGGCACGAAAAGTTTGGGTGTGAAATTAAGCACCTACGGTCGCGTTTCGATTTGCCGGCCAGCAGGCACCACCATCACTGGTTATCTGGACAGCGCAGGCTGTTGAAATATGAAGACCCAAAAAGGTTTCACGCTAATTGAGTTGCTGATCAGTCTGGTCATCGGCTTGGTCGCGCTGGCTGCCGTCACGTCTATGTTTATTTCCATGTTGGGCACGAATACGACCCAACTGAAAACCATCAGACTGAATCAGGAGCTGAGGGGCGCTATGACCAATATCGTTCGTGATCTTCGCCGTTCGGGTTTCAACGGTAACGCTGCGCAACAACTTGGGCCGCCCATTGCCAGTTTTGGATTTTCGCAATTGACTTTAGGAGGCAGTGCGCCGGCCAATGGTGATGCGAAAAGTAGTGTAAATTTTGCTTACGACGCACCTGGCGACCCGACTGGCGTAGAAACTTTC
>JAYQPP010000033.1:0-22248 GCA_038145425.1 Comamonadaceae bacterium | reverse complement strand
GCCCTGTTCTATGTCGCCACTGGCGTTTTTGTATTTTTACTTGGCCACAACATTCGCCAATACGCGAAAACGCCCTCACCTCTGAAAATCGCTGTCACGCCAGCGCCCATCACCCCCAGTGGTGTGGGCTGGCGCCTGACGCGTGAAGTCGTCTTATTTGAAAGCCTGTTTAGGTCCAGCAAGTGGACCTGGATTTTTGGCTGGACCTTTCATGCGGCGCTGCTACTTGTGGTGCTGCGGCACCTGCGCTATTTTCAGGAGCCTGTCTGGACCCCCATCGTCCTGATCCAGGCCCTCGGCGCTTACGCAGGCTTTGCGCTGATCTTCGGCTTGGGTGGCTTATGGGCACGGCGCTTTCTGGTTGACCGCGTCCGCTACATCTCGACCCCGTCCGACCACCTGATGCTGCTGCTTCTGATCTGCATTGGGCTCAGTGGCTTGGGCATGCGCTTTGTCGCGCACACCGACATCATCGCGGTCAAGATGTTCATGCTCGGCCTGATGCGCTTCAGCATTCAACCGCTGCCGTCTGACCCCCTGCTGCTGATCCACCTGAGCTTGGTCGCTGTGCTGATGATTATTTTTCCAATCAGCAAACTCTTGCACGCACCCGGCCTGTTTTTCAGCCCGACCCGAAACATGACCGATAACCCGCGCGAGGCACGCCATGTGACGTCATGGGCGAGCGCGGTCGACAAATAGCCCACATCACACGTTCATCATGGCTGTTGCTGCATTCGAAACGCCCAAACTCAAGGAGTACCCTGTCATTCCCTTGGTGCAGGCGGGCGCGACTGCGCATCTCAAGCCTTTTGTGGCCTCGGAGCCCATACAAAAAGCCCTGGGTTATCCAGGCCAGCTGGTGGAAGACTGGCAGGCCAAGGCAATTGAAAAAATGGGGGAGCTGCTGGGCAAGTACCGGTCCCTGCAGGTTTACATGGACGCCTGCGTGCACTGCGGTGCATGCGCCGACAAATGCCACTACTTTCTCGGCACTGCTGACCCGAAGAACATGCCGGTGGCGCGCCAGGACCTGCTGCGTCAGGTCTACCGGCGCTACTTCACTTTTGCCGGCAAGTATTTCCCCTGGCTGGTCGGTGCCAAAGACCTGACCAAAGAAGTGCTCGACGAGTGGTACAGCTACTACTACCAGTGCTCGGAGTGTCGCCGTTGCTCGGTGTTCTGCCCCTATGGCATCGACACGGCCGAAGTCACCATGGCCGCGCGCGAGATCATGGACAGCGTTGGCGTCGGCATGAAGTACTCCAACGAGATCATCGGCAAAGTACACCGCATTGGCAACAACCTGGGCATTCCTGAGCCCGCGCTTGAAGACACCTTGCTCGGTCTGGAAGAAGACACCAAGGAAGAGACCGGCCAAGACGTCAAATTTCCATTGAACGTCAAAGGCGCCGAGGTCTTGCTCATCACGCCGAGTGCGGATTTCTTTTCAGAGCCGCATGTGGAAAGCCTGATTGGCTACGCCAAGGTCTTCCACGCTGCAGGCATTAGCTGGACCTTGAGCTCCTACGCATCCGAAGCTGCCAACTTTGGCCTGTTTCTGGGCAGCTACGAGCAGATGCGTCAAATCTCGTTGCGGGTCAAACAAGCCGCGCAGGAGCTTGGTGTGCGCCGCATCGTGGTCGGCGAGTGTGGCCATGCCTGGCGCGTCGCCTACAACCATTGGAATACGTTTTTGGGTCCCTTCGACTGGCTTGATGAACACTACCCCGTGCCCCAGCATATTTGCGAGGTGACCTACGGGCTGATTCAGGAAGGCAGGCTGAAGTTCGACAAAGAGAAGAACGATGACCGCATCGTCACCTTCCACGATTCGTGCAATGTGGCTCGCGCCTCACGCATGGGCGACATGCCAGGCGGCCAGTTCGTCATCCCGCGTGAAATCATCAAGGCAGTTGCCAACAACTTCTATGACATGGCGCCTGAGGCGATTTGCGACAGCACCTTCTGCTGCGGCGGAGGCGGTGGCTTGCTAACCGATGACCTGATTGAGTTGCGCGTCAAAGGCGCGCTACCGCGCATGCAAGCGCTCAAGCAAGTGCGTGATGACCATGGCGTTAATTTCATGGCCATGATTTGTGCGATCTGCAAGGCGCAATTCACCAAGGTTTTTCCACAGTACGGGTTTCAGATGGATATGGTCGGTGGCGTGCATCAACTCGTCAGCAAGGCCATCCGTCTGGGCGATCAATAGCCAAGCTAGGTTGATGCAAGCCGCCTAAGCGGGGCTTCAGCCAGTCAAGAAAAGGAGACTCTGTCATGTCAGCCAATATCGAAAGCCCCAAAGCCGAAGCACTGACGTTTAGACGTTACAAGGACGGCGACAGCAAGCCTGTTGCCTGGAGCAAGCAGATCTTCAATGCCGACACCTCACACAAGTGCCCCACTTATATCCAGAGCACGCCACCCTGCCAGGGCTCATGCCCGGCTGGCGAGGATATTCGTGGCTACCTCAACATCGTGCGTGGCGTGGAAAAGCCGCCCGCTGGCATGCCCTGGCAGGAGTACGCCTTTCGCCGCCTGACCGAAGCCAACCCCTTTCCATCGGTCATGGGTCGGGTTTGCCCAGCGCCGTGCGAATCGGGCTGCAACCGCAACCAGGTCGAGGACTTTGTCGGCATCAACTCGGTCGAGCACTTCCTGGGTGAATACGGCATTGCCAACAATATTGCGTATCACAAGCCTGCGACCACAACGGGCAAAACCGTGGCCGTGATCGGCGGCGGACCCGCTGGCATGTCTGCAGCCTACCAGCTTGCCTTGCTTGGCCACGATGTCACCATTTTTGATGAGCGCGAGGAGCTCGGCGGCATGATGCGCTACGGCATCCCCGGCTTTCGTACGCCGCGCCAGGTCCTGGATGCTGAAATTCAGCGCATTCTGGACCTAGGCGTCAAGACGCGTATGAAATGCCGCATCGGCACCGATATCTCCATGGAGCAGATTCGCTCGGATTTCGATGCCGTATTCCTCGGCATGGGTGCCCAGTCTGGCCGACCCCTGCCCGTGCAAGGCGCCGAGGCACCGAATATCGTCACAGCCACGGCTTTCCTCAAAGCCTTTAATGACGGGCGTCTGCGCCATGTGGGCAAGCGCGTCGTGGTGGTTGGCGGTGGCGACACCTCGATTGACGTGGCCACAGTGGCCCGGCGCCTGGGTCATATCGACAAGATCAACGACAGCGATCGCCCCGAATACGCGATTGCTGGCCACGTGGCGCACGATGTCGCCACCGTTTCGGCCCGCCAGGGCGCCGACGTGACGCTGACCTCGGTGTTCAACGTCGAAAAAATGCAGGCTTCCAAGCACGAGGTGGAGCACGCCCTGTCCGAGGGCATCGCCATCCGCGGCGGCCTGGTGCCCATCGGCGTGGTACTTGGCGCCGATGGCCGTGCGACGGCGCTGCGCGTGATGCGCTGCGAGGCCAAGATCGCGGGCGGCAAGCTCGAGATCAAAAATGTCGAGGGCACCGAAGAGGACATCGAGGCCGACCTGATTGTGTCGGCCATCGGCCAGGCGGTCGACTTCACCGGCTTGGAGATGTTCAACAATGGCAAAGGTGCTGTTCCCGCCGACAAGAATTACCAGGTTCAGGGCCATGCGGGCGTGTTTGCGGGTGGTGACGTGATTCGTCCGCACCTGCTGACCACGGCGATCGGCCATGGCGCCATCGCCGCCGACGGTATCAACCGCTTTCTGATGGGCGAAGAGCAGGAGAAGCGACCCAAGATCGATGTTCACTCCTTTGATCTGCAGCGCAAGATGATCGAAAAAGGCCTGACCATCACCTCGGCCACCGAGCCGCTGCGCGGCACGGATTCGAGCACGGTGGCGATCCACAACTATGACAACCGCTCCGACCGCTATGTGATTTCCTCCAAGGAGCTGTTCCTGGGGCATTTCCAGTTCACCGCGCGCAACAAACGCAAGGTCACCAACCTGACCGCCGAAGAAGCCCTGAACAACTTCGACGAGCGCCTGCAGTCCCTGCTTGAGGCGCAGGCGCAGGCCGAGGCCAAGCGCTGCATGAGCTGCGGGCAATGCTTCGAATGTGACAACTGCGTTGTTTACTGTCCGCAGACCGCGGTCTTCAAAGTGAAGAAGACGCAATCCACCACCGGGCGCTATGTCGACACCGATTACGACAAGTGCATCGGCTGCCACATCTGTCATGATGTCTGCCCTACCGGCTACATCCAGATGGGCTTAGGGGAGTAAGCTGCATGCCCGCACTGGCGCGTTGGCTGCTTGCACTTGGCGCTGCTGCTGCTTTGGCAGGCAGTGCGCTGGCCGCACCGCCCATTGCGAAGAACTCGGCAATCGCACCCACTGTCGAGGCGGCCCGAGGCGGGGCCTGCGTAGAAGACCCAGCAGTCATGCGCCGCATGCACATGGAATACCTCAAGCATCAACGTGACGAAACGGTCCACGGGGGTGTACGGGGCGCCAAGTACAGCCTGAAAACCTGTATTGATTGCCACGCCAGCAAGGTCAACAACAGTGTTTCTGCGAATGCCAGCAATTTCTGCATCAGCTGTCACACCTATGCGGCAGTCAAGATCGACTGCTTCGAATGCCATGCCGGTCGCCCGGCCAAGCCGACAGCCACCGGTGCATTAGCCCCTGCCGCGCGCCCACCCGCGCAGAGCGGCAGCGCGCTTGTTGGCTATTCACAGCTTCTGGAACTGGGGAGGGCCAAGCCATGAAACCCGTGGAGGCCGATAAATCCACGACACAGCCTGCCCAGGCGCGGCGTGGCTTTCTGGGCATTGCGGCAGCTGGCATTGCCGGCGTCATGATCGCGCCTGGTATTCGCCTGATTGAAGTTGCTCAGGCTGCGCCTGCTGCCGGCGGCGCCAGCGCGAAGGTACGCTGGGGCATGCTGATCGACACCAGCAAATGCACACCGGGCTGCGACGCCTGTGTCAAAGGCTGCCAGAGCGAACATGGGCTGCCTGAAAAGCCGGGGCCCACCGACTCGCAGTGGATTCGCAAGATCGAGATCAAGGAAATCAAGACCGGCAAAACGCACTCGTTGCCAGTCATGTGCCAGCACTGCGCCGAACCACCCTGCGTGGATGTGTGCCCGACCGGTGCATCGTTTAAGCGTGCCGACGGCATCGTGCTGGTGGACCGTCACAGCTGCATCGGCTGTCGCTATTGCGTCATGGCCTGCCCCTACAAGGCGCGCTCTTTTGTCCATGAGCCGCTCAACAATCAAAAACCAGATGTGCCGCGCGGCAAAGGAACGGTCGAGGGCTGCACGATGTGCGTGCACAAGGTGGATCAAGGCGGCTCGCCCGCCTGCATGCTGGCCTGCGCCGCGGCTGGCTACAACGCCATTGTGTTTGGCGACCTGAACGATCCCAACAGCGACATCTCCAAGCGAATCGCTCAGGTCAGCACCCGCCAACTGCGCGCCGATCTCAAACTCGACCTCGGCGTTCGCTACCAGGGACTCTGAGCCATGCGGATTGCCCTGCGCCAACTCGAAGGACGAAGCCCTGCCTACTACGGCTTGCTCGCCGTCTTGCTAGCCGTGGTCGGTGCGGGCGCGCTAGCGGCCTGGTACATGGAACACAACGGGCATGTGGTCACTGGCATGGACAACCAGATCGTCTGGGGTCTGCCACACGTTTTTGCGGTTTTCCTGGTGGTCGCGGCCTCAGGGGCGCTCAACATCGCCTCCATGTCGTCGGTGATGGGTAAAACCGCCTACAAGCCGCTGGCGCCGCTCTCAGGCCTGCTGGCCATCACCTTGCTTGCCAGCGGCCTGGCCGTTCTTTTGCTGGACCTGGGCCGGCCTGAGCGCCTGATCGTGGCCATGACCCACTACAACTTCAAGTCTATCTTTGCCTGGAACGTGATTCTGTACTCGGGCTTCATAGGGCTGGTGGTGATCTACCTGTACACCCTGATGGACAGGACCATGAACCGCTTCTCGGGCGCTGCCGGTATGGCCGCGTTCCTCTGGCGCCTGGCGCTCACAACCGGTACGGGATCGATCTTTGGTTTCCTGATCGGGCGACAGGCCTTCGGCTCGGCGCTGCTTGGGCCGATGTTCATCGTCTATTCGCTCTCTTATGGCCTGGCCGTCTTCCTGCTGGTTTTTCTGGCACTCAGCCGCTACACCCATAAGCCGGTGCAAGAGGCCATGTTTGGCAGGCTGGTCCGCCTGCAAGCGATTTTTGTGGCCTGCGCGCTCTACTTTGTGACGGTCTACCACCTCACACACCTGTACTTCGCCCGGCAAAACCAGCTGGAAGACTTTCTGCTGCTCAGCGGCGGCATCTACCCGGCTCTGTTCTGGCTGGGTCAGGTGCTGATCGGCGGCGTGATCCCTCTGGTGCTCTTGCTGAGCAATCGCTTTCGTCACCAAACGCGCTTTGTGGTGCTGGCCGTGGTGCTGGTGATTCTGGGCGGCATGGCGCAGATGTACGTCACGATCATTGGCAGCCAGGCCTATCCGCTGGAGATGTTCCCCGGCTATGTGGTCAGCAGCAGTTTCGGTGATGGCATGGTCAACGCCTACCAACCCTCGTTGTCGGAATGGTTCCTGGGCTTTGGTTCATTCGCCCTGGTCGGTGTGATGGTGCTGCTCGCCCTCAAGTGGCTGGCGTTCGTGCCTGAGCGTTTCGACAGCTTTGCGCCTGACGAAGGCTCGGCCCAAGCGCATTGAGGCGACTGGCCGTGGCCCAACTGCTAGTCTCTGCAGCTCATAAATCGTCAGGAAAAACCACCCTGACGATCGGCCTGTGCGCTGCGCTCGCTGCCAGAGGTTTGCGCGTCCAGTCCTTCAAAAAAGGTCCCGACTTCATTGATCCGATGTGGCTCAAGCAAGCCAGTGGCCGAGCCTGCTTCAACCTGGATCCCTACCTGATGGCGTCCTCACAAATCAAGCAGCTCTATGGTCAGTACCAGGACGACGCAGACGTGTGCGTGGTGGAAGGCAACAAGGGTCTGTACGACGGCCTGGCGCTTGACGGCAGCAACAGCAACGCCGCCCTGGCGCACCTGCTTGATCTTCCCGTGGTGCTGGTTCTGGACACCCGCGGAATGACCCGCGGTGTTGCGCCACTGCTGCTGGGTTACCAGGCTTTCGATCCGGGCATCAACATTGCTGGCGTCATCCTCAACCGCGTTGGCGGCGCCCGACACGAATCCAAGCTGCGCGCCGTGATTGAGCGCTACACCGACATCCCGGTGCTTGGCAGTCTTGGCGAAGATCCAGCGCTGGCCATGACCGAGCGGCACCTGGGCCTGATTCCAAGCCATGAACATGGCCACAGTCAGCAGCTGATCGAACGACTGGGTCAGCGCGTCAGCGAGCAGGTCAACCTCGACCAATTGCTACAGCGCAGCGCCCAAGACACACCTCTTACCCCGCCCAGCGCTTCGGGCTCTGTGCCTGCAAATCAGCGGTCGACAGGCAAGCACGCAACGGTTCGCATCGGCATTGCCCGCGACAAGGCCTTCTGTTTCTACTATGAGGATGATCTGCTCGCGCTGCGTGATGCCGGCGTCGAGCTGCTGGCTTTCGACACCCTCAATGACGCCGAGCTGCCCGAAGGGCTTGACGCCCTGTTCATCGGCGGCGGGTTTCCAGAAATGTTTATGCCTGAGCTACAGGCCAACACGGCTATGCGCGGGGCGATTGGCCGCCTGATTGCACAGGGCCTGCCCGTCTACGCCGAATGTGGTGGACTGATGTACCTGTCCCGTTCCATCAGCTGGCAAGACCAGCGCTGCGAAATGGTTGGCGCGATCCAAGCCGACGTGCAGCTGCACGACAAGCCCATCGGGCGCGGCTATGTCAGTCTGGAAGCTACCGACGACATGCCCTGGGCGGGCCTGCGCGCGCATGCGATCAAGGCACACGAGTTCCACTACTCCAGCCTGAGTGGCCTCGCGCCGGATACCCGTTTTGCCTGGCGGGTGGCACGCGGCCATGGCGTGGACGGCAGACATGACGGCATCGTGCAGGGTCGTCTGCTGGCCTCGTATGCGCACCTGCGCGACATCGCTGGCACCCAATGGACAGAGCACTTTGTGCGCTTTGTGCAAGACTGCCGTGCGCAGGACAGCCAGCGAAAGACAATCGCCAACAACCGCTCTGAAATGCCCGCCTGAGCCCTTGACAAGCCAAGATAAGCCACCTACAGCATCACCTGATCCGGAGACCATCATGTTTTCTCTCACCAGTGCCGCCGCACAGCAAATCCAAGAAGCCGCCCGCAACAGCCAGGCTGACAACATGGCGCTGCGCGTTGCAGCGCGTCGCCTGCCCGACGGTTCACTCGATTACGGCATGGGCTTCGATGAGGTCAACGAGGGCGACACCCGCCTGATGCTCGAAGACGTCGCCGTCGTGATTGCGCCGGCGCATGTGGATTTGCTTGACGACATCGTGCTGGACTTTGTCGAGTTAGAGGCAGGTGCGTTCAACTTCATCTTCATTCCAAACGAATCTGCCTTCAGCACCAGTTCCTGTGGCACTGGCGGCTGTGGCAGTGGTGCTTGCGGTACTGGCGGCTGTGGGAGCGGGAGCGTCAATTGAAGTCTGTGTCACCAGGAGCTGAGCAGCAAGCGCAGAGCCACGGGCAAGCCGGTCGGGTTTATCTGGTGGGCGCCGGGCCCGGCGACCCAGACCTGCTCACGCTACGCGCGGTCAAATTGCTGAAAGAAGCCGACGTGCTGGTCTACGACAACCTGGTATCCGACGGTGTGCTGGCCTTTGCGCCGCCGCAGGCTGAGCGTATTTACGCCGGCAAGCGCCGCAACGAGCACACCATGCGTCAGGAAGAAATCAACCAGCTTCTGGTTCGCCTGGCCCAGGAGGGGAAAATGGTGATCCGGCTCAAGGGTGGTGATCCGTTTATTTTCGGGCGTGGCGGCGAAGAGATGATCGAGCTGGCCGCTCACGGCGTTGCGTTCGAGGTGGTACCCGGCATCACTGCGGCCTCTGGCGTGGCCTGTTACGCCGGCGTTCCGCTGACGCATCGCGACCATGCTCAAACCTGTCTGTTCGTCACCGGACACCTGAAAGACGGCACAGCGGACCTTGACTGGGACGCTCTGGTTCGCGCCCATCAGACCGTGGTGATTTATATGGGGCTCAATGCGCTGCCCGATATTTGCAAACAATTGATCGCGCACGGCGCGCCAGACTCGCGACCGATTGCATTGGTGCAAAACGGCACATTGGGGTCGCAGAAAATTCTGACCGGCACCTTGGCCGATCTGCCCACACGCGCAGCACAGTCAAAGTTCACCTCACCAAGCCTGATCATCGTCGGCGATGTGGTTAACCTGCAACCAGCGCTATCCTGGTTCAGACCCCAGCAAACAGCTGATCACAACGCTGCCTAAGCACGCCGCAAGGCAAACAAGCAAGTGGGCTACGAGGCGGCTCGGCTTTCGAGCTTTTTGCGGTTCTCGAAAGCAAAAACCGCGGCCTCCACACGTGAATTCAAATCAAGCTTGACCATGATATGGCGCACATGAAGTTTGACGGTGTTGTGGCTGATGTTCAGGGCTTGTGCGATGACTTTGTTACTCAAGCCCCGCGCAACATGCTCGAGCACCTCGCGCTCCCGATCGGTTAGGGACTCCAGCAAGTCCGGTTTCGCAGCGTTGCTTTCCTGGGCCTGCCACATGTTGGCCAACTTGATGGCCAGTGCGGGTGCAACCACCAATTCGCCGCGCGCTGCACGGCCAATCGAGTCGATCACATCGTCGGGCTCCATGTCCTTGAGCAAATAGCCGCGTACGCCGGCACGCAAGGCTGCTGCCAGGTCGTCCTCACCCATGCTCATGGTCAAAATCACCGTGGGCACCTGCAGGCCATCGGCACGCAAAGACCTGAGCAAGCTAAGGCCATCGGTCTCGCCCAATCGGAGGTCAAGGACCAGTACGTCGGGCTGCTGCTCACGCAACAAGGCGGCGACCTTGGCTGGCTCGCCCGTCGCCCCCAGTACGCGCATACCGCCACGACCCTCCAACAGCTCAGTCAGGCCGCTGCGGCACAGCGCATGATCGTCGACCAATACCAAACTGATAGGCTTCATTGAATATCTTTCCGGTGTTACCCCAGCGGCAAAACCAGGCGCACCTGCGTCCCGCCGTCGGCCTCAGGCGCAATCTCCAGATGCCCCCCAAGCGCCGTCGCGCGCTCCTGCATGATGAGCATACCAAAATGCCTGGGGGCCGAACCGTCCGCACGCGCACTGGGCAGCCCTTTGCCATTGTCTCGTACCGTCAATTCAAGTGCAGCGTCTCGCTGCAAAACCTGAACCCTTGCCTGTTTTGCCTGCGCATGGCGATGAACATTGGACAAAGCCTCGCCCACGATCAACATGATCTCATTCACACAAGCCTGGTCCAAGCTGGGTTCTTCGATCTCCCAGAGCAAGGATACCGACAGCCCCGCCCGCTGCGTCCAGCGCTGACACAACGTCGACAGCCGGGCCTGCAGATCAGCGCCGCCGTCCTCGGGTCGACCTTCTTCGATCAAGGCACGAACGCCTGTCTGCGCGCTGCTCAAGGCGTTTTCGAGATCGTCAAGGTATTGCAGTGCCTTTGTCGGGTCTGATGCCTCGATCGCCTGACGCAAGAGCGGCGTGCGCATCGCCAGGTACGCAATATCCTGGGCCACGCCATCATGCAGCGCATTGGCCAGGCGCTTTCGCTCGCGCTCAAGAGCCACATGCGGTCTGGATGCATTCGATTCGGGCGTGCTCATACTTAAATTTGTTCAAGGACCGGATGGACTGACACCGATGGGCCTAGGACGACGGGGGCAAACAGCTACTGGCGGCATGCCACGTGCATCACAGGCGCTCAAAAAAAATCGCACCATCAGACCACACGTCTCAGGCAGACCAGCCGCGCCGACGGCTGCACGCAAACCATGCACGCCTGCAGCGGGCAACACCATCTTGTAAAGACCCTGGCAATGAAAGCCACTGAAGTATAGTGAGGCGCTCCACAGCGAAAAGTCCTTAGCCGAGGCTTGCTCAGGCCAGCGATGGTTATGGTGACTATCCCTTTGGGTGAGTCAATCCTATCCATGCCGGTAATGGACGAACGCGCCGAGGCTTGCGTTAATCAGCACATGGCTTTACCCGTCCACGATCCGATCGCATCGCCCATGCCGGAGGCGATTACCGAGGTTCGTCACACCACCTGCTATATGTGCGCCTGCTGTTGTGGTATTCGGGTGCATCTGCGCAACGGCGAGGTGCGCTACATCGACGGTAATCCGGCACACCCACTGAACCAGAAGTGTGATCTGCGCCAAGGGATCGTCGGGCATCATGAAGCAGTATTCCCCTGCGCGCCTGACCAAACCACTCAAGCGCAAACCAGGGCGCAAGCGCGGGGAAGGCCAGTTCGAGGAAATCAGTTGGGAAGAAGCGTTTTCCCTGCTGGCCGAGCGCTGGTACTTTTTCGCGCAGGCCCAGCACCCGCAAAACCACTACTACCATGCGATCCGTTGACAGCAAGGCCGGCTCGAGGGGCGACAATCACGACACCAAAGACAAGGCCGGTGCGAGGCGACCTTGCGCCGATAGCGCGACCTGTTGCGCCAAAAACAACTTTCTGATTATTGTGAAGGAGACACAAGCATGGCATTGGTAGAACCACACGGCGCAGACGGACTCAAGCCTTTGCTGCTCGAGGGCGACGCGCTTGCGAAAGGCCTCAAGCATGCAGCCACCCTGCCAGGACTGCGTGTGAGTTCGCGGGAAAAAGGCGATCTCATCATGCTGGGCATCGGCGGCTTCACGCCGCTCAACGGGTTCATGCGCAAGGCCGACTGGCAAGGTGTGTGCGACACCATGCATACAGCTTCTGGTCTGTTCTGGCCTATTCCCATCACACTGTCAGCCTCGCAAAGTGATGCCGACAATATTGTCTTGGGCACCGAAATCGCCCTGATCGATCCGGACGACGGCTCGTTTCTGGCCACTATGCAGGTCGAAGAAAAATACAGCATCGACAAGGCGCATGAATGCCAAAGCGTATTTCGCACGACGGACGCATCGCATCCGGGTGTCAAGCTGGTGATGCAGCAGGGCGACCTCAATCTGGCCGGGCCGGTCAAGGTGCTCTCAACCGGCCACTTCGCGGAGCGATTCGGCGAGTTGTTCAAGACGCCAGCCCAAACACGTGCGCTCTTTGAGCAGATGGGCTGGTCCAAGGTGGCGGCGTTCCAAACCCGCAACCCGATGCACCGCTCGCATGAGTATCTTGCCAAAGTCGCCATTGAGACTTGCGACGGTGTATTGATTCATTCCTTGCTGGGCAACCTCAAGGCCGGCGACATTCCTGGTGACGTGCGTGCCAAGGCCATTGGCACGCTGGTGGACAAGTACTTCGTCAAAAATACTGTGATCCAGGCCGGCTATCCGCTGGACATGCGCTACGCCGGTCCGCGCGAGGCGCTGCTGCACGCGGTGTTTCGGCAGAACTATGGCTGCTCGCATCAGATCGTTGGCCGCGACCACGCAGGCGTTGGCAGCTTTTATGGCCCCTTCGATGCGCACCATATCTTCGATACCCTGCCCGCTGGCGCACTGAGGACCGAGCCTTTGAAGATTGACGTCTCATTCTGGTGTTACAAGTGTGGCGGCATGGCCTCGGGACGTACCTGCCCGCACACCGACGCAGACCGCTTGCAGGTCTCTGGCACACAGTTGCGCAAGTCGCTCTCTGAGGGCGCTGAGGTGTCACCGGAATTCAGCCGGCCTGAAGTGCTGGAAATTCTTCGCGCCTACTATCAATCGCTCGACAAGGCCTGAGGCCGTTTCAGCTCAGCTGCGGGCGGCGCACCTCAGGCGCTGCTTGTGCCAACCAGGCTTTGCTTGGCGAATTCGATAAAGCTCGATACCAGCGGCAGATGAATGCGCTCTTTCGGATAGACCGCTGACATGTTGCGAATCAGGGGCGGCGTGAGGGGAAGCTGCGCCAATTCGCCCAAGCGAACCTCGTTGACAACCGTCGCCCTCGACATGATTGAGAAACCCAGGCCCGTGGCCACAACACGCTTGAGCGCCTCGGGGCTGCCAAGCTCCATCACACGCTGTACGTTATCGGGTTGCACACCCTGGCTTCGCAGGTAGCTGTCAATCACTTCGCGGGTACCCGAACCCGATTCGCGGCTGATGTAGGGATAGTCCACCAGAACAGAGGGGCTGACACTGTCGAGCCTGGCCAGCGGGTGGCTCGGTGCGCACACCACACGCAATTCGTCCTCACAACAAACGTCCATCGCCAGGGCCGCCACATGAGAGCCGCTTTCAATAAAGCCAATGTCCAGGCTACGGTCCAACACTCTTTGCTGAATCGACTCCGAATTGGCCACCAGCAGCTGTGGGACGACGCCTGGGAACTTGGCCTTGTATTTACCCAGCACCTCGGGCAGCAGATAGTCTGCAATCGTCGTGCTGGCACCAATCAATAAAGTGCCGCTGATGTTGCCCCCCAGGGCATGCAAGCGCAGGTCGAGCTCGGCCGAGGCATCCAATATTCGCTGCGCGTAATCCAAAGCGAGTTGGCCAGCTGGGGTGAGCGAAATGCGCCCCCGCGCTCGGTCAAACAGTCGTGTATTGAAGTGTTCTTCGAGTTGCTTGATTTGCGCGGTGACCGCCGGCTGCGTCATGAACAGCGCTTCTGCCGCCTTGGTAAAGGACAGATGCTTTGCAACAGCATGAAAAACCTGGAGGCGTCGATCGGCCATGAACCCGTCCACTGTGACAAGAAATCAGCCTCCATTGAAGCACAAAGTGCAAGCCCAAAAAAACAGGCCAGCTCAAAGGAGCTGGCCTATTTGCGACCTGGGTGCATGCGCTAACGCCTCCGGCTCGTGCACCGAACAGCTGCCACCCCCAACAAAGCGATCTGGTCACCGGCTCAAGGCCGGCGGCCCATCAGGGCTTTTTAGGAGTCTGGTACTGCGCTTCTTTCTGAAGCGGCTTCCAGATGGTTTCGTAACCGACAAAGCCTTTCTCTGTCGGCAGTTTCTGACGCGTGGTGTAGAAACGCGTCTGGCCATCAGGCACTGGGGTGTTATTCGGTTTCTGTTCGCTCATCTCACACCTTCTCTTTCCAACAATCGCAAAAAACGCCGGCCGGTCTGTCCGGCTGCACCAAAGCTAAGGGATCAGTCAATCGCACGCATTCGCGCCTGATCGATATGGACCCCTTCAACGATCGGACCACCTGCCTTGATTTCTTCTTCCGTGGCTTCCCGAACCGTCACAATTTCCAACCTGAAGACAACCTCTCGGCCGCACAGCGGGTTGTTGCCATCCACCGTCAGCTTCTCATCGTCGAGCTGTGTCACCAAAAAGCTGCGCGTCTGGCCTTTGTCGTTCTCCATCAGGATGGAGCATCCAATCTGCCGGTACTCTTCTGGCACATTGTCAATGAAGTCCGTGAACACCAAGGACTCATCGCGGGGCCCAAAGATTTGGTTGCCATCAATCGGCACTTCGATCACATCACCGGCGTTTTTTCCCTCCAACTGAGCGTGCACAGCCGGCGCCAAAATCTCGTTGTGGCCGTGGACATAACCCAGCGGGAATTCCACCGCGGTCAACACATGCTTGGTCTTTTTGTCGGTGACCTGGTAGGTCAGCTCAACATACTTACCGTCTGCAATGGTCTGATTCATCTTGCTCGCGTCTGGTAGCCTCAAAAAATCGAGGCGCCAAAAATCTTGATCTCCGCACCTTCAAAACCCAGGACCAGGCGGCCCAGCCATTCGCCGGACTTCTTGGTGCTGCGCTGACGGTACAAAACAGTCACATGCTCGCCGCGGCGAATGATGCCCAGCGTGTCGGCATCCTCCGACAAATTACGGGCCAGTTCGCTGTTGGCAAACTGATGACCGGCCGCAACCTGGTCCATGGCCATCGCAAACGAGGCCGAGAACTTGCGGGCGAAATCGCCGTACTTGCCATCGTTCGAGTTTTTCACCAGGTCGCGCCAATACACATTGGCGACCGCCAGAATCTCTTCGTCGGTTTTGTCAACAATATTCAAGCCAGCCTCTTACCAGGCCCCTACGCTGGGCCCGCATCTGCAACGTCGAACAACCGTCTCGCCGTCTGATCGCAAGGCCATCAGCAGCGAGCCGGGTTCCTGCCTTCTTAGCCTTCCTCACCCACCAGGTGATAGCAGGGTGCTTTCTCCATGGTGTACTCGCCAGATTCGGGATCGCGGCGCGAGACGGTCAACACGTGCCAGTTCTCGTCATCTACTTTCATGGCGTCGCCACGGTAGTAGTAACCAGGCCAGCGGGTTTCCTTGCGGAACAAGGTGTGGTGTGTCACGCATTCAGCGGCGCGATGGCGATGCTTCAATTCCCAGGCGCGCAGCAGCTCATGGATGTCTTCTGCAGCCAGGTTCTCGAGGTCTTCCTCCATCAGCGCCAGTTTCTTCAAGCCAATGTTGAGCAGCTTCTCGTTGGTCATGTAGTTCACTGTCACACCGCCGCAGTACTCGTCCATCAGCTTTTGCAGACGGTCAAGGCCCTGCTTGGGGTTGATGTAGTGCGGATTAACCGTACCGGCCACAATCGCGTTGCGGTAGGTTTTGAAGTGCTCCATGGGCTTGTAGATCTCGGCGCGACGACGGTCGATCTGTGCCTCTGACACCCTGATGCCCTCGGCTTTGCCTTCATCGATGTACTTGCAAGCCGCCTTGGCAGCGAGCCGACCTTCGGTGAAGGAGCCTGATGAAAACGCGTGTGGCGTGCCGCCGACTGCGTCGCCAGCGCCAAACAGGCCCTCGACTGTGGTCATGCGGTTATAGCCCCAGAAATACTCGGGCGGGGACACGTCCTCGGGGCCTGAGCACCAAGCGCCAGAGCCAGTCGCATGCGAGCCCATCACGTAGGGTTCAGAGGTCGTGAGTTCCGGGTTTTCATTTTTGGGATCCACATCGGTGGCGGCCCACAACACCGCCTGGCCGACCGTCATACCCAGGAAGTTTTCCCAGCCCACTTCTTCCAGATGCGGGTCCTGGAACGCCTTCATGGTCACCATATGAATCGGACCCCGACCGGCGTTCACCTCACTGATGATGCAGTGGTTACGCAAACAGGTCGGAATCGGGCGGTGCGTCAGGTGCGAAGCCTCGGGGTCTAGGTACTCCTTGCCCACCATCTTCTGCAACTCAGGGAACCACTTGGACTCGTACTCTTCTCCCAGGCAGTTTTGCGTGTAGGTCTTCAGGTGCAGGAAGTAGGCGCCGACCGGGCCGTAACCGTCCTTGAAGCGCGCGAGCACGATACGGTTCTCCATCTGCGTCATCTTGGCGCCGGCGTTGATCATCAGACCATAAGCCGACGCTGAAGACCAGGGTGCGTACCAGGTACGGCCAGAACCCTCGCCGACCGAGCGGGGCTTGAAGATGTTGGAGGCGCCACCGGCGCCACAAATCACCGTCTTGGACTTGAACACGTGGTAGTTGCCGGTGCGCACATTAAAGCCCACAGCACCTGCAACGCGGTTTTCCTTGTTCTCGTCCATCAACAGGTGCGTGACACAAATCCGGTTGAAGACCTTGTCAGCAGACTTCTTGGCGGCTTCGGCCACGATCGGCTTGTAGGACTCGCCGTGAATCATGATCTGCCAACGACCTTCGCGCAGGTAGCGCCCGGTCTTGGGGTCTTTCATGATCGGCAGGCCCCACTCTTCGAACTGGTGCACGGTCGAGTCGACATGGCGAGCCATATCGAACAACAGGTCCTCACGAACCATGCCCATCAGGTCGATACGGGCGTAGCGCACATGGTCCTCGGGCTTGTTCTCGCCCCAACGGGTGCCCATATAGCAATTGATCGCGTACAGGCCCTGGGCCACCGCGCCAGAACGGTCGATGTTCGCTTTCTCGGCAATGACAATTTTCTTATCCTGCCCCCAGAAACGTGCTTCCCAGGCTGCGCCCGTGCCACCCAGACCAGCGCCGACGACAAGAATGTCGATGTCGTCTTCGACGATTGTTTCGTAAGCCATTAGTAGTACACACCTTTCTTCATTTTCAGGCCGTTGGACTCGAGCGTATTCAAGCCGCCCTCGTCCAGTCGGATGTATTTGGGCTCGTTGTAGAGCAACTGACTGTCCCGCATTTCCTTGCTTGGACCATCGACTTCAGCCAATTTCGGAATGGCAGTGCCCCAAGGCTTGGTGGTGATCGGCGACAGAAAGTTTTTCTCTGTTCCGTTACGAAACTTGATGCGCCAGGCGATCGTGCCGCGGTTCTCGTCACGATGCACGCGCACGCTGTGTCCCAACGGGGCAAAGTCAGCGTAACCGCGCACATCGATCGCATGCTGTGGGCAGGCCTTGACGCAGGAATAGCACTCCCAGCACATATTGGGCTCAATGTTGTAGGCACGACGATAGGTCTTGTCGATGTGCATGATGTCCGATGGGCAGATGTCAACGCAGTGGCCGCATCCGTCGCAACGAGTCATGTAAACAAACGTAGGCATGGTTCCGACTCCTTAACTAATCCAAAGATCTTTCATTGCAACGCGATTCAATAGTGACGCGGCGCTTCACGTTTGATACCCAGACCCATGTCCATGGGCGCGTCACGCAGCAACTCCATGGAATGGCGCTTTTGCTGCTCCGGGTCGTCGCGGGTCTGAAAGGGCAGGTTGTTATGCCCGCCATTGGCCTCGGCGATGCGCTTCTCGAAGGCAGCCGCAGGCTTGAAAAACATATGCGCAAACTTGGACCATGGCACGCCCGCGAACAGCACGGTCGTCGCCAACAGGTACAGCGCAAACAGGATGCCCGGGCCGCCGCCTGCGATCGCCCACAGCAGGCCCAGCGTGGTGCTGGCCAGCAGGGACAAAATGAACAAATCGGCCTTCATCAGGCGCAGCGACCTGCCGCCTTCGGCAGCGACATCAACCCGAATGAAAAACCAGAACCAGTAGCCGCCGCCACACACCATCAGGCCGCCAACCCACCACAAAAAGCTCCAAATGCCACCCGCCTTGGTGTCAAAAACCATGACCGCCGTCGCGAGCACATGAAAGACAAACCCGTACATACCCAGCAAGTGGGCGATGCGACGACGCTGGTTGCAGAACTCGCCTGAGGCCAGCACATCCACCACAGCCGTCTTGACCGCTATGGACACCATCTCACTACCATCAACCGAACGACGCGCCTGGTCCTTGGACCTGCGGAAACTGTCAAAGAAGTAGCGCGCGCTACCTTTGTGAATCACGTCGAACAAGGTGCCGGCGACGACCAAAATGAACATCACCACCACGAAGCTTTGCATCAGCAAAGGCGTCACGGTTGTGGCTAACTCAGCATAAGGGTTGCTTGCAAACATCGGTATGGTTCCCCCGGTGGTTTGTGGATACACCGCAGCGCTGGCATTTACACGCCAGGACGGTCGGGGCCAGGACGCCCCTGCGCGGTGAGTTTACAAGCGAATCAGGAAGCGCAGATTTTGGCTAAATCAAAAAAAATCTATGCCGCCATAAGTTCTGGCAATCCGAGCATGCTTGGCAGCGCCGAACCGCACAGCAGGGCCCACACCACCCACCTCAGAGCGGCACCGGATGGATGGTGAAGGTCGACGTTGCCAGATCCGCCAGCATCCAGGTGGCCGGACCCCCGAGGCCGGCGACGGTGCCAGGATTGACCAGCCAGGTTTGACCACCTTGCACGTTACCCTGCTGCTGGGCAGAGGCCACGTGGTCATGCCCGCAACAGACCAGATCAAAGTCTCCGGTGCAAGCCATGCCCTTGGCGTAATGCGGATAGTGGGTCGCAAACACGCGCCAGCCATGAAGCGTTAGCTGGGCGTCAGCACCGTGGTACTGAATCTGACCGTTTGAGGACATGCAAAACCGCCACAGCGCCTGGCTGTCACCCAAGTTGTTGCCATGCACCAGGTGCACGGGCAACTCGAGTGCGAGCAGGGGACGCAAGGTCATGGTGCCAATCAGGTCGCCACAATGCAGCACCACTTCAGCGCCAAGCGCACGCCCCGCCTTGACTGCGGCAGCGAGCATGGGCGCCCGGTCATGGCTATCGGAGACGATGCACAACTTCATGTCAGCAGGTAGCGATGTTGCAGATGACGGCACCAGATGGCCCGCGGGCTGCAATACTAACCCGTCTGCTCATCCAAGCGGCATGATCCGCATCTGTCGAGTGTTCGGCAACGAACAGCCTGTGACAGACGGCAGCAGAACCAGCTGCACAAAGCAGAACCAGCTGCACAACAGCGGCCCAATAGGTGGGCCTGAAAATTCGGCAGCGTCAGGGCCCGACCCAGAGCCTCAGAGTTGACGCCAGGGCAAACCGCGCATGCGCCAGCCACCCAAGGTGCCTCGGTGATGCTTGGTGTCGAGTTCGCCTTCAAAGCCCTCGAGCACGTTGCTGACGTTGGTAAAGCCGTCATCCTCGAGCGCATGACCCGCGTCAACCGAGCGCTTGCCGCTGCGGCAAATCAGGATGATTTGTCGGTCTTTGCGCCCAGCCATTTTCAAGACCTGATCTGTGAAATGCGGGTTGACGTCGAAATCAATGCCCATGTTCCATTCAATGTTGACCGCATCGGTGGGGTGGCCGACGTAGTAAAACTCGGATTCGGTTCGGCAGTCAATCAAAAGCGTATTCGGGCTTTGTTGCAAGATGTCATGCGCCTGCTCCGGACTAAGGTGATTCATAAGCGACTCCTTTTCGGGTATTTTCACCCGGGCATCGCCACAATCCAACGACAAATTCGTCATATCCATATGCCACCAGGGCAAGAACAGTTGACGGGGCCCTCGGCCCGGCGTCCACTCGTACCACGCTTCAAGCTAGCCGACATCGGGCGACTTGCACGCTGAGCCATCCACAAGCGCTGACCCCATAACCGGGTGGATTGCAGGTTTTTTGACTGACGCACACCTCGGCTGCAGCCCGTCTGACTGACAATGGTGCGCGATCGCCACCGGCAACGGTGGCGCCCGTCGGGTTTGCCGTGGCATGTTTTTACCAGCCAGCAAGACGCCCAAGAGACAAGCGATAACAAACGGAGACCACTGCATGAGCGACGCACTCACCTACTTGGTTCAGGCCAGGCCAGAAACGATGAGCCACTACTTCCGGTTTCTCAAGGAGACCGGCAAGCATCTGGACCCCAAAACCAGAAATCTGATTTCGGTCATCACCAAGGTGCATGCCCAGACGGACCGCGGCTTGCGGCAATACCTGTCACGGGCCTTGCGCGAGGGCTGTACACCCATGGAAGTTATCGACGCGCTGCTGATGGCTTTCCCTGCCCTGGGCTTGGCCAAAATTGTCTGGGCCACCGACATCATCCTGGACATGAACATCCCAGGCTTTGCGCCCTCGGCCTTACGCGGGGAGGCACCCAGCTGGCACCAAGTCACAGCCACCAGTGCACTGAAAGATGGCGAGGTTCACCGCGTCGATTGCGACGGACGCGGGCTTTTTGTTTACAAAAACAAGCGCAGCTATCAGGTGTACGACAGCCGCTGCCCCCACCAGAGCACCAACATTCCCGAGTTGGCACTTCAAGGCGTCACCTTGACCTGCCCCAAACACGAATGGCAGTTTGATGTGCGAAGCGGCGAATGCATCAAAAAAGGCAATAGCCCGCTGCGCAAAATTGAGTCTCGGGTCGTCAAAGGGCAGTTGCAGGCCTTGTGGTAAGCGCTCGACCGCAACACGCATCACCCATTGGGATTAGTTCGAGCTACCCATGACGGCAATAGCTCTCAGGCCCTGCGAACCTAGAATGTACGCCTCAGCGCTGTGCCACCATGCCGCTGCGCGCCCGCCAGTCGTTCGCTGAGGGCTCTCAAACCAAGGAGATCATCATGAATTTCGACAAAGAATTTGACGCATCTGGATTGGCCTGTCCCCTGCCGATCGTCAAAACCAAAAAAGCGCTGGCTGATATGACGGCCGGGCAAGTCCTTAAAGTTCTGGCCACCGATCCAGGATCGGTGTGTGACATGGCTGCTTTTGCCGAGCAAACCGGACACGCCTTGCTCGAGCAGGGCGAAGGCGGCGGAAAGTTTATTTTTTATCTGCGCAAGGCTTGAACCCATCAGCGCTTAAGAAACCCACTAGCAAGGAGACAGCATGAGCAAGAAAATGGCTTTGATTGCGACCAAGGGCACGCTGGACATGGCCTATCCGCCATTTATCCTGGCCTCGACCGCGGCGTCCCTGGGTTGGGATGTTCAAATCTTCTTTACGTTTTATGGCCTGCAGCTTTTGCGTAAAGACCTCAGCGACGTCAAAATCAGCCCTCTGGCCAACCCGGCCATGCCCATGCCGGTGCCCATGCCGGTCTTGGTGCAAGTGATTCCAGGCATGGAATCCATGGCCACCATGATGATGAAGCAGAAAATGAAGTCGAAGGGCGTTGCCTCGCTCACTGAACTGCGCGACATCTGCCAGGAGTCCGACGTGAAATTCATCGGCTGCCAGATGACAGTGGACTTGTTTGAGTTCAAGCCCTCGGACTTCATCGATGGCGTTGAGTACGGTGGCGCCGCCACCTTTATGAAATTTGCTGGTGAAGCCGACGTCAGCCTGTTTATCTGAGGCGCGTACCGGCTAAAGCTTTCTCAAGTCCTGGTGGGCGGCTGGCACGAGATCATGGCAGCCACATGGGCCAGCCCTGTGAAGGGCATGGATGCTGTCAACCCACCAGGGGCAGGCGCAAGCCCCCGGTCAGGGCGCTCACAAGGCTGTCTAATTCAAATCAGAAGGGCTGCGATGTGCACAACATCCGCAGCCTTTTTTTTGCTTCCTGAAAACTGAACCCATCTAAGAAGGGAAACACCATGAAACGCTTGTTCACCGCTGTTTGTCTGGTTCTGTTGACGCCTCTGAGCATGGCGCTTGCACCCTATGTTGAAGGTGCCAAGCTCGCCGCGTCTGACATTGGAAGCCAACTCAATGCGCTTGAAACCAAGCTCAAGGCAGCCGGGTTCACAGTACTGGGTCGCCACACACCCGAGGGCCTGCCTCAGAATGCAAGCCTGGTCGTCGCAGAGCCGAGCTTGCAAGCAGCAGTCGCCTCAATTGGTGGCTCGGCCATCGTTGCATCAGGCATTCGCGTTGGTGTGCTGGCCGATGGCACCGTTTCCTACATGAACCCCGCGTACTGGTACCGCGCCTATTTGCGCGGCAACTACGGCAAAGCCGAGTCTGAAGTCAG
>JAYQPP010000032.1:0-23715 GCA_038145425.1 Comamonadaceae bacterium | reverse complement strand
TCTAGCCTTGACAATGACTTTGAGCGAGCATTCAAGACGCATGCCGACTTTATTGGTGCCATGCACATAGCAGGGTGGAGTCGATTAGGCCTGCCGAAACGCAAAGCCCCTCTCTAATCGTTTTTAGTCAAGGTCGACGCAGCAAACTGCCGCCGGGCCTTATTTGGCAAACAACGAATCCATGTTCGCAAAAGCCTTGAATTCCAGGGCGTTGCCTGAGGGGTCGTGGAAGAACATGGTGGCTTGTTCGCCCACCTGCCCTTTGAAGCGGATGTAAGGCTCAATCACAAACTTCGTATCTACCGCTTTCAGGCGACCCGCCATGTCTTCCCATTGAGCCATCGACAGTACGGCGCCAAAGTGACGCACTGGCACGCCGTGGCCATCAACCGCGCTGGTTTGCTTGCTTCCACACTCCGACGGTGCGAGATGCGCGACGATCTGGTGCCCATAAAAGTTGAAATCAATCCATTCCGGCGAGCTGCGCCCTTCTGGGCAGCCCAAAACACCACCGTAGAAGTTACGCGCAGCCTCCAGATCGTGTACCGGGAAAGCCAGGTGAAAGGGGGGCATGGCGGTGGCTGTAGGCTGCGCAGAAGACATAAGAAATAAGCTCAGAATTTGATGCCGAAATTTTAGGTGGGGCTAACCCCTGATCCCCGTCAGGAAAGTGCCAACACAAGAACTATTTATAAAAAGCCTCGACTGCCCCTTTGAGCGTAATCAACAGCGGGCGTCCATGGCGATCGACGGTTTTACCAGCGGCGACCTTGATCCAACCCTCGCTGATGCAGTATTCCTCAACGTCGTAGCGCTCTTTGCCTTGAAAGCGAATGCCAACATCCTGCTCAAAAACATGTGCATGGTAATGGGGGCTTTTGGGGTCGACAGACAGTCGATCAGGAAGTGCATCTGTGCTGGGTATTGGTTCGGTCATGTTCGGCCGCGCAAAGTATGGTCTAGGCTGAATTATCGCCCGCGACTAGCTATGCCAGCAGCGCCCCAGCAAAACGGCAGGTCTAGCTGACCCGGATTTGCTACATTTCCAACCGCCCTATTCACCAGATCTATTCGATGAACGCATTTGCGCCCTCCCCAAAAGAAGAACAAGCCCGTGGCCCATTAAGCGGCTTAAAAATCTTGGAACTTGGTCAATTGATCGCCGGGCCGTTCGCCGCGAAAACGCTGGCCGACTTCGGCGCATCGGTCATCAAGATTGAAGCGCCCGGCACGGGTGATCCCTTGCGCAAATGGCGTTTGCTGAAAGACGGTACATCCGTCTGGTGGCAGGTGCAGTCCCGCAATAAACAGTCCGTCGCACTAGACCTGAAAACCAAGCAGGGGCAGGACATTATTCGCCAACTGGCCAGCAATGCCGACGTGCTGATCGAAAACTTTCGGCCCGGCGCGCTCGAGGGATGGGGCCTAGGCCCGGATGCGCTCCTGGCGGTGAACCCCCGGCTCATTGTGCTGCGCATCAGTGGCTACGGGCAAACGGGTCCCCTACGCGACCAGCCCGGCTTTGGTGTGGTGGCTGAGGCCATGGGTGGTCTTCGCCACCTTAGCGCAGAGCCGGGGCGCACACCCGTGCGGGTGGGGGTCAGCATTGGAGATACCTTGGCCTCACTGCACGGTGTGATCGGAATCCTGATGGCCTTGCATGAACGACACGCCAGCGGCAAAGGCCAGGTCATTGATGTGGCGCTCTACGAGGCCGTGTTCAACTGCATGGAAAGCCTGCTGCCGGAGTACAGCGCATTTGGCGCGGTTCGGGGGCCCGCCGGCAGCGCATTGCCGGGCATCGCACCCAGCAACGCATATCGATGCCAGGACGGGGGCTACGCCTTGATTGCGGGCAATGGCGACAGTATTTTCAAGCGCCTGATGCAAGCGATCGGCAGGAATGATCTCGGTACGGACCCTGCCCTGGCCGACAACACGGGTCGCGTGGCCAGGGTAGAAGAAATCGATGAAGCGATTGGAGCCTGGACCGCGGGGCAATCGGTGGCTCAGGTGCTTGATGCGCTTGACAAGGCCAAGGTACCGGCTGGACGCATTTACACGGTTGCGGACATTGCGCAAGATCCGCACTACCAAGCGCGCGATATGTTGCTCGACATCAACATGCCAGATGGTAGTCGCATAAAAGTGCCAGGCCTGATACCAAAGCTGTCCCGAACCCCAGGACAGATTCGCCGAACCGCACCAGCGCTGGGTCAAGACACCCGTCAGGTTCTGGCAGAAATCGGGCTCAAAGCAGAGCAAATTGAAAAACTGTACACACTGGGCGTTGTGGCCTGAAAACAGTGTTCGGCCCGTGAATGTTTCGACACATCTGGCTGGCCAACGGAGTTATAAGCACGTGGTGTTATCCTGCGTTGTCAAACTTGGCCTGTCGGCGCCGTGGTCGCGCGCTCCGACAGACATGTCCTGAATCTGCACAAGATGTCCAAAAGCCCTCCCGCAGCCCCGGTTGTAGCCGCCGCATCGCCAAAGGCCCTTGCGTCCCCTGGCAAAGTGCAGACACGCAACCCAGTCCTGCTGACATTGATCGGTGTGGCGCTGTCATTTGCGCTTTATTTTTGGGAGAAAGAAAAGGATCTGCGCAATGCACAGGGCGTATTCGAAGACACCGTCGCTGATATCAGTACAGGTCTTGCCAGGCGCGCCGACAGTAATGTCCAAGTGTTGCGGGGTGTCGCTGGCCTTTTCAAAGCAAACGACCGTATCACCCGGGCCGAATTCGGCAACTACTACCAGGAATTGAAAATTGACAGGCTGTATCCCGGCATTCAAGGTATCGGCTTTGCACAGTGGCTGCCCAAAGAAGAGTTGGCCGCGCACGTCGACAAGATCAGGGCCGAAGGGTTCCCCGAATACAGCGTGCGACCCATCAATAACGGCGCAAACCAATCCAGCATTGTTTACCTGGAACCTTTTGACTGGCGAAATCAGCGAGCGTTTGGCTACAACATGTTCTCTGAGTCCACCCGCCAAGAGGCCATGCGACGGTCTGTCATTACCGACCAGCCTGCCTTGTCAGACCGGGTGACCCTGCTACAGGAGACAGAGGCAGATGTACAGGCCGGATTCTTGATTTACATCCCCGTCTTCGCCAAAAACATGCCCACGGCGACGGAGCCAGAAAGATGGCGAGCGCTGATGGGCTGGGCCTACTCACCGCTTCGCGCCACCAACCTGATTCAAAGTTTTTTACTTGACGAGCACCCAACACTATTCGATCAGGTTGACATACGTATTTTTTCAAGCATCACCCAGGACTGGAGCAAGCTTTTGTACCAGTCAGAGCCAGGCCTGCCGATTGACGAGGATTTTGTGCCGGTCAGCCGTACGATCGATCTGTATGGCAGCAAATGGCTTGTCATGGTCTCCCCTCGTACAGGCTTCTGGAAAAACGAATTACAACGACTAAACAACATCATTGTTTTACTTGTTTGCCTAGCTGGCAGTTTGATGTTGGGCTACTTTTTCTTCGCTCAGTCGCGCCGAAACCAGTCCGTCTCAGCAGCCTTGATTGAAACAACCCGCGCAAAACAAGAGCTGGAGGAAAACGAGAGCTCATTGAGACTCAGCGGTGTTGTGATGGAGGCTAGCCCGACAGGCATTTTTGTGGCGGATCCGATGCGCACGCTCATCACCACCAACCCAGCGTTCAACACCATCACGGGAATGTCAGATAAGGAAGCCCTGATGAAGCCGGTGGAGGTCGTGCTTGGAGGCGTTGGACCGGGCAATTTGAGAGAATTTAAGTCAATCTGGTCCGACCTCCAGCGCCTTGGTCTGTGGCGTGGTGAGTTGTCGTTTCGGCGAGCCGATGGCAGCGTATACCCCTGCGATGCCTCAATTACCCGCGTCAAAAACGGGGCTAACCAAGTGTCGCATTATGTGGGCATGCTGACTGACATTTCCGACAGACGCAAAGACGAGGAACGAATTCGCTATCTCGCCCACCATGACTATTTGACAGGCCTGCCTAATCGGGCCTTGTTTGTCGAGCGCGCGTAATCAGCAATTCTGGCCGCGTCACGCTACCAGTTGCGCCCGGCGATGCTTTTCATAGACCTGGACCGCTTCAAACCCGTTAACGACGAACACGGCCATGAAATCGGCGACGCTGTTCTCAAGCAAGTTGCCGAGCGGCTGAAAGTTTGCGTCCGTCAAACCGACTTAGTCTGCCGCCTAGGTGGTGACGAATTCGTTGTGATCACGCCCGACCATAAGGACAAGGCCTTCACAATGTCCCTGGCAGAACAGCTCTGTGACGAGATCGCCAAGCCCTATGTGATTGGCGCGAAGAGAATCGTGATTGGTGCCAGCGTGGGCATTGCGCACTATCCTGACGATGGGAGGACCGTCGACGAACTCATCTCCAATTCCGACCGAGCGATGTATCAGGCCAAATCTGACCCGACGGCTCGCGTGCATGTGGCCGCTTCAAGCCCCTGAGCTCACAAACCTGCGCGCCAGCGACTACCAGAGCCACCTTAAGCCGAGCAGCACACCCTGAGCACACAGCCACAATGCAAAAAGCCCAGTCTTTTGGACTGGGCTTGGTGCGTCGGAATGGTGGCTCCTCGACCTGGGCTCGAACCAGGGACCTACGGATTAACAGTCCGGCGCTCTACCGACTGAGCTATCGAGGAACGGGCCAAATTATAAAAGGCTTTTGAGCTCCAAAATGGCAGACCTTGACGGAACATCAGAGTTAAGGCCGCATTTCAATGCCAAGGTACATGCCTCAAAACCTCACAGGGTTTTTCATTAACCTTGACAGGTTTGACGACCCGACAAACGGCCTTGATCGACCTCGATATCATGACGTGGCAATGCTTCGAATCAAAAAATAATTTTTCCAATGGTGAGTGAGCTCGATCGCCAGATCCGACAAAACCGCGTGAAGGCCATGGCTATCACAGGCGCAAGCCCGGACGCTTGGGCCGAGGTCTTATTGCTACCTGATGAGGTATCGGAACCGCGCCAGGCGCTTGCACACCTTCAGGCCTGGTGCTGGCGAGCGGCAGAGGATGCAGAGAACCGTCGGGTGATTGAAAGAGCCGAGCAATGGGCTTCGTCCTTGGTTGACAGCGCTGCCAAGGCTCACCGGGTCGACGGGCAAACCCCCTCACCCAATCTTGATGATCGAAAAAAACTTCAAGAGGAAGTTGCGTGGGTCGAAGCGCAGTTCACGCAAATGCCACCGCCTGATCGCTCCCCGGAGTGGACACTGCACATCACCTTGCTCGACTTGGTCTGCTATTCAGTTGTCGAGCCACATGCCGGCTTCACCCCCATAGATTGGCTTGACCTTGTGATCGAATTACTTCAATCCAAGTCTCAGACAGCGCCGCCTACACAAGAAGGGCTCCAAAATTTTTCACGACCGCCTGAAGAGGTGTTGACGGCGCTGAACCTGAGTGCCGAGGAATTCGAGGAGCTAATGACCCGGTGTCAACTTCCACCGTCCAGCTAATGCATGCAGTGGCCGGCCGAAGCGCTTACACCCAATTCACCGTCCAGATCAACGATAAAGGTCGAACGATCTGCCAGTTGTAGGTCGAAGACATCGTTCATCGTGCAAGAAAAAACGCCCTGCATGAGGGCGTTATCTTTGGTGGGGTGGCGGAGCAGGCGGGATTCGAACCCGCGGTGGGTTTTACCCCACGCACGCTTTCCAGGCGTGTGACTTAAACCACTCATCCACCGCTCCGAAGCGGCAGATTTTACTGGAACACCTGATCAATCTGCCCCGCGCTTTTTGCTAGGACACAAAAAAGCCGCCCGAGGGCGGCTTTCCAGATCAGTCTCAGACCAATCAGTTGAGCGTGACTTTTTTGCCGTCTTTGTAAGTCGACAGGGTCATCGCGGGGTTTTTCATCTCGCCATTGCTCTCAAACATGATCTGAGCCGTCACACCTTTGTAGTTGGATTTGCCAATGAACGAGGTGTACTTTTTCGGATCGGTGGAGTTCGCACGCTTCATGGCGTCAACCAAAATCATGGTTGCGTCATAGGTGAACGGGCTGTAAATCTGGAACTGACCGGGGTACTTGGCGTCGTACTTGGCCTTCCAAGCCGTGCCACCAGGCATCTTGGCAATCGAGGAGCCGCCTTCAGCGCAGACAACGTTGTTCAGGCTCTTGGCACCGGCCGCAATCTTGATGATCTCATTGGTGCAGATGCCGTCACCGCCAAAGTACTTGACGCCACTCATGCCTAACTGGTCCATCTGACGCAGCATGGCGCCAGCTTGGGCATCCATACCACCGTAGAACACTGCATCAGGCTTCTTGGCCTTGATGGCGGTCAAAATGGCCATGAAGTCGGTCGCTTTGTCAGTGGTGAACTGCTGGTCAACCACCTTGATGCCGTCTTTTTCAGCGGTGTTCTTAAACACCTCTGCGACGCCCTGGCCGTACGCCGTACGGTCGTCGATCACAGCCACCGACTTGAGCTTGAGTGTTTTGGCAGCGTAGTTAGCCAGGCCAGCGCCCAAAGCGTTGTCGTTGGCGATGATTCGGTAGGTGGTGTTGTACCCAGGCTTGGTCAGGCCAGGGTTGGTTGCTGCACCCGTGATGTGGGGAATGCCGCAGTCGTTGTAGATCTTGGACGCTGGAATGGTGGTACCAGAGTTGAGGTGACCCACAACACCAGCGACCTTGGCGTCACACAATTTTTGGGCGACGGCAGTACCTTGTTTGGGATCAGCCGCATCATCCTCTGCAACCAACTCAAATTTAACTTTCTTACCGCCAATCGTGACGCCCTGAGCGTTGAGGTCCTCAACAGCCATGCGAGCGCCGTTGGCATTGTCCGTGCCGTAGTGAGCCTGTGGGCCCGACATCGGTGCGACGTGCCCGATCTTTACGACTTGCTGCGCCATGGTGGCGCTTGCAAAAACAGCCAAAGCGGCAGCTGCAGTCAGTTTCAATTTCATTTGCATAAAAACTCCGTTGATGGATAAAAAAAGGGCAATCATGCGGCGTTCGCCAAAACAGGGAACCCGCCAATCGTTCAGACCGACATGATAATCATCTTTTACCGCCTTTTCCTAGGTACCAACCCTAGTTTCAGCGGCCACAAGCGGCTCACAGGGTGGCGGCTGGGATGGCGGGAATGCCCGCTTCAAAGATTGCGGTGCTTATTGTGTGTGCGCCAACAGGAAACTCAGTAACAAAGCGACTGGGCGCCCGGTGGCACCCTTGGCAGCGCCGCTTTTCCAGGCCGTGCCAGCGATATCGAGGTGAGCCCAAGGATAAGAGGGGGCAAAGCGCTGCAAAAATTTGGCTGCTGTCACCGACCCGGCAGCGCGCCCCGCGACGTTGGCGACATCGGCAAAATTGGTTTTCAGGCCCTCTGCGTAGGCGTCGTCAAGCGGCATAGGCCAGCAAAGGTCCCGCGACTCGTCGCCCGCTGCCATCAACGCAGCGCTCAAAGCCTGGTCGTTGCTGAACATACCACTGCGCACTGCACCCAAAGCGATGACGCACGCACCCGTCAGCGTTGCGATATCGATCACAGCTCGTGGCTTGAAGCGCTCAGCATAGGTGAGCGCGTCGCACAAAATCAGCCTGCCTTCAGCATCCGTATTCAAAATTTCAATGGTCTGCCCGCTCATGCTAGTCACCACATCGCCGGGCTTGACCGACCGGCCGCTGGGCAGGTTTTCGCATGCCGGGATCAGGCCGATCACATTAATCTTTGGCTTGAGGTCAGATAAGGCCCTGAAAACACCCAGAACGCTCGCCGCACCGCACATGTCGAATTTCATCTCGTCCATTTCCGGTGGCGGTTTCAAGGATATGCCGCCACTGTCAAAGGTGATGCCCTTGCCCACCAACACGACAGGCGCAACAGATTTGCGATCCCCCTGATAGCGAAGTTCGATAAAGCGCAATGGCACGTCTGAACCTTTGGCCACCGACTGAAAAGCACCCATACCGAGTTTGGCGACCTCCTTCGGACCCAGCACTTTGCACGCCACTGAAGATCCAAGCGCTAAGGACTTGGCCGCCTTGGCTAGGTGGTCAGGCGTTGCATGGTTGGGGGGACGATTGCCCCATTCTTTTGCAAATTCGATTCCCGCGATGGCCGCACATGCTGTCGTGAAGGTGTCTCGATCCGTCCCCACCTCTGCGAAACTAACCACCACTTTCTCGATGGAGCGGCTCGAAGCCTTGCTTTTGGTGGTCTCGTAGATGTAACTGGCCTCAGCAATGGCCAACATGGCCAAGCGCAAGTGAGCGGACGCTGGCGTCTCTATAAAGTGCAATCCCAACAGCTTCGGCTTGCCTGCCTTGGCCTGGGCAACAACCCCAGCGACAGACTTGGCAAGATCTTCAGCCTTGGCATCACGCCCATTGACCAGCACCAGTCGCTTGACCTTGCCGCCAGCGGCCTGGTAGACGTCTAGCCACTGCCCAGGGCCGGTCGGCAGGTCGCCTTTACGATGAATCGTCGACATGAGTTTGCTCATGGCATCGTCGCCAGGCGGGACCTTGCCGTTCACGACGACAATTAAAAGGTCATACGTCCTCTGCAGTAAGGTACGTGGTGTGCATTTTTCCAGTGCAAAATTCATGACAAGCCTTAAAAATTTGGGTTTATGTTATTCCATTCAAACGTCCGAAGCGAGGTAGCACGCACCTTCGGCGCCACCTTGGTCGTCCTGGCGACGGTTGTGCTGAGCGTGACCATGATTCGCCTTCTGGGGCAGGCCTCCCGCGGGCGCGTCAACCCAGAGGACGTGAGCTTGGTGCTGGCGTACACGGTGCTGTCATACGCACCGACACTGCTCACCATGAGCCTTTTTGTTGCGGTGGTCGCGGCGCTATCAAGAATGCACCAAGACAGTGAGATGGCCGTTTGGCACAGTAGCGGGCGAGGACTTGCGTCTTTTGCATCGCCGATTCTGCGCTTCGCATGGCCTGTTTTCGCCCTGATCGCCCTTTTATCTTTAGTTGTTTTACCCTGGACTAATCTCCGTATCGACGAACTTCGACATGTTTATCAAAGCCGAGGCGATGTTCAGCGGATTGAACGCGGCTTGTTCACCACCTCGGCGGACGGCACACGGGTTTTTTTCATCGATAAGTCCAGCCCTGATGAACTGATCGGCACCAACGTGTTCATCGCCAGTCGCGAGCGGACAACAATGACCATAACCTCGGCGCAGCGAGGACGCACCGAAATGCTGCCGGGCGGGAAATATCTGGTGCTGGAATCAGGTCAGCGGTTGGAACTCGATGACAAGCAGCGCTCAATCAAGCTCAGCGAATTTCAGATCTACGAACTGCTACTGGATCAGTCTATCGTTGACACCCTGGCCAATACGTCGACGGCCAGCTTTTCAACGGTCAAACTGTGGCAGGAAAAAAGCCCTTCGGCCTGGGGAGAACTCTCTCGCCGCCTCGGGCTGATTTTTGCTGCCCTTAATCTCGCTTTGCTGGGGATTTGCCTATCCAAGGTCAGTCCTCGATCGGGCAAAAGTCTGCATATCGTCATGGCTCTTTTTGTCTTTGTCGTCTATTTCAATTTGATCGGGCTTGGGCAGAACTGGATTTCGTCGGACAGGATTTCAGCGCTTGCCTACATGTCCCTTCTCCACGGCGGTGTGGCTTTGACGACCATGCTCTGGATGGCTGGCATCCATAACAACTGGTCTGTACGTTCCCGCATCAAGCGCACTGAGGTCTCGGTATGAAGACGCTGTCACGCTTGCTACACCTTGAGGTTGCCAAGGCTGTCGTCTTGGTCACTGCTGGTTTTCTTGGACTGTTTGTTTTCTTTGACTTGGTCGAGGAGCTCAAAGAAATTAACCATTTCGGTGCGCAAGGCTATAACTTGGCTATTGCCAGCGGATATGTGGCGCTGTCGGTTCCGTCTCACCTCTACGAACTGCTACCCATTGCCGTATTGATCGGAACAATTTTTGTGATGTCGCGCATGGCTCAACGCTCCGAGTTCACAGTGCTCAGGACCAGTGGCCTGAGCCCTCGGCGTGCCCTGCTGGCACTGGTCACAATGGGTTCGGTGTTCCTGGTCATCACCTTCGCGATTGGGGATTACCTGGCGCCAGCGGCAAACCGACACGCAAACCTGCTGAAAGCACGGTACACAGGCGGCATGGCGGGCATGCAAAGCGGCGCCTGGCTCAAAGAGCGTCAGGCCGATCGCAACTTCATCGTCAATGTAGCGTCTATGCAGAACGACGGGCAACTCGCAGGCGTACAGCTTTTTGAATTTCTCAATGACGGCGCTATCCGGCGGCTCACGCAGGCGACCAAAGGACAGATAACAGACGACGAGACCTGGATCTTGAAGGATGTAGAGCACCTGACCTTTCAGACAAGCAGTTTGGCGTCAGGCGCCGTGGTTCGAGAGAAGTTGCAGACATGGACATGGCCCAACAACATCAGCATCGACATGATGGCGGCGACGCTTCAAGACCCGGAGCGGATGAACTCGATTGGCCTTTTCAAGTACATCCGGCATTTACGGGCGAATAACCAAGATTCGCAAAAATTTGAAATTGTGTTTTGGCGAAAGGTCTTCTATCCGCTCAGTTGTCTGGTGATGGTGGTACTGGCGCTTCCGTTTGCTTACCTGCACTTTCGCTCCGGTGGTATAGCGGGGCACGTGTTTGCTGGCGTCGTCGTGGGCATCAGCTTCTTTTTGCTCAACAACATGTTTGGCTACATCGGCACTCTCAATCACTGGCAACCGTGGTTGGCCTCGGCCTTGCCAAGCCTGCTCTATTCACTGGCATCGCTATCGGCGTTTGGATGGCTGGTGCTGAGGCACTAACCCGGGCTTGAGACGGGCTGCTTGGCCCGAAATTTATAATCCGCGGCCATCTTTAGCCACGGAAACATGAACCTTCAACAATTCCGGTTTGTTCAGGAAGCGGTACGCCAAAAGCTTAACCTGACCGAGGCCGCCAAGGCGCTGCATACGTCTCAGCCCGGGGTTTCAAAAGCGATTCTGGAGCTCGAAGAAGAGCTGGGGCTAGACATCTTTACCCGCCACGGCAAGCGCCTGAAACAGGTTACCGAGCCTGGCGAACAGGTGCTGGCCAGGATCGAGCGCATCTTGTCTGAGGTTAGAAATCTCAAACAGCTTGGCGAACAGTACCGCCTTGGCAACACCGGCACCCTCTCGATTGCCACCACCCATACACAGGCGCGTTACGTTTTGCCCGGCCCGATTGCGCAGCTGCGCACGAGTTTTCCAGACGTTCACGTCAGTTTGCACCAAGGATCACCTGATCAGGTCGGACGCATGATCCTGGAAGGTCAGGCGCATGTCGGCATTGCAACAGAATCGTTGGCTGATCACGACGGCCTGTTCTCGATGCCATGCTACGAATGGCAGCATGTGCTGGTTCTGCCTGTCGACCACCCCCTCGGTCATAAAGCCCGGGTCACCCTGGAGGACCTGGCCAAGCATGAGTTGATCACCTACAGTCCTGCTTTCACCGGTCGAAACCGCATTGATGCAGCGTTTGCCAAAAGAAAACTGAGCCCACGCATCGTGCTCGAGGCGATCGACTCCGACGTGATCAAGACTTATGTCCGGCTTGGATTGGGCATCGGCATCGCCGCCGAAATGGCTGTCACTGAAACCGAGGGAGCCTCGACAGAGACCGGCCTAATTGTGAAACCGCTGGGTCACCTGTTTGGCCAAAACATCACCCGGCTCGCGTTCAAACGTGGTGCCTACCTGCGAGATTTCGTTTTCCACTTTATTGAATTACTCAGCCCTCGCCTGACCCGCGAGCGGGTTGAGCAGGCCATCCATGGCAGCGCCCAGGACGAGGCGCTGTGACTTTTTTGCTGACACACCCAAACCCATTGCTATGACATCACCCGCGATCATTTCCCGTTTACCCAATGTTGGAACCACCATTTTTACAGTGATGTCGGCATTAGCGACCGAACACAAGGCCGTCAACCTGGGACAGGGCTTTCCAGACTTCAACTGTGATGCGGAACTGGTGGACGCGGTCAGCAGCGCCATGCGAGCCGGGCTGAATCAATACCCACCCATGATTGGTGTACCAGCCCTGCGTGAGGCTGTTTCCAACAAGATTGCCAAGTTATACGGCCATCGCTACGACCCCGCTACCGAAATCACCATCACAGCTGGGGCCACGCAAGCGATTCTGACGGCCGTTTTGGCGGTCGTGCATCCTGGCGATGAGGTCATTGTTTTGGAGCCCTGCTACGACAGCTACATTCCAAACATCGAATTAGCTGGAGGAATTCCAATTCGCGTGCCATTAACGCCGGGCAGTTTTCGACCTGACTTCGAGCGCATTGCCGCAGCGCTGAATTCCAAAACCAGGGCCATCATCGTCAATTCGCCGCACAACCCGAGCGCCACAATCTGGTCTCGCGCTGAGATGCAAACCTTAAGCGACATGCTCGCACCAACCCAAACGCTGCTGATCAGCGATGAGGTTTACGAACATATGGTGTTCGACGGGGAGTCTCACCAGAGCGCGTCGCGCTTCGAAGGTCTGGTCGACCGCACCTTTGTCGTCTCTAGCTTTGGCAAGACCTATCATGTCACGGGCTGGAAAATTGGCTATGTTGCAGCGCCTGCAAGCCTGAGCCATGAATTCAGAAAAGTCCACCAGTTCAATGTCTTCACGGTCAACACGCCGATCCAGCACGCCCTGGCCGTGTTCATGCAAAAAGAGTCCGCTTACGCCAACCTGAGTTCTTTCTACCAGGCCAAGCGCGACCTGTTCCGCTCTGGGCTGACGGGCACCAAATTCAAGCTCCTGCCCAGTCAAGGAACCTACTTTCAATGCGTGCAAACCGGCGAGATCAACGACCTGTCTGAGGCCGAATTTTGCAAGTGGCTCACGCGAGACATTGGGGTTGCGGCGATCCCGCTCTCTGCCTTTTATGCCAATGGCTTCGACCAGGGCGTCGTTCGGTTCTGTTTTGCCAAGAAGGATGAGACGCTTCGTCTGGCCCTGGACAAACTTGGTACCCTTTAGCGCTAGGAGCTTCAATTAAGGGAAAAGGTTAAACTGCTTCCAGGGAGACGCCGTCTATGCATATTGCCCTTCTAGAGGATGACGACAGCCAGCTTGCCTTGCTTAAGCTATGGCTTGGCAAGGCTGAACACACCGTTCGTGGTTTTTCCTTGGCCAGCGATTTCCTGGAAGCGCTTAAGAAAGAACGCTTTGACCTGCTGCTGATGGACTGGATGCTGCCGGATTCGGATGGCTCCAACATGCTGCCCTGGATACGGGAAAACCTCGGCTGGGAAGTACCGGTTGTCGTGGTCACCGCGCGTGATGACGAAGAAACCGTGATCTCAGCGCTCAAAATGGGTGCTGATGACTACGTGGTGAAGCCTCCAAAGCCTTTGGAACTGCTGGCCCGGCTGGAAAGCGCCGCGCGGCGCGCTAAACCAGGCGGCCTGCCGGTTTTGCGGCTTGGTGCATTCGAAGTCGACGTACCTGGCCACCGCCTGAGCCTTGAGGGTGAGGCTGTCACACTCACCCAGAAGGAATTCGACCTCTCCGTGTATCTGTTCCAGAACCCCGGCAAGCTGCTGTCCAGAGACCACCTGCTCAACAAGATATGGGGGTTCAACACCGAAGTGGAATCACGAACCGTCGACACCCATATCAGCCGCCTGCGCAAAAAGCTGATGCTCGACGGCAGTAAGGGCTGGAAACTGACCCCGATTTACGGCTACGGGTACCGGTTCGACCGGGTTGACGAGTCTTAAAGCTCAAGCAGATAAAGACTTACGACCTAGCATTTTTCTAGCTGCTAGGTACGTGCTCACAGGCGAGTTGTACTTCTTTTTACGACTTGCCCTGACTCATACACCTGAGAGTGCCTCGCTCAAGTTGAGTCCAGCGCCGCGCGCATTGCCTCGGGTGATGCATGCGCCGATAAGGCGCTATTAGGCAAACGATCGCACCGCATCACTGCGCGCGTCGTAGATGTTGAAGACGCGGTGCATGCGCATTAGCTCGAATAGCGCCCGTACTGGCTTGGACATGGCGCAGAGCTTGAAGTCCCCGCGGCGGGTGTTGAGAAGCCTTAAACAGGAGATCAAGGCGCCCAGGCCGGAACTGTCGACAAACTTCACCGCTGTCATATCCAACACCACGCGATTTTGCTCGTGGATCAAGGCCTGTACAGCGTCCTTGAACTCACGCACATTGCTGGCATCAAGATTGTCTACCCGCAGTTCAATGACCAGGGTGTTGTTGTCATCAACGCAGCTCTTCAAATCCATTTCCGGCTCCTAGACCAACAGGTCTTTCAGTTTCGTCAGGCGGATTAGAACGGAGCGGTCGAAAAAACTGTCATCAAACTGTCAAGACTATGGCCCACAGCCAGTCCCCTGGGCAGACTGATCAAATCGCGCGCTTCACTTGCTCAATTTCTTGATGCACCGCGAGTACCGCCGCGTCCACGTCGGCGGGGACTACCGCGCTACACGCTTCTTCCAGATGCCGGGCCATATCGCTGAGCGCCTGAAAGCCGTAGCCCGCCGCACTACCCCGAAGGCGGTGCGCGCACAAGGCCAGGGCCAGCCAATCCTGCTGATGCCGGGCCTGCTGCATTTCTTCCAGTCTTTTTTGCAGACCAGCTACATACGTCCGTCGCAAGGCCTCAAACTCGGCCTGTACCTGTGGCGTCAAACCCTTAAGCAAGTCATTGACCAATGCTTCTCTCCCAGATCTTTCTGATTTGCTCAGGCAAGATCACCGCGTCAAAGGGCTTAACGATGACATCATTCGCACCTTGTGCCAACAAGGCCTCGACTTCGTGCGCGAATGCCTTGGCCGTCAAAAAAACCATCGGAACACGGCGCATGCCAGACTGAGCGCGCAATCGCTCCAGGGTCTGGGGTCCGGTCAAGCCAGGCATCATGACATCGAGCAACACTAGCTCCGGCTGAAAAACAGGCGCCTGCTCAATGGCCTGCAGGCCACCAGAACAGGCACACACCTGATAACCGCCAATCGTCTCCAGGCTGAACTGCAGGATGTTTCGGATGTCTGCATCATCCTCAACAAACATCACTTTGTTTAACGTTGCCAAACCCAAAACCCCTTAAACGGCCAATGCCGACGAGCCCGAGGACCTAAGCCGGAAACAATCAACGCACTCGCCACCGCAATCGCAACCGAGACGCACGCACGCCCAGACGGCATTACCGCCGAGACGTATCAACTGTTGACGCGGACGGCTTTGATTGCGCTTGGCTTGCAGCCGGAAATTCGATGCTAAAGGTCGCACCGGCACCCGGTCGGGAGTCACAAAAAATACGTCCACCCATTCGCTCAACAAAGAGCCGACTGACATACAGACCCAGGCCCGAGCCGCCCTGCGAGCGCTGATCTGAGGCGTCCGCTTGGGAAAACTTTTCGAACATGCGCTTTCGGAACGCCGGATCGACGCCCGGCCCCTCGTCCCTCACAGAGATCTTGACAACCTGGCCTTCAAAAAACAGGCGGACCCATATCGTGTCCCCGGCCTGTGAATGCTTGAGCGCATTCGACAACAGGTTCGCCATCACCTGTAAAAATCGGTCCGGGTCAATCGTGACGGGTGGGCAGCGGTCTGTGCCACTCACGTGCAGATGAACGTTTTCGACGTCGGTGGCCGCCTTGATGCCATCGACCGCGTCCATCAGCAATGAATACGGATTGCAGGGCTTGACATGCAAAACCATTTGACCACCCTCTAGCTTGGTCAGGTCCAGCACATCATCGATCAACTTGCCGAGCCGCTCGCCGTTGCGTTTGGCAATGGACGCCATCTCCACAACGGGCTTTGGCAAGCTACCCGCCATACCCGAAGCGATCAGACCCAAGGCACCGAGTACGGAAGTCAATGGCGTGCGAAGTTCATGGCTCACCGTCGCCAAAAACTCGTCTTTCATGCGATCAATGCGCTTGCGCTCGGTCAGGTCATGAATCACCAGGGTGTACTGCATGCGGCCCTGCTCGCGCCAACTGCTCCATACCAACTCGGCCGGGAAATCCTGTCCGTTGCCTCGCATTAGCGTGGTCAGGTTGTTATGCATCAGATCAACCAGGGACTCACCAAGCACGGCCTCCACCGCCTGCCCTGACAACGGACGGTTTGGGCCAGCCAACAAGCGGTATGCAGCCTGGTTAAATTCCCTGACAACACCGGTTTCATCAAAGGTCAGGACAGCGTCCATGATGTTGTCGTTGATCACCTTTTGCCGTCGAGCCAGACCAAGCAGTCTGTTTTGCATACCCAGCATGCGCGCGTAGTGGCGCAGTTTGGCTTCGAGCATTCCCGGGCTGACAGGCCGTACCAAATAATCATCTGCGCCGTTCGAGTGCGCATAAATCAGGTGCTCTTCGCCTTCGAGCGATGACATAACGATCACAGGCACCCAATGGTCCGTCACGGTGTCGCGTATTTGCCGCGCCACTTCAAAGCCACTGAGCCCAGGCATGAGCAGATCCAACAAGACCAGATCCGGGGACGACTTTGCCACGGCTTGCAGGGCCGCCTCGCCACTTTCCACTGCAATCACCTGATGCCCCAGGCTTTTCAGCATATCCGTCATCTGCGTGCGCGACGACGGAATATCGTCGGCCACCAGAATGTGCAGACGCTGAGCTGAAACGACGGACTTAGGCATAAATGACTGGGGAGCAGCCAGTTGATGAACGGGAGAAGGTTAACAAAAGCATCACAAGTGTAGGCAAAAGTGGCATTTAATCGCTTGAAGGGCTTCAATGTGGCCTTCGTTGCTGGCGATTTGGAGGCTTGGGCTGGGGCCAAAGCGCCCCGCGATCAGCTGGGGCATACCAGGATGAAAACCTTGCCTGGTCTTGTAATCGAACGGGGTTGTGAGGCCTCTTTTTGAACAATAATTCCCTATTGATCTGGGAGGACGTACATGGCGAAAGGCATGATCCTGGCGGCGGGCCAGGGCACAAGAGTCAGGCCACTGACCAAAGATATTCCAAAACCAATGATTCCCATTCTGGGCAAGCCGGTGATGGAATACCTGATCGAGCATCTGGCGCGTCATCAGGTGACAGAGATCATGGTGAACGTCGCTTGGCACCACCAGAAGATCGAGGAATACTTTGGCGACGGCAGCCGCTGGGGGGTGCAGATCGGCTATTCCTATGAGGGTATTCGCGACCACGGCGACATCCTGCCCAAACCCCTGGGATCAGCCGGTGGCATGCGCCGAATTCAGGACTTCAGTGACTTCTTTGACGATACAACCCTGGTCTTGTGCGGCGACGCCCTGATTGACCTTGACATCACGGCGGCGCTCGACGAACACCGTTCCAAAAACGCGATTGCCAGCGTGATCGGCATGGATGTCCCATTGGAGGAAGTCAAAAACTACGGCATCGTTGTCGCTGACAAAGCGGGTTTGATCCAGTCGTTTCAGGAAAAACCCAAGCCCCAGGAAGCCAAGTCCACGCTGGCAAGCACGGGCATTTACATCTTCGAGCCGGCGGCGATCGGCATGATTCCGCAAGGTCAGGTGTACGACATCGGCTCGCAGCTCTTTCCCGACCTGGTGGCGCATGAACTACCTTTTTATGTGCAAAACCGTCCCTTCCACTGGATCGACATCGGTCGCGTCAGCGACTACTGGTCTGTGTTGCAGCGTGTGCTTAAAGGGGAAATCGACGGCGTCAGCATTCCGGGTAAACAGGTCAAACCTGGCGTCTGGGTTGGATTGAATTGCAATATTCCCTGGCACCAGGTTCACATTGAAGGCCCGGTGTATATCGGCTCGAGTGTGCGCATCGAACCCGGTGCTTCGATCGTTGGTCCCTGCTGGATCGGACACGGCAGCCATATTCGCAGCGGCGCCAAGGTGACCCGCTGCGTCTTGTTTGAATACACCCGCATTGCCGCTGATATGCGTTTCACCGACATGATCATTTCTCCGGAATACTGCGTGGATCGCGAGGGCGACACCTTGTACCGCGGCGACGACACCACCCACCTGCGTTGGGGCGACGCCCGCGCCTAACGACCCAAAGGTCGCACCAAGTCATGACCAAAATGATCCAACTTCTCCCCGTTGTGCTCTCAGGCGGATCCGGCACGCGGCTGTGGCCGCTGTCGCGCGAAAAATATCCCAAGCAGCTGCTGAGTCTGATGGGCAGCGACTCCCTGCTGCAAGCCACGATCCGGCGCGTTGATGGCGTGGTCGGCGTGCAATGCGCGTCGCCCATGGTGGTCTGCAACGAGGAATATCGGTTTGTGATCGCCGAACAGGTGCGCTTGCTCGGCAAGACCGGGCGCATTGTGCTCGAGCCGGTTGGCCGAAATACAGCGCCGGCGCTCACCCTGGCCGCCCTCGCCGCTCAACAAGGCGATCAAGACCCTGTGATGCTGGTGATGCCTGCCGACCATGTCATCACCCAGACAGCGGCTTTTCAGCAAGCGGTCGCACAAGGTGCCAGCCTGGCCATGGCGAACGCCGTGGTCACGTTCGGCATCAAGCCCACTGCCCCTGAAACCGGCTATGGCTACATTCAGGCCGGCCGGGCCTTGGCATCGGAGCAGACCGCGGCGAAACAGATTGCACGCTTTGTTGAAAAGCCAGATGCCGCTACAGCCCAGGCCTATGTAGACAGCGGCGACTATCTCTGGAACAGTGGGCTTTTCATGGTTCGCGCCTCGGTGTGGCTGCAGGCCATCAAGTTGTGCCGGCCTGATATCCACGCGGCTTGCCAGCAGGCTTTCTCGCAGGCCCAAACCGATGGTGACTTCCTGCGCGTTGGCAAGGAGGCGTTTGCCGATTGTCCGAGCGACTCGATCGACTACGCTGTCATGGAGCGCATTACCGCAGCCGACGCCAAAGCGGGCCTGCCCGCTGGCGTGATCCTGCCCATGGATGCGGGCTGGTCCGACGTCGGTGCCTGGGACGCGCTGTGGCAGGTGATGCCCAAGGATGCCAAAGGCAATGTGCAGCAAGGTGACGTGATCTTGCATGACTGCGCCAACACGCTGGCCATGGCAGACCAGCGCCTGGTGGCCTGCGTCGGCGTGCAAGACCTGGTCGTGGTCGAAACGGCCGATGCAGTTCTGGTCGCGCACAAAGATGCCACCCAGGATGTCAAAAAAATCGTCGAGCAACTGCGCAGCGCAGACCGCACCGAGGGAACGATCCACCGCAAAGTGTTCAGGCCCTGGGGCTCTTACGACGGCATCGACGCCGGCGATCGCTTTCAGGTCAAACGCATTGTGGTCAAACCTGGCGCAGCGTTGTCGCTGCAAATGCACCATCACCGCGCAGAGCACTGGATTGTGGTGCGCGGCACCGCCAAGGTCACCAGGGACGACAGCACCCTGCTCTTGAGCGAGAACGAGTCAACCTATATTCCTCTGGGCACCCGGCACCGGCTGGAAAACCCGGGCAAGGTCGACCTTGAATTGATCGAAGTGCAGTCGGGCTCTTACCTGGGCGAAGACGACATCGTGCGTTTCGAAGACGTTTATGGGCGCTGAATTCACGCCACCACACGCGAAAGGTTTCGAATGATTCTGGTTACGGGCGGCGCCGGCTTTATTGGCGCCAACTTTGTGTTGGACTGGCTCGCGGGCAGCGACGAAGCCGTCGTCAACCTCGACAAGCTCACCTATGCCGGCAACATGGACAGCCTGGCATCCCTGGCTGGCGATACTCGCCATGTATTTGTACATGGGGATATCGGTGACAGCGAGCTGACCACCACCCTGTTTTCTGAGCACCGCCCGCGTGCGGTCATTAACTTTGCGGCAGAAAGCCATGTGGATCGCTCAATTCACGGCCCCGAGGACTTCATCCAGACCAATGTGCTGGGCACCATGCGTCTGTTGCAAAGCACCCGGGCTTACTGGCAGGGCCTTGACGATGCGGGCAAGCAGGCCTTTCGCTTTTTGCACGTCTCGACTGACGAGGTTTACGGCAGCCTGGCCCCGAGCGACCCAGCATTTACTGAAGAGAACAAGTACGAACCGAACAGCCCCTATTCAGCCAGCAAGGCCGCCAGCGATCACCTGGTGCGCGCCTGGCTGCACACCTTTGGCCTGCCGGTGCTGACAACCAATTGCAGCAACAACTACGGGCCCTTGCACTTTCCGGAAAAACTGATCCCGCTGATGATCGTCAACGCGCTGAGCGGCAAGGCGCTGCCCGTCTACGGCGACGGCCAGCAGGTACGCGACTGGCTGTATGTGAAAGACCATTGCAGCGCGATTCGCCGGGTTCTGCAAGCCGGTACTGTGGGCGAAACCTATAACGTGGGCGGCTGGAACGAAAAACCAAACCTGTTGATCGTCAACACGATTTGCAGCCTGCTCGACGAACTGCGCCCGCGCCAGGACGGCAAGAGTTACGCCGAACAAATCAGTTTTGTACCCGACCGCCCAGGGCACGACCGCCGCTATGCCATCGACGCCAGCAAATTCGAGCGCGAGCTCGACTGGCGCCCTGACGAGACCTTTGAGACCGGGATCCGCAAGACCGTTCAGTGGTATCTGGACAACCAGAACTGGGTGGAAAAAGTGCAGTCTGGCGCTTACCGCGACTGGCTGGAGACCAACTACCAAGGTCGCGCATGAGGATACTTTTATTAGGCAAGGGTGGACAACTGGGCTGGGAAATGCAGCGTAGCCTGAACCCGCTGGGTGAGGTTATTGCGCTCGATTTCGACAGCGCCGACCACTGCGCTGACTTCACCCAGCCGCAAGGCGTTGCTGCCACCATCCGGCATCTCGCGCCGGATGTGGTGGTCAATGCGGCTGCGCATACCGCTGTCGACAAGGCCGAGAGCGAAGTCGATCTGGTTCGTACCATCAATGCCACCACGCCGGCTGTGATCGCGCAAGAGGTTCAGCGACTCAGCGCGTGGCTACTGCACTACAGCACCGACTATGTGTTTGACGGCAGTGGCACCCGGCCATGGCTTGAGACCGACCACCCCGCGCCGATCAACGTGTACGGGCAAACCAAGCTAGAGGCCGAGCAGGCGATTGCGCAAAGTGGCTGCAAGCACCTGATTTTTCGCACCAGCTGGGTCTACGCTGCACGCGGGGGTAACTTTGCCAAAACCATGCTGCGCCTGGCGCAGGAGCGCGAGCGCCTGACCGTGATCGACGACCAGTTTGGCGCGCCCACCAGTGCGGAGCTGCTGGCAGATGTCAGCGTGCTGGCCTTGCGCCAGGCACTGCACCGCCCGCAAGACGCAGGCCTGTACCACCTGGTGGCGGCTGGCGAAACCAACTGGTGGGCTTACGCCAGCCATGTCATTCAAACCGCGCGACAGTTGCGGCCAGACCTTCCCTTCCAGGTCCATGAGATCGCGCCCGTGCCCACCTCGGCTTTTCCAACACCAGCGCGCCGCCCGCACAACTCGCGCCTGAATACGGCCAAACTGAGAACCACATTTGACCTGCACCTGCCCGACTGGACCGTCGGCGTAGACCGCATGCTCAGCGAAACCCTGCACCACTGAGGGAAACACCATGACATCTCGCAAAGGCATTATTCTGGCCGGTGGCTCCGGTACCCGATTGCACCCCGCCACCATGGCGATCAGCAAGCAGCTGCTACCGGTGTACGACAAGCCCATGATTTACTACCCCTTGAGCACGCTGATGCTCGCGGGCATGCGCGACATCCTGGTCATCAGCACGCCGCAGGACACACCGCGCTTTCAACAACTGCTCGGCGATGGCTCGCAATGGGGCATCAATCTGCAGTACGCCGTGCAGCCCAGCCCGGATGGCCTGGCCCAGGCTTTCATCATTGGCGATCAGTTCATCGGCCAAAGCTCAAGCGCGCTGGTGCTGGGCGACAACATCTATTACGGCCATGACTTCAACACGCTTTTACACGATGCCGATGCGCAGGCATCGGGTGCGACGGTTTTCGCCTACCACGTCACCGACCCGCAGCGATACGGTGTGGTCGCCTTTGACGCGCAGGGTGTGGCCCGCAGCATTGAGGAAAAACCCGCCAAACCCAAGAGCAATTACGCGGTCACCGGCCTGTACTTTTATGACAACAGCGTGGTCGACATTGCCAAGGCGGTCAAGCCCAGCGCCCGTGGGGAACTGGAAATCACCTCGGTCAATCAGGCCTACCTCGATCAGGGCAAACTGACTGTCCAAATCATGCAGCGCGGCTACGCCTGGCTTGATACGGGCACGCACGACAGCTTGCTCGATGCCAGCCAGTTCATCGCCACGCTTGAACGCCGCCAGGGCCTGAAAGTAGCCTGCGTCGAAGAAATCGCCTGGCGCAACGGCTTTATCGACGCCACGCAGCTCGAAACCCTGGCCCAACCCCTGCTAAAAAACGGCTACGGCCAGTACCTGATGCGCCTGCTCGCAGAGCCATCTGCCTGAGTGCCCTCACACCCTCCCCACAGCCCATGAACGTCACCACCACCCCGCTGCCCGGCGTTTTGATCATCGAGCCCAAAGTCTTCGGCGACGAGCGTGGCTTTTTCTTCGAGAGCTTCAATCAGGCCGCTTTTTCAAAGGCCACTGGCCAGAACGTGCAGTTTGTGCAAGACAACCATTCCCGATCCGCCAAAGGCGTGTTGCGCGGCCTGCATTACCAGGTTCAGCAGACACAGGGCAAGCTTGTGCGGGTGGTACGCGGGCGTGTGTTCGACGTGGCAGTTGACCTGCGCCGCTCTTCAGCGCACTTTGGGCGATGGTTCGGCCTTGAGCTCAGCGAGAGTACGCACCGGCAGCTCTGGGTACCACCCGGTTTTGGTCACGGCTTTCTCACTTTGAGCGATAGCGCAGACTTTCTGTACAAAACCACCGACTACTACGCCCCACAGCATGAGCGCTGCATCGCCTGGAACGACCCAAGCATCGGCATCGACTGGCCGCTTGAGGGCATGAGCGTGGCGCTCTCGGGCAAGGACCAGCAAGGCCTCTCGCTGCAAGAAGCCGAAACCTTCGCCTGAAGGTCTGCATCGGCCCATCGGCCAGCCTGGCAAACAGAGCACGCAACAGCTTAGTGCCTCATCGCTCACAATAGAGCCATCGCAACAGGACCTTACGAAGAAATCAATTATGTGCGGAATCGTCGGCGCCGTTTCAACCAGCAATATCGTTCCTGTGCTGGTTCAGGGCTTGCAGCGCCTGGAATACCGGGGCTATGACTCCTGCGGGGTTGCGGTGCACGCTCAGGGGCTTAAGCGCGCGCGCAGCGTTGCGCGTGTCGCCGAGTTGCAGCAGCAAATCAAGAGCTCCGGCTTCCAGGGCAACACCGGAATTGCCCACACCCGTTGGGCCACGCATGGCGCGCCGGTGGTCAACAACGCCCACCCGCACTTCAGCACCGGCCCCGGGCCAACCAATGAAGGCGCTGCGCGTATTGCGGTTGTTCACAACGGCATCATTGAAAACCATGACGCCCTGCGCACAGCCCTGCAGGCCAAGGGCTATGTGTTCGACAGCCAGACCGACACCGAAGTCATCGGGCACCTGATTGACAGTCATTACCAGGGCGACCTGCTCGAAGCCCTGAAGCGCGCGGTGCAAGAGCTGCACGGCGCCTTTGCCCTGGCCGTGTTTTGTAAAGATGAGCCGCAACGCCTGGTTGGCGCGCGCTCAGGCTCGCCGCGGATTCTGGGCGTTGGGTAAGACGGGCCCGCCCCTTACCTGGCCAGAGCCGCCCTGGCCCGGG
>JAYQPP010000031.1:0-24779 GCA_038145425.1 Comamonadaceae bacterium | reverse complement strand
TTCGCCGGGCAGGAGACTGGCCGATCCAGCATAGTCCTTGGCGTCCATCAACACGGCCGCCAGGCGCAACTTGGCAATCGCCTGGTAGCCAGGATCGGTGCTGTTGTCGACAACCCAGCGCAGCGCAGCCTGAGCCTGATCTGGTTTGGTTTTGTCATGAAAATGCCGGGCCGCGAGCAGACCGCCCTGCTGGGCATAAGCCGTTTTCGGGAATTTGTCTTTGATATCGGCAAAAACGCGCTCGACACGGCTGGTCTCGCCAGCGTCGACCGATCGCTCCAGCTCATCGAACAAAACCGCCACTTGCGCGGCTTCGCGACGTTGCCAGTAGTTGTAGCCATTCCAGGCCGCATACGCGGCAAGAACAACAATCAGAAACCAGGTGATGGCGTCGCCGTACTGCTTCCAGAAGTGCTTGATCTGGTCAAGCTGTTCCTGTTCTTCGAGATCGAGATGACTGGCCATAAGCGCTACGAAAAGATTTACTGCGTCAAAACCTTGGATTGTAGGCTTGTCGCCCAGCTTGCCAGGTCATCCAAGGCACGACGACGCTGCGTTTGCGTACTGTCGCGCAAGGGTTTGATGGTGACCTGATCCGATCCCATTTCATCCTCACCGAAGATCAGGGCATAGGCCGCTCCACTGGCATCAGCACGCTTGAACTGCGCCTTCATGCTCGCCATGCCATCGGCGGAGGCTGGGTGCAACTGAACCCGCAACCCCCTGTCCCGTAAGGACTCAAGAACGCCTAGGACTTTGGGCATGTCCTGGCTGCGCGTCACGATGGCATAGGCATCCAAGGCCGGTGCCACATCCGGCAAGCCGCTGGCCCGGGCCAGATCCAGCACCCTGTCAACCCCTAAGGCCCAGCCAACTGCCGGCGAAGGTCTGCCGCCAAGCTGCTCAAACAAGTAGTCGTAACGCCCGCCTGCGCACACCGTGCCCTGGGCACCGAGTCTGTCGGTCGTGAACTCAAACACCGTCAGGTTGTAGTAGTCCATGCCGCGGACCAGCCTGGGGTTGACGGTGTAGGCCATGTTGTTGGCATCAAGAATGCCTTTGAGCGCCTCAAAATGTGCCAGTGACGCCTCGCCCAGGTGCTCGAGCAACTGAGGCGCATTGGCTACCATCTCCTGCATGCGCGGATTCTTGGTATCCAAAATCCGCAAGGGGTTGGTGTAGAGCCGGCGCTTCGCGTCCTCGTCGAGCAGCGCTTCGTGTTGCTCCAGATAGCTAATCAGCGCTTTGCGGTGGGCAAGCCGCTCCGGTGGCTGACCCAGGCTGTTGAGTTCGAGGCGCACATCATGCAGGCCAATTTCGCGCCAGAGCGCCCCAGCCATCAGAATCAGCTCGGCATCGACATCCGGGCCAGAAAACCCCAAGGCCTCGGCACCGATTTGATCAAACTGCCGATAGCGTCCTTTCTGTGGGCGCTCGTGCCGAAACATGGGACCCATGTAGTACAGGCGCCTGCCGCCGTCGTACAACAAATTGTGTTCAATGGCCGCACGCACCACCCCGGCCGTTGCCTCTGGACGCAGGGTCAGTGAGTCGCCATTGAGCCGATCCTCAAAGCAATACATCTCTTTTTCAACAATGTCGGTGACCTCCCCCAGGCCACGGACAAAAAGCGGTGTTCGCTCCACCACGGGCGTGCGGATGTTGCGGTAGGCATAACGCGCCATCAAGGCACGCACCTTGGCTTCGAACCATTCCACCGCGCAAGAGTCCGGCGGCAGCAGGTCGTTCATCCCCTTGACACCGGTCAGACGCTCTGTCTTGCGCCCAGCTGTGCTTGCGTCATTCATGTTGCGAGACTTTTCTCTGTACTTAAAGCAGCGCCATATCGACGCTGAACGTAGCTCTCAACAATGGCCTGGAACTCCTGCGCGATACCTTCGCCGCGCAGCGTGGTGTGCTTCTCGCCGTCGATATAGACCGGCGCAGCCGGTGCTTCGCCCGTGCCGGGCAGGCTGATGCCAATATCGGCTTGTTTGCTCTCACCCGGGCCATTGACGATACAACCCATGACTGCCACCTTGAGCTTTTCCACGCCGGGATAGCGCTGACGCCAGCTCGGCATCTGGTCGCGCAAATAGTTTTCAATCTGCAAGGTCAGTTCCTGAAAGGTGGTGCTTGTGGTTCGCCCACAACCCGGGCAGGCCGTCACACTGGGCACAAAAGAGCGCAACTCAAGCGCCTGCAGAATCTCGGCGGCGACCACCACCTCCTGCGCACGTGATTCGCCAGGCTGAGGCGTTAGTGAGACGCGAATCGTGTCGCCAATGCCTTGGTGGAGCAACACCGACAGGGCCGCTGTCGAGGCCACCGTTCCCTTGATGCCCATGCCCGCCTCGGTCAATCCCAAATGCAAAGCGTAGTCACAGCGCTTGGCAAGTTCCCGGTACACCGCAATCAGGTCTTGTACGCCACTCACCTTGCACGACAGAATGATCTGATCGCGCGCCATACCCATTTCAGCTGCCCGCTCGGCAGAGCCGATGGCCGATGTGATCAGCGCCTCGTACATGACAGCACGGGCAGCCCAGGGCTGCGTTCGCCGGGCGTTTTCGTCCATCAGCGAGGCCAGCAGCTCCTGGTCCAAACTGCCCCAGTTGACACCAATGCGCACTGGCTTGTTCCAGTGCATGGCTGCTTCGATCATCTGGCCGAATTGCCGGTCGCGCTTATCACCCTTGCCAACATTGCCTGGGTTGATTCGGTATTTGGACAGGGCTTGCGCACAGTCCGGATACTCTGTGAGCAGGCGATGGCCGTTGTAATGAAAATCGCCAATCAGCGGGACATCAATGCCCATGCGGTCGAGTTGCTCGCGAATCGGAGCGACGGCCTGCGCAGCCTCTGGCGTGTTCACGGTGATACGAACCATCTCAGAGCCAGCCAGCGCAAGTTCTTTCACCTGGATGGCTGTGCTGATGACGTCGGTGGTATCGGTATTGGTCATCGACTGAATGCGAACTGGCGCACCGCCACCGACTGTCACCACGCGATTGCCCCAGGCAATACGCGCCTGTCGGGTACGCCCAGACGGATGTGCCATCACAACAGCAAGCGCTTGATCGCTCATCACTTCACCTCAAATCGGGCGACATTGCCCTGGGTCCAGGCGCTCACATCGCGCACCACGCCACGAACGCGCACATCAACCTTGTCAGCGCGGCCAAGCACCACGGACAAAGGCGTCTCAGCGCTGATGTCGATCACCTCACCCGACTTGGCCGTTCGCTGGACCTGTTGCACGCCGCGCGCGTCGGTCACCATCAGCCAGACATCGTCGGAAAAGCGCAAACTCAACACAGCCTGGTCATCAGGCTTGGCTTCTGCGCCCGCTGTGGTCGGCGCTGTCACCACTCCCGGCGCACCGGCTCCTGGCATAGCTGACCCTGCACCGCCTGCGCCTGGCATGGCGTCGGCCGCCGGCGCGACTTGTGGTGCTGTGCTGACAGCGGCAGCCTTTTCTGGCACCGGCAGGTTTCGCGGCGGATCTTGGGGAGACGTTGCAGGCGCTGGGGTCTGGCTTGTGGCAGGTTCGCCCGGCGAGTCTTCAGCCTCCTGCCTCGAGGGCCAGAACACAACCAGAAAGATGGCCACCAGAATAATCAGGAGCAACCAACCCAGCGGTTTGCCGCGCCATGAACCGGCAAAAAGCTTGCCCGTACCCGGCGTGTCCTGAAAACTTTGATTCAAATGTTCACTATCGGCCTGTAGGGGACGGGCAAGCGCCGCAGGCAGCAAGGCCAGCATCGGCTCGGGGTCGACCTTGAGGCAACGGCAAGCACTGCCCAAGAGGGCACGGGCATAAACCATGTCAGGCATGCCTTCAAATCGATCTGCTTCCAACGCTTCTAGTCTGGCAGGCGATACTTTCAGCATCGCCGACAGATGCACGATATGCAGTCCCTGAGCCTGGCGCGCCGATCGCAACATGGCTCCGGCCGTGCGGGTCACATTGTTCGTATCTGTAGCTTCCGGCTGGCCGGGCGACAAGGCCTCGTCCAAGTGCTGCGACTCACTCATCAAATGCCCCCCGCCGCCACGCTGCCGTCTGGGGTGCGTCCGCAAAACGTTTTTCCAGTTGCAGCCCTAATTGGGAAACCGCCTCGTTGTTACGCAGACGCTTCTCGATGCGAATACCCAGCCATAACGACTCCGCATTGGCCAGTTGGCTGTTGTTGATCCGGCGGATGAAAAACCGGGCACGCGCTAGGTCACCGCGCTGCATCAGGAGATTAGACAGGTTAAAGCCGATCACTGGATTGCCCGCGTCGTACTCGTAAGCCTTGAGCAGATTCGCCTCGGCAGGGCCGTTACGCCCCGCTCGCATCTGGCACAAGCCCAGCGTCATCAGGCTTTTGGCGCGGGCCCCGTACTGCGGGTTGGCCAACACCTCTTCGAAGTGCGCAATGCCCTGATCAAACTGGTCCTGCTGACACTTGAGCCAACCGAGGTTGTGCAGGACATCAGGATCACGCGGTCGCAGGCTAAGCGCCTTGTTAAAGCTAGCCTGCGCAAGTGGCATGTCATTAAGACCCATGTAAATCAAACCGCGCAGGTTATACGCGTCAGCATACGAGGGGTCCGCCACCAGCGCGAGTTTCACTTCGTCAAGTGCGATGGTGGTCTTGCCCTCTTGAAAATACGCCACAGCCAACTCAAGCCGGATATTGGCACGCTTGCGCTCCGGGCTCTTGTCTGACTCGGTCATGATGTCCCGAGTCGCCGCGCCATCCCCATTTTTCGAGGCGCTCGCGCACGCGCCCAAAAAGAAGACACACATCAAGGCTGTGGCTAGACCATCCCAACGCCAGATGGGGCGGGCAACAGGTCCACACTGATCACGCTGTACTTGCATTGCCTCTTTAAACCTTGGCCATCATCATGGTTCGCTTGCGCGCCATGCGCTCGGCAACACGGGTGCGGTCTTGCACATCGCCAGCAAGCTGCCCGCAGGCCGCATCGATGTCGTCGCCCCGCGTCTTGCGAACGGTGGTCACTACACCACCGTCAACAAGAATAGCGGCAAAGCGCTGAACCTGCTGCGCGCTTGAGCGCAACAAGCCCGAAGCGGGAAAGGGATTGAAGGGAATCAGGTTGAACTTGCACCAGGTCCGCTGCGCGCGGTTGGCGCCCAGCAGAGCCAAAAGCGCATGGGCCGCCTCTTGCGAATCGTTCACCCCCTGGAGCATGCAATATTCAAACGTGATGAAATCGCGCGGCGCATGCGCCAGGTAGGCCCTGCAGGCCGCAAGCAACTCGTCAATGGGGTACTTCTGGTTCAAGGGGACCAGATCGTTGCGAAGTTTGTCATTGGGCGCGTGCAGAGACACCGCCAGGGCCACCGGACACTCTTGCCCAAGACGCTCGATCATCGGCACAACCCCCGAGGTTGACACCGTCACGCGACGACGCGACAAGCCGTAGCCATTGTCATCAAGCATCACTCGCAAGGCAGGCAGCAACTCGCGAAAATTTTGCAGGGGCTCACCCATACCCATCATGACCACGTTGGAGATCACGCGATCACGTCGACCGAGATGCTGGCGCAAAAAGTGTTCAGCAAACCACAGCTGGGCGATGATTTCGCCCGAACTCAGGTTTCGACTGAACCCCTGATGCCCTGTCGAGCAAAAACGACAGCCAATCGCGCAACCCGCCTGGGACGACACACACAGCGTACCGCGATCATCCTCTGGAATAAAAACAGTCTCGACCGCGTTGCCCGAACCAACATCAAACAGCCACTTGATCGTGCCGTCTTTGGAGGCGTGCTGCGATAACAGGGACAAGCCTCTCACGACGGCTTGGGTTTTCAGCTTCTCGCGCAGCGACTTCGCCAGGTCGCTCATGGCGTCAAAATCTGACGCACCTTTCTGATGGATCCAGCGAAACAACTGGACCGCTCGGAAGCGCTTTTCCCCCAAGCGCTCACAAAAGACGGTCAACGCCTCGATATCAAAGTCGAGCAGATTGACCGTCATCCGTTCACTCAGCGAGGGTAAACGTTCATGCCGGGGAAGAAAAAGCTCACCTCCACGGCCGCTGTCTCGGGTGCGTCCGAGCCATGCACCGCGTTGGCATCAATGCTGTCGGCAAAGTCAGCGCGAATGGTGCCAGCCGCAGCTTTTTTGGGATCGGTTGCACCCATGAGCTCGCGGTTTTTCAAAATCGCGTTGTCACCCTGTAGCACCTGAATCATCACCGGACCGGAGATCATGAATTCAACCAGGTCCTTGAAAAATGGACGTGCCGCGTGCACGGCATAAAAGGCCTCAGCCTCAGGGCGGGATAGATGCACCAGTTTGGCTGCTGCGATTTTCAAGCCAGCGGCCTCAAACCGTGCATAAATCTGTCCGATCACGTTCTTGGCAACGGCGTCAGGTTTGATGATCGACAGGGTACGTTCAATGCTCATAAAAATTCCTAAGTAAAAACACCGGCGTCTTCGCGCCGAGCCCATGATTTTATCTCGCAAACACCCCGGTCAGCGACGTTTGCCTGAGGAGCGACGCCCACGCCGGGGGCCGCCGCCAGCGGGGCGATCACCGTCTGGACGTGGCCTGGCAAAGTTGTCAGAGCCGATGTAACCAAGCGATGTTTTCATGGGATCAGGTTGTGCCGAGCCAGGCCCGTTGCCACGCTTGCCCTCCCGGCGATCGGCGCCGACAGGCCGTCGATTGCCGCGGCCACGCTTGGACACGGCATTGGGCCTGTTGCCTGGTCCACCTGGCTGCTGCCCGTTGCCGCGACGGCCGCCAGAGGGGCCTGCTGGCAGCAAGCGACGAACCTGTCCTTCGTCGAGTTCCACCCAGGCGCCCCGTTTAAGGCCTCGGGGCAGGTCGACAAGCCCGTAGCGAATTCGAATCAGACGGCTGACCGCGTGACCGACCGCCTCCATCATGCGCCGAACCTCCCGGTTGCGCCCCTCAGAAATGGTGACGCGGTACCAGACATTGGAGCCTTCTCCGCCGCCCTCCTCGATGGATCCGAACTGAGCAGTCCCATCATCAAGGGTCACACCGTCAAGCAGGCGCTGCCGCTCCTCTGTGCTCAACGCGCCGAGCACGCGCACCGCGTATTCCCGCTCCAGACCAAATCGCGGATGCATGAGCTGGTTGGCCAGCTCCCCGGAACTTGTCAACAAAAGCAGGCCCTCGGTGTTGATGTCAAGGCGGCCAACTGACTGCCATTTGCCCACCGCCAATCGGGGTAACTTTCGAAACACCGTCGGACGGTTCTGCGGGTCGTCGTGGCTCACCACCTCGCCTGCAGGCTTGTGGTAGGCCAGCACGCGAGGGGGCGGTGGCGAAATGCGCACCTTGATTGGCTTGCCATTGACCTTGACATGGTCGCCAAACTGAATGCGCTGACCAATGTGGGCGGGCTCGTTGTTGACCGTGATCCGGCCTTCCACAATCATCTGTTCCATGTCCAGTCGAGAACCCAAGCCGGCCTGTGCCAGCACCTTGTGCAATTTGGGCGATTCCGGTTGCGCTGGTAAAACACGTTTCTCCGGCAGCGCACTTTCTTGTTCTTCCTGCGCATCGAACGCACCGGACACCACATCTTCAAAACGAAGCCCTCGCTCCTCTTTTAAGGCGGACGACACAGGTGGTGCCGAGCCCTCAGGCCCGGACAGATCGGCCTGTGGGGGCTGGCCCGACGGCTCTTCCTGCGGGTCATGCATGTTCGTCCTCCGGTGAGGCGGGATCCTGCGGGGTGACTTCGGGCGACGCGTCCAGCTCAGGGGCGGATGCCAGCAGCGCTGCCTCTGGCGACGCCTCAGACTCGGCGGGGGACGTGTGCAGCGCCAATTCGGGCGATGAATCAGTCTCGGGCGCAGGCGCTTGGACATCGATACCCGCGCCGGCGAGCGCGTCGAGCGCCGCCTGCCCACTCAGAGGTGCACTCAGCTCGGGCAATTCTGAAAGGGAATTCAGGCCCAGATCGTCGAGAAACTGACGGGTGGTGGCCAGCAGGGCCGGTCGGCCGATGGTCTCGCGGTGTCCGATGGACTCGATCCACCCCCGATCTTCGAGCTGTTTGATGGTCAGGGAGTTCACGGCAACCCCTCGGATGTCTTCAATATCCCCGCGGGTCACCGGTTGCCGGTAAGCGATGATGGCCAAGGTCTCCAGCGTGGCCCGGGCGTATTTGGGCGGCTTCTCGGGGTGCAAGCGCTCCAGGTACGGCATCATTTCCACGCGGGACTGAAAGCGCCAGCCACTGGCCAGGCAGACCAACTCAACACCTTTGGTGGTCCAGTCGTGCTGCAACTCGAGGAGCAAATCGGGCACGCGATCGGCCTCCTCCTCGTTGACAAACAGAAGGCGCAGCTCTGAAACAGTCAAAGGTTGCTGTGCGCAAATCAGAGCGGTCTCAAGAACGCTCTTGACATCCAACGCATTCATCTTCGGATAAGTCCTAAGCACGGCCCCATGGTGGCCTGGCTGATCATCTGACGCAAGGTTTCGCCGGAACGTGTACCAGCACTGCGTCTCGGGGCGAGCCGCGCGGGCCCGCTAAAACACGGCGCTATTGTACTTGAGCCCCGTCGACTCAAAAGCGTTCTGAAGATCCTCGGGCACAGGGGCGCTGAAACGCATATCCAGCCCCGAAACCGGGTGCACGAAAGCTAAATGTCGGGCATGCAGAGCCTGACGGTTCAAGCCCACCAGTTCACGACCGCCGTACAGCGTGTCACCGACCAAGGGGTAGCCCAATGACGAAAGGTGCACCCGGATCTGATGTGTGCGCCCGGTGTGCAACTGGCAGCCCACGAGGCTGGCCTGCGCCTGTGAATCCAGCAACTGAACATCGGTTCTGGCAGGTTTGCCCGTGTGCTGCAGCGGGTCAACCACGGCCATGCGCAGGCGATTCGCCGGGTCCCTGCCGATGGCCTGGTCAACTGACACATTCAGCGCCAAACGCCATGTGCCATGAACCAGCGCCAGATATTGCCGCTTGACCACGCGCGCTGCGATCATCTGCACCAGTTTGTCCATCACCAGCCGGCTGCGCGCGACCACCATCAGACCGCTGGTGTCCTTGTCCAGGCGATGCACGATGCCCGCACGTGGCACCTCAAAGGCAGCCGCATCGCGGCCCAACAGCGCGTTCATCAAGGTACCGGACCAGTGTCCGGGCGCCGGATGAACCACCAAGCCGGCAGGCTTGTTGATCACCAGGATATGGGCGTCCTCAAACACCACATCCAGCGCCAGGTCCTCCGCCCTGAAGGCCTGACTCTGCGGCGTCGGCCTCAGACAGAGCGCAACCTGATCGCCAGCTTTGACTTTGGCAGCACATCGACGAACAACGCTGCCATTGACGGAAACATCGCCACCCTCGATACGCTGCTGCAAATAACTGCGCGAGAACTCAGGCGCCAGGTCAAGCAGTGCCACATCGATACGCTTGCCGTGCATGGGCACACCAAACTGGCCTGAGCGCGACTCCACGTCCGCCTCAAGATCAAACGCACTTTCGGACGCCTGCGCCTCAGAGTGCACCGATATAATCTTCGAAGACGTTTTAACCATTTTGATTCGCACATGTCGACACGCCCATTATCCAGCGTCATCACCCTGATGATGACTCTCGCGGCGCTGCTGCCTGGCTGCTCTTCAACACCAACGGACCCAACAGCGAATTGGAGCCCGAACCGCATCTACGCCGAAGCCAAAGACGAGCTCAGTGCCGGCGCGTACGACAAGGCGATCCCCTTGTTCGACAAACTAGAGGGCCGCGCTGCCGGTACGCCCCTGGCGCAACAAGCCCAATTAGACAAGGCGCACGCGCAGTACAAAAATGGTGATGGCGCGCTGGCCATCGCCACGCTCGAGCGCTTTATGAAGCAGCATCCCGCCAGCCCGGCGCTGGACTATGCGCTGTACCTCAAGGGCATCATCGATTTCAACGATGACCTGGGATATTTGTCAGCGATAACACGCCAAGACCTGTCCGAGCGTGACCAGAAGGCAGCCAAGGATTCCTACGAAGCGTTCAGGGAGCTGATCAGCCGATTCCCGAAGTCGAAATATGCCGAAGACAGTGCCGCGCGCATGCGACACATTGTCAACATGCTGGCCAAGTCTGAGGTGAATGTGGCGCGCTATTATTTTTCTCGTGGCGCTTATGTGGCAGCGGTCAACCGTGCTCAAACGGCGCTCAAAGACTACGACGGCGTACCGGTACTGGAGGAAGCGCTGTACATCCTGATGCAGTCCTACGACGCGTTAGGTATGCCTCAACTCAGGGACGATGCGCGACGCGTCCTGCTTCAGAATTACCCGAAGACTGTTTTCCTGAGCCCCGGTGGAAAGTCTGACAAGTCACCCTGGTGGAAGCTCTGGTAAGCGCATGAGTTCCAAGGGCTACCGCCTCTCAGCATCCACCGGTATTCATAAAGGGGACCGCCCTTATCAGCAGGACCAGGTGGCCATCATCAGCCACCCGCGTGCCAAAGGCTGCATCCTGGTGGTGGTCGCCGATGGCATGGGCGGTCGCAGCGGTGGCCGAAAAGCGTCTGATCAGGTCATCATGACCGCGCGTCAGTTGTTTGAGCGCTATGACCCCTTGACCGACGATGCAGAGTTTGCACTTCGACAGATCGTCAACGAAGCGCACACAGTCATCAGGCTGACTGCCATTTCTGCCGAACAGGAGCCGCACAGCACGCTGGCCGCCTACATCATCAACCCGGCTGGAGACTGCCACTGGATTCACTCAGGTGACTCGCGCATTTACCATTTCCATGGAGAGAAACTGGTCAAGCGCACACTGGATCACTCCTATGTACAAATGTTGGTCGATCGCGGCGAAATCACGGCAGAGGAGGCAAGTGATCACCCCAAATCGAATATTCTGCTGGGATGTTTGGGCGCGGACGAAGACCCCAAGTTGAATTGTCATTTCATGGAGCGGCTCCAAGTTGGCGACAGCTTGATTGCGTGCAGCGACGGCGTTTGGCATTACTTCAGCGACGCAGAACTTGGAAAAGTGCTCAACGCGCTCGCTCCCCGCGAGGCCAGTGAATTCCTGATTGAGAAAGCACGCCAGCGCGGCCAGGGTAGCGGCGACAATTTATCCTTGGCCATCATCAAGGTCGAGGCCCTGACGGCCGCCTGATTCGCCCCAGGGCGTCGCAGGACCTCTCCGGGACACACGACCTAGCAACTTGACAGCGACGAGCTCGATGCCTCTCTCTTAGCGGCAAGACTCGATACCCTGCTTCAGGTCAAGTGGGTGTCCACCTCTCGCCGAGGCAAGGCAAGGTAAGCATCCGAACTCATCTCGGACAGGCGCGACACCGTTCTGGCGAATTCATGCGCCATCTGGCCCTCGGTGTACAGCTGATGGGCCTGCACTTCAGCAGACATGATGAGCTTGACCCTGCGGTCGTAGAACACATCGACCAGCCATGTGAAGCGCCTGGCTTCAGAGGCCATGCGGGGCGACATTTGCGGCACATCGCTGAGCAACACCGTGTGGAACTGACTGGCGATTTCCAGGTAATCGTTTTGCGATCGTGGCCCGCCGCACAGGGTTTTGAAATCGAACCACACCACACCACCTGAGCGCCGCCTAGCGCTTATCTTCCTGGCCTCGATATGCAAGACGGGGTCATCTTCGTGCGGCTCCTGAAGTTTTTCGTAGGCATGGCGCATCAGCGCTTCGGCCTGTTCGCCCCAGGGCGCGTGGTACATCCCAATCTGCGTCAGCGCCAGGCGCCTGTAATCTGTGCCGGCATCGACGCACAGCACATCCATCGATGAATTGATCAGGTCGATGGCCGGAAGAAAGCGCTCGCGCTGCAGACCATTCGGGTAAAGCTCGTCGGGCTTGTAATTCGAGGTTGCGGCGATGCCGACACCCCGGCGAAGCAATGCTTCGAGCAAACGGTGAAGAATCATTGCATCGGTGATATCCGACACATGAAACTCATCAAAACAAATCAGCTTATGGCGCTCGGCAATCCCATCGGCGAGATGGTCGAGCGGGTTGGCCACGCCCCTGAGAGCGGTGAGCTCACGATGGACCTCGCGCATGAACTCGTGAAAATGCAGACGGGTCTTGCGTTTCAGCGGCACCTCGGCGTAGAACAAATCCATCAGAAAGCTTTTACCCCGACCGACGCCACCATACATATAGACGCCACGCGGCGTGTCCGGATGGTTAATCAGCTTTTTCAAGGCATTGCCGCGCTTAAGCTTGAAGGCCGCCCACTGGGCAGCCCGCGCGTCAAGCAGATCCACCGCTGCTAGCTGCTCGGCGTCGGCCTGGTAGCCACGGCTGGCTAATTCGCGCTGGTAAGCTGCCTTAACAGAAACCATTTTGGGCCATGACGTTCAAACGTTATCGCGCGCGATGGACCAGTGCCGCCACCAAGTCTCTCACTTGAATTTCAGAAATTCAGTGTGCGCTTGTCCACCGCCAGCGCTGCTTCCTTGATCGACTCACCCAGGGACGGATGCGCATGGCAAATGCGGGCGATGTCCTCGCTGCTGGCGCGAAACGCCATGGCGACCACGCACTCAGCGATCAATTCACTGGCCATTGGCCCAACAATATGAACACCCAAAATCTCATCGGTCTTGGCATCTGCGAGCATCTTGACCATGCCCGTGGTATCCCCCAGGGCCCTGGCCCGCCCGTTCGCCAAAAACGGAAAACTGCCGGCCTTGTAAGCCACGCCTTGCGCTTTGAGTTCCTGCTCGGTTTTACCCACCCAGGCGATCTCAGGGCTGGTGTAGATCACCCAGGGAATCAGCCCGAAATCCACATGGCCATGTTGCCCTGCAATGCGCTCTGCCACAGCAACACCCTCTTCCTCAGCTTTGTGCGCCAGCATCGGTCCACGAACCACGTCGCCAACCGCCCAGATGCCGGGCAGGTTTGTTTTGCAGTCGGCATCCACCACGATCGCGCCACGTTCGTCGAGTTTGAGCCCCACGTTCTGGGCATCCAGACCTTCAGTGTTGGGAACCCGACCGATCGATACCACCAACTTGTCGACTTCCAGCGTGCGGGACTCACCCTTTGCATTGGCGTAGCTCACGCTGACGCCTTGTTTACCGACCTTCGCGCTATCGATCTTGACACCGAGCTCAATCTTCAAACCCTGCTTGTCGAATGCCTTGCGCGCCTCCCGCGCAATCTGTTCGTCCACCGCGCCCAGAAAGGTCGGCAGCGCCTCCAACACAGTGACCTCGGCACCCAGACGTCGCCAGACCGAGCCCATTTCCAGCCCGATCACACCCGAACCAATCAGGCACATGGTTTTCGGTACTGCGCTTAAAGCCAAAGCGCCTTCATTTGACAGCACCTGGCGCTCGTCAAACGCCACCATTGGCAGGGCACGCGCACGCGAGCCCGTGGCCACGATCACCTGCTTGGCCCGAACGATGGTCTCGGAAGCACCAGCGACCCTGATCTCGTAGCTCCCGTCCACAGCCCGAACGAATGATCCACGCCCATGAAAAAAACTGACCTTGTTCTTTTTAAACAGATACAAGATACCGTCATTGTTCTGTTTGATCACCTCGTCTTTGCGGCCAATCATTTTGGCAGCGTCAAGCGTGAGGCCGCTCACACCGATACCATGGTCGGCAAAGTGCCGCTTGGCGTGCTCATAGTGCTCAGACGACTGCAGCAGCGCCTTGGATGGAATGCAACCGACATTGGTGCAGGTGCCGCCGGGTGCCGGGCCACCGTCGGCGTTCTTCCACTCATCGATACAGGCAACCTTCTGCCCCAGTTGCGCGGCCCGAATCGCCGCCACGTAGCCGCCAGGGCCTGCACCGATAACCACCAGATCAAACTCTTGACTCATTTTTCACTCCGAATGTCTGTGCAACCGTCTTGCTGCTTGATGAGCTCACCGCCCAGCGACGTACTGTCTGCGCAAAGCCCGGGGCGCACCCGGCCAGGGCCGCCAACGTCAGACCAAGCAACCGGTTTCAAATATCAAACAGCAATCGCGCTGGGTCTTCCAGTGCCTGCTTCATCGCGACCAGGCCCAAGACCGCCTCGCGTCCGTCGATGATGCGGTGGTCATAGCTCAGCGCAAAGTAATTCATTGGCCGAACGACCACCTGCCCGTTTTCAACCATCGCCCGGTCCTTGGTGGCATGCACGCCCAAAATGGCGCTCTGCGGTGGATTGATGATCGGCGTGGACATCATGGAGCCGAAGGTGCCGCCATTGCTGATCGAGAACGTGCCGCCTGTCATTTCATCAATGCCCAGCTTGCCCTCTCGCGCCTTGACGCCAAAGTCGGCAATCTTCTTCTCGATCTGCGCAAAACTCATCTGATCAGCGTTGCGCAGAATCGGCACCACCAGGCCTCGCGGCGACCCCACAGCAATGCCAATGTCGAAAAAGCCGTGGTAGACGATGTCATTGCCATCGACCGAGGCATTGAGCACCGGAAATTTTTTCAGTGCATGCACGGCAGCTTTGACGAAGAAACTCATAAAGCCCAGCTTGACGCCATGCTCTTTTTCAAACGCCTCCTGCATGCGCTTGCGCATCTCCATGACGGGTGCCATGTTGATCTCATTAAAGGTCGTCAGGATGGCGTTGGTGCTTTGCGACTGCACCAGGCGCTCGGCCACACGCGCGCGCAGGCGACTCATGGGCACACGCTCCTCGGGACGCTCACCGAGGTCGACAGCTTTGCTCGAGACCGGCGGCAGATAGGTGTGAGCGGGCTTGGCAAGGGCTGGCTCGGGCGCTCGCGCTGGTGCGGGCGCGGAAGCTGCAGAGGCGACCGCGGAGAGCACATCGCCCTTGGTCACGCGACCATCTTTTCCGCTGCCTGCGACGCTGCCCGCAGCCAACTGATGATCGGCCATGAGCTTGGCAGCAGCCGGCATCGCCACGCCAGCCATGCTGGTGCTCGCTGGCGCAACTGGCGCGACCGCGGGCGCAGCGGCTTTCACCTGTAGGGGACTGGACTGCGCGATAGCTTCGGTATCGATGCGGGCAATCAGCTCTTCACTGGCCACCTGCTCGCCATCAGATTTCAGAATTTGCGACATCACACCCGAAGCTGGTGCAGGCACTTCAAGCACCACCTTGTCGGTTTCAATTTCGATCAGGATTTCATCGGCCACGACAGCGTCGCCAGGCTTCTTTTTCCAGGCCAATAACGTGCCCTCAGCAACAGATTCCGAGAGAGCGGGAACTTTAACTTCAATGATTGCCATGTTGTTAGGTCCAATAGGTCAATGGGTTTGAGAGCGTGCGGTCGAAGCGCCTACGGGCGGCATCGACCCGCACCGTCCCGGTTTATTTGGTGAGGATGAAGCCTTTGAGCTTGCCAAAAGCACCGTCGACCAGCGCTTTTTGCTGCACCTGGTGCAGGTGGGCGTAACCCACCGCTGGTGAAGCTGACGATGCACGCCCCGAATAAGCCCTTTTTTGGCCTTCGGACATGTTCTCAAAGATGTAATGCTGCACGTAAAACCAGGCGCCCTGGTTCTGCGGCTCATCCTGCGTCCACACCACCTCGGTGGCGTTGTGGTACTTGCGCAATTCGGCCGCAAAAGCCTTGTGCGGGAAGGGGTACAGCTGCTCGACGCGCAGGATTGCCACATCGTCGTAGCCCTTTTCCTCGCGCTTTTTGGCCAGGTCGTAGTAGACCTTGCCCGAGCACACGATCACACGGGTGACTTTCTCTGGCTTCAGATTGCCCTGATCCGGAATGACCGTCTGGAACCCACCCTTGGTGAATTCCGACAGCGGCGAGCTCGCGTCTTTGTGACGCAGCAGGGACTTCGGCGTGAAGATGATCAGTGGTTTGCGCAGGTTGCGAACCATCTGACGGCGCAGCACATGGAAGATCTGGCTTGCCGTTGTCGGCTGCACGATCTGCATATTGGTATCCGCCGCCAATTGCATGAAACGCTCAATGCGTGCCGACGAGTGCTCTGGGCCCTGCCCTTCATAGCCGTGCGGCAGCATCAGGGTGATGCCGTTTACGCGGCCCCACTTCACCTCACCCGAGGCAATGAACTGATCGATCACAACCTGCGCACCATTGGCAAAATCACCAAACTGCGCCTCCCAGATCACCAGGGTGTTCGGGTCGTTGGAGGCATAGCCATATTCAAATGCCAGAACAGCCTCTTCAGACAGCAGCGAATCAATCACCACAAATGGCGCCTGGTGGTCTGCGACATTCTGCAGCGGCACATAAGTACCCACATCCCACTTTTCGCGCGCCTGATCGTGGATCACGGAGTGACGGTGGGTAAAGGTGCCGCGCCCACAGTCCTCGCCCGACAGACGCACCGGGTAACCGCTGGCCACAAGGGAGGCGAAAGCCATTTGCTCGCCCATGCCCCAGTCGACGTTGATGTCGCCACGACCCATGGCCGCACGATCGTCATAAACCTTTCGCACCAGGCTATGGGGATTGATGTTGTCAGGCAAGGTGGTGACCTTGGCGGCGAGCCGCTTCCACTCGGCCAGGGGAACGGCGGTCTCGGCTGCATCGGTCCAGCGTTTACCCAGAAATGGTGACCAGTCCACGGCGTATTTGTGCTTGAAATTACTCAGCACAGGATCGGCCGTATGGCGGCCCGCATCCATGGCCGCCCTGTAGGCCTTGACCATTTCCTCGCCCAGGGTCTCGCCCATACCTTGCGCGGCGAGCTTGTCGGCGTACAGCTTGCGCGTGCCTGGATGTGCAGCAATTTTTTTGTACATCAGCGGCTGCGTGAGCGCTGGCGTGTCCTGCTCGTTGTGGCCGAGCTTTCTGAAGCAGGTGATATCAACCACCACATCCTCATGAAACTCCATGCGGTACTCCACCGCCAGTTGCGCCGCCAACACCACCGCCTCCGGGTCGTCGCCATTGACATGCAGCACCGGCGCCTCAACCATCTTCACGATGTCGGTGGCAAACGCACTTGAGCGCATGTCCCGCGGGTCAGAGGTGGTGAAACCAATCTGGTTGTTGATAATGATGTGCACCGTGCCAGCAGTCGTGTAGCCACGGGTCTGAGCCAGCGCCAGCGTCTCCTGATTGACACCCTGGCCCCCGAAGGCCGCATCACCGTGCACCAGCACCGGCATGACCTGGCGACCCTCTGGGTCATGGCGGCGGTCCATACGGGCCCGCACCGACCCCTCCACCACCGGGTTAACAATCTCCAGGTGCGACGGGTTGAACGCAAGCGTCAGGTGCACCGGGCCGCCAGGAGAGTTCACGTCGGAACTGAATCCCTGGTGGTATTTCACATCCCCCGCTGGCAGATCCTCAGGCGCTGTGTGATCAAACTCCGCAAACAGGTCCCCAGGCAATTTGCCCAGCGTGTTGACCAGCACATTCAGCCGTCCACGGTGCGCCATACCGATCACAATTTCCTGCACGCCTTTGGCGCCCGCCTGGACAATCACCTCGTCCATAGCCGCGATGAAGCTCTCCCCACCCTCCAGTGAAAAGCGCTTCTGCCCGACGTACTTGGTGTGCAGGAATCGCTCAAGACCTTCGGCTGCAGTCAGGCGATCAAGAATGTGACGCTTTTTGTCGGCATCAAAACTCGGGCGACTGCGGATGGATTCCAGTTTCTGCTGCCACCAGCGCTTCTGCGTCTGGTCCGAGATGTACATGTACTCGGCACCAATCGAGCCACAATAAGTTTCACGTAAAGCATTAAGTAAATCACGCAAGGACATGGATTCCTTGCCGAAATAGGTGTTGCTGGTGTTAAAAACCGTCTCCAGATCCGCGTCCGAAAACCCGTAAAACGAGAGTTCGAGCTCTGGGATGTCGTCACGGGTGCGGCGCTTAAGCGGGTCCAAATCAGCCCAACGCGCGCCGATATTTCGGTAAGCAGCAATCAGCTGCTGAACAAAAACCCGTTTGCGACCCAGCTCCGAATCCGCGCCGGTTGCCACCACCACCGTCGTGACACCCGCCTTGGCTCGCTCAGCAAAGGCATTGATGACCGGGAGATGGGGGACGTCCTTGGCGTTGCTGCCGTCCACCGCCGGAACATTTTGCAAGGCATCGAAATAATCGCGCCACGAATCAGGAACACTGCCGGGATTGGCCAGGTAGTTCTCGTACATCTCTTCGACGTACGGGGCGTTCCCGCCAAACAAATAGGTATTGGATTGATAGGCCTGATAGACCGAGTGTTGCTCACTCATGTGACGCTGCCCCTTTTTTCCCTGCAGGAAAATGAAGTTGGTTAGGAATTAAGAATTCAACCCTCCGCGACACGGCTGAACCGGATAGCGGATGCGAAGGAGGCACAGGTGGCCTCCAGCAGGAAGAGATTGTGCCACCGAAACCGGGGCTGATCACGCCACAGCAAGAGCCGAGGCGCCAACACAACACATTTAACCAGCCATCAGATCACGAATTTGTTGCAGCGCCGTTGGATCATCCATGGTGGTGAGGTCACCTGGATCACGACCCTCGCAGACTGCCTGAATCGCCCGGCGAAGTAGCTTGCCACTGCGGGTTTTGGGCAACAAGGTCACAAAGCGCACACGGGCCGGTCGTGCCACGGCTCCCAGGTCCCGGTCGACCAACTTCATGATCTCGCCCTCGAGTTTCATGCGGTCAGCCTCGGTGGAAAGCCCAGAGCTGTCCTTGGGCACCGCAAAGGCCAGAGCCACCTGTCCCTTCAGGTTGTCCGCCACCCCGACCACCGCAACCTCTGCAATATTGGGATGGGCTGAAATGCTTTCCTCAATTTCGCGGGTGCCGAGTCGGTGCCCAGCCACATTGATCACGTCGTCGGTGCGACCCAGAATGAAGAAATAACCGTCTTCATCGCGAACACCCCAGTCAAACGTGCTGTAGACAAGTTTGCCTGGCACGCTCTTCCAGTAGGTATTCACAAAACGTTCATCGTCACGCCAAACGGTTTGCATGCATCCCGGCGGCAACGGCCCTTCGATCGCAACCACGCCTTTCTGATTCGGCTCGGTCAGCTCCTCGCCGGTCTGATCGTCCAGCAGTTTCACGTTGTAGCCGTAGACCGCTTTACCCGGCGAACCAAACTTGCTCGGGGCAGACTCGACGCCGTTACAGATAGTGAGAATGGGCCAACCAGTCTCGGTTTGCCAATAGTTGTCAATGATCGGTTTGCCAAGACCCTCGCTAATCCACTGTGCCGTCGGTTCATCGAGCGGCTCTCCCGCCAGAAACAGTGCACGTAAGCTAGACAGGTCATAGGCGCTCAAGTAGGCCGGATCCTGCTTTTTTAAAACGCGAATGGCCGTCGGCGCGCTAAACATCACGGTAACTTTGTACTGCTCGACCAGGCGCCACCAAACGCCCCCATCCGGGCGAATCGGCAAGCCTTCGTACATGATCGTGGCCATGCCTGCAATCAGCGGCCCGTAAATGATGTAACTGTGACCGACCACCCAGCCAATGTCACTGGTCGAGAAATAGGTCTCTCCAGGGCGCCCGTCAAAAATATGCTTCATGCTGGCTGCCAAAGCGACACAGTAGCCGCCCGTGTCGCGCTGCACACCCTTGGGTTTGCCCGTGGTGCCGCTGGTGTAAAGCGTGTAGCTCGGATGGGTGGACTCAACCCATTCGCAGGGCACTTGCGCATCCAGATGCTTTTCACGCAGATCACGCCACAGATGGTCGCGCCCGCTCTCCATGGACATGGGCGCCAGCCCTCGATCGACCAGCAACACCGCCGATGGCTTGTGGCGCGAAAGCCGAATCGCCTCGTCCAGCAGCGGTTTGTAGGCCACAGCTTTACCGCCGCGCGAGCCACCGTCAGAACTGACCACCAAGACCGGCGCCGCGTCCTCGATGCGCGAGGCCAAGGAACCCGACGCGAAACCGCCAAAGACCACCGAGTGGATGGCGCCAATGCGCACGCAGGCCAGCATGGCAAAAGCAGCCTCCGCGACCATCGGCATGTAAATCAGGATTCGGTCCCCTTTTTTGACGCCCAGGGCCTTGAAACTCGCTGACATGCGCTGGACCTCGCGGTGCAACTCAGCAAAGGTGTAGACCTTTTCCGTGTCTGTCTCAGTCGACACCGCAATCAGCGCAGCCTGATCGGCACGCTGTGGCAGGTGACGGTCCACGGCGTTATGGCACAAATTGAGTTCACCGCCCACAAACCAGCGGGCAAAGGGCGGATTGCTGAAATCGCAAATCTGATCCGGCTTCTTATGCCAATCCACCTGCCCGGCCTGCTCCGACCAGAAGGCGTCGCGATGACTCAGAGACTTTTGGTAAAAATCCGCGTAAAGGCTCATACTTCTGCTCCCAAATTGGTTATTGGTTTGTCGGACGGATTATCACCGACCACCCCCCAACGAACGGGCTGATGCCGTCGCCTCAGCCCGGCGTTTACAGCCGCGCGATCACCTGCTTGCCAACCGCTGCCAGTTGGCTTGCCGAGACCAAAGCTGGATCGAGTTCCGAAAGCGGAAGCAAGACGAAGGCTCGTTGGTCCATGCGCGGATGCGGCACTTCAAGCTCGGCACTGACAATGCGGCCCTGTCCGAACAGCAGCAAATCCAGGTCCAGCGTTCTGGGCGCATTCCGGTAAGGTCGAAGCCTGCCGCCCGCTTGCTCGATGGCCTGCATGGCTAGAAGAAGCGCCGGGGCGCACAGCGAGGTTTCCATTTCAACCACCGCGTTGACGTAATCGGGCCCGGAGGCATCGACGGGCGCGCTTCGATAAAAGCTTGAACAACGAAGGACTCGACTGCCCGGCACCGCACGGAGCTGCTCGATCGCCCAGGCCAGAGTGTCGCGCGCTGGACCGAGGTTTGCGCCAAGACCCAGGTACGCCAGCGTCATGGTTTGTCGTTCTGCGAGTCGGCACTTCCCGACGAATCGGCAGAGCCCGCTCCTTGAGCGGCCCCTGGTCGCCGACGCCGACGGCGCTTGCGAGGGGCCGGCGCGATCTCAGACTCGATCGCAGCCTCATCGCCAGGGGCAGCGTCGCCAGGCGAAAGATCGGCGTCCAGGGATTGCACGTTTTGCGCATCGGGCGACGTTTTGCGCCTTCGCACGCCACGCGCGCTGCGGCCGCGCTGTTGCTGTTCAACCCGCACCCCGTCGATCATGTCACGGCGCATGGTGTCACCGGCCAGGCTGAATTCCTCCCACCAGTCTGCCAGCACCTGTTCGACCTCGCCAACCTCGGCGCGCAGGCGCATGAAATCAAAGGCAGCGCGAAAACGCGGCTGCTCGACCAGACCCAAGGGTGCTGTGCCCAAGCGCTTTTCAAATCGGGGTTGCATTAACCAGATCTCGCGCATGTCACCGGCCAATTTGCCACGACCCGACACATCACCAATACTGGCTTCGAAGACCTGCTCGATGGCTTGCTGCAGTGCCGGATGTGCTGGCATCTGCTCGGCCAGGGCCGCCTCCCAGGCTTGGCGGACATCCGACCAAAGGACACAGGCCAGGAGAAAGCTGGGCGCCACTGGCTTGGATTCCGATACCCGGCGGTCGGTATCGCGCAAGGCCGCAACCACCAGCGGGTCCTGGCCGCGCTCGACCACCAGGTCCAGCAGGGGGTAAATGCCGCGCTCCAGGCCCAGGTGCTTGAGCTGCTCCAAGGAGGCCAGCGCATGCCCCGTCTGCAAAAGCTTGAGCATTTCATCAAACAACCTGCTCTGCGGCACGTCCGCCAGCAATGCCTGCGAGGCACGCAAGGGCTTGGCGGTTCGCGCCTCGAGCTTGAACCCAAGCGCACTGAGCTTGGCTGCAAAACGAACAGCCCGAATGATGCGAACCGGATCCTCCCGGTAACGCATGACAGGGTCGCCAATCATGCGGATGACGCGCTTGCGGGTGTCCTCCACGCCGTGGTGGTAATCGACCACCAACTGACGCTCAGGGTCGTAATACATGGCGTTGATACTGAAATCCCGACGCACCGCGTCTTCTTGTTGCGTACCCCAAACGTTGTCTCTGAGCACACGGCCGCTGGCATCAACAGCATGCTGCATCCCCGCCAGGGCTGTCTTGCTGGTCTTCTCATTGCCAGCCACTTGCTCGGACAGCGAGCCGTCAAGATAGGCCCGAAAGGTCGAGACCTCAATGACCTCGTGGTCTCTTCCTCGGCCAAACACCACGTGCACGATCCGAAAACGTCGCCCAATGATGAAGGCCCGTCGGAAGAGTGCCTTGACTTGTTCTGGCGTGGCGTCGGTCGCCACATCAAAGTCTTTCGGCGCCAGCCCGACCATGAGATCGCGCACCGCACCGCCCACAATATAGGCCTCGTGCCCAGCCTTTTTCAGGGTGCGCACCACGTTGACAGCCCGTTCATCGACCAGGCGCAAATCAATGCCGTGCGCCTCGCGGCCCAATTCCAAGCGCTTGCCAAGCGTCGCGCGCACCGTCTCGGAACGCCCCAAAAGTTTGTTGATCAAACGCTTTATCATGCCAAGTGCCGCGACAACCAGGTCACGTCCCCTTTAGGTATTTTGGTCACAGAAAAGGTCGAGTATGCGCCAAGCGCGCGCATTGGCCACTGCGCGCAGCCGCTCGTCTGGATTGGTGGCCACCGGGTGGTTCACTCTCTCCAATAAGGCCAGGTCGTTGAGTGAATCCGAGTAAAAGGTACTCTCCACGTTATCCCAATCGAGGCCACGGGCTTGCAACCAGGCTTGCACCCGCGCCACCTTGCCTTCACGGAAAGAGGGAATGCCTTGAATTTCGCCCGTGATCCACCCAGTGAGGGGGTCGCGCGCCAACTCAATGGCAATCAGCTCGGCCACACCAAAGGCCTGCGCAATCGGGCGCGTCACCCACTCATTGGTCGCAGTCACAACCAGCACCCAGTCCCCAGCGTCACGATGGCCACGAACCAGATCACGCGCCTGCGGCGTCATCGCTTTTGCGATCACCTCTTCCATGTATTGTCGGTGGGCCTGCGCCGCAGCCTCGGGGCCTTTTTCACGCAGCGCCTTGGTGGCAAAACGCACGTAGGCCCGAATGTCGAGCGTGCCGTCTTTGTACTGTTGAAAAAATTCCTGATTGCGACGCTCGAAATCGTCGGCATCGTTCCAGCCCAGAGCCGTCGTAAAAACACCCCACTCGTAATCCGAATCCATTGAAATCAGGGTGTGGTCCAGGTCAAAGAGCGTCAGCTTCTGCACGTCATCAATCCTCTGCCTCTTCCATCATGGCCTTGATCAGGGGAATCGTCATCGGACGTTTGCGCTGCATGGCATACCGGTCCAGTTGATCCAGCAAACTGATCAAGTGCCCCAGGTCTCGGCTGAATCTTGTCAGAAGGTAATCGGCAACCTCAGTGCTGAAGTTAAGGCCGCGTGCGCGGGCCTGAGCCTGCAAGATCTCACGGCGTCGCTCATCGCCAGGCGGCTGCATGCGAAAAACCTCCCCCCAGCCCAGGCGCGAACGCAGATCCTCACGCAGCGGCAGGTCCGCCGGCGGCCTGCGGCCGGTGGCAATCAAGGGCTTCTGGTGTGTCTGCGCATCAATAAACCATTGGAATGCTCTCGCCTGCTGCGCGGGCTGGTAATCATCCACGGCATCAAGCAAGCCAGCACACCACTGGGCATCCCAGGACGAAGACTGCTCGCTGTGTGGATCCATCCAGCCGAAGGTCAAGCCCTGCTGACCAAGCGCCCGAGCCAAGGCTCGCAACAAATGGGTTTTGCCGCAGCCCGCCTCGCCCCAGATATAAATTGCCGGTGTCATCCGGACTTGCTTGTCGGATGCGAGACGGTCCAGCCAAGCGCGCAGCTGCTCCAGCAGGACAGCATTGGCCTGCGCATCCATTTGATCGAGTTGCGGCTGATTGCGGATGCCGATGTCCAGCGCAAGCTGCTTCAAGCCTGCTCCAGGTACAGCTTGCTGTTCAGATAAGCCCGGCGGGCGCGGCGCAGGGCCACGAGTAAGACGGCGCTGATGGGAAGCGCCATCAAAACGCCCACAAAGCCCAACAACTGCCCAAAGGCCAACAAGGCAAAAATTACCGCCAGAGGGTGTAAGCCAATGCGCTGGCCCACCAGGCGCGGCGTGAGCACAAAACTCTCGAGCAGCTGACCACCGCCATACACCACCGCAACCATGGGCACAACGTCCATCGGCGCGGCGAACTCGAGAAGACCCGCCAGGCTGGCCAGAATCAGGCCCAGACCAAAGCCAATGTAGGGAACCGCGACCGCCAGGCCCGTAAAAACACCGATCGGCCAGGCCAAGTCAAGTCCAAACAGGTGCAGTCCCACGCTGTAATAAGCCGCCAAAACCAGCATCACCATGAGCTGACCACGCAAGTACTGGCCCAGCACGGCGTCGGCTTCACCCAAAAAGTCATTGCTCGCTGTTCGCAATCGCGGCGGCACCAGCTCTTGCACCCAACGCACCAGCCGCGGCCAGTCGTACAAAAGATAAAAAAGAACGACCGGAATCAGTACCGCGTTACCCAGCAAGGCCAGCGCCATGCTGCCACCAAGCTTCACCGAGGCCAGGAGGCGCGACAGTCCATCTTGCGCCAACGCACCGAGATGCTCCATCACAAAGGCCTTGACAGCGGCCATGTCCAGCTCGACTGACCAGCCAAAACCAGCCGCAAGGGCTTGCGCACTGTCCCTGAAGTGGTCGAGCAAATTGGGAATCTGATCTTTCAGCAAAGGCAGTTGCTTAACCATGACCGGCAAGAGCAACAACACCAGGCCGATGATCAAAACAATCAGCAACATCTCCACCACCAAGACCGTGATGAACCGCGGAAACCGCTGCAGCGAGCGCCTTTGGATGCTCTGAACGACAG
>JAYQPP010000030.1:0-29336 GCA_038145425.1 Comamonadaceae bacterium | reverse complement strand
CTGCTTATGGGCTGAGCGTGTCGGATCTGCAGGGCCGCAAATCTGGTGGCCGCAAAAAGGCTGCGCGCTCGGCCAACCCGGCGCCTGTCAAATTCAAGGGGCCCAATGGCGAAACCTGGAGCGGTCGTGGTCTGATGCCGCGTTGGTTGTCTACGCTGGTCAGCCAGGGTCGGCGCAAAGAGGACTTCGCGGTCTGACGCTTCGGTCGCGCGGATCCTCATCGATCGCCCTTCGGGGCGATTTTTTTTCGCCGGATGGTGCAGAATACGTCTTGTTTTTGTACGAGATGTCTTATGAGCGAGCACAGCACGACTACCGCAGCGGCTTCAATCTCGCCGGCCGACAAGGCCGGCATACTGGCGCAGGCCCTGCCCTATATTCGAAAATTCCATGGCAAAACCATGGTGATCAAATATGGTGGTAATGCCATGACAGATCCTGGCTTGCAGGCGGCCTTCGCCGAAGACGTGGTGTTGCTCAAACTCGTGGGTATCAACCCGGTGGTGGTACATGGTGGTGGGCCTCAAATTGAGACGGCTCTGAACCGCCTAGGCAAGAAAGGCACGTTTATCCAGGGTATGCGCGTGACGGATGCGGAAACCATGGAAGTGGTTGAATGGGTTTTGGCCGGTGAAGTGCAACAAGATATTGTGGGCTTGATCAACCATGCCGGTGGCAAGGCTGTTGGTTTGACCGGCCGCGATGGCGGGCTGATCCGAGCACAGAAACTCAAAATGGTCGATGCCTCTGACCCGAACAAAGAGCATGATGTCGGCCAGGTGGGTCAAATTCAGAGCATTGACCCCAGCGTCGTGCGCGCCTTGCAGGACGACGCGTTCATACCCGTGGTCAGTCCATTGGGTTTTGGCGAGAATAACGAAAGCTACAACATCAATGCCGACGTGGTCGCGGCCAAGTTGGCCACGGTGCTGCAGGCTGAAAAGCTCTTGATGCTGACCAATATCCGAGGCGTGCTCAACAAGGCCGGCGATTTGCTGACCGAGCTGACTGCGCGTCAAATTGATGAGCTGGTCGCTGACGGCACGATCAGCGGCGGCATGTTGCCCAAGATCGCCGGCGCCATTGATGCAGCCAAGAGCGGCGTTCACGCGGTTCACATCGTCGACGGACGGGTGCCTCACGCACTCCTGCTCGAAATCCTGAGCGATCAGGCTTTCGGCACCATGATCCGCTCGCACTGATCGAAGAAGTCCATTGCCGCCGTCTGGCCATGCTCTGACAAGTGTGGCTGTCGCGGGTTGCTGGCGGCCAACGGGTGAGCGCAGGGCTGGCCGACACGGCAAGCCATCGTTCATGGCATGCCGTCTGGTCAGTGGCGCCGGCTCTGCCGAACTTGTTTCTGATGACAGATCAAAAAAATATCTCAACAAGCCGGTTTTTTTGGTATAAAATAGTACGAACGTTCGGTTTATTTATGAAAACAGATCCACTGACAACAAGCCCCGAAGCAAGGCAAGCGGCGCCCGAAGGCGGCCAGGTCACTGGCGCGCTGGGCGGCGCAGGCGTGGGTGCCGATTTGGCTGAGGGCGCTGCCGCGGGCGGCACTGCGCGAGCCTTGCGAGGCACCGGGCGTCGCAAGGGCCCATCCAAGGGGCAGCAAACCCGTCAGACGATTCTGGATGCAGCCTTGGCTCTGGCCGGTACGGTCGGTCTTGAAGGTCTGAGCATTGGCGCTGTGGCAGAACGCACTGCTATGAGCAAATCTGGCGTGTTCGCGCATTTCGGCTCGCGCGAGGAGTTGCAGATCTCGGTGCTCAAAGAATACGACCGGTGCTTTACCGATGAGATTTTTCAGCCGGCTCTGGCACGCGCGCGTGGCTTGCCGCGGGTGCGCGCTTTGTTCGATAACTGGATGAACCGCGCCTCCGTGGAAATTCGCTCAGGCTGCATCTTCATTGGCGGTGCGGTTGAGTTTGACGACCAGCCCGGACCGGTGCGCGATGTACTGGTGCGCTCGGTCCAGGCCTGGTTGGAGGCCCTGGAGCGGGCAGTGGGACAGGCCATCGAGCAAGGGCATTTCAAGCCTGAGGCCGAGCCGGCACAAATTGTTTTTGAAATTCACGGCCTGATTCTGGCCTTGCACTACGAAGCCCGCTTGCTGCATAAGCCCGGTGCCATCGAGCGGGCTCGGCAAGGTTTTGCGGATGTGTTGGCGCGCTATGCCACAAGCTCGGCGCAGGCCTCGTGACGACAGTTGGAGATTGAAGGGAGCGATCATCATGCCAAGCTACACACCACCCCTGCGAGATATGCAGTTTGTCCTGCACGAAGTGCTGCAGGTCTGCGAGGATTTCGCCGACATGCCCATGTATGCCGAGATGGATGTCGACACGGTCAACGCCGTCTTGGACGAAGGTGGCAAATTCGCGGCTGAAGTTCTGTTGCCGCTGAACCAGAGCGGTGATGCGCAAGGTTGCCACTACGACCCCAAAACGCGCTCGGTCACAACGCCAGACGGGTTCAAAGAGGCCTATCGCCAGTATGTCGATGGCGGCTGGGCGGCCCTCAGCTGTGCCCCGGCCTATGGCGGTCAGGGCCTGCCGCTGGTGCTGAACCAGTGCTTTTATGAAATGATGAATTCGGCCAACCAGTCCTGGACCATGTATCCGGGCCTCACGCATGGCGCCTACGCCGCCTTGCTGGCGCATGGCACGGACGAGCAAAAATCCGCCTACCTGGGCAAGCTCACCAGCGGCGAGTGGACCGGAACCATGTGCCTGACCGAGCCACATTGCGGCACAGACCTGGGGCTCATGCGGACCAAGGCTGAGGTGCAGGCTAACGGAAGCTACCGACTGACGGGGACCAAAATTTTCATCAGCGCAGGCGAGCATGACCTGGCCGAGAACATTGTGCACCTGGTGCTCGCGCGCATGACCGATGCGCCCCCGGGCATCAAAGGCGTCAGTCTGTTTCTGGTGCCGAAATTTTTGCCGGCTGCCGATGGTTCGGTAGGCGAGCGCAACCCAATTTACTGCGGCGGGCTCGAGCACAAAATGGGCATTGGTGGTAACGCCACCGCCCAAATCCTGCTCGAAGGTGCTACCGGCTTTCTGGTGGGCGTACCCAACAAAGGCATGCAGGCCATGTTCGTCATGATGAACGCAGCGCGCCTGGGCGTGGGCAACCAGTCACTGGGTCTGACCGAGGTGGCTTTTCAGAATGCGCTGGCCTATGCCAAAGACCGCACACAGATGCGCGGACTCAGCGGCGTCAAAGCGCCCGATCAAAACGCAGACCCGATTCTGGTGCATCCGGACGTTCGCAAAATGCTCTTGACGGCCAAGGCCTACGCCGAGGGCGCGCGCGCCATGCTGTGCTACTGCAGCATGCTGCTGGAAAAAGAGCATCACCACCCGGACGCGCAGGTGCGTGAAGAGGCGGGCGAGGTGCTTGCCATGCTCACGCCGATTGCCAAGGCTTTTGTGACGGACAACGGCTGGGTTGCGACGTCGGCCTGCCTGCAGGTTTTCGGCGGGCATGGTTATATCCGCGAGTGGGGCATGGAGCAGTTTGTTCGGGACGCCCGCATCAACATGATTTACGAAGGCACGAACACGATTCAGGCGCTCGACCTGCTGGGCCGCAAAGTGCTTAGGAATCAAGGCGAAACCATGAAGAAATTCGGCCGGCTCATTGTCGATCTGGTCAAGGAAGAGGGCGTAAACGAAAAGATGTCGCCCTTCATCACACCGCTGGCCACGCTGGGGGAGCAGATGACCAAGTTCACCACCGAAATCGGCTTCAAGGGCTTTCGCAACGCCGACGAGGTTGGCGCAGCCGCCGTGGACTATTTGCGCGTGGCCGGTCATCTGGTGATGGGCTATTTCTGGGCGCGCATGGCGCAGACAGCGCTGCGCCAGATCGCCGCTGGCCGTGACGACCCGTTCTACCGGGCCAAACTCGAGACCGCGCGCTTTTATTTCGCCAAGCTGTTCCCGGAGACTGCCTCCTTGATGCAAACTGCACGTGCAGGCGCGGGTTCGCTCATGGATACCGAAGCGGCTTTGGCCTGATCGTTCAACTTGATAAGGAGACTTGATATGCGTGATTGTTCTCTTCGGATTCGCCAGGGCTTGGTGCTGGCCCTGGTGTCGGTTGGCAGCGCGGCGATGGCGCAGATGACACCGGTGGGTACCTGGCATAGCTTTGATGAAAAAACCGGTGCCATCAAAAGCGAAATCGTGATTGAGGAGTCTGGTGGAGCCTTGCGGGGTTATGTCAGCAAGCTCCTGAAAAAAGATGCAGACCAGACGCGCCTGTGCACTGAATGCACGGATGATCGCAAAGATAAACCCATGCTGGGACTGGAGATCATCCGAGGTGCCAAGAAAGCAGGCGCTGATGCCGTCTGGAGCGATGGCAAGATTCTTGATCCCGAGAACGGCAAGGAGTACGCGCTCAAGATGACGCCGATCGAAGAGGGCAAAAAGCTCGAAGTGCGTGGCTCGATTCTGTTCATCGGGCGCACCCAAACCTGGACACGCGTGAAATAAGCCAGCCCTGGTGGCGGCGTGAATGGAAAGTACCATGAGTCGATTCAATGTCAGAAAAGTCGCCGTTCTTGGCGCAGGCGTGATGGGTGCGCAGATTGCGGCCCATTTCGTCAATGTGAAAGTGCCCGTGGTGCTGTTCGACCTTGCTGCCAAGGAAGGTCCGCCCAATAGCGTCGTCAGCCGCGCCGTCGATGGACTGGCCAAACTCAAGCCAGCGCCTTTGGGTGTGGCTGGCGATGCGGCGCTGATCGAGCAGGCGAATTACGACGACCATCTGGCGCAGCTGGGTGACTGCGATCTGGTCATTGAAGCGATTGCCGAGCGCATGGACTGGAAGCGCTCCCTGTATGAAAAGATCGCTTCCTCGCTGGCGCCGCATGCCTTGCTGGCCTCGAACACCTCTGGCTTGTCAATTGGGGCGCTGAGCGCGGCCTTGCCGCCGACACTGCGGCCACGGTTTTGCGGCATTCACTTCTTCAACCCGCCGCGATACATGCAGCTCGTCGAGCTGATCGCAACCCCCGACACCTTGCCAGAGCATTTGGATGCGCTTGAGACCTTTGTGACCACGGCGTTGGGCAAAAGCGTGGTGCGCGCCAAGGACACGCCAAACTTCATCGCCAACCGCATTGGCATTGCCGGCATGTTGTCGACCATGAAAGAGGTGGACAACTTTGGTTTGACCTACGACGTGGTCGATGACCTGACTGGCAAGAAGCTCGGGCGTGCCAGCTCAGGCACTTTCAGAACAGCCGACGTGGTGGGTCTGGACACGATGGCGCATGTGATCAAGACCTTGCAGGACACCTTGAGCGAGAAGACCGATCCGTTCTACGCCAGCTTTTCCACGCCGCCTGTGCTCACCACATTGCTTGAGAAAGGACACCTGGGACAGAAAGCCAAAGCCGGTTTTTACAAAAAAGTGGGCCGGGACATTTACCGCTTCGACCCACAAAGCCAGGACTACGTGGTCTCAGGCGAGAAAGCCGACGAGGTCTACGCCCGCATGCTGAAAAAGCCTGCGTCTGAGCGCCTGAAGCTGTTGCGTGAGAGTGAAGGGGCGCAAGGCCAGTTCCTGTGGGCGATATTGCGCAACGCCTTCCACTACGCAGCCGTGCATCTGGCCGAGATCGCGGACAACGCGCGTGATGTTGATCTGTGCATGCGCTGGGGCTTTGGCATGAAGCAAGGCCCGTTTGAGTTGTGGCAGGAAGCCGGCTGGCTGGAAGTAGCCCATATGGTCCAGCAAGACATTGACGCGGGCAAGGCCTTGTGCCGTGCACCGCTGCCGCAATGGGTTTTCAAGGGCCCAGTGGCCGAGGCGGGTGGCGTCCATACCACCGCCGGCTCCTGGAGTGCGAGCCGGCAAGCCTTTGTGCCGGTGCGTCAGCTGGCGGTTTATCAGCGCCAGTTGCTCCCGGATACGGTTTATGGCGCCGGTGGCCTGACGGCCGCGAGCGCGGGGCAAACCCTGCATGAAGATGATTCGATTCGCTTGTGGACGCTGCCGGGCGCGTACAGCGATGTGGTGATTGCAAGTATCAAAACCAAGATGCATGTGATCGGTCCGGCGGTGGTAGAAGGATTGCTCAAAGGCTTGGCGCTGGCGCAGTCCACGCACAAGGCCATGGTGATCTGGTCTGGTGACGAGGTGTTCAGTGCTGGCGCGGATTTGCAGGCCATGCTGCCAGCCTTTTTAATGGGTGGCGCCAAAGCGATCGAGGACGCTGAGCGCCAGTTGCAGGAGGCCTTGCTGGCGTTGCGCTACGGTGGCGTGCCGGTGGTGTCGGCGGTGCGCGGCCTGGCGCTGGGGGGCGGCTGTGAGTTGGCCCTGTATTCGAGCAAGCGCGTGCTGTCCATGGAGAGCTACATCGGCCTGGTTGAGGTCGGTGTGGGCTTGATTCCCGGTGGCGGCGGCCTGACCTATATCGCGCGCCGCGCTGCCGAGAAAGCCGCCGGTTCAACATCCAAAGACCTGCTGCCTTTTTTGAGCGACGCGTTTGCCGCAGCGGCCATGGCCAAGGTGGGCACAGGTGCACTGGATTCACGCCAGCTCGGCTATGTGCAGGACAGCGACGTGATCGTGCCGCACAAGGACGAACTCTTGTTTGTTGCCCTCAGCGAGGCCCAGGCCATGGTGCGCGCCGGCTACCGCTCGCCGCATCGCCGTGCTTTCCCGGCGGCCGGGCGCAGCGCAGCCGCCACCATCAAGGGCACGCTGGTCAATATGCGGGACGGCGGCTTCATCAGCAGCCATGACTTCACGATTGCATCGCACATCGCGCATGTGGTGTGTGGTGGCGACGTCGACGCTGGCAGCATGGTGACCGAAGCCTACCTGATGGCGCTGGAGCGCAAGGCCTTTGGCGAACTCTTGATGAGCCCTAAAACTCAGGAGCGCATCATGGGCATGATGTCGACCGGCAAGCCGGTGCGTAACTAGGCGGGTAGGCCCCGCTGGAAACAGGATAGAGCCATGAAACAAGTGCAGGATGCTTTCATTGTTGCGGCGACACGTTCGCCAATCGGCCGCTCGCACCGCGGATTTTTTCGCAACACCCGGCCCGACGATCTGCTGGTCAAGGTGATGCAGTCTGCACTGCAGCAGGTGCCCACACTGGATCCGGCTGCGATTGAGGACGTGGTCTGCGGCTGTGCAATGCCGGAGGCGCAGCAGGGCCTGAACGTGGCTCGCCTGGCTGCCATCATGGCTGGCCTGCCTACCAGTGTTGGCGGCGTCACTGTGAATCGGTTTTGTGCCTCAGGCCTGTCTGCCATTCAAATGGCTGCGGACCGAATTCGGGTGGGCGAGGCCGACGTGATGATTGCCGCTGGCACAGAGAGCATGAGCATGGTGCCGATGGTGGGCAACTCCCCATCGTTCTCGCCTGAGATGTTCAGCCATGACGAAAACATAGGCATTGCCTACGGCATGGGTCTGACTGCCGAGAAGGTGGCCAAAGAGTGGAAAGTCAGCCGCGAGGCGCAGGATGCCTTTGGCCTGCAGTCGCATCAGCGCGCACTGGCGGCGCAGGCGGCCGGCCGCTTTGCCGACGAGATGACCGCCGTGGAAGTGGTGGAGCGACAACCGGACCTGGCCACCGGCGAGGTGCTGGAGACGCGCCGCACCGTGAACCTGGATGAAGGCCCCCGGGCTGACACATCGCTGGAGGGCCTGGCCAAGCTGAAGACGCCGTTTTCGCCCCTGGGAAGTGTGACCGCGGGCAACAGCTCGCAGACATCCGATGGCGCTGGCGTGTTGATTCTGGCCAGTGAGCGCGCCGTCAAACAGCACCAGCTGCAGCCCCTGGCCCGCTTTGTCGCAGCAGCCGTGCGCGGCGTTGCGCCGCAGTTCATGGGCATTGGTCCCGTCGAGGCCATCCCCGTGGCTTTGCGCCTGGCAGGACTGAACCAGGATCACATCGACTGGATCGAACTCAACGAGGCATTTGCCGCGCAGTCACTGGCGGTCATCAACACCTTGAAGCTCGATCCGGCTCGCGTGAACCCGATGGGCGGTGCCATCGCACTGGGTCACCCACTGGGGGCAACAGGCGCGATTCGGGCGGCCACGCTGGTGCATGCGCTGCGCCGCGATCAGCTGAAGTACGGCATGCTGACCATGTGCATTGGCATGGGGCAAGGTGCTGCCGGGATTTTCGAGCGCGTCTGAACCGGCGGTGCCCGCTGCTTGCGCCGGCGCCGATAATTCAGAATTTAAGCCTCGGCCCGACGCTTTGTGCATTTGGCGAGTTGCTTGCGAGTTTCAGCATGTCGACCAAAGTCACACCGGGCAGCGATCCTGCCTTTGAAGAAGAATTCATTCAGAAGATCACGCAGATCTTCGAGGAGCTGATCGTCTTCAACAAGGTCATTGGACTAAAGATTGTTCACATCGGCGCCGATCGTGTGCATGCGCGCATTGCGATGCGCAACGAACTCGTGGGGCACTTCACCACGGGCCGGGTGCATGGCGGTGTGATCAGTGCCGCGCTCGACACCACCGGTGGCCTGGCGGTCATGGCTGCCATCGGTGCGCGGCACATGGATGAGCCGCCGATGCAACGCCTGGCGCGTTTTGCCAAGCTCGGGACCATCGATTTGCGCGTTGATTACCTGCGACCAGCCTTGGGTGAGGTATTTGATGTTCACGCGGAGGTCTTGCGTCTGGGCTCGCGCGTGGCCTCGACCCGCATGGAATTCAAAGGCGCAGACGGCAAATTGTTCTCAACAGGATCAGCCGCCTACATGGTGTCCTGATCGCTTGCCGGGCTAGAGCCAGTGCTCCGGGTAGCGCCGGTGCCCGGCCAGGTTGTTCACCACTAAGGCAACGACCAGCAGCACGAGCGCACCCAAGCCGACGGGTGCGAGCGCAAACCAGAAGCCAAGCTGATGAATATCGGGCCCACCGATGACCGCAATGAGTGCAGTGGCGCCGCCCGGTGGATGCAGAGTCTTGCTTATCAGCATGGCCACGATGGCCACAGAAACAGCCAGGGCCGCGGCCAGCCACAGTACATGCCCCAGGCTTTGATAGGCCGCCACGCCCACCAGCGCCGAGATCACGTGGCCGCCGACCAGATTGCGCGGTTGCGCTAAGGGGCTTTTGATCGCAGCGTAAACCAGCACGGCCGAGGCCCCGAAGGAGCCGATCAGCAAGGTCGTGTCGCGTGGCTCGAAAAACAGCGATGACAAAGCCCCGCAGCTGGCAATGCCCAGGGCAGATCCAAGCCAGGACCAGAAAATGTCGCGCCAGGAACTGGCCTGTTGGCCGCCTGATCCGCCTTTCATTTTGGCCAGAAAGCCGCGGACATCCATGGACTCAGCCTTTCACCTGCGCCTGGGTCGCGGCTTCGGGTGGCAGATCACGCGGGCGGCCCAGATCGTCAATGGCCACGTAGGTCAGTTGCGCCTCGGTGACCTTGATGTAGTGCCCTTGCGCCCTGAAGCGCTCGGCATAGACCTCGACCTTCACCGTGATCGAGGTGCGGCCCAGACGCGTGATCTTGGCAAAGAAGGACAGGATGTCGCCTACACGCACGGGCTGTTTGAAAATGAATTCCTTGACCGCCACGGTCGCGATGCGCCCGCCGGCCAGGCGGGCCGGAACCACGGCGCCAGCCAGGTCGACCTGAGCCATCACCCAGCCGCCGAAAATATCGCCGTTTTGGTTGCAATCGGCTGGCATGGGGATGACCTTGAGCACCAGCTCTTCGTCCGTCGGCAGGGCCACGCCAGGCCCGTCGGGGTTGGCGCCGCTTGGTGGTGCGGGAAGTGGGCTGTGCGCTGACATGGGCATATTCCTCGTCACAATCCGTGTGTCCAGAATTGAACTGAGATTGTCACTCATGCGCCACCGCGGACTTTCATCGACGCTTGCACCTGCCGCTGCGGCTCAGGACCCAGAGCCGCGCTCGGACTGGGCCACGCTGGCGCGCCTGTTCCCTTATCTGTGGGCTTACAAGATCAGGGTGCTGCTGGCCCTGCTCTTTATGGTGGGCGCCAAGCTGGCCAATGTGGGTGTTCCGGTGCTACTCAAGCAGCTGATTGACACCATGAACCCGGGCCAGGGCATCACCGCACAAGCTCTGCTGGTTGTGCCTTTGGGTCTGCTGCTGGCTTACGGCTTGCTTCGCCTGTCGACCACCGTGTTTGCCGAATTGCGCGAACTGATTTTTGCCCGGGCCACCGAAGGCGCCTCGCGCCGTATTGCCTTGCAGGTGTTTCGCCACATGCACAGCATGAGTTTGCGCTTCCATCTGGAGCGTCAGACCGGTGGCATGACGCGTGATATCGAGCGCGGCACGCGGGCGGTCAACTCCTTGATCAGCTATTCGCTCTACAGCATCTTCCCAACCATCATCGAAGTGACCCTGGTACTGAGCTACCTGGCTTATCAGTTCGATGCGGGCTTTGCTTTGATCACGATTGCCGCCTTGATTCTTTATGTGATCTTCACGGTGAGCGTGACCGAATGGCGCACACGCTACCGCAAAGAGATGAACGAGCTCGACTCGCGTGCGCACAGCCGGGCGGTCGATGCACTGCTGAATTACGAGACCGTGAAATATTTCGGCAACGAAGAATTCGAGGCCAGCCGATATGACGAAAACCTCAAAAAATACCGCACGGCAGCGATCAAGAGCCAGCGCAGTCTGAGCCTGCTCAACAGCGGGCAGCAGTTGATCATTGCCACCGGCTTGGTGGCCATGCTGTGGCGCGCCACGCAAGGCGTGGTCGATGGCCGCATGACACTGGGCGACCTGGTCATGGTCAACGCCTTCATGATTCAGCTCTACATTCCCTTGAATTTTCTTGGCGTGCTGTACCGGGAGATCAAACAAGGTCTGACCGATCTTGACAAGATGTTCGGCCTGATGGATCGACGCCAGGAAATCGCTGACGACCCCGATGCCAAGGACTTGCAGCTGCTAGACAGCACGATTCGCTTCGAGCATGTGGACTTTTCATACGATCCAGAGCGGCCGATCCTGCATGAGGTCAGCTTTGACGTGCCTGCGGGCAAAACGGTTGCTGTGGTGGGCCCTTCGGGCGCGGGCAAGTCGACCCTGGCGCGCCTGTTGTTTCGTTTTTACGATGTTAGCGGTGGGCGCATCCTGATCGGGGGCCAGGACATCCGCCGAGTCACCCAGGCCAGTGTGCGCCAGGCCATTGGCATCGTTCCGCAGGACACGGTGCTGTTCAACGACACCGTGGCCTACAACATTGCCTACGGGCGGCCGGGCGCCACTGATCAGGAGGTGCAAGACGCAGCGCGCGCGGCGCATATTCATGATTTCATTGTCCGCACACCCAAGGGCTATGACACCATGGTTGGCGAGCGTGGCTTGAAACTCTCGGGCGGTGAGAAGCAACGCGTGGCGATTGCGCGCACCTTGTTAAAAAACCCCGCGGTGCTGATCTTCGACGAGGCGACGTCGGCGCTGGACAGCGCCAATGAGAGAGCTATTCAGGCCGAACTGCGCCAGGTGTCGCGGCACAAGACCACACTGGTGATCGCGCACCGTCTGTCAACCGTGGTCGATGCGCACGAGATTCTGGTGATGGATGCGGGCCGGATTGTTGAGCGCGGCACGCACCAAGCCTTGCTGGCACAACAGGGTCGCTATGCCCAGATGTGGGCGATGCAACAAAGCAGGGCGCAGGAACAGGCGGCCGAACGTCTCGCTTAGCCGGCCAGGCTGGTGCGGTCCTGGTGTTCGGCCGCGTCCATGGCCTGGAGCAGGCCTTGACGCGCGCGCAGCTTGGACTGCCGGTGTGCCCGGGCATCAAGTCCTTTGGCGAGTTCGGCGCTGCGATAGGCGCTGGCCATCAGTTCCTCAGGCGCGACGACCTGGTCGAGAAAGCCAGCTTCGCGCGCGCTGTCCGGGTTGAACACCTCGGCCAGCAGCGTGGCGCGCTGGAATGCTGCAGGCGTCAGGCGATCGCGTGCAATCACCAAGCCGATGTGGGGCATGGTCATGCCGATCTTCACCTCATTGAGTGCAATGGAGAAAGGCCCTTGCACGCCGATGCGGTAATCGGCCGTCAGTAAGAGGAACGCGCCCATGGCCACAGCGTGCCCCGGGCAGGCGATGATGACCGGGCGCGTGTGACTAAGCAGCCGACGCGCCAGGCGGAAACCCTGCGCCACCAGATCAAGCGCCTCGCGCGGGCCCGATTGCAGCACTTTCAAGTCAAAGCCGCCACTGAGTATGCCGCTTTGGCCGGTGATGACCACAACCGCACCGTCTTGCTCGGCCTGATCGAGCGCGAGATTGAAGTCAGCGATCAACGCTGGCGAAATCGCATTGACCTTACCGTTGTTCAGGCGCAGTGTGGCCACTCCGTCGTCCTGCGCGTACTCGACCAGGCTTGCTGTCTTTTGCGCGGCCTGCGGCGCCACGGTTTTGTCATCGGATCCCATACGCATTCTCCTGTGTGCTTGGAAGTGAGTCTAACCAATGCATCTTGGCATCGGGGTGTCGGGCGCCCCCGCTACACTGTGTGGTAGCCTCGTTTGCCAATCTCATGGAATTCTTCTTTGCCCTGTTGCTGCTGGCCATGGCCTGGCGCGGCCTCAATGTGCGTGACCAGTCCGGCAGGATCCGGTTTTTGGCAGAGCGTCTGCGGCCCTTTCAGGTTGAGAAGCACATGGCCGAGGTGCAGCTCAGCACCATGCGGGCCCTGTCCGAGACCGACCCGCAGCGTCAGGCTTCGATCTGGGCGCTGATTGACGGGATGCAAGGCGAGTTGTGCGAGAAGTTCGACGCTTTTGTGCTGGTGTTTGCAAAGACCGACGCGCGCTGGACCCGCATCAGCCGATGGGCCATGGCCATTCCTTACTTCACGCGGTGGGCGCCCTCGCGATGTTTTGACTTGCGCAAAGTCTTGAGCGTGCATGCCAGAGGCTTGCAGTCGGCCCTGGCGATGCAGGGGCCGGCCAAGGACAAAGCTTTTGTTTTCATGGCCGAGATGCTGCTGTTGCAGCACACCTGCCATTGGTTTTGCCGCTCCAAGTTGGTTGCCTCGGCGCGCTTGCTGACACAGCATCAAACACCTTATGCCAAGGTGCTGTCGAGCGTGGCGCCGGCGACCCGGCGCGCTTATGCTGCCCTGGTGGGCTGAGGTGATCGGGCGGAGCTGACATGGAAACCAACTGGCTGGAAGACTTTGTGAGCCTGGTCGAGACGCGCAGCTTCAGCCGCTCTGCGCAGATGCGCCACATCACGCAGCCTGCGTTCTCTCGGCGCATTCAGGCGCTCGAATCCTGGGCTGGTGTCGACCTGATTGACCGCAGCAGTTACCCCACGCGCATGACGCCAGCAGGCCAGACGCTTTACAAACAGGCCTTGGAGTTGCTGCAGTCGGTACAGAGCACGCGCGCCATGTTGCGTGGCCATTCGAGCACGGCGCAAGATGTGGTGGACTTTGCCGTGCCGCATACCCTGGCCTTCACATTTTTTCCACACTGGCTGAGTGGACTGCAAGCGGGTTTTGGCCCGGTTAAAAGTCGCTTGATTGCGCTCAATGTGCATGATGCCGTCATGCGGCTGGCAGAAGGCGCTTGCGACTTGCTGATTGCCTACCACCATCCCTCGCAACCGTTTCAGCTGGGGGAGGACCGCTACGAATGGCTGAGTCTGGGGCAGGAGATCGTCGCACCATTTTCACGTGCGGACACGCAGGGTCGGCCCTTGTATTTTCTGCCGGGCCAACGGCACCGCCCCTTGCCCTATCTGGCTTATGCGTCGGGTGCGTACATGGCGCGCATGGTCGAACTTATTTTGAAAGGATCCCACGCGGCCGTCCATCTGGAGCGGGTGTACGAAACCGATATGGCAGAAGGCCTGAAGGCAATGGTGCGGGAGGGGCATGGCCTTGCGTTTTTACCCACCAGCGCGGTGAAGGCGGATTTGCGTGCTGGCCGGCTGGTCAGCGCTGCGCCGCCCGAACTCAAAGACCTGCAGCTGACCATGGACATCCGCATTTACCGGGCGCGCCCCGAGCAGTCTGATACGAATGGCGCTGCTGGCAAGCCGGGTCGCAGGGCAAAATCCGCTGCGCCAAGCAAGGTTCATGAACTGTGGAATCACTTGGCTGCGAAAAGCCGTCGAGACTAAAAGAGAGATGTACCCCATGGCACCGACCAGCAGTTCTACATTAACCATCACCCGGCCGGACGATTGGCACTTGCATGTGCGCGACGGCGAGGCCTTGGCCGCGGTGGTGCCGCATACCGCGGCGCAGTTTGCCCGGGCCATCATCATGCCCAATCTGCGTCCACCGGTGACCACGACCGAGCAGGCGCTGGCTTACCGGGAGCGGATTCTGGCGGCAGTCCCGCAGGGCCTGTCATTTGAGCCACTGATGACGCTGTACCTGACTGACCGGCTGGCACCGGCCGAAATTGAAAAAGCCCGTGCCGCCGGCGTGCTCGCGGCCAAGCTGTACCCGGCAGGTGCCACCACCAACAGCGACGCTGGCGTGACAGATTTACGCAAGATCTATCCAACGCTTGAGGCCATGCAGCGCACGGGCATGTTGTTGCTGGTCCACGGCGAGGTCACCTCGCCGGATATCGATCTGTTTGACCGGGAGGCGGTGTTTATTGAGCGTCAGCTCAAGCCCTTGCGCCGGGACTTTCCCGAGCTGCGCATTGTTTTTGAGCACATCACCACAAAGGATGCTGCGCACTACGTGCTGTCGTCTGATGCGTACCTGGCAGCCACCATCACCGCACATCACTTGCTTTTCAACCGCAACGCCATTTTCATGGGCGGCATTCGCCCGCATTACTACTGCCTGCCGGTGCTCAAGCGCGAGGTGCATCGCCAGGCCCTGGTGGCAGCAGCAACGGGCGACAGTGGCAAGTTTTTCCTAGGAACCGACAGTGCGCCGCACCCGGCCCACCTCAAGGAGCATGCCACCGGCTGTGCTGGTTGCTACACCGCACATGCCGCCATAGAGCTCTACGCCCAGGCCTTCGAGGCCGCTGGCGCGCTCGACCGACTCGAGGCGTTTGCCAGTTTTTATGGCCCAGACTTTTATGGCCTGGCCCGCAATACCGGCACCATCACCTTGCGCCGGGAGACCTGGACACCGCCCGAGGTTTTGCCTTTTGGCCAGGCCCAGCTCAAGCCGCTGGCTGGTGGTGAAGCCCTGTCGTGGCGCATGGCCTGAAAGACATCGACTGGGACGCGCCCTGGCTAGCGAGCTGGCGACCCTGGGGCGAGCCCGTGGCCCGGCGCGTTGCCGACGGTGAATCAGTCGCGCAGGCGCTCAACACACAGCGCAGCGCGCACAGCCCGGTGCGCTTCGTCAGCGCCGATGTCGTTCCTGCCGAACAAGGCTACGAGTCTTTTATTGCGCAAAGCCGCACCTGCCCAACCCGCGATAACGCGCACGATTTTTTCAATGGACTGGCATGGCTCGCTTTTCCGCGCACCAAGCTTCGGCTCAACCAGTTGCACCTGAAGCACCAGGCGCGCCAGAGCCGCCAGCGCGGTGCGGTGCGTGACGCGCTCACGGTGTTCGATGAAAACGCCGCCTTGCTAAGTGCCCCGGACGCGCTCTGGCAGGCTATGCTGGCCAAGGACTGGGCTAGTTTGTTTGGGCCACTGAAACCCTTGTGGCAGGCGGCTCAGGTGCAGTTGTTCGGCCACGCCTTGTTGGAAAAGCTGATGGTGCCGCGCAAAGCGATCACTGCCCATGTCTTGCGTGTGCCATCTGGCCTGCCAGATCTGGACGCGCTCGATGCGTGGCTTGATGCTGAGTTGAAGCAAAAGACCCTGCGCACAGCGATGTTTGCCCACCTGCCGGTGCTGGGCGTGCCGAGCTGGTGGCCGGCCAACGCAGAGCCGGGTTTTTACGCGGACCCAACGGTTTTTAGGCCACCGCGGCGGAGCCCTAAATATGCAAAAAATGTGGGGACATCGGCGCTCGGCGATCATGACTGGCCTGCGGGGTTTTAAGATTTCGCCTCGTTCGGCCTCGCGCCGTTTTTCTTTGTAAGGACATCATGAAGCGTATTGCTCTTTTTGTGCTCACCAATTTGTTAGTCGTGGTGGTGCTGGGCGTTGTGGCCAGCGTGTTTGGCCTGAACCGTTTCCTGAGCGCCAACGGTCTGGACCTCGGCGCTTTGCTGGGCTTTGCCCTGGTAATGGGTTTTGGTGGCGCGATCATTTCGCTGCTGATCAGCAAGCCTGTGGCCAAATTCAGTGCAGGGGTTCGTGTCATCAACCAGCCGAGCAACGCTGATGAGGCCTGGATTGTGGAGACCGTGCGCAAGCTGTCCGACCAGGCCGGCATTGGCATGCCGGAGGTCGGTGTTTTTGAGGGTGCGCCCAACGCGTTTGCAACCGGCGCGTTTCGCAACTCTGCGCTGGTGGCCGTGAGCACTGGCCTGTTGCAGGGCATGACGCATGAAGAAATCGAAGCGGTGATCGCGCACGAGGTGGCGCACATTGCCAATGGCGACATGGTCACGATGACCCTGATCCAGGGCGTGATGAACACTTTTGTGGTGTTCCTGAGCCGGGTGGTTGGCTATGCCGTGGACAGCTTTTTGCGCAAGGGCGACGACCGCTCGGCCGGGCCTGGCATTGGTTACTTCGTGACCACGATCGTGCTCGACATCGTGCTGGGTTTTGCCGCGGCGATTGTGGTGGCCTGGTTTAGCCGTCAACGTGAATTCCGTGCTGACGCGGGGGCCGCACAGCTGATGCGCCGCAAGCAGCCCATGATCAACGCCTTGGCGCGGCTGGGTTCGATGCAGGCCGGTGAGCTGCCCAAAAGCGTGGCCGCTTTTGGCATTACCGGTGGCATCGGTCAGCTCTTTGCCACCCACCCACCCCTGGAGGACCGTATCGCGGCCTTGCAGGGCTCGGCCGCGCAGCGCTGAGCGGGCGCTCAGAAGCCGAGCTTGCTGACAGCGCTTGAGAGCGCGAAGCGACCCTGTGCAAAGTCGCTTCGGTTCTTGTCGAGTTTCTTCAGGTCGTAGAGATAGTTGACCATCAGGCCTAGCGACTGCTTTTGGCCCTTGGCTGAAGGGTCGCCGGCCCAGTTCAGGCGTTCGATGCGCGCCCCGTTAGACAGATGAAAACGGGCCACTGGGTCGACGGGGAGTCGATCGGCCTGCGCTTGGTTCAGGTAGTGCGCGGCGCAGCGCATCAGCAGTTGTGCCGCTTTCGAGTCAGGCGCCATTGCTTCCTGGCTGTCCAGTGCGCTTAGCCAGGCTGTGCCATCGAGCTTGGATATTCCCAGCTCTTCCTGCAAGGCCTGGTGGGCTTTTTTGTCGAGTTTTTGCACCAGGTCGTCCGCGTGCTCGTTGAGCCAGGGTCGAAGTCCTGGAATCGGCGAGAGCGTGGCAAAGGTACGCAGGTCCGGGAATTCTTCTTTCAGCGTTTCGACCACGCGTTTGATGAGGGAGTCGCCAAAGCTCACGCCGCGCAGACCTTTTTGGGTGTTGCTGATCGAGTAAAAAATAGCGGTGGTCGCTTTGGACAGGTCGACGCGGGCAGCACTTTCGTCGAGCAAGGGCATGATCGAATCCGGCAACTCGTCGAGCAGGGCAACCTCGACAAAAATCAGCGGCTCTTGTGGCATTTGTGGGTGGAAAAAGCCGTAGCAGCGGCGGTCTGAGTCGAGTCGATTTTTCACGTCCCCCCAGCCCTTGATATCGTGCACGGCCTCGTAGCGGATGAGTTTTTCCACCAGCGAGGCCGGCGAATCCCAGCTGATGCGCTCCAGGGATAAAAAGGCCACGTCAAACCAGGTGGAAAACAGCTCTTCGAGTTCCGCATCGAGCGCCAGCAGGCGCTTATCCGATCGCAGGCGTTTGAGCAGTTGGGCGCGCAGGCCGACCAAAAAACCCAGGCCGTCATGAAAGACGGCAAAGCGCTGCAGCAGTCGGCTGCGCGGCGAGTGCAGCGCACGGCGCAAAGCGATCTCGGCCTGTCCCTGGTCGGGTTCTTTCAAAGCCAGCTGAAAGCGCCGACTGGCCTCTTCCACGGCAACGGGATCCGGCGCGAACTGTTCGCTGAGCAAAAGCCAAAAGTCCAGCCGTTGCCCTTCATGGGCCTGCTCGTACCACAGGGCCAGCTCGCGCGCGCGGCGGCCACCTTCAACCTCGCTGATTCTGGGGTCTGCGGCGGCCTCCATCTCGGCGAGCATGGTGCGCAGTTGGCGGGGCGAGAGCGCCTCGCCCTCTACGGACCAGCTGGCTTGCAGCCGTTCTTTCAAGCTTCGTTTGCTGCCAGCCTTGGCGCTGCCCTCTGGTGTGGCCGGTGTTTCGGCAAAACCGGCCAGCCGCTTGAGCAGCCCGGTATCGGGCAGCAGCTCAGAAACCTTTTGGCTAAACCATTGTCGGGTGTTCATCATGATTGCTTTTCATTGCTGAGGCAGCTCTGTGCCGCGCAGCTTGAAAAGCATGTTAGCGCGCTGAAAATTCTTGTATGACGGATTTGTCAACGCCGCAGCGCGGTGCACTCAATCTTGCGTGTGCCCGAAGCCCATAGCCCGTGCAACGGCCTCGGCTAGTTTGATGCCGTCGACGCCGGCCGAGAGGATGCCACCCGCGTAGCCCGCACCTTCACCGCCCGGAAACAGGCCCTCGGTATTGGTGCTTTGCAGGGTCTCGTTGCGCACCATGCGCAAGGGCGATGAGGTACGTGTCTCCACGCCGGTCAGGACCGCATCGGGCATGTCAAAGCCGCGCAGCTTTTTGCCAAAAGCAGGCAGGGCTTCACGCAAGGCTGCAATGGCATAGTCGGGCAGGCTTTGCGACAGGTCGGTCAACCGCACACCCGGGCGGTACGAGGGCTGCACTGCGCCAAGCGTGCTCGATGCGCGCCCGGCCAGAAAGTCGCCGACCAGTTGCCCTGGCGCCTCATAGTTGGCACCGCCCAGCACAAAAGCACGCGACTCCAGTTCGCGCTGTAAATTGATGCCGCTCAGTGGGTGCGAGGCGCTGGCATGCGCTGCACGCATCTGCGCGGCCTGCTCGGCGTAGGCAAGGCCCTCGTTTGCGCCAAAGGCCTGTGTGAAAGCATCAGTGTCCTGGGGGAAATCCTGCGGGTCGATGCCGACGACCAAGCCAGCGTTGGCATTGCGCTCGTTGCGTGAGTACTGGCTCATGCCATTGGTGACGACCCGACCGGGCTCACTGGTGGCGGCGACGACGGTCCCACCAGGACACATGCAAAAGCTATAAGCGCTGCGCCCGTTGTTGGCGTGGTGTACCAGCTTGTAGTCGGCGGCGCCGAGCTGCGGGTGGCCCGCATGCCGGCCCCACCGGGCCCGATCGATCACGCTTTGCGGATGTTCAATGCGAAAACCCACTGAAAAAGGCTTGGCGTACATGGCGACGCCCTGCCGATGCAGCATGGCAAAAGTGTCTCGTGCGCTATGCCCGAGCGCCAGCACCATTTGAGAGACCTCCCATTGCATCGACGCGCCCTTGGCCTGGTTGACCACGGTCACACCGCAAAGCCGTCGCTGGCCCTGGTGGTGCTCGACCAGAATGTCGCTCAGGCGATGCTCGAACAGGATGTCGCCACCCAGGGCCTCGATGCGCTCGCGCAAGGACTCCACCACCTTGACCAGTTTGAAGGTGCCAATATGCGGATGTGCCTCAAACAAAATATCGGCCGGGGCGCCAGCGTCGACCAGTTCCTGCATGACCTTGCGCCCGAGGTGACGGGGGTCCTTGATCTGGCTGTAGAGCTTGCCGTCCGAAAAAGTCCCGGCACCGCCCTCGCCAAACTGCACATTGCTCTCGGCCTGCAAGATGTTTCGGCGCCACAAGCCCCAGGTATCTTTGGTGCGCTGGCGAACCGATTTGCCGCGCTCGATGACGATTGGGCGCAAGCCCATCTGAGCCAACAGCAGTGCAGCAAAGATGCCACAAGGCCCAAAGCCCACCACCAGGGGCCGAGGCGCGGCTGCAGGCAGTTGCCAGCGTTGCAGGGGGTACTGCATATCGGGCGTGGCCAGCACGTGAGCGTCTGTGGTGTGCTGCTGCAAAAGCCTGATTTCCTGCGCACTGCTGTTCAGGCGCAGGTCGACGATGTAGACCACCGCCAGGTCGTTTTTGCGCGCGTCAAAGCTGCGCTTGAAAACCGACAGCTCGGCAATGTCTGCCTCGCTGATGCCCAGCTTGCGCGCAGCCAGCTGGCGCAGGGCTTCGCTTGGGTGCGGCGGCAAGGCCCGGTCGGCCTGGGTTTCAGCCGGTGCGTCAGCTGCGCGGCGCTGCGCCAGCGGCAACTGATCGAGTGCGAGTTTGAGTTCAGTCAGGCGAATCATGGGGCTTGTGTCGATCAAGCAAACGCAGGTATCGGCCAGAACCTGGCGCCAGGCCAGGCCGGCTATTCAGGCGGCCGGAAGAAAGTCGTCGACCGACAGGTAGCGCTCGCCAGTGTCGTAATTGAAGCCGAGCACGCGGCTACCCGCAGCAAGTTCGGGCAATTTTTGGGCAATGGCTGCCAGTGTTGCGCCACTGGAGATACCCACCAGCAAGCCTTCTTCGCGTGCACTGCGCCGGGCGTACTCCCGCGCCGCTTCGGCGTCGACCTGGATCACGCCATCGAGCAGCTCCGTCTTCAGGTTGGCAGGAATAAAGCCTGCACCAATGCCCTGGATGGGGTGGGGTGAGGGGCTGCCACCCGAGATCACCGGTGATGCGCTGGGCTCGACGGCGAACACTTTGCACTGGGGCCATTTGGCTTTGAGCACCTGGGCGACACCGCTAAGGTGACCGCCCGTGCCAACCCCGGTGATGAGCGCATCGAGCCCATCGGGAAAGTCGGCCAGGATTTCCTGGGCTGTTTGTCGCACATGCACCTCAACATTGGCTGGGTTGTCGAACTGCTGCGGCATCCAGCCACCGGGCGTGCCCGAGACCAATTCTTGTGCGCGGGCTATGGCGCCTTTCATGCCTTGGGCACGCGGTGTGAGCTCGAACCTGGCGCCGTAGGCCAGCATGAGCCTGCGTCGCTCGATGCTCATGCTGTCGGGCATGACCAGCACGAGCGAATAGCCTTTGACAGCGGCCACCAGCGCCAGGCCGATCCCGGTGTTGCCAGACGTGGGCTCGATGATGGTGCCCCCGGGCTTCAAGTCGCCGCTGCGCTCGGCGGCCTCCACCATGGCCAGGGCAATGCGATCTTTGATCGAGCCGCCTGGGTTGGTGCGCTCTGACTTCACATAAACCTGGTGCGTCTGGCCAAAGAGTTTGTTGATGCGGATGTGCGGCGTGTTGCCGATGGTTTGCAAGACGTTGTCAAAAAGCATGTTGGATTTCCTCGAAGTGTTCGAGCTATTTTGCACCAGCGCGCCCGAGCAATCGGCTCGGTGCGCTGGTGTTTTTGCCAACGCCGCTTGACGATGCGGCGTTGCTAATGTGACGATGGGCACTGTCGATCAGGTCGTGCATGGCCGCTTGGGCTCGTCGCTTGGGGATTGGTCCGATAATTCCGGTGTGAAGCCTGCCAGACTGCCGCTGGTGCTGGTCTGGAAACAGCGCACTGGAGGAACGTCCGGACTGCGAAGGGCAGCGTAGCAGCTAACGGCTGTCCACCGAAAGCCTGAGGTGCAAGCCTCTGGACCAAGGTGAGGATCAGAGCAACAGAGACGAGTCGTGATCGGTTTGGGGTTCGCCCTGGGTCGCTTGCGGGTGAAACGGGCAATCTCTACGCGCAGCAATACCAAGTAGGCACACGCTGACGGGGCCCCCCGAGTGTGCGGGTAGGTAGCATTGAGCGCCTGAGCGATCAGGCGCCCAGAGTAATGGCAGTCACATCAGGGGCAACCCTGGTGCACAGAATCCGGCTTACCGGCAGGCTTCACCTTTTTTCAACTCAGCTGCGTGCCATCAAAGACTGACCCAGCGCAAAAACCGAATTGGGCGTGTTGCTGCGCACCGTCTGGCTGGCAGGTTTTTTGAAAACGCCGCGGTTCGCGGTGGCTTTTTCCTCAACCTGAACGCCCTTGGCAAGCTGCTCGAGCACCAGGCTGCGCAGGCTGACCGATTTCATGAAGTCGAACATCTTGACGTGCATGGCGTCCCACAGCCCTTGGGCCATGTCGGCCACTGGCTCTTCACTTTTGTCCTGTGCGCTATTGGTGTCTTCCACCGCACTGATGATGTCCGCTACCGAAATGGCATCGGTGCGACGGCCCAGGGTGTAGCCACCACCCGGCCCGCGGGTGCTGCTGACCAGGCCCTGCTGGCGCAATTTGCTGAACATCTGCTCGAGATAGGACAGCGAAATCTGTTGGCGCTTGGCGATCTCGGACAGCGGCACAGGGCCTGATTTTTCGCGCAGAGCCACATCAATCATCGCTGTGACTGCAAATCGTCCTTTGGTTGTCAAACGCATACTTTCCTCCTTCTTGACGTCTCTGAAGACGCTGACCATCGTAACTGTACTTCGCTTGGGCTTTCAGTTAAATTCGAATTATTCAGAAATTTAGTTCAATTTCTTCGAAGTATTGTTAACAAAAGGTAAATCAGGGCACTGCCGTGAATTTCAAGCATCTTTACTATTTTTGGGTCACTGCCAAGGCTGGCGGCATCATGCGCGCGGGCGAGCAGCTGCATATCACCCCGCAAACCCTGTCCGGGCAAATCAAGCTGCTTGAGGACTGGCTGGGGCGCAAGTTGTTCCAAAAAGTGGGGCGTCATCTGGAACTCACCGAGCACGGCCGTCTGGCCATGGGCTACGCCGACCAGATTTTCAGCCTGGGCAGCGAACTCGAGTCCAACCTGCGTGCCACCCGTATTGCGCAGCGGCAAATCGTCTTCAAAGTCGGTATTTCCGACGCGGTGTCAAAGTCGCTGGCTTACAAGCTGCTCGAGCCGGCCATGGTGATCGCTGAGCCCGTCAAGCTGATTGCCACCGAGGGTAAGTTCCTGGATCTGCTGGCTCAACTGGCTTTGCATCGCCTCGATCTGGTGATTGCCGATGAGCCCATGCACAAGCGCTTCAGTGTCAAGGCCTACAGCCATTTGCTGGGCCGCAGCAGCGTGAGTTTTTTTGCGGCACCTGCCCTGGCTGATCGCCTGAAAGGGGCATTTCCGGCCTGCCTGAACCGACAGCCTTTTTTAGCCCCGGGTAGCAACGCTTTTCTGCGCCCCCAGCTGGATGAGTGGTTTACCCGCATGCGGGTGATGCCGATCGTGGTGGGTGAATTTGACGATGCTGCCCTGATGAAGGCCTTTGGACGAGAGGGCCAGGGCCTGTTTGCCTCGCCGACCCTGATCGAGGAGGAAACCTGTGCGCAGTACGGCGTGCGTCTGGTGGGCCGCAGCAGCGAGCTGACCGAGGAATTTTATGCGGTGTCTGTTGAGCGTCGAATCAGCCACCCCTGCATGCAGGCCATTGGTGTTGCCGCACGTGAGCAGTTGATGGGCGCGTGAAAAGCCAGGGCTGCCCGGGCCCGAGGGTCTGCGCGCGTACCGGGCCTAAAAGCGCAGTGATTCAATGCGTGCCAGGTGTGCCATGAGCGAGCGCCGCGCCACCGGCCACATGCGCTCGGGCACGTCGTCGTAGACCTGGGCGAGCCAGTCGTCCAGGCTACCCTGGGGGTGCGCCTGCATGACCCGTATCACCTTGGCTTCGCGCGCCAGTCGGTGCGCCTTGAGGCGCTCGAGGGCCTCGCGCGCTTCTCGCTGCGGGCCACCCATGACATAGCCATGCGCCGGGGCAATGAACTGCACCCCGTCTTGCTCGCCGCAGAGCAGCAATTTATCCAGGGAGGCCAGGTACAGGTTCATGTCGCCATCGGGGGGGTCGACCAGGGTCGTGCTGCCGTTGAGCACATGGTCGCCGCTGAAGAGCACGCCATCCTCCTGCAGGATCAGGCACAAGTGGTTGGCCGCATGGCCAGGCGTGTGCACCACGCGCAGGGTGTGGGTTGCGCCGCTGCTGCCCTGGGGTGCCAGGCAGAGCAGCTCGCCGTCAGCAAGCGCACGCTCGGGCTGAAATTCGCTGGCGGCGCGCGCGTTCGGCCCGCTGGGCAGTCCCAGGATCGGTGGCTTGTTTCGGCACAGGGCTTGCAAGGGCCGAGCGCCGGGGGCGTGATCCGGGTGGGAATGGGTGCACACGATCATGCGGATGTCGCCGCCGCCAGCGCGCCAGATACGCTCGAGGTGCGCGGGATCGGCCGGGCCGGGGTCGATGACGGCGTAACCGGTGTCGGGGTCACCGACCAAGTAGGTGTTGGTGCCCGGGCCGGTCATGACGCCGGGGTTGGGTGCGGTTAGGCGCTGCAAATTTTTCAGCAAGGGCACCGGCTGCTGCGACTGCCAATCCAGCTGATGGACGATTTGCCCGTCCGGGCAGACCATCGCCAGCTCGCCGTAGGCCGTTTCGTGTTCCATGAAGCGGGCCTGACGTCCGTCCAGCCAGCCGGTTCGCGGACAGCAGTGCCAAAGCGGTTGTTCATCGACGGCACTGGCTCGCAACACAGCGTCGACGTCAGCGTATCGGCACAAATGCTCCAACGTGCGAATGGTTGGAAAAATCATCAGAAAGTCACCCGCCTGGTGACGCGCGAGCGCTGTTTGCGGGCTGACCCAGACGGGCTCAAACTGTTCTGCTTCATCGGCCACCGCCGCCTGGTTTTCGGGCATGCGCGCCACCAGAAAAGGCACGTCAAAACGCTGTCCGCGCTCCCGATCGGTCACCCAGTGGGCCAGGACCTGCAGGCGATCGGCCTGCAGCTGAAACCCCCGCGCTTGGCATTGCGGGTAGAACGGCTCGGTGCGGGACAACGACTGGAGGTCCGCTTGCGTCACTGTGGTGCCATCGGCGCGTGAGGCCAACAGCACGCCGAGCTCCTCAAAACTTTCCCGAATGGCAGCCAGCGCGTCATGCAACTGCGCATCGCTTTGGGTGGGCCGGCGTGCGCTCAGGTCGGTGTGGCGGCGATCGTCATCGTCGACGCGGCCGCCGGGGAATACGAACGCGCCTGGGGCGAAGCTGGCCTGGCCCGAGCGCCGGGTCATCAGCACCTGCAAGCCCTGCGCACTGTCGCGAAGCAGCAGCAAGGTGGCCGCGCGCCGGGCGATCGAGACCTCGCGCGCGGGGTGCAGTTGTTGGCTGGAGCGTGGCATGCATGCATTCTTGCATGGGCCACATTGCGTGTTGGCCGTACCCAGGCGTGGATAATTCAGACATGCGCATCCCCTTTACCAAAATGCAAGGTGCTGGCAATGATTTTGTGGTGCTTGACGAAACCGCGCAGCGTTTCGATCTGAGCCCGGCCCAGTACCGGTTTTTGGCCGACCGTCATTTCGGTGTGGGTGCCGATCAAATCCTCAGCGTGCGCCCCTCGCCTGCGCCAGGTATCGATTTCGAATACATCATTCACAACGCGGACGGCCAGGAGGTCGAGCAGTGCGGCAATGGTGCGCGTTGTTTTGCACGCTTTGTGCAGGACGCCGGTCTGAGCCAGAGCCCACGGCTGCGGGTACAGACCCGCGCCGGCGTGATCGAGCCGGTGCTGAGCCAGGACGGGGGCGTCACCGTCAATATGGGTGCGCCGGTCTTTGACCTCGGCCGCGTGCCATTCGAGCCAGGCTCGCGCACGGCCCGGGCGCATGGCGGCTGGCAGTTGTGGCCCTTGCGGCTTGACGGTGTCGGCGCCTCGCAACAGGTGGACGCGGCAATCCTGTCCATGGGTAATCCGCATGCGGTCTTGTTGGTCGACGACGTCGATGGCGCTGATGTGGTGGGCTTGGGCGCGCAGATCGAGTCGCACCGCAGCTTTCCGCGGCGCGTGAACGTGGGCTTTTTGCAGGTGTTGCGGCGTGACCAGGTGCGCCTGCGCGTGTTCGAGCGCGGCGTTGGCGAGACCCTGGCCTGCGGCAGTGGCGCGTGTGCGGCGGTGGTGGCTGGCGTGCGTCTGGGTTTGCTCGACGGCTCGGTTGAGGTTCAGACCCGCGGTGGCATCTTGCGCATTGACTGGGCCGGTGGCGATGCGCCGGTCATGATGACGGGCCCGGCGACCACCGTTTTTGTCGGCACGATTGACTTACCTGAGGGCTTATAACTATGTCCAACCCTTCGACGCCGCGCGGTAAATTGCCGGGTGAATTTGGCAATCCCATTACTGAGGACGATATTGCCGACTATCTGCTGAACACGCCTGATTTTTTTGAGCGGCATGCGCAGTTGCTCGCCGCGGTTCAGCTCAGCAGCCCCCACAGCCAGCGGGCCGTCAGTTTGCAGGAGCGCCAGGCACTGCTGTTGCGTGAAAAGATCAAGCTGCTCGAGTCCAGAATCATGGACATGGTGCGCAATGTGAACGAGAACATGGCTTTGTCCGACAAGCTGCTGAACTGGTCGCAGGCGCTGTTTGCGGTGGTCGAGCCGGCTGATTTGCCGCAGCAACTGGCTGATCAGCTGGCTGATATTTTTTCTGTGCCACAGGTCGCCATCAAGGTCTGGGATGTCGCCCCGGCTTATGCGGACTGCGCCTTTTCCCAAGGTGGCAGCGAGGACACGCGGGTCTTCGTGGCCTCGTTGTCCGAGCCCTTTTGCGGCGTGAACACCGGCTTGGCGTTGGTGGACTGCCTGGCTGATCCGGGTGCTGCGGCTTCGCTGGCGGTGTTGCCTTTGCGCCAGGGTGGGGCTGAGGCCGTGGGTTCGGCCTTTGGCATGATGGTACTGGCCTCACCAGATGCACAGCGATTTAACAGCACCATGGCCACTGACTTCCTGGGCCGAATGGCAGCCATTGCGTCGGCGGCGCTGAGCCGGCTTCGCTAGGACGGGTGCAGCATGGGGCGGGTCAAAGACACAGCCCAGGCGGCCGCTGCGCCTGCCCCGACAGACCCGCTGGTACAACGTTATCTGGACCATGTGCAGTATGAGAAGCGGCTGGCCAGTCGAACCCTGATCCTGTACACCCGGGACTTGCAGCGCTTGCAGGCCCTGACCACCCAACACGGACTGCCGCTGATGCAGGTGCAGTCAGCCGACATCCGACGCTGGGTTGCGCAATTGCATGCGCGTGGCCACAGCGGCCGTGGCCTGGCCTTGGTGCTATCGGTCTGGCGCGGTTTTTTTGCCTGGGCCGGGCGCGAAGGCTTGTTGGCGCACAACCCGCTGACCGACGTTCGTGCACCAAAGGCGGCCAAGCCCTTGCCGAAGGCCCTGAGTGTTGATGACGCAGTGAACCTGGCGGGTTTCGAGGCCGCTGATGCCGACCCCTGGCTGCAAGCGCGCGACATGGCCATGGTTGAGTTGCTGTACGGCAGCGGTTTGCGGCTTTCGGAGCTGACCGGCCTGGATGTTCAGGCCAGCGTGCAGGCGCGTGGCTGGGTTGATATGCAGGCTGCAGAGGCACATGTCTTGGGCAAAGGCAACAAGCGCCGCGTGGTACCGGTTGGCCAAGCAGCGCTGTTGGCCCTGGGGCGTTGGCTGGCGCGGCGGGCTGAGGCGCCGGTACAAGGGCAGGCCGCCTTGTTTGTGGGCAAGCGTGGCACCCGTCTGAGCGCCCAGTCGGTTTGGCGCTGCCTGCGCGCGCGTAGCCTGCAGGCGGGCCTACCGGTGCCGGTGCATCCACACATGTTGCGGCATTCCTTTGCCAGCCATGTGCTGCAGTCCAGCAGTGACTTGCGCGGCGTTCAGGAGTTGTTAGGCCATGCCAACATTGGAACCACCCAGATTTACACCCGACTGGACTTTGGCCACCTGAGCAAGGTGTACGACGCGGCGCATCCGCGTGCCCGCAAAACCGACAGCTCGTCCCGTTAAGGTTCGCAAAGCGCACTGGGTTTAAAATGCCCGGTTTTTCTTTTGCAAGGGCTTTTCATGGCACTGATTCCGGCGACCATCCTGACCGGCTTTCTCGGCTCCGGCAAGACAACGCTGCTCAAGCGCGTGTTGTCGGAGGCGCATGGCCAGAAGATCGCCGTGATCGAAAACGAGTTCGGCGAGGAGAACATTGACAACGATATTCTCGTGAGCGAGTCCCAGGAACAGATCGTGCAGATGAGCAACGGTTGCATCTGCTGCACCATCCGAGAGGACCTGCGCCAGGCTCTGCAGCTGCTCGCTGCCAAAAAGCGCCAGGGCCTGCTTGATTTTGATCGCGTGGTGATTGAGACCACTGGCGTGGCCGATCCTGGCCCGGTGGCGCAAACCTTTTTCATGGACGACGAGATTGCAGAAAGTTACCTGCTTGACTCGATCCTGACCCTGGTCGATGCGAAACACGCGCCTCAGCAGTTCAATGACCGTCAAGAGGCGCGCCGCCAGGTTGGCTTTGCGGATCAGATCTTTATCAGCAAGACCGATTTGGTCTCGGCGCAGGATGCTGAGGACTTGATGCATCGCATCAAGCACATGAACCCCCGCGCTGCACAGAAAAAAGTGCACTTTGGCGAGGTGGATCTGGCCGATGTGTTTGACCTGCGTGGCTTTAACCTGAACGCAAAACTCGATATTGATCCGGATTTTTTGCGCGCAGATGACCATGACCATGACCATGACCATGACCATGACCATGACCATGGTGCGCACTGCAATCATCCCTCGCACCAGCATGGCCATCATCATCACCACGACGACGATGTCAAAAGTTTCGTTTTTCGCTCGGACAAGGCCTTTGATCCTGCCAAGCTCGAGGATTTTCTGGGCGCCTTGGTCAATGTCTACGGCCCGCGCATGTTGCGCTACAAAGGGGTGCTGAACATGAAAGGCACCGATCGGAAAGTTATTTTTCAGGGTGTGCACCAGCTCATGGGCAGTGACCTGGGGCCGACCTGGGCTGACGGGGAAGTGCGCACCAGCAAGATGGTCTTCATCGGCATTGATTTGCCGCAGGACATTTTTCTGCAAGGCATGACCCAAAGCCTGGTTGACTAGGCCGCCACCACCCGATTTCCTGATTTGTTTTGCTCATGCTGAACGCCTTTTTCTAAATGATGGCCTTGCCATTTGTCAAGCCTGTACACTCGCCCTCCGGTCGAAATGCGTCAGGAGGCGCCTCGTCAAAGTCCCCCGTAGTGATTGAAATTGATTCTGGGAGGTCTGTCGTGAAACCAAGCGCTAAAAAGAATGTGAAATCCGCGCCCAAGGCTGCGGCTAAGAAAGCAGTTGTCAAAAAGCCGGCAGCGAAGACGCCGGCCAAGAAGCCGGTTGCCCAAAAGCCAGCGCAGAAAAAAGCAGGTGGCAAGGTGGTCGCGGCGAAAAAGCCAGTCGCCAAGGCGAAGCCCCAAAAGCCTGCCGTGAAGAAGCCGGTCGTCAAAAAGCCAGTCGCCAAGGCGAAGCCCCAAAAGCCTGCCGTCAAGAAGCCGGTCGTCAAAAA
>JAYQPP010000029.1:0-31522 GCA_038145425.1 Comamonadaceae bacterium | reverse complement strand
AATTGGTTGCGGGTGGGCTGTCGAGGGATCAACAGCAAGCGCTCACCGACGCGACCCTTCATGGTTGGGCGCTTGGAGATGCCTCTTTCAAGCAGAACTACAAGGCGCGACCAAGCGGCGCCTTGAAAAATCAATGCCTGGCAGACCGGTCAAGAACAAGGCCACCGCGGCTTGAACGACAACGGTCCTAGATGAAAGTCTTTCGTTATTTTATCTGTCCCCATTTAATGAGAATTACCGTTTAACAATAGATAATTGGAATCTGACCCCAATTAATTTGCTTGAATATGGGGTGGGCTTGGGTTACAGTGGCGTGTTTTTCTACTGACGGGAACGCCCATGACCACGGCCGCTGAAATTTCGCACCTCCAGGAACACGGTTTGTACGCCCCTGGCAACGAGCACGACGCTTGCGGCGTGGGTTTTGTCGCCCATGTGAAGGGCATCAAGTCGCACGATATCGTGGTCAACGCCTTGCAAATTCTGCAAAACCTGGACCACCGGGGTGCCGTTGGGGCCGACAAGCTCATGGGCGACGGCGCGGGCATTCTGATCCAGTTGCCCGATGCGCTGTACCGCGAAGCGATGGCCGAGCAGGGCGTGACTTTGCCGCCGCCTGGCGAATACGGCGTTGGGATGGTGTTTTTGCCCAAAGAGCACGCCTCTCGCCTGGCGTGTGAGCAGGAGCTGGAACGCGCGGTCAAGGCTGAGGGTCAGGTGTTGCTGGGCTGGCGCGATGTGCCGGTCGATCGGGACATGCCAATGTCGCCGGCGGTTCGGGTCAAAGAGCCCGTTTTGCGCCAAATCTTTATCGGCCGCGGCAATGATGTGATTGTGCAGGACGCGCTGGAGCGCAAGCTTTATGTGATCAGAAAGACGGCCAGCGCCAACATCCAGGCGCTCAAGCTCAAGCACAACAAAGAGTATTACGTGCCCAGCATGTCCAGCCGTACCGTGGTCTACAAAGGCCTGCTGCTGGCCAGCCAGGTCGGCACCTATTACCTGGACCTGAAAGACCCGCGTTGCGTGTCGGCCTTGGGCCTGGTTCACCAGCGCTTTTCGACCAATACTTTCCCCGAGTGGCCGCTGGCGCACCCTTACCGCTATGTGGCCCATAACGGCGAGATCAACACGGTCAAGGGCAACTACAACTGGATGAAGGCCCGCGAAGGCGTCATGAGCTCGCCAGTTCTGGGGGCCGATCTGAAGAAGCTGTACCCGATCAGCTTCGCGCACCAGTCGGACACCGCGACCTTTGACAACTGTCTCGAACTCATGACGATGGCTGGTTATCCGATCAGCCAGGCGGTGATGATGATGATCCCAGAGCCCTGGGAGCAGCACTCCTCAATGGATGAGCGGCGCAAGGCGTTTTACGAGTACCACGCGTCCATGATGGAGCCCTGGGACGGCCCGGCCTCGATCGTGTTCACCGATGGCCGCCAGATTGGTGCCACGCTGGATCGCAACGGCTTGCGGCCTTCACGCTATTGCATCACCGACGATGACATGGTGATCATGGGCTCGGAGTCGGGCGTGCTGCCGGTGTCCGAGAGCAAGATCGTGCGCAAATGGCGGCTGCAGCCAGGCAAGATGTTCCTGATCGACCTCGAGCAGGGGCGCATGGTCGATGACGAGGAACTGAAATCCACGCTGGCCAACAGCAGGCCCTACAAGCAGTGGATTGAGAACCTGCGCATTCGCCTCGATGATATTGAGGGCTCGGGGGCGGAGCCAGCCAGTGCGACGGAGAGCCTGAGCAGCCTGCTCGATCGGCAGCAGGCTTTTGGCTTTACCCAGGAAGACCTGAAATTCCTGATGGCGCCAATGGCTGCCAATGGCGAGGAAGCGCTGGGCTCCATGGGAAACGACAGCCCGCTGGCGGTGCTCAGCGACAAGAACAAGCCGCTTTTCAACTATTTCAAGCAGTTGTTTGCACAGGTCACGAACCCGCCGATCGACCCAATCCGCGAGGCGATCGTGATGAGTCTGGTCTCTTTCATCGGCCCCAAGCCCAACCTGCTCGACATCAACCAGGTTAACCCGCCGATGCGCCTGGAGGTGAGCCAACCCGTGCTGGACTTTACCGACATGGCTAAGCTGCGTGACATTGCGCACCACACCCAGGGCAAATTTCGCAGTTACACCCTGGACATCACCTACCCGCTGGTTTGGGGCAACGAAGGCGTCGAGGCCAAGCTCGCCTCTTTGTGTGCCGAGGCGGTCGACGCGATCAAAGGCGGCTGCAATATCCTGATCATCAGCGACCGTGCCCTGAGCGCAAGCCAGGTTGCCATTCCAGCGCTGCTGGCGCTCAGTGCCGTTCATCAGCATCTGGTGCGTGAGGGTTTGCGCACCACAACAGGACTGGTGGTGGAGACCGGAACAGCGCGCGAAGTACATCACTTTGCCGTCCTGGCTGGCTACGGCGCCGAGGCGGTGCACCCTTATCTGGCCCTGGAGACGCTGGCCAGCATGAGCGAGGATTTGTCGGGTGATCTGAGCGCGGACAAGGCGATTTATAACTACGTCAAGGCCGTCGGCAAGGGCCTGTCCAAGATCATGTCCAAGATGGGTGTGTCGACCTATATGAGCTACTGCGGTGCGCAGTTGTTCGAGGCGATCGGCCTGTCCAGCGAAGTGGTTGACAAATACTTCACCGGCACGCCGTCCAGGGTCGAGGGCATTGGCGTTTTTCGCATTGCCGAAGAGGCGATTCGCATGCATCAGGCGGCCTTTGGCAACGATCCGGTGCTGGCATCCCGGCTGGATGCGGGTGGCGAATACGCCTGGCGTACACGTGGGGAAGAGCACATGTGGACGCCCGACGCGATTGCCAAATTGCAGCACAGCACCCGGGCGAACAATTTCAATACCTATAAGGAATACGCGCAGATCATCAACGATCAGAACAAGCGGCACATGACCTTGCGCGGCCTGTTTGAGTTCAAGATTGACCCCGCGCGTGCAATCGACATTGGTGAAGTGGAGCCCGCCAGCGAGATCGTGAAACGCTTTGCCACAGGGGCTATGTCTCTGGGGTCGATCTCAACCGAGGCGCACGCGACCCTCGCTGTGGCGATGAACCGTATGGGCGGCAAAAGCAACACCGGCGAGGGTGGCGAAGACCCGGCGCGTTACCGCAATGAGCTCAAAGGAATTGCGATCACCTCTGGGGACACGCTCAAAAGCATCATCGGCGAGAAAGTCGTCGAGGTTGACTTGCCCCTGCAGGCGGGCGACTCCTTGCGCTCGCGCATCAAGCAGGTGGCCTCTGGCCGCTTTGGTGTGACCGCGGAGTACCTGGCCAGCGCTGACCAGATCCAGATCAAGATGGCGCAGGGCGCCAAGCCTGGCGAAGGCGGCCAGTTGCCCGGCGGCAAAGTGTCGGAGTACATCGGCTTCTTGCGTTACTCGGTGCCGGGCGTGGGCCTGATTTCGCCGCCACCGCACCATGACATTTACTCGATCGAGGACCTGGCGCAGCTGATTCACGATCTGAAAAACGTCGCACCCAAGGCCAGCATCAGCGTCAAGTTGGTCTCTGAGATCGGCGTGGGCACGATTGCGGCCGGCGTTGCCAAGTGCAAGAGCGACCACCTGGTGATTGCCGGCCATGACGGCGGCACCGGTGCGTCTCCGTGGTCGTCGATCAAACATGCGGGCAGCCCCTGGGAGATTGGCCTGGCGGAAACGCAGCAGACGCTGGTGTTAAACCGCCTGAGGGGGCGCATCCGCGTGCAGGCCGACGGCCAGATGAAAACGGGCCGTGACGTGGCCATTGGCGCTTTGTTGGGGGCCGACGAGTTCGGATTTGCGACCGCGCCGCTGGTGGTTGAGGGCTGCATCATGATGCGCAAATGCCACCTGAACACCTGTCCGGTGGGCGTTGCGACCCAAGACCCTGTGTTGCGCCGCAAGTTTTCGGGCAAGCCCGAGCATGTCGTCAACTACTTCTTCTTTGTGGCTGAAGAGGTGCGTCAGATCATGGCGCAGCTGGGCATCCGCAAGTTCGACGATTTGATCGGCCGTGCCGACCTGCTGGATATCCGCCAGGGTATCGAGCACTGGAAGGCCAAAGGGCTGGATTTCTCGCGCTTGTTTGCGCAGGCCGATGTGCCAGCCGAGGTGTCGCGCTTCCACACGGAAGAGCAGGATCATGGACTGGACAAGGCCTTGGATGTCACTTTGATTGAGCGCTCTCGGCCGGCCATCGAGCAGGGTAAACGGGTTCAGTTCATGGAAGTCGCCCGCAACGTCAACCGCTCGGTTGGTGCGATGCTCTCGGGTGCGTTGACCCAGGTTCATCCAGAAGGCCTGGCAGACGACATGATCCGCATCCAGCTTGAGGGAACTGGCGGGCAGTCGTTTGGTGCCTTCCTGACGCGCGGCATTACCCTGTATCTCATTGGTGACGCCAACGATTACACCGGCAAGGGGCTCTCGGGTGGCCGTGTGGTGGTTCGACCGAGTATCGATTTCCGCGGCGAGCCCTCGCGCAACATCATCGTGGGCAACACCGTGTTGTACGGTGCCACCGGCGGTGAAGCTTATTTCGGTGGTGTGGCCGGCGAACGCTTTGCGGTTCGCCTCTCGGGTGCTACGGCTGTGGTGGAAGGCACGGGTGACCATGGTTGCGAGTACATGACCGGCGGCACGGTCGTGGTGCTGGGTAAAACGGGCCGCAATTTCGCGGCCGGCATGAGCGGCGGTATCGCTTATGTCTACGATGAAGACGGTCAGTTCGCCAGCCGATGCAACACGGCCATGGTGACGGTCGAGCCGGTGCAAACCGCCAAAGCGCAAGAGGCCCGTGCTGAGCAGGACCTGTGGCACCGTGCGCAGACTGACGAGGCCCAATTGCGTAAATTACTGGACGACCACATCCGTTGGACCGGCAGTCGACGTGCGCGTGAGCTTTTAGACAATTGGCCGCTGGCCTTGCAGAAGTTTGTGAAAGTCTTTCCGCTGGAATACAAGCGGGCGCTGGCAGGTTTGGCGCGCGAACGTGAGTCCAAGGCCAAAGAGGTGCGCAAGCAGGCGGCCAAAAAAGAGGCGGTGCCGTCCAAGTAGTCGAAACCCCGCAAAAGCGCGGCAGGGCTGCGCTGGCGCGGTATGCGCCGTCCCTCAAGCAGCTTTTTGAGGTTCGGTCGTTTGAATTGAAGGGCTGGCGGGTGCCAGCGTGTTTCGGAGTCAGAGCATGGGAAAAGTCACAGGGTTTCTGGAAATCGATCGCATCGAGGAAGGCTACGCGCCGGTTGTCGAGCGGCTGAAAAACTACCGCGAATTTGTGATCGGTCTGGACGATCAACAGGCAGGCCAGCAGGCAGCGCGCTGCATGGATTGCGGCACGCCGTTTTGTAACAACGGCTGCCCGGTTAACAACATCATTCCTGACTTTAATGATCTGGTTTATCAGGGTGACTGGGAAAACGCGATCGAGGTGTTGCACAGCACGAACAACTTCCCCGAGTTCACCGGGCGGATCTGCCCAGCGCCTTGCGAGGCGGCTTGCACGCTGAACGTGAACCAGCTGCCTGTGGGTATCAAGTCAATCGAGCACGCCATCATCGACAAAGCCTGGGAGCAGGGCTGGGTCCAGCCTGAGGTCGCGGCAGTCAAAACCGGTAAAAAAGTCGCCGTCGTCGGCTCCGGCCCGGCTGGCATGGCGGCAGCCCAGCAACTCGCCCGCGCTGGCCATGACGTCACTTTGTTTGAGAAAAATGATCGCGTCGGCGGCCTGCTGCGTTACGGCATTCCGGATTTCAAGATGGAAAAGTCGCACATTGACCGCCGCGTCGCGCAGCTCGTCGCCGAAGGTGTGACGGTGCGCACCGGTGTGTTGGTGGGGACCATGCCAGAGGGCAGCAAGGTCACCAACTGGTCCAAGGAGACCATCAGCGCCGACGCTTTGAAGGCGGCGTTCGACGCTGTCTTGCTAACGGGCGGCGCAGAACAATCCCGCGATTTGCCGGTGCCCGGTCGTGAACTCTCGGGCATTCATTTCGCCATGGAGTTTCTGCCGCAACAAAACAAATCCAATGCCGGCGATCAGGTCAAAGGCCAGTTGCGTGCAGACGGCAAGCACGTCATCGTGATTGGTGGTGGCGATACAGGCTCGGATTGCGTGGGAACCAGCAACCGCCATGGCGCTGCCAGCGTGACACAGTTCGAGGTTATGCCGCAGCCGCCTGTTGAAGAAAATCGCCCACTGACCTGGCCGTACTGGCCGATGAAGCTGCGCAACAGCTCCAGCCATGAAGAAGGCTGCACGCGGGAGTTTGCGATTTCCACTAAAGCCTTTAATGGGAAGAAGGGCAAGGTCACCGGCCTGACCACTGTGCAGGTCGAGTTCAAAGGTGGCAAGCTCACAGAGGTGGAGGGCTCCGAAAAGACCTACGAGGCAGATCTGGTGCTGCTGGCCATGGGCTTTGTGAACCCGGTGGCAACCGTCCTGGATGCCTTTGGGGTGGAAAAAGATGCCCGCGGCAATGCACGGGCGAGCACCGATGAGCAGGGTGGCTATGCGACCAATGTTGACAAAGTGTTTGCCGCAGGTGACATGCGCCGAGGTCAAAGCCTGGTGGTCTGGGCCATCCGTGAAGGCCGTCAAGCCGCCCGCGCCGTGGATGCGTACCTGATGGGGCAGAGCGTTCTGCCGCGTTAATGCTAGCGAGCCTGCTGCCCAGGGCAGCAGACTGTTTGGGCGACGAGCCTGCATCCAAGACGTCTCCACTATGATGGTGACCTGACTGTTTTGCAGCCCTTATCGATGCCTGAAGCCCACCCCGATGCTCTGATTGACATCCAAGACCTGAGTTTTGGATATGGCGATCGCCTGGTCCTGGACCGGGTAAGCCTTTGTGTCCCGAAAGGCAAAGTAACGGCACTGATGGGTGCATCGGGTGGGGGCAAGACAACCATCTTGCGCCTGATTGGCGGGCAGGTCCGTCCGGCGCAGGGACTGGTTCTCTTTGATGGCGAGGACGTGGCTGCGATGAGCCAGCACGAGCTGTACCGTGCCCGCCGACGCATGGGCATGTTGTTTCAGTTTGGCGCCCTGTTTGCGGACCTTGACGTATTCGAGAACGTCGCCTTTCCCCTGAGAGAGCACACGGATTTGCCCGAGCCGCTGATTCGTGACGTGGTGCTTATGAAGCTCAATGCGGTCGGTTTACGCGGTGCTGCCAGCCTTCGGCCCAGTGACCTCTCCGGTGGCATGGCGCGACGCGTCGCGCTCGCCAGAGCCATTGCACTCGATCCAGAGTTGGTGATGTATGACGAACCTTTTGCCGGTCTGGACCCGATTGCGCTGGGTACTTTGGCGCGATTGATCCGGGATCTCAACGACGCCATGGGCCTGACCAGCGTTTTTGTATCGCATGACCTGGAGCAGACCCTGGCCATCGCCGATCAGGTCATTATTCTGGCCAACGGCAGGATTGCGATTCAGGGCACGCCGCAGGCGGTGCGGCAAAGCCGTGATCCGCTGGTGCATCAGTTTGTCAATGCGCTGCCGGAAGGGCCGGTTCACTTTCATTACCCCAGTGTTCCGATTGCCCGGGACTTTGGGCTGGAGGCGTTGTCATGAGCTGGTACCGGCCCAGCGAAATCGGTTATGCCATGCGCTGCCAACTGGACGGAATGGGTTACGCGGCCCGTCTGTTCGTGCGGCTGTGCTGGAGCCTGGGTTTCGTGGTGCGTCGCAGTGTTCTGGCCCGTGACCAAATTCACTTCCTGGGCAATTATTCGCTGCCGATTGTTGCAGTCGCCGGTTTGTTCGTCGGCTTCGTTTTTGGATTGCAAGGGCACTACGCATTGCAGCGATACGGCTCTACCGAGTCCCTGGGGCTTCTGGTGACGCTGAGCCTGGTTCGGGAGCTCGGTCCGGTGGTCTCGGCTTTGCTGTTTGCGGGTCGGGCGGGAACCTCCTTGACCGCTGAAATCGGCCTGATGAAGGCCGGCGAACAGATCAGCGTGATGGAGATGATGGCGGTGGACCCGATCCGCCGGGTGCTTGCGCCACGCTTCTGGGCCGGTGTGCTGGCCATGCCGGTGCTTGCGGCGGTCTTCAGTGCGATGGGCATTATTGGGGGCTGGGTGGTGGGCGTGTTGTTGATTGGGGTTGATGGCGGTGCCTTCTGGAGCCAGATCCAGGGTGGCGTGGATGTGTTTCGCGATGTTGGCAACGGTGTGATCAAGAGTCTGGTTTTTGGCGTGGCCGTCACATTCATAGCCTTGTTGCAAGGCTATAACGCGCTGGCCACGCCAGAGGGTGTGGCCAAAGCCACTACGCGTACAGTGGTGATGGCGTCACTGACCGTGTTGGGGCTCGATTTTGTTCTCACCGCCATGATGTTTTCGATTTGAACCGCAACTGACAGAGGTTTGACATGCAACGATCTAAAAACGACGTCTGGGTGGGTTTGTTTGTGCTGCTCGGCGCGGCCGCCCTGTTGTTTCTGGCCCTGCAGGCTGCGAACTTGCTGAGCCTGAGTTTTCAAAATACATACGAAGTCACCGCCCGCTTTGACAATGTTGGCGGACTAAAACCCAAGGCGGCGGTGAAAAGCGCGGGTGTTGTGGTCGGCCGCGTGGAAAGTATTGTGTTTGACGATCAGGTTTTCCAGGCCCGCGTCAAGCTCGCCCTGGAGAAGCGCTATGTGTTTCCGAAAGACAGTTCCCTGAAAATTCTGACCAGTGGCCTGCTTGGCGATCAGTACCTGGGCATCGAGGCCGGGCCATCCGACAAGAACCTGGTCGCTGGGGATACGATTACCAGCACACAGTCAGCTGTGGTGCTGGAAAATCTCATCAGCCAGTTCCTGTACAGTAAAGCAGCTGATGGCGCTGGTGAAAAACAGAAATAAGTCTTTTTTGAAAACCGCATGATGTTGAGCTTCTCGTGCCGACGATGCTTTGTGCTTGGCAGTCTGGCCATGGCCTTGCTGGTCTCGGCTTGTGCGACGGGTCCGAACGCAGATCCGCGGGACCCTCTGGAGCCCCTGAACCGAGCGGTGTTCACTTTCAATGACACCGCTGACCGGGTGGTTCTCAAACCGGTGGCTAAGGGCTACAAGAAAGTCGTACCTCAGCTTGCCCGAAAAGGGGTCAGTAACTTTTTCGACAACCTTCAAGACGCCTGGTCCTCGGTGAACCATGCGCTACAGCTCAAAGGCGAAGCCGCCGGTACCAGTTTCTTTCGCTTTTTGATCAATTCGACGCTGGGTCTTGCCGGTGTGCTGGATGTAGCCACTGACATGGGTCTCGAGCGGCAGACCGAGGATTTCGGCCAGACCCTGGGCTACTGGGGTGTCGGACCCGGCCCGTATGTTGTGTTACCCCTGCTCGGCCCTAGTACCCTTCGGGACACATTGGCCAAACCAGTTGATGCGCATGGCAACCTGATTGCCCAGATTCAAGATGGCAGCACTCGGGACCTGGTGAGGGTCATGGCGCTCATTGACCAGCGTGCACGCCTGCTGTCGGCAACCAATATGCTGGATCAGGTGGCTTTGGATCCTTATCTGTTTAGCCGGGACGTGTTTTTGCAGGTGCGGCGTAATGCCGTGTACGATGGCAATCCGCCACCGGAGGCGGATTGGGACGCGGCCGATACGCCAGCAAAATGACGCGAACGATGCATCCATGAACAAACGATATTTTTTAGGACAAATTTTGAGTGGACTGGCGACCATGGTGCTGGCGACGCCGCTGCTGGCTGTTGCTGCCGATGAAGCCCCGGACGCCTTGATAGCCCGACTCACCCGGGAGGCTCTGGATATCCTGCGCACCGACCCCAAAATCCAGGAAGGTGACGTGGGCTACATCATGAAACTGGTTGACCAGAAAGTGATGCCTCATTTGGATTTCCAACGGATGACGGCACTGGCTGTGGGTCCTGCCTGGCGGCGGGCTTCTGAGCAGCAGCGTGGGCAGCTCGCAGCAGAGTTCAAGACTTTGCTGGTTCGAACTTACGCCGGCGCGCTGGCTCAAGCCAAAGACCTGAGTTTCGAGATGCGTCCCATGCGTGCTGCGCCATCAGATCCAGAAGTTGTGGTGCGATCGGTGATCAAAGGCAGAGGCGATCCGATTCAGCTCGATTACCGGCTGGAGAAGACGCCTGGGCAGGGTGCTGGTTGGAAGATCTTTAATTTGAATGTGTTCGGTGTTTGGTTGGTGGATACCTATCGCAGTCAGTTCGCGCAGGAAATCAATGCCAAGGGTTTGGACGGGCTGATCGCGACACTGGCAGCGCGCAACAAATCCAATGCCGCTGAAGACAAGAGTAAGAGTTGAGCGCACTCACGCTGCCTGAAAGTTTGACGCAGTCCAATGCCTTGAGTGCGTTGGTGACCCTCTCTGCGGGCCTGAAGAATGCGCCAAGCCCGGTGCAACTTAATGCTTCGATGCTCAGGCGTTTTGATTCTGTTGCGCTGGCTTGCCTGCTGGAGATCTGCCGACAAGCGAACAGTCAGGGTAAGTCGCTCTCAATTCACGGTCTGCCACAAGGACTGAAGGATCTGGCACAGCTGTACGGCCTGGCCGAAATTTTGGACATGGGGCAGCAAGCGCACGGAAACTAAAATAGTGGGCTATGCCCGCTGTGTCGTTCCATTCTGTTTCCAAACACTTCCCTTCTCCACGCACCGGCTCCAACGGCGTCTTGAAGGCGTTGGATCAGGTCAGTCTAGACATTGAGGAGGGCGAGTTCTTTGGCTTGCTTGGGCCCAACGGCGCGGGCAAGACGACCCTGATCAGCATCCTGGCGGGCCTGTCCAAGGCAACATCGGGCCGTGCTTTTGTTCTAGGCAGTGATGTTCAGGCGGACTATGTCAGTGCCCGGCGCAAACTTGGCGTTGTTCCGCAGGAGCTGGTTTTTGATCCCTTTTTTAACGTTCGCGAGGCGCTTCGTTTTCAGTCCGGTTACTTTGGGGTTCGCCACAACGATGACTGGATTGATGAGTTGCTGTCCAGCCTTGGCTTGCTGGAAAAAGCCCAGGCCAACATGCGCCAGCTCTCGGGCGGGATGAAGCGCCGGGTCCTGGTTGGACTGGCCCTGGTTCACAGGCCGCCTGTTATCGTGCTCGACGAACCCACAGCCGGCGTGGATGTGGAATTGCGCCAGACCCTGTGGCGTTTCATTGCCAAGCTCAACAAGGCCGGTCACACGGTCTTGCTGACCACGCATTACCTGGAAGAAGCCGAGGCCTTGTGCGGAAGGATCGCCATGCTCAAGACCGGCCGGGTGGTCGCACTGGATAGCACCAGCGAATTGCTCAAAGGCGCCAGTGGCCAGGTTTTGTGTTTTAAAGCGGATGGCGAGTTACCGCCGGAGTTGGCTGTTGTGGCGCGCGTGACCGGACGCATGATTCAGCTGCCGGTTCAGGATGCCTTGGACGTGGAGCGCCAGCTTGCAGCGATTCGGCAGGCGGGTTTGCAGGCCAGTGATGTCGAGATCCGTCGCGCCGACCTGGAAGACGTGTTCTTGCAGGTGATGAAGCAGCATGGCTCAGCCTCAGAGACCTCGGCGGAGACCGCATCATGATCGGTTGGCGCATGCTGTTTTACAAAGAGGTTTTGCGCTTCTGGCGGGTTGTGGCGCAGACGGTCACAGGGCCAGTGTTGACCGCCATGCTGTATTTGCTGATTTTTGGCCATGTGCTGGAATCGCGTGTTCAGGTCTATGAACAGGTCAGTTACCTGGCTTTTCTCGTGCCAGGCCTGGCCATGATGAGTCTGTTGCAGAATGCGTTTGCCAACAGCTCATCCTCGCTGATTGCCAGCAAGGTGATGGGTAATCTGGTCTTTTTGCTGTTGACGCCGCTGTCCTTTGTGCATTGGTTTGTGGCCTATGTCGGTGCGGCCGTGGTGCGAGGCTTGTTGGTTGCTCTGGGTGTGTTTCTGGTCGCCCTGTATTTCACAGATTTATCGGTGGTGGCGCCCGTGTGGGTGATCGTGTTTGGGCTGGCCGGCGCGATACTCATGGGGGCGTTGGGGCTGATTGCGGGCCTGTGGTCGGAAAAATTCGATCAGCTGGCAGCGTTTCAAAATTTTGTCGTGATGCCCATGACATTTCTCAGTGGCGTCTTTTATTCGATTCATTCCCTGCCGCCGTTCTGGCAGGGCGTGAGCAGCTTAAACCCGTTTTTCTACATGATCGACGGTTTTCGTTACGGTTTTTTTGGTGTGAGTGATGTCTCGCCCTGGCTAAGCCTGGCGGTGGTGGGTTGCGCCTTGGCTGTGGTGACAGCCCTTGCTTTGCACCTGCTGCGCATTGGTTACCGCATCCGTACCTGAGAGGAAGTTTTGATCCTATGACTGCTGATGAATTAAAGGCGCTGATCGCGGCAGGTTTGCCCTGCGAACACCTGGAGGTTGAGGGTGACGGCCGGCATTGGTACGCGCTGGTTGTGTCTGCGCAATTTGAGGGCAAGCGCCCCATCCAGCGCCATCAGCGGGTGTACGCGACGCTGGGTTCGCGTCTGCAAAGCGATGAGGTCCACGCGCTGTCAATGAAGACCCTGACGCCGGCTGAGTGGACGAGCACGGCGGCCTGACCCATGGATAAGTTACGAATTCGAGGCGGTCGAACGCTGAGCGGTGAAATTCAGATTGCCGGCGCCAAAAATGCTGCCCTGCCAGAACTGTGCGCAACGCTGTTGACCGATGAGCCAGTGCGCCTGACGAATGTGCCGCGCTTGCGTGATGTTGCCACCATGCGCCGATTGCTGAGTCACATGGGTGTTCAGAGTGAAACTTTCGGCGAACGCGGTGGTCTGCGCTTTCAGGCCTCGGGTGCGATCGTCGCGGAGGCGCCGTATGAATTGGTCAAGACCATGCGTGCATCGGTGCTGGCCTTGGGGCCTTTGCTGGCCAGGTTCGGGCATGCCCGAGTTTCCTTGCCCGGGGGGTGTGCGATTGGTTCGCGGCCAGTCGATCAACATATCAAGGGCCTGAGCGCCATGGGCGCCGTGATCGCCGTGGAGCATGGCTACATGCAGGCGAGTCTGCCAAACGGACAGAAGCGACTCAAGGGTGCGCGCATCACCACCGACATGGTGACCGTCACGGGCACCGAGAACTTTTTGATGGCAGCCTGTCTGGCTGAGGGCGAGACCGTCTTGGAGAACGCCGCGAAAGAGCCCGAGATACCGGACCTGGCGGAGATGTTGATCAAGATGGGCGCCAAAATCTCGGGGCATGGTTCCGATCGCATCGTGATTCAGGGTGTGGAGCGGCTTCGAGGCTGTACGCACGAGGTGGTCTCGGACCGTATTGAAGCGGGTACTTTCCTGTGCGCAGTGGCCGTCACCGGTGGCGACGTGTTGTTACACCGTGCGCGATTGGACCACTTGGACGCGGTGGTCGACAAGTTGCGCGACGCTGGCGTCGAGGTGACGGCGGCGTCGGATGGCTTACGGATCCGATCGCCTGGCGCCAAAGCTTTACGCTCGCAGAGCTTTGTGACGACCGAGTACCCAGGTTTCCCAACCGACATGCAGGCGCAATTCATGGCGCTCAATGTGGTTGCCCAGGGTGCTTCACAGGTCACAGAGACTATTTTTGAAAACCGCTTCATGCATGTCAATGAGTTGCTCAGGCTTGGCGCTAACATTCAGACCGATGGCAAGACCGCCCGGATTGATGGTTCTCGGCGTCTGTCGGCTGCAACCGTTATGGCCACAGACCTGCGCGCTTCAGCCAGCTTGGTGATTGCAGCGCTGGTCGCCGACGGCGTGACCACCGTTGACCGAATCTATCACCTGGACCGTGGCTACGATCAAATGGAAATCAAGCTGCGCATGCTGGGAGCTGACATTGAAAGAGTAAGCGCATGATCACATTGGCTTTGTCCAAGGGGCGCATTTTTGAGGAGACTTTGCCGCTGCTGCAAGCGGCTGGCATCGAGGTGCTGGAAGACCCTGATGCCTCGCGCAAGCTCATCTTGCCAACCAACCAGGACGACCTGCGCGTACTGGTTGTGCGTGCCACCGATGTGCCCACCTACGTGCAGCATGGCGGTGCTGATCTGGGTATCACCGGTAAAGATACCTTGCTCGAGCATGGCAGTGAGGGCTTGTACCAGCCCATTGACCTAAATATTGCGAAGTGCCGCATCAGCGTGGCAGTTCGTTCTGATTTTGACTACCACGCCGCCGTGCGCAAAGGCTCTCGGCTGACAGTTGCCACCAAATACCCGCAAATCTCTCGGGAGTTTTTTGCGGGCAAGGGCGTGCATGTCGACTTGATCAAGCTGTATGGCAGCATGGAGCTGGCACCGCTGGTCGGCATGGCCGACGCGATTGTTGATCTGGTCTCCACTGGCAATACCTTGAAAGCCAATCATTTGGTCGAGGTCGAACACATCATGGACATCAGCTCACGCCTGGTGGTCAATCAAGCAGCCTTGAAGCTCAAACAAGCGCGTCTTCGCATGCTGATTGACGCGTTTTCCATGTCCCTAGCCGGGCCCACCTGAGACTTGTCCATGCAGCCCCAAGCCAAGCCTGTTCGTCTGTCCACTGCCAGTGCCGATTTTGATCAGGCCCTGGCGGCCAAGCTGCATTGGTCGGCGCAGACCGACGCCGCTATCGAGCAGCGTGTGGCCGACATCTTGCAAGACGTCCGCGCCAGGTCCGATGCGGCGGTGCTGGATTACACCGCGCGCTTTGACGGACTCTCCGCCAAAAGCCTCAGCGAGTTGGCGCTTTCGGCCGATGTCTTGAAAGCGGCCTTTGAGGGGCTGCCAGAGCTGCAAAGGCACGCCTTGACGGGGGCTGCGGAACGGGTTCGCCGCTACCACGAGGCCCAGCGCAAGGCCTGCGGTGAGAGCTGGAGCTATCGGGACGAAGACGGGACCTTGCTGGGACAGAAGGTCACGCCGCTGGACCGGGTTGGCATTTACGTGCCTGGCGGAAAAGCGGCCTATCCCTCCAGCGTGTTGATGAATGCGATTCCAGCGCAGGTGGCAGGCGTCGCTGAGATCGTCATGGTGGTCCCCACGCCGCGTGGCGAGCGCAACAGCCTGGTTTTGGCCGCCGCGCATCTGGCTGGCGTGCACCGTGTCTTTACCATTGGTGGCGCGCAGGCGATTGCTGCCCTGGCTTATGGGACGCAAAGTGTGCCGCGCGTCGACAAGATTACCGGCCCTGGTAATGCCTATGTGGCCAGCGCCAAAAAGCACGTGTTTGGCACGGTGGGTATCGACATGATTGCGGGCCCCAGTGAAATCCTGGTGCTGGCCGATGGCAGCACACCCGCTGACTGGGTGGCGATGGATTTGTTCAGTCAGGCTGAACACGACGAACTTGCCCAGAGCATTTTGTTGTGCCCCGATGCGTCCTACCTGCAGGCGGTTCAGGATGCCATCGACCGCCTGTTGCCCACGCTGCCGCGCGCCGACATCATTGCCAAGAGTCTGAATGACCGTGGCCTGCTGATTCACACCCGTGATATGGCAGAGGCCTGTGCCATCAGCAATCGCATTGCCCCCGAGCACCTTGAGATCAGCAGCCGCGAACCCCACGCCTGGGAGCCCCTGCTGCGCCACGCCGGGGCGATCTTCATGGGCGCGTTCACCAGCGAGTCGCTCGGGGATTACTGTGCCGGACCCAACCATGTGTTGCCAACCAGTGGCACGGCGCGCTTCAGTTCGCCCCTGGGTGTTTATGACTTTCAGAAGCGAAGCAGCCTGATTGAGGTCAGTCGCGCTGGGGCGCAGACGCTGGGGAAAATCGCCTCGGTTCTGGCGCGCGGCGAAGGGCTGCAGGCTCACGCGCGGGCGGCGGAACTGCGACTGGAGCCCGATGCGGGCGCCGCAGTGCAACCATGAGTTCTGGTAAACCAGCCTGGGCGTCTCGCATCCGTCAGGATGTGCAGGGCATGCATGCCTATGCCATCCAGGAATCCACCGGCCTGGTCAAGCTCGATGCGATGGAGAACCCGCACCGCTTACCGCTGGCCTTGCAGCATGCCTTGGGTCAGCGGCTCGGCGCCTTGGCTTTGAACCGCTACCCCGATGCGCGGGTGAATGACCTGCGCTCGGCTTTGGCCCGCTACGCTGGCATGCCCGATGGCTGTGAAATCATGCTGGGCAATGGCTCGGATGAACTGATTTCCCTGTTGGCGATCGCCTGTGACGTGCCAGGCGCCAGCGTGATGGCACCGGTGCCTGGCTTTGTGATGTACGCGATGAGCGCCCAGTTACAGGGCCTGGCCTTCCACGGCATCCCCTTGCAAGCTGACTTTGCCCTAGATGAAGCAGCCATGTTGGCCGCGATCGCGCAGCACCGGCCGTCCTTGCTGTACCTGGCCTATCCAAATAACCCCACTGGAAACCTCTGGGATGATGCGGTGCTCGAGCGCATCATCAAGGCGCAAGGCGCCCAGGGCGGCCTGATCGTGATGGACGAAGCCTATCAGCCCTTTTCAAGCCGAAGCTACATCGACCGCTTGGCCCAGCATGACCATGTGTTGCTGGTGCGCACTCTGAGCAAGTTCGGTCTGGCGGGTGTTCGACTGGGTTATTTGATGGGGCCCAAAGCGCTGGTCGATGAGATCGACAAGGTTCGCCCGCCGTACAACATCAGCGTGTTGAACTACGAGTGTGCCCTGTTTGCGCTTGACCATGTCCAGGTCTTCAAAGAGCAGGCCACCGATATTTGCGAACAGCGTCGCCGCCTTGAGACGGACCTGGCGGCACTGCCGGGTGTGACCGTGTTCCCCAGCCAGGCGAACATGATTCTGGTACGGGTGCCCGATGCGTCACGCGTCTTTGAGGCTTTGCGATCAAACGGCATTTTGGTGAAGAACGTTTCTAAAATGCATGTGCTTCTGTCGCAGTGCCTTCGCCTGACGGTGGGCACTGCTGACGAAAATCAAAAGTTGATTGCTGCTTTGAAAGCTTCCCTATGACCAAAAAAGCCCTCACCGAGACCAAAGGACCAGCTGCCCCGCGCAAGGCCGAGGTGGTTCGTCACACGGCTGAGACGCAGATCGTGGTCAGCGTCAACCTGGACGGCAGTGGCAAGGCCGATCTGGCAACGGGCATTGGATTTTTTGATCACATGCTCGATCAGATCGCCCGTCATGGTCTGGTCGACCTGACGGTCCGGGCCAAGGGTGATTTGCACATCGATGGCCACCACACCGTCGAGGACGTGGGCATCACGCTGGGTCAGGCTGTTCATCAGGCCGTCGGCGATAAAAAAGGCATCCGCCGCTTTGGTCATGCCTATGTGCCACTGGATGAGTCGCTCTCGCGCGTGGTGATCGACTTCTCCGGCCGCCCCGGATTGATCATGGATGTTCCGTTCACCAGCGGCATGATCGGCACTTTTGACAGCCAGTTGATGCACGAGTTTTTCCAAGGTTTTGTCAACCACGCCTTCGTCACCCTGCACATTGATAACCTGCGCGGCTCCAACGCACACCATCAGGCAGAAACCGTGTTCAAAGCCTTTGCGCGCGCGTTGCGCCAGGCGCTGGAAATGGACCCGCGCTCCGGGGGGCGGATTCCGTCGACCAAGGGTAGCTTGTAAGCGCCTCTGATCGCTGCTTGGCCTTTAGTGTGGTGAAGACAACATGGCTTTAGCTGATCGGGTAGCGCGCCGGGTTGTCGCGGTGGTCGACTACGGCATGGGCAATTTGCGATCGGTCTCTCAAGCGGTCCTTGCGGCCAGTGCGAACAGTCCCTTTGAGGTGTTGATCAGCTCAGACCCCGAGGTGGTTCGCAGCGCTGAGCGTGTCGTTCTGCCAGGTCAGGGCGCCATGCCCGATTGCATGCGCGAACTGCGCGACTCGGGCCTGTTAGCCTCGGTGCTGGAAGCGGCCCGAAATAAACCCATGTTTGGTGTGTGCGTGGGCATGCAAATGCTCTTAGACCACAGCGCCGAGGGCGACACGCCGGGCCTGGGTTTGATTCCCGGCCAGGTGCTTCGCTTTGAGGTGGCTGGGAAAAAGCAGGCCGATGGCAGCCGCTTCAAGGTGCCGCAGATGGGATGGAACCAGGTGTGGCAGGCACGCGATGGTGCTCGCCCGCATCCCATCTGGTCGGGCATACCGGAGGGCAGCTACTTCTATTTTGTACACAGTTTTTATGCCAGACCGTCGGATGCGCGCCACATTGCGGGCGAGACCGACTACGGTGGGCGTTTCACTTCTGCCATTGCGCGTGATAACATTTTTGCCACCCAGTTCCACCCTGAAAAAAGCGCAGACCACGGCATTGCCCTGTATCGAAATTTCCTGAATTGGACACCTTGACGGTGTTCTCATTCCAAGACCTTGCTCCACTTTCACGCGCGCCGCTTCCCTCTATCCTGACTTCATGCTGCGATTCATCAGGTGATCCTGAACGGCCTGCGTAGACCGCCTTAACATTTTTCTGTTCGCTTTTAACTTGCATCATGCTCCTCATTCCCGCGATTGACCTGAAGGACGGTCAGTGTGTTCGTTTGCAACAGGGCGACATGACGCAGTCGACCACGTTCAGCGAGGACCCAGCGGCGATGGCGCGCAACTGGGTGGACAAAGGTGCCCGTCGGGTTCATCTGGTGGATTTGAATGGTGCATTCGCCGGGCAGCCGAAAAACGAGAATGCCATTCGCCGCATCTTGAAAGAAATCGGCAGCGAGGTCGACGTGCAGCTTGGTGGCGGTATTCGCGACCTGGACACCATTGAGCGTTACCTGGATGCAGGCTTGCGCTATGTGATCATTGGCACGGCAGCGGTTCGAAACCCAGGCTTCTTGCAAGACGCCTGCACCGCGTTTGGTGGGCACATCCTGGTAGGCCTTGATGCCAAGGACGGAAAGGTGGCGACCGATGGCTGGAGCAAGCTCACCCGCCATGATGTGATCGATCTGGGTAAAAAATTTGAGGACTTTGGCGTGGAGTCGATCATTTACACCGACATCGGTCGCGATGGGATGCTCACCGGTATCAATATTGAGGCTACGGTCCGTCTCGCGCAGGCGCTAACCATCCCGGTGATTGCCTCGGGTGGCCTGCGAAACATGGATGATATCGAAGCCTTGTGTGAGGTAGAAGACGAAGGCGTGGAGGGCGTGATCTGCGGTCGGGCCATTTACACCGGAGACCTGGACTTTGAAGCCGCTCAGGAACGGGCGGACGAACTCAACGGCTAAGGCGAGTCGATAGGCTTGGCATGTGGGCCGCGCGCGGCGTGGCCGAGGCCAAAAATAGACCAGCAAACCGAGAACACTCTTGCTTGCCAAACGCATCATTCCTTGCCTGGACGTCACTGGCGGTCGGGTTGTCAAGGGCGTGAATTTCGTCGAGTTGCGCGACGCCGGTGACCCGGTGGAAATTGCCGCGCGCTACAACGAGCAAGGCGCTGACGAGTTGACCTTTCTGGATATCACGGCCACCAGCGATGAGCGTGACCTGATCCTGCACATCATTGAGGCGGTGGCCAGCCAGGTTTTCATCCCGCTGACGGTGGGTGGTGGCGTGCGCAGCCTGGGCGACGTGCGCCGTTTACTCAACGCTGGCGCCGATAAAACCAGCTTCAATTCCGCGGCCATTGCCCGCCCGGAGCTGATCCAGGAGGTGTCGGGCAAATATGGCGCGCAGTGCATCGTGGTGGCCATTGACGCCAAGCGCCGCTTTGGACAGGACTTACTCGACCGAGGTGAAGGCTGGGATGTGTACAGCCACGGTGGGCGGCGCAACACTGGCCTTGATGCGGTGACATGGGCGACCCAAATGGCCCAGTTCGGTGCCGGCGAAATTCTGCTGACCAGCATGGATCGGGATGGCACCAAGTCGGGCTTTGATCTGGCACTGACTAAAGCGGTTAGCGATGCTGTTGATGTACCGGTGATCGCCTCTGGTGGCGTGGGCACGCTCGAGCATCTGGCCGATGGTGTGCAACTGGGCGGCGCCGACGCTGTGCTGGCTGCCAGCATTTTTCACTACGGTGAGTTCACGGTCGCTCAGGCCAAGGCGTGTATGGCGCAGCGCGGCATTCCCGTGCGCCTCTAGAGCCCCCTGGGTAGCCAGGTCTTGAGATGACCGACAATGGTTCTATGAACGCATTGGACCAAATCAAATGGGACGCCAGCGGCCTGGTACCAGCGATCGCGCAGGAAACCGGCAGCAACACCATCCTGATGGTTGCCTGGATGAACCGCGAGGCGCTGCAAAAAACCCTGGATTCAGGCCAGGCGGTGTATTTCAGCCGATCCCGTCAAAAGCTCTGGTTCAAGGGTGAGGAGTCGGGTCATGTTCAAAAGGTGCATGATGTGCGCATTGACTGCGACGCCGATGTGGTGTTGCTGACGGTAACGCAAGAGGGCCATGATCCGGGCATTGCCTGTCACACGGGGCGGCACAGTTGTTTTTTTCGGACCTACCGTGAGGGGGCTTGGGAGGTCACCGAGCCCGTTTTGAAAGACCCGGCCAGTATTTACCGACCTATCCCATGAGCGACAAACAGACAAGTGAATCGGTCCTGTCCGCTTTGGCGCAGGTGATCGAAAGCCGGCTACCCGAGCGGGGTGGCGATGCGACAGCGAGTTATGTCGCGCAGCTGTTTCTCAAAGGCCCCGACGCCTTCCTCAAGAAGATTGGTGAAGAGGCCACTGAGGTGGTTATGGCTGCTAAAGATGCGGTCAATGGCGGTGACAAGCGCAAGGTGGTGAGCGAGGTGGCGGACCTGTGGTTCCATTGCATGATCCTGCTGGCTCACCAAGGGCTTTCCCCGTCGGATGTGCTTGCCGAGCTTGAGCGGCGCGCTGGCACCAGTGGCTTGGACGAGAAGGCCGCGCGCAAGGCTCAGGCCCGCGCACAATCCGTTGGCGGTTAAGCCCATGACGCAAGACTTTGCCGAGGGTTCAGAGTCGCAGGCTTCGCTGCACGAGCTCGAGCGCTTGCAGGCGCTGAATACGGTTGGCACCATCAGCTACGTGCTGCACCTGATCGTGGCTGTGGCCGCGCTTATTCCGGGTGCGCAGCTCGGCCCGGTTTTGCTGGTGGCGGCCTTGGTGCTGGATTTGGTCAAGCGCGAAGGCGCGCAGGGCACCTGGCACGCGTCGCACTTTCGATGGCGGATCCGTACCGTGGTCATTGCCGCCATCCTGTACCTGATCACCCTGCCCCTGTGGTTTGTTTTTGTGTTTCCAGGCTGGTTCGCCTGGTTTTTAATTTCAGCCTGGTTTTTTTACCGTATCGTGGTGGGCATGGTACGCATGAACAAAGGCCTTGCGATGGAGTTGCCCGAATGAGCGCCGATCAGCGAATGACAGATCCCGCTTGCCTGTTTTGCAAGATCATTGAGGGAAAGATACCCTCGCGCAAGGTCTACGAGGATGACGACTTGTTCGCCTTTCACGACATTGCGCCATGGGCGCCCGTGCATTTTCTGATCATCCCGAAGCGGCATATCGCTTCCATGGCCTCGCTGCAGGACGCCGATGCAGCCCTGATGGGACGCATCATGACCCTGGCACCGCGACTGGCGCTCGAGCAGGGCTGTGAGCCTTATCCCTCGGGCGGCTTTCGAATCGTTTGCAACAACGGGGCGCAGGGTGGGCAGGAGGTCCATCATCTCCATGTGCATGTCATGGGCGGCCCCAGGCCCTGGTCCAGGGGTTAATTCGCTTACCGGCCCACCAAGCGCTGGTCGCACGCTTAAAATTTCCCGATTCCTTAGGAGTTTGTTATGGGTACTTTTTCGATCTGGCACTGGCTGATTGTTTTGCTGATTGTGATCATGGTCTTTGGCACCAAGAAGCTCAAGAACCTTGGCAGCGATCTGGGCGGCGCGGTCAAGGGCTTCAAAGACGGCATGAAAGACGGCGGGGCTGCCGGCGCTGAAAAGCCGGCTGAGACAGCCCAGGTGGCCAATGCGACAGCGGCCAAGGACAAAGACACGATCGACGTCGAAGCCAAGCAAAAGTCCTGAAGCTTTGACAGCGTGGACGCATGATTGATCTTGGCATATCCAAGCTGGCAATGATCGGGGCGGTCGCCTTGATCGTGATCGGCCCGGAGAAGCTCCCTGGTGTTGCGCGCACGGTGGGCACGCTTCTAGGCCGGGCGCAGCGCTATGTCTCTGACGTGAAGGCTGAGGTCAACCGTTCGATGGAGCTCGACGAGCTCCGGAAAATGAAGGAAAACGTCGAATCGGCCGCCAAAGATGTGCAAAGCAGTGTGCAAAGCGAGGCCGACGACTTTGAAAAAGCCTGGTCCGATGCCACGCAGGATGCGGTCAGCCCGTCCATGGATGAGGTGCCAGCGTTTCCGCAGATTGCGCCCGAGTACCATCATCCGAAGAAAAACTGGCGCCTCAAGCGGGGCGCAACGCCCACCTGGTACAAGGCGCGCTCGGGTGTGCGCACCAAGGCTTTGTCTGGCGCCGCGCGAGTGGCCAGGTACCGCCCGGTCAAGACGCCCTCATGAGTGACGCGCCGAAAAGCCAGGACGAACTAGCCGGCACCGAGCAGCCCTTCGTCCAGCATCTGGTCGAGCTGCGTGACCGTCTGGTCAAGGCAACGCTGGCCGTGCTCGTTGTCGCTGTGGGTTTGGCGCTGTACCCCGGGCCTGGCGCCTTGTATGACATTCTGGCCGAGCCGCTGGTAGCGCATCTGCCCAAGGGCTCGACCATGATCGCCACCTCGGTGATTTCGCCCTTCATGGTGCCGTTGCAGGTCATGTTGATGACGGCTTTCATGATTGCCCTGCCGGTGGTGCTGTACCAGCTCTGGGCTTTTGTGGCGCCTGGCCTGTACAGCCATGAGAAAAAGTTGGTGCTGCCGCTGGTGTTTTCCAGCACGGTGCTGTTTTTCGTTGGCGTGGCCTTTTGTTACTTTCTGGTGTTTGGTCGGGTGTTTGCGTTTATCCAGGGTTTTGCGCCCAAGAGCATCACGGCGTCGCCCGACATCGAGGCTTACCTGAGCTTCGTCTTGTCCATGTTTTTGGCCTTTGGGCTCGCGTTCGAAGTGCCGGTGGCTGTTGTGGTGCTCGCCCGCATGGGTATTTTTTCGATCGAAAAGCTCAAACAGTTTCGCGGCTACTTTATCGTGCTCTCGTTCATCATTGCGGCGATCGTCACGCCGCCTGATGTGATCTCGCAGCTGGCACTGGCGATTCCCATGTGCCTGTTGTATGAGGTCGGTATCCGCGCTGCCCAGCTTTTCATCAAGCACACCACGAAAGAGCAGGACGCCGAGGCGGCGTCTTAGGCGGACCGAAGACTGCTGGATCAGCGCTAAACGGCAGTGTTGGTATGGGCGGCCCGCCAGGCGGGTTGGCGTAAAGGTGTGTACCAGTAAGGGGGAAGCAGGGTGGTCGATCGTCAGGACTTGTTGGCTGAGCTGACCGAGTTGTTGGCCGTAGAACGGTTTCGCGACTACGGCCCGAACGGCTTACAGGTGGAGGGTCGGCCCACGATCCGTAAGATCGTCTCAGGGGTCACAGCCAGCCTGGCTTTGATTGAGGCTGCGATTGAAAACAAGGCCGATGCACTCATCGTCCATCACGGACTGTTCTGGCGCGGGCAGGGGTCTTGTGTGACGGGCTGGCTTCGCCAGCGCCTGGGTTTGCTTCTGGCGCACGACATCAACTTATTGGCTTACCACCTGCCGCTGGATGCGCATGCGGAACTGGGTAATAACGCCCAACTGGCCAGGGTGCTGGGCCTGGTGGGCGATGCGCGTTTCGGTGAGCAGGACTTGGGTTGGTTGGGCACAAGGGCCGACGGCCAGGTTTTTTCGACCGCCCAGGCCTTGGCGGATCATGTGGGCCAGGCCTTGCAGCGCCGTGTGACCCTGGCCATTGGTTCGGATCGGCCGATTCGGCGACTTGCCTGGTGCACCGGGGGCGCGCAGTCCTACTTTGAGTCCGCCATTGCCGCCGGCGCCGATGCGTTCATAACCGGCGAAATCTCCGAGCCCCAAGCGCACATCGCTCGCGAGGCGGGCGTCTCATTTCTGGCTTGCGGCCACCATGCGACCGAGCGTTATGGTGTTCAGGCCCTGGCTGAAGACCTGGCGCAACGCCATGGCCTGGCGCATGTGCATGTCGATATCGACAACCCCGCCTGAGGCGCGCCTTGCTTGCGGTACAGCCATGACCAAAGCAATTGCCATCACTCAGGGTGACGCGGCTGGTGTGGGCCTCGAAACCATTGTCAAGGCCTATTTGCAAGAGCCTGAGCTGACACGGGGTTGCTTTGTGGTGGGAGACCTCGCCAGTGTGCGCCGCGCTGTTGCCCTGGTCTGCGCTGATGGCGTGCTTTTGCCCGTTGTGGTGCTAGACGATTTGGCGTCTTTGCCGGATTGCCCGCCGGGCAGCCTGCCCTTGTGGGCGATGGCCAGCCAGCCCCATGCCGCAGTGCCAGCGTGGGGCCAGGTCAGCGCTGAAGCGGGCAAGATGGCCGGCGATTGCGTGGTGTGGGCGGCCCAGGCGGCTTTGGCGGGGGAGATTGCTGCCATGGTGACAGCTCCTTTGAACAAGGCAGCCTTGTCCTTGGCTGGCGCGCCTTACAGTGAGTTTGCGGGTCACACCGAAATGCTGCAGGCGCAGGCGGCCCGTCACCTGGGCGTGTCGGTTGCGGCGTGCCCGGTGCGCATGATGCTGGCCAATGACGAAATTCGGGTGGTCTTGGTCAGCATCCATGTTGCCTTGCGGCAAGCCTTGGCGCTGGTCACGGTTGACCGGGTGCTGGAAACCTTGCTGATTACCCATGAAGCCCTGAAAACATCTTTGGGCCGCTTCCCGCGAATCGCGCTCGCTGGGCTGAACCCGCATGCCGGCGAGGGCGGTTTATTCGGGCGGGAAGAACTCGACGTGCTGATGCCCGCTGTGAAGGCCGCGCGCTCGCGCGGGCTCACGGTCAGTGACCCGCAGCCGCCCGACACTGTTTTCATGCGCGCGCGACGATCGCTTGACACGCGGGATGCAGCGGAGAGTGAATTCGACGTCGTGGTAGCCCTGTACCATGATCAAGGGCTGATTCCGGTGAAGTACCTCGGCATGGACAAAGGCGTTAATGTGACGCTGGGTCTGCCACTGGTGCGCACCAGTCCAGACCACGGCACTGCCTTTGACATCGCCGGAAAAGGAATTGCCAACCCCAGTAGCCTGATCCAAGCGATCCGAGTGGCGCGCCAGATGGCTTGATGCGTTTTTCCTCGCGCCTTGCCAAGGTGTGGCCGCCCGGCTGTCCTGTTGGCCGCGTTTTGGGCTTTTTCAGGCCTTTGCAGGGCTCTGGAACCAGCAGACGGGTTAGAGGCTGCCAAGGTGCTCCGCTACAATACGCTGTTATTTCATTGATGGTCATTTTGTTTGAGGATTCTCATGAGTGAAGCTCAAATTGAGGGTGGTGCCGTTGATGCCAGCAAGCGAACTTGGTTGATCGCCTCTGGCTGTGTTGGTGCCGTGGGCGGGGTCTCTGTTGCCGTTCCATTCGTTAGTTCTTTTCAGCCGTCTGAAAAGGCAAGAGCAGCCGGCGCGGCTGTTGAGGCCGATATTTCCGCCCTCAAGCCTGGCGAGAAGATGACGGTTGAATGGCGTGGTAAGCCTGTTTGGATTGTTCGTCGCACGCCAGAGCAACTCGCCACGCTGCCCAAGCTCACCGGCGAATTGGCGGACCCGAAGTCTGAGCGAAACCCAGGCGAGCTGACGCCTGAGTACGCCCGCAATGAGGCCCGTTCCATCAAGCCTGAGTACCTGGTTGTCGTGGGCATCTGCTCGCACCTGGGTTGTTCGCCCAGCGACAAATTCCAGACTGGCGCCCAGCCTTCCTTGCCCGGCGACTGGGCGGGCGGCTTTTTGTGCCCCTGCCATGGCTCGACCTTTGATCTGGCCGGCCGCGTCTTTAAGAACAAGCCCGCGCCGGACAACATGGAGGTACCGCCTCACATGTACCTCTCCGACACCAAGCTGCTTATCGGCGAAGACAAGAAAGCTTGAGGACCATGACCATGGCTGAATTCAAAGAAATCTCTCCAAACGCGCCGATCGGTGAGAAGGCGCTGAACTGGATCGACAACCGCTTCCCCTTGAGCAAGATGTTCAAGGAGCACATGAGCGAGTACTACGCTGCCAAGAGCCTGAACATCTGGTACGTGTTTGGCGTTTTGTCTTTGCTGGTTCTGGTTATCCAGATCGTGACCGGCATCTTTTTGGTGATGCACTACAAGCCGGATGCCGCCCTGGCGTTTGGCTCTGTCGAGTACATCATGCGCGACGTGCCCTGGGGCTGGCTGATTCGTTACATGCACTCAACCGGTGCCTCCGCCTTCTTTGTGGTGGTTTATTTGCACATGTTCAGAGGCCTGATGTACGGCAGTTACCGCAAGCCGCGCGAGCTGGTCTGGATTTTTGGCTGTGCGATTTTTCTGGTGCTGATGGCCGAGGCTTTTATGGGCTACCTGCTGCCCTGGGGGCAGATGAGCTACTGGGGCGCCCAGGTGATCGTGAACCTGTTTTCGGCTATCCCGGTGATCGGCCCTGACCTGGCCCTGTTGATTCGGGGCGATTTTGTGGTGGGTGATGCGACCCTGAACCGCTTCTTCAGCTTTCACGTGATTGCCGTGCCGCTGGTGCTGCTGGGTCTGGTGGTGGCGCACATCATTGCGCTGCACGAGGTTGGCTCGCTCAACCCTGACGGCATCGAGATCAAAGCCAAGAAAGACGCCAATGGCAAACCGCTGGATGGCATTGCTTTCCATCCGTACTACACAGTGCATGACATTTTTGCCGTGACTGTTTTTCTGTTCGTGTTCTCGGCCATCGTCTTCTTCGCCCCTGAAATGGGCGGCTACTTCCTGGAATACAACAACTTCATTCCGGCCAATCCCTTCCAGACGCCAGCCCATATTGCGCCCGTTTGGTATTTCACGCCGTTTTATTCGCTGCTTCGCGCGGTGACGACCGAGCTGGTTTATGTCTTGATGGTGTTTGTCGCTGTTGCCGCTGCGCTGGCGGTGGTCAAGAGCCAGTTGGCAGTGATCTTCAAGGGCGCCATTGCCGTGGCAGCGGTGGTCTTGCTAGCCATGATGTGGTCGATCGACGCCAAATTCTGGGGCGTTGTCGCCATGGGCGGCGGTGTGGTCATCCTGTTCTTTCTGCCCTGGCTTGACAACAGCCCGGTGAAGTCGATTCGATATCGGCCCGACTGGCATAAGTACGTCTACGCCGTGTTTGTGATTGACTTCCTGGTGCTGGGTTATCTGGGCACACAGGCGCCGTCACCGGTCTTTAACCGGATTGCCCAGTTGGGGACCTTGTTCTATTTCGGCTTCTTCCTGTTGATGCCGTGGTGGAGCCGCTTGGGTACGCCTAAGCAGGTGCCCGAGCGCGTGACTTTCAAGGCCCACTGATCTGGAGAACCAACATGACAACCATGGGCTTTATCAAGAAATGTGCGTTGACAGTGGTGGCTGGTTTTGTGCTGGTTGGCACGCTGCAAGCCAGCGAGGGGGGTGCCCCCTGGGACAAAGTGCCCAACCGGCAGGCCGACAAAGCAGCTTTGCAAAACGGCGCCAAGCTGTTTGTGAACTACTGCCTGAACTGTCACTCGGCGTCCTTCATGCGCTACACCAAGTTGCAAGACCTGGGCCTGAGCCAGGACCAGATCAAAGACAACCTGCTGGTCACTGACTCGAAGATCGGCGAGACCATGAACGCATCGATTGATGCGCGCCAGGCCAAAGACTGGTTTGGCAACACGCCACCTGACTTGACGGTCATTGCGCGTTCCAGGGCAGGGTCCCAGGGCACGGGGGGTGACTACCTGTACACCTATTTGCGCGGCTTTTATCGTGATGCCGAAAAGCCCACTGGCTGGAACAATCTGGCTTATCCCAATGTGGCCATGCCTCATGTGATGTGGGAGCTTCAAGGTGAGCGTCGTGCCGTGTTCGAAGACGTGGTGCAGCATGGCGAGAAAACCAAGGTTTTCAAGCGCTGGGAGCAGGTCACGCCGGGCAGCATGAAGCCAGCGCAATTTGACGACCAGATGGCCGACCTGGTGAATTTCATGCAGTGGATGGCAGAGCCCTCGCAATCGCAAAGGCTGAGCCTGGGCGTTTGGGTGTTGCTGTTTCTCCTGATCTTGATCTTCAGCACCCGAATGCTCAACAAGGCCTACTGGAAAGACATCAAGTAAGCCGCCGACCAACGATTTTGCTGTGCCTGACCCGACAGTGGGTGGGCGTGCATCGGGGTAGAGAGCGAAGACGCTTGCTGCCCCCTTAATGATTTATGGAGATGCCATCATGATGGTGCTGTATTCCGGAACAACCTGTCCCTTTTCCCACCGCTGCCGTTTTGTCCTGTTCGAAAAGGGCATGGACTTTGAAATCCGGGATGTGGATCTGTACAGCAAGCCCGAGGACATCAACGTCATGAATCCGTACGGCCAGGTTCCTATCCTGGTCGAGCGTGACCTGATCCTGTACGAGTCCAACATCATTAACGAGTACATCGACGAGCGTTTTCCGCATCCGCAGTTGATGCCGGGCGACCCGGTGGACCGCGCACGTGTTCGCCTGTTTCTGCTGAATTTTGAAAAAGAGTTGTTCACGCACGTCACCACGCTGGAAGCGCGTCACCTTAAGCCCAACGACAAGGCGATGGATAAGGCGCGCGCCCACATTCGTGATCGCCTGACACAACTGGCCCCGGTGTTTTTGAAGAACAAGTACATGTTGGGCGATGGTTTTTCCATGCTTGACGTAGCCATTGCCCCCTTGCTATGGCGTCTGGATTACTACGGTATCGAGCTGAGCAAAAACGCGGCACCTCTGCTTAAGTACGCAGAGCGGATCTTCTCCAGGCCAGCGTACATTGAGGCGCTGACCCCGTCTGAAAAAGTAATGCGCAAATAAGGCGTTCCGGACCAACACGTATGGTCGACTCCGCTGGTGCAACGCCCACGTCAACGCGGCCGTATTTGATTCGTGCCCTGCATGAATGGTGCTCCGACAACGGCTTGACGCCTTACATCCGGGTCAAGGTTGACGACGCGACCGTGGTACCCCAGCAGTTCGTACAGGACGGAGAGATTGTTCTCAACATCAGCTGGGATGCCACTACCGATTTGAAGATTGACCAGGACTACTTGTCTTTCAAGGCGCGGTTCTCCGGCGCCGTCAAAGAGATCTTTGTGCCAGTCGGTCGCGTTGAAGCGATTTTTGCCCGTGAAAACGGCCAAGGCATGGCCTTTCCTGTCACTGACGCGCCCAGCCCATCGCCTTCGGCCGCGCCGCGCGACACATCGTCAGCTGAACCGTCATCGCGCCGTCCGACGCTGACGCGCGTCAAGTAGGCTGCCACCAAATCTTGGTTTGCTCCAGAGGTGAGCCATGTAAAATTTGAGGCGTGCCGGTTTAGCTCAGTTGGTAGAGCAACCGCCTTGTAAGCGGTAGGTCGTCAGTTCGAATCCGACAACCGGCACCATCTGTTCATCAAGCCCGCCCGGTGTGGACCTAGGCGGGCTTTTTTGTGCCCGAACACCAGATACAAAAAGGTTTGTTGACAAATCGCAAACCTTGGTTAGATACTTCATCCGGCAAGCCACAAAAGCTCAGCGTCTACCTCTCTGTGTCAGCACTTCAGCGTGTATGGGGGGTTATTGGCTGATGTGAAGCGTGGGCATAACAAAAGTAAATATTCAAAAAAGTGGAGACCCGTGATGCGGTTAATTTGTAGTTTTGGGACAGCGTGTTTAGTGTTTCTGGCCAGTACCAGCGGGGTCTTTGCGGCAGGGTGCGAATCAGACATACGGTATGGCACCTGGAGCTTTGCGGACCCTGCCTCGGGCAAGCTGGCCAGAGGCGGCGTTACCGCAGAGGGGCGCAACGACCTGGTGGGTCTGGGCGCTGCATCGCCGCCCAGAGACGCTGGGCGCGCCTGGGAAACCTTCGAGCTTTTTGGCATTCCGGGCCAGAACTATGGACGCTGGATGCGCAACACCATTGACGGGCGCTGGCTGGAGACCATCAACAACACCAACACGCTGAACCTGAAGAAAGACCGAAGCTGCGATCCTGGTGTTTTGGACATGCAGTGGAGCGTCGAGCCTGTGGGTTCTGGTAGTTACGTGATTCGCAACATGCGCAACAAGCAGTATGTGCGGGTTGTGGGTGGCTTGCTCAAGGCTAATACCGATCGCAAAGGGGCTACTGCGTTCAAGTTCGTGAAATATGCCGCGGCATCGCCTGCGCCTGCGCCAGCGCCAGCGGCGCCGCCTGCCGCTTCAGCGCCACCAGCGCCGCCTTTGGTCTTGCTTCCATCAATTCCTCGGATTCCGCCGATGGGTACGGCGCCAACAACCGCGCCGCCACCCGTGACGCCGTCAGGGGGTAACAACCAGCCGCTGGCGCCAGAACAACCGCCGGTTGCGCCAACCGCGCCACCGCCGGTCGCTGAGGCCCCGCCGCCGGTTTCTGAGCGGGAAATGTGGTGTCTCAATCAATATCGCATGTGCATGGCGTCGCCGTCGCCGTTTCCGACCGGACCTTGGGGTTCTGTCCCCGCGCCCTCGGGACAGCCACCCTATGGTCCGCCCGGTGGGCAAGGCCCGGGTATGACGGGTCAGCCACCCTACGGTGGGCCTGGTGGGCAAGACCCTGGGATGACTGGCCAGCCACCTTATGGTGGGCCTGGTGGGCAAGACCCTGGGATGACGGGTCAGCCACCTTATGGTGGGCCTGGTGGGCAAGGTCCGGGTATGACGGGGCAACCACCCTATGGTCCTCCTGGTGTACCAGGCGGTGGCGGAACGGCCCAGCTGCCGCCAAACGTGACGTTGCCGACGATACCTGGGCCATCCATGCCCGGCATGCCGCCTGTGGCGAACCTGCCGGTGCCGCCCACTGGTGGGAATACGCCAGGCATGCCGCCCAACGTGACGTTGCCGACGATACCTGGGCCATCCATGCCTGGTATGCCGCCTGTGGCAACAGCGCCAACTGCACCTGGCGGGTCTTCAGGCAATCCAGACAGTGGTGTATTTGACTTCAAGCCTGGTGAGTACATCAAAGCTGGCCAGGAATACGCAATCCGTGAATGCGTGAGTGAGCAAAAAACTGATCATCAATTCCGGATTGTTCAGGTCAACAATCTGCGCACGGTCACGGATGCCTTGGGTTCATCTGTGTCGCCACAGTTTGCTTTGATTAACAGTCACATTACCAAGCGTATCGAGGCGCGCGAGCGCTTTGTGTGCACCAAGGCTGGGTCAGAAGCGCAGTCACGTGTTTTCAAGGCGGTGCACAGCAACATCAACGTGCCAGTGACTGTGAGAGACCCCCGAGACTGCTTTGCCACTGAACGGGTTAATCCAAAGCGACGACACTTTCCAGTCGAGCTAGATACCACCAGTCCAGATGGCTTGTACATGACCAGCGTTCGTCCGTATTGCGTCGGGCCAAAAATTCAGGGGCAGGTCGTTACACAAGTTGCCGTGGGTGGTGCCAGTTTTGCCGGTGGTGATGCTGCATTCCGCAATCAGGTTTATCAGGCTCAACAGGCGGCTGGTTCGACG
>JAYQPP010000028.1:0-32346 GCA_038145425.1 Comamonadaceae bacterium | reverse complement strand
TCGCTGACCCGATTACGCCGCCGGATCCAGGCGATAAAACCTTGCAATGATGTCCCAGGCCTGTTTGGGCTCATCGACAAAATGAATGATGTCCAGGTCTTCTTCGGATATGGCGCCTTCTTCAACCAAGGCATCGAAATTGATCAGTCGGCGCCAATAAGCAGAGCCAAAAAGAATAATGGGCAGCAGTTGTGCCTTTTTGGTCTGGACCAGCGTCAGGGTTTCAAAAAGTTCGTCGAGTGTGCCGAATCCGCCCGGAAACGCCACCAGCGCCTTCGCGCGCATCATGAAGTGCATCTTGCGGATGGCAAAGTAGTGAAATTTGAAGCTCAGTGAAGGGGTCACATAGGGGTTGCCTGAGGCCTCATGGGGAAGGGTGATATTCAAGCCCACACTCAGTGCGCCAGCATCATGCGCGCCACGGTTGGCAGCCTCCATGACGCCAGGGCCTCCACCGGTGCAGATGTAAAGCCGGTCCTTGAGCGGCATCGCCGCACTGTGCGTGGCCACGAGCCTGGCAAAGGCGCGCGCCTTGTCGTAGTAATGGGCGTTACGTACCTGTCGTTCGGCCTGACGAATGCCTTTTTCGTCGCCCCGGCTTCGGGCTTGTTCCAATCGCGCCTGTGCGGCACTGGCTTCACAAAAGCGCGCACCACCAAAAACCACGATGGTGTGATGGATCTGCGCTTCAAGCTGCCCAAGGTCGGGTTTGAGCATTTCAAGCTGCAGCCGCACGCCGCGTGTATCTCGGCGAAGCAGAAATTCAGGGTCGTTAAAAGCCAGACGGTAAGCGTCGGCCTGAAGGGGAAAGCCGGCATCGGCGTGCGCTTTGAGATCATCCCAGGCGTCAGCCAATGTGCGCGCATTCAGTTTCGGATTTGACTTCATAAAGCCTTAAAAATCATATAGTTGAAATAGTTTTTGCAAGTTCATTTGCAACACTGACGGCATTACTCTCATGCGCGATGCAGTCTGTGCTCCAGATGTGTTGCACGCCCGCTTGCTGGATACGGAACACCGCATCATCCGCAAAAAGGGCATGGGTGACGGCCACATCAATGCTTGCAGCACCGGCCAGACGCAATTGCCGCGCAGCCTGGACGAGGGTCTCGCCGCTACTGGCCACGTCGTCCATCAGCACCACCTGGCGACCCTCAATCGCGACATCTGGCAGCGCGACGTCGACATCACGGTCGCCCCGGCGCTGTTTGCGGCAAACCGCGTGGTCAAAACCGTAGGCGCTGGCCGCCGAATTCACCCATTGTGCAGACTCCTCATCCGGGCCGATGAGCAGAGGAGCACTGTGTGTTCTGGCGACCCACTCCGCCAAAATCGGCGCGCCGCTGATTGCAATGGCTTGCGCCGTGGGGATGGCCTGATCCAGGCGACTGATGCGGTGCAGGTGGGGGTCGACCGTGATCACAGCATCAAACAAAGAGGCTAGAAAATGGCCGATCACCGACTGGCTGACCACCTCGCCCGGCGCGAAGGCCATATCTTGGCGCATATAGGCCAGATAGGGCGCAACCAGGGTGAGTTTGCGCGCCCCCAGGGTGTTTGCAGTACGTGCTGTGAGCAAGAGCTCAACAATTTTTTCGTTCGGCGCGTGCAGTGAGCGCAGAAGCACGGTGTGCGAGGGCAGGCTTGGGGGCAGGGTCAGTTTCAGTTCACCATCAGGAAAGCGGTGTCGGCGGACCATGGCGCAAGGCAGGTCCGCGGCCTGGGCCGTGCGCAGCGCCAGGTCCGCTTCGTCTTCAAAATATAAAAGCATCGTCTAGGTTTTAAATGTCGACAAACACCTGCGGCACGTCCGAGGCCTTCCCGATCGTATAGGCATTGGAGCGCTCTGCGCTACGCCGAGCGAACGCAAGGTCGCTGGGGTAGCCGGCGAACACCCGATAGAGCAGCTCACCTTTTTTGACGCGATCACCCAGTTTTCGGTGTAGCTCCAATCCGGCACAAGGGATCTTAGGTGCGCCAGCCAGGCCAGCGATGCGCGCGATCTGTAGGTTGTCAATGCTGGTCACATGGCCTGGACCTGGCGCGCGTACATCGAAACTCAATTGCCCAAGGACTGGCGCTTTGTAGTCGAAGGCGTGAGCGCCTTGGGCCAGGATCAAATCGTTCATTTTTTGCAAGGCGCGCCCGGAATCCAGAATATCTCTGGCGATCGCGTAGCCATCACCACCTCGTACGTCGGGGTCAAACTCGATCAGGCGACCAGCCAAGCGCAAAGATTTTTCTCTTAGATCCAGCGGCGCAAGCGGGTCATTCTGCAGGACGCGCATCACGTCGCGTGCCTCCAGCACGGGGCCAACGCCGAAGCCAATAGGCTGGCGGCCATCGGTGATAACCACATCGATGGACAAATCCAGGTGACGCGACACATATTCAAACAGTCGCCTCAGACGCTGTGCTTCAGAGATGGTGCGGACCTTGGCTGTGGGCCCAATGGGTATGTCAAGCAGCAAATGCGTGGAGCCCGCCGAGACCTTTTTTGACAAGATCGAGGCCACCATCTGGCCTGCGGAGTCCATGGCCAGGGGGCGCTCGACCGAGATCAATACATCGTCCGCTGGCGACAGGTGGGCGGTTCCGCCCCAAGCCAGGCATGCGTTGTGACGCTGGACAATGCCTCGCAAGGCCTCCAGCGGCAATTCCACATTGGCCAGGACTTCCATGGTGTCGGCAGTACCCGCTGGCGAGGTGATTGCACGCGACGAGGTCTTGGGACACAGCATGCCATGCGCCGCCACGATGGGCACAACCAGCATGGATGTCCGGTTGCCAGGAATTCCGCCGATGCAGTGCTTGTCCACCACCAAGGCTGCGTTCCAACTCAGGGTTTTGCCCGCCGCGATCATGGCCTGTGTGAGGTAGCACACTTCCTCGCGGTCCAGTTCGTCGCGATTGCACGCGACCACGAAGGCGGTGAGTTCGATCTTGGAGTAACGGTGGCTGGCGATGTCGTTGACGATTGACTGAAAGTCGCTGAGTTGAAGACGCTCGCCGGCGAGTTTGCGATGCAGGGCGTGCATGGAACCTGGCGCTTCGGCTTGCGCCACCTCAACCAGGCTGCCAGGGGCCATGTCCAGCTGCTCGAACGCGGCATGAGACAGACCGAGTTCGTGTTCGGCAACCAGGCCGGCGTCGTCAACAACATTGAGCGTGGCCAAAATACTTTTGCCCTTGGCCTTGACTTCAATCTTGGACAACACTTTAAAGCCTTCGGCCCGATAGAACGCGCACTGACGGTGCAAATAGGCTACGTTCTCATGGTAGGTATCAATCAGCACCCTGCGAACCGCCAGCTGCGAGGGCTTGCCTGCCTTCGGCGATTGGGGCCCACTGCTGGGCCTGGCTTTCTGCTTGTTCGAATGGAGTCGGCTCATGGCGCAAGCCTACACCGAATCGCGCGCGGCTCATTTGGGACAAGCGAAATTCTTTGCCCGGTTAGCGCGGGCGGAAACTTTTGGCAGCAAACAGGCAAAAAAAAGCTCCCCACGGGGAGCTCTTGTCGGGATGAGCTGACCGCTCAGACCCGCTTACGGTATTCGCCGGTACGGGTGTCAATCTCAATTTTGTCACCTTGCGCCACGAAAATCGGCACGCCGATTTCGAAACCCGTCGCAATCTTGGCAGGCTTGAGCACCTTGCCTGAGGTGTCGCCCTTCACAGCCGGCTCAGTCCAGGTGACTTCACGAACCACGCTGGTAGGCAATTCAACTGAAATGGCCTTGCCGTCATAGAACACCACCTCAACGGCCATACCGTCTTCGAGGTAATTGAGCGCGTCGCCCATGTTTTCAGCCTCAACCTCGTACTGGTTGTATTCCTGGTCCATGCAGACGTACATCGGATCGGCGAAGTAGGAGTAGGTGCACTCTTTCTTGTCCAGAACAATCTGATCCATCTTGTCGTCAGCTTTAAACACCACCTCGGTGTTGAAGTTGGCGATCAGACTTTTGAGCTTCATGCGAACGGTTGCCGAGTTGCGGCCACCACGGCTGTACTCGGTTTTGAGGACGACCATCGGGTCTTTGCCGTGCATGATCACATTGCCGGCGCGAATTTCTTGAGCGATTTTCATACTGAATCGGAGTGTTGGAGCCGCTTCGGCGGCGTGGGTGTTGGGCCAGTTCAATCAACGAGACGCCCAACGTAAAAAGCCCTCTATTTTAGTTTACTTTCCACGCCCTGGAGGACCCAACAGGGCCCGATGGCGATCGGTATGGCGTTTACCGGAGGCGGCCGGGGTCAACGAAATCGATGAGCTGGGTAGCTAAATCCTTCTGCGAGAGCAGTTGACGCCTGGCGCGGCGGCAGGCCAGGCTCCAGTCTTTGAGCATGCCAGCACTCAGGCGGGGGAGGTCGCAGTCCACCCGGGAGGTCGAGTTGTTCCAAGCCTGGTGAAAGATACGCAAATGCTCGGGCGCTTTCAGCCAGTCCAGGAAGGCAGCCAGTTTGACCTGATGGGCCTCATCTGCCTGCTCGTAGGCCTGCCAGACAAAAGGCTTGCCAGCCCACAGTGCACGAACCAAGGAGTCTTCTCCACGCACAAAATTCAGATCGCAGGCCCAAAGCAGCCGGTCGAAATCCGCCTGACTGAGCCGGGGCAAAAATTTCAGTCGCAGCTTCCCCTTCGCGCCCGGGCCTGCTGGCCATGCTCTTCGGCTCGCCTGCGCACCTCGCCCAGCGCAGACAAGCATGAGCACCGGCTCAGGTCCTTCGGCCAACTGGGACAACAATGCGGGCAGCGCCGCCGGTTCGTAACAGAACAGACTGACCAGGCGCTCGCCACGCCAGTCAATCCCTTGCTGCCTCAACCATCTAGAACGCCTGAAGCGTTGACGCTGTTTCGCAAGATCCCTCTCGCGCAACAAGCCGCCGGTCTTTGGCACAAAACCCGGATAGAAAAAGTGTTTTCTCAGACCTGCGCCGGGCCCAGCGGATACGGGTGAGGGCAGGCCATGACACTGCTCGGCATAAGGCTCAGCGCTCAGGTACTCTACATTGAGCCAATGGGCGCCGTAGTGGTGCGTCTGCCTTGCGCGCAACGCAAAGGCCTCCAGATAGTCTGTCGGCACCTGGCAGCCGAAAGCCTCGATCAGGACATCGTCGATTCGATCGGTGTGTAGCGCAGCAGGATCCAGGGGCGCAGCTGGCGACCAGGTCTGTACCTCGACACCTGGCATGCCCTTGGGTGCCATCCAAGGCAGGATGGTGCTGTCATCAACAAACAAACGAACCAGCTGACCGCGCGCAGCCAGGTTGCAGGCCAGACGCCAGCAGACCCCCAGGTCTCCCCAGTTGTCAACCACATGGCAGAAAATAGCCCACCTCAGCCTCACAACCGATCCCTGTGCCCGCATGGGGAGTCATTGTCCACAATACTGCGCATGTCTGATTTGCCAGCCGATTCGGAAACGGCGCCGAACCCCTCCAAGACGCCTGGTGGCCGAAAAAAGGTTTCATCGCGATCGGTGAAGCCCGCCACACAGCCAGCCAGCCCGGATCCGACGTCGATACCGGGGCCATCGCAGGCCTTATTGCGCCAGGTGGCGGGCCTTCCGAACTTGCCGGGCGTCTACCGCTACTTTGATGCGAGTGATGATGTTTTGTACGTGGGCAAGGCCATCAGCCTGAAAAAGCGGGTCAGCAGCTACTTTCAGAAGAGCCATGATGGCACCCGCATCGGTCATATGGTGAGCAAGATTGCTCGCCTGGAAACGACCGTGGTGCGCTCCGAGGCCGAAGCATTGTTGTTGGAAAACAATCTGATCAAGGCCCTCAACCCTCGCTACAACATTTTGTTCAGAGACGACAAAAGCTATCCCTATCTCAAAATTTCTGCTCGCCAGCGCGAAGCAAGTCCGAATTCCGGCCAGGGTGTCAACAAATCGCCCGACGGCGGGCAATTTCCCCGCGTGTCTTATTACCGGGGTGCGATTGAGAAGAAACATCAGTATTTCGGGCCCTATCCCAGCGCCTACGCGGTCAAAGAAGCCATCTTGCTGATGCAAAAAGTCTTTCGGCTTCGCACTTGTGAGGACGCCGTTTTTAATCACCGCACGCGTCCATGCCTGCTTTATCAAATCAAGCGTTGCAGCGGCCCCTGTGTCGGCCTGGTCAGCGCTGAAAGTTACCTGGCGCAGTTATCAGACGCGCAAAAGTTCCTGAATGGCGACGCCATGGACTTGGTCAATGACATGGAAGCGCGCATGATGGCGCATGCCGAACGCCTGCAATTTGAGCAGGCCGCCGAACTGCGCAACCAGATCGGCGCGCTCAATGCGGTGCTGCATCAACAGTCGATTGAAACGGTGCAGGATCGTGACGTGGACATCCTGGCGGTCAAGGTGGCTGGCGGCCGTGCCTGTGTCAACCTCGCCATGGTCCGTGGTGGTCGTCACCTGGGTGACCGCGCCTATTTCCCGGCGCATGTGGATGACGGCCTGAACTCGGGACTCGATCAGGAGGCCAACACCGTCCTGAGCGAGCAAGAGCAGGCGGCGCAGATTCTGGAAGCGTTTTTGTCGCAGCACTATCTGCAGGTGCCAATGCCGCCTTATCTGGTGACCAGCGTACCTGTGAGCAAAAGTCTGCTCAGTGCACTGCAGGCGCAGACTGGCATCAAGGTACAGGCCGTTCATCAGCCACGCGAACAGCGGCGCGCCTGGCTGGATATGGCAATCACCAATGCCCAGCTCCAGCTCAGTCGCCTGCTGGCCGAGGAGGGCTCCCAGCTAGCCCGAACCCGTGCCCTGGCAGATGCGCTTGACATCGCCAGTGACCGCCTTGAAGCCTTGCGGGTGGAGTGTTTTGATGTGTCGCATACCGCTGGCGAGGCGACGCAGGCATCTTGCGTGGTGTACGAAAACCACAAGATGCAGGGCAGTCAGTATCGCCGCTACACCATTGAGAACATCACGCCGGGCGACGACTACGCTGCGATGCGTCAGGTCTTGATGCGCCGATACGGCAGGTACGCACCAACCTTTCAGGAAGACCCGCAACAGGCCCAAGGTCAGGTACTTTCCTTGCCAGACCTGGTGTTGATTGATGGCGGCAAAGGACAGGTATCGACAGCGCGTGCCGTGTTTGAAGAACTTGGCCTCGATATTTCCAGGCTGGTCGGCGTTGAAAAAGGCCTTGGGCGCCGCGTCGGGTTGGAGGAGTTGGTCTTCGCTGACGGTCGAGAAAAAATTTATCTGGGCAAGGATTCAGCAGCGCTCATGCTGGTGGCACAGATTCGCGACGAGGCGCACCGATTTGCGATCACCGGCATGCGCGCGGCCAGGGCCCGGGTGCGCGTCGGCGCAAGCAAGCTCGAAGAGATAGCAGGCGTCGGTCCCAAAAGACGGGCTCGCTTGTTGCAGCGGTTTGGAGGTCCGCGTGGGGTGGCTATGGCCTCGGTGGAAGACCTAGCAACCGTCGACGGTATCTCGCTGGATTTGGCAGGCGAAATTTACCGCGCGCTCCACTGAATGTCGCCTTGGCCAGGCCTTGGGCGTGTCACAATTCAGATATGTTTTTGACGATCCCGACCATCATGACCTGGGCGCGCATTTTGGCGATTCCCCTGATCGTGGTCGTTTTTTATTTGCCGATCGACAAACCCACACAGAACATCGTGGCCACCACCCTGTTCGTGGTGTTTGCGGCCACAGACTGGCTTGATGGCTACCTGGCGCGCCGACTGAACCAGATGTCGGCGTTCGGGGCGTTTCTGGATCCGGTGGCAGACAAAATTCTGGTGTGCGCCTGCGTCTTGGTGTTGGTAAACCTTGGGCGGGCTGACGTGTTCGTGGCACTGATCATCATCGGCCGTGAAATCGCCATTTCAGCGCTTCGCGAGTGGATGGCCCAGATAGGCGCCTCACGCAGCGTGGCGGTTCACATGGTGGGTAAATTCAAAACCACGGTGCAAATGATAGCCATCCCATTCCTGTTGTTTGACGGGCAACTGTTTGGGCTGATCGACACCCGAATCTGGGGCTTCTGGTTGATCTGGCTGGCAGCTATGTTAACCATCTGGTCCATGGCCTATTACCTGCGCAAGGCCTTGCCAGAAATTCGTGCGCGTGTTTCCTGAGTGATTAGAGAGTGTTATGAAAACCAAAAGAATCGCGGTGATCGCCGGTGACGGTATCGGTAAAGAGGTGATGCCAGAGGGCGTTCGCGTGCTCAAGGCCGCAGAGAAAAAATTTGGCCTGTCTTTGCAGTTTGATCATTTTGACTTTTCGTGCTGGGAGTATTTTGAAAAGCACGGGAAGATGATGCCCGACAACTGGAAAGAGTTGGTCGGCGGGCATGACGCCATCTACTTCGGCGCTGTCGGCTGGCCTGAAAAAATGGCAGACCATGTGTCGCTGTGGGGCTCCTTGATTTTGTTTCGCCGCGAATTTGACCAATACGTCAATCTACGGCCCGCCCGCCTGATGCCGGGCATCGTCGCGCCAGTGGTGCGCAGGGACGGCAGCGCGCGCGCGCCTGGCGAAATCGATATGTATATTGTTCGGGAGAACACCGAGGGCGAGTACTCAGCCGTCGGTGGGCGCATGTTTGCCGGCACTGATCGCGAGATGGTGATGCAGGAGGCTTTCTTCACGCGCTATGGTGTCGATCGCGTGCTCAAGTTCGCCTATGAACTGGCCCAGTCACGCCCGAAAAAGCACCTGACCAGTGCAACCAAGTCAAACGGTATTGCCATCACCATGCCGTATTGGGATGAGCGCGTGGAGGAGATGGCAAAGTCCTATCCGGAGATCAAAACCGACAAGTTTCACATCGACATCCTGACGGCTCACTTCGTTCAGCGGCCGGACTTCTTCGACGTGGTGGTCGCTAGCAACCTTTTTGGCGACATCCTGAGCGACCTTGGTCCCGCTTGTACCGGCACCATCGGCATTGCGCCCAGCGCCAATCTAAATCCGGAGCGCAAGTTTCCCTCGCTCTTCGAGCCGGTACACGGCTCTGCGCCGGATATCTTTGGCAAGGGCATCGCCAACCCGATCGGTCAGATCTGGAGCGGGGCGATGATGCTCGATTTCCTGGGCCATAAGCCGGCACACGACGCCATTTTGAAAGCGATCGAAGACGTGCTCACGCCTGGAAGTCAAGCGCCGCGAACCCCCGACCTCGGCGGCACAGGCACGACGACGCAGCTGGGTCAGGCGATCGCTGAGCGCCTGCTGCAAAGCTGAGGTCGATCGGTCCATGCCTTCGATCGATTAATCGGCGAGGCTCCGCGATGGGCAGTCTTGGGCGCCGGGCCGTGTCGTGATGGGCTGTTGACGGAAATCGGCCACCGCCTAATTGCTTTATAGTCAAAGGCCAACGCACGCCCGGTGGCTCAATCGCTGCGGCGCCCTGCGAAATAGAAAAATTGATCTGAGGTTGACAGGCTTATCCCATGAATAAAACTGAATTGATTGACCGCATTGCTCAGGAAGCTGACGTTCCAAAAGCAATTGCCTCGCGCACGCTTGAAGCAGCTTTGAAACTGATTGAAGGCGCCCTGAAAGCGGACGATAGTGTGACCCTGGTGGGCTTTGGGACTTTCTTGGCGGGGAGCCGTCAGGCCCGCGTTGGACGCAATCCCCGCACGGGCGGCTCGATTAGAATTGAGTCGGCCAAGGTTCCAAAGTTTCGACCTGGCAAAGCGCTAAAAGATGCTTTGAATTAGTGGCCCCGCGGGGTGATTAGCTCAGTTGGTAGAGCGGCGCCTTTACACGGCGTAGGTCGGCGGTTCGAGCCCGTCATCACCCACCAGTCATGTGACAGGCGAACGAGGTTCGCCTTTTTTGTGTTTGCTCTGGAGAGTTAGTTTATGTTCGACATGATTCGCAATCACACCAAAATCCTGATGGCGATTTTGGTTTTGTTGATCATTCCGTCGTTCGTGCTGTTCGGCATTGATGGGTACACCCGCATGCGTCAGGACGAAATGCCTGTGGCCCGCGTCGCAGGGCGTGATATCACCCAGTCTCAATGGGATGCAGCGCATCGGACGCAGGTTGATCGGCTGCGGGCCAGCGCACCCAACCTCGATCCCAAGTTTCTTGATTCACAAGAAGCTCGTTACGCAACACTGCAGCAGTTGGTGCGTCAACGCGTGCTAGCCGCTGCGGCTGAAGATTCTCGACTGATGACCAGCGACGCCCGACTGGCCCGTTTTCTACAGGAAGATCCTGGCATTGCGTCGCTGCGAAAGCCCGACGGCAAACTCGACATGGATCGCTATCGCCAACTGGCCGCCAGCCAGGGTCTGACGCCTGAGGGATTTGAAAACAATGTCCGCCAGGATATCTCACTGCAGCAGGTGGAGGGCGGGGTCCTGGCCAGTGCCATGGTCAGTGGTGCTGTGGCCGATGTCAGCCTGAATGCTTTTTTTGAAAGGCGCGCAATTGAGGTCCATTCTTTCAAGCCGCAGGATTACAGCGGTAAAGTCGCACCAACCGAAGAGGATCTGAACGCATACTACAAGGCCAATCAGGCACAGTTTCAAGCGCCAGAACAAGCGAAGATCGAATACGTCACGCTCGATCTGGAAACGGTGAAGCAGAGCATGCAGGTGTCTGAGGCTGATCTGAAATCTTATTTCGACCAAAACGCCCAGCGCCTGAGCGGCAAGGAAGAGCGCCGCGCCAGCCACATCCTGATCAACGCGCCCAAGGCCGCCCCCGAAGCGGACCGCCAAAAAGCCAAAGCCCGGGCACAAGACATTCTGAAGCAGGTTCGCACCGCCCCTGCTACTTTTGCAGCCCTTGCGAAGAAAAATTCGGAAGATCCGGGTTCGGCCAGCAATGGCGGAGACCTCGACTTTTTTAGTCGAGGTGCCATGGTCAAGCCCTTTGAGGATGCCGTCTTCGCCATGAAGAAAGGCGACATCAGCGATCTGGTCGAATCTGACTTCGGTTTTCACATTATTCAACTCACGGACGTCAAGCTGCCTAAGCAAAAGACCTTTGAGGAATTGCGCCCGGGCATCGAAGCTGACTTGAAGACGCAAGAGGCGAGGCGCAAATTCGCTGAGGTTGCCGAGCAGTTCACCAACACGGTGTACGAGCAATCGGACAGTCTCAAGCCGGTGGCACAAAAGCTCAAGCTCGAGATCAAAAGTGCTGACGCTATCGGGCGTCGGCCGGCTGTTGGAAGTACCGGCGTATTGGCCAGCGAAAAATTTCTCGCGGCATTGTTCACACCGGATGTCATGGACAAAAAGCTCAATACCCAGGCCATCGAAATCGGTGCCAACCAGCTGGTGGCTGGTCGAATGACCAGTTATCAGCCGGCGCGCACGCTGGACTTGAAGGACGTTAAAGACCAGGTGCGCACCCGATGGGTGTCCAAGGCGGCGGCTGAGCTGGCACGCAAGGAAGGGGCTGCGAAACTAAAGGCATGGGTACAGACGCCTCAATCCGCACCACGATCGCCTGAAGTGGTGGTGTCTCGCGATCAGCCTGAAAAATTTGACCTGACTCTGGTGAGCGCAGCGCTTCGCGCAGATGCGCGGCAATTGCCGGCCTGGCTAGGCGTCGATTTGTTGGATGGCGGCTACGCCGTGGTAAAGGTCAACAAGATCGTTCCTCGCGCAGAAGCCAAAAAAGAGGCGACACAGGGCAATCGTGACCAGTACCGCCGACTTTGGTCGGCTGCGGAGGCCGAGGCTTACTATCAGCACCTGCGCAAGGCGTTTAAAGTGGAACTGTTGGTCTCGGAACCCAAGCCGGGCGTCGCGTCTGTCGCTGGCTAATTCCGATCGCCCATGGCGACGGGGTGGCGTCGGACAGTCGCTAGCCACGCGTCGCCTGATTGGCTTTAGCGTCCTCGCAGGAAGAGGGTATCCAACTCTTTGGTACTGATTTGGCGCCAGGTGGGTCGCCCATGGTTGCATTGATCGGCCCGTTCGGTGGCTTCCATCTGACGCAGCAAGGCATTCATTTCTGGAATCGTGAGTGCGCGATGGGCTCGCACCGCGCCGTGACAGGCCATGCTAGCCAGCAAGTCATCATGTGCCCGTTCGACCACGAAACTGGCGTCGTGCTGCGACAGGTCTGCCAGAACGCTGCGCACGAGTTCAACCGGGTTGGCCTGATGCAGGCTGCTTGGAATCGCACGGATGACCAGGGAACTCGCGGTAAGCGCACTGACATCCAGACCAAGGGCTTGCAAAGTGGCCTGGTGGGCCTGGGCCGTGGCGATTTCAAGCGCCGACGCTGCAAACGTGTGCGCAATGAGCAGGGGCTGGGAAGGTAGTCGAGCCATGCTGGTCGACGCCGAGGCCTGGACCGCGCTTTGCCCGACCTGCGCTCCGGGCACCGTATGTGACTGGGCCCATTGTTGTTTCATACGCTCATAGACGATGCGCTCGTGTGCGGCATGCATGTCCACAATCACCAGCCCTCGTCTGTTTTGCGCCAGGATGTAGACGCCATGCAGTTGTGCCAAGGCCTGTCCGAGCGGCCATTCCTCCAGGGCCTCGGAGGGTGTTGGCGTCTGCGCACCACTGCCCGTCTCAACACCAGCAATGTCAAAGGCCGCAGGCGTCCTGGCAGGCCACGGGGGCACCGGCTCTGCGACAGCGTTCGCGCCGGACTCGGCCCAGGGTAGTCGGGTCTGATAACGGGCACTTGCCAGCCTGGCGTTCGGACCCGAATGCGGTTCGCCGGCACCGGACACGCTGGCCTGCGCGGCCGAGTGGCTGGCGGCCACAAATGCCTGGTCCGACAAATTGGGCTGCGTCGTCGCTCGGGGTGCGGCCAGGGCGGCTTCGAGGGCGTGTCGCACGGCCTGGTGGACTTCCCGGCTGTCTCTGAAGCGAACTTCGATTTTGGTGGGGTGGACATTGACGTCAACGCGACTGGGGTCGACTTCCAGGTACAGAACAAAACTGGGGTGCCGATGCCCGTGCAGCACATCTTCATAGGCGCTGCGTGCGGCGTGGCTGATGACCTTATCGCGAACATAGCGTCCATTGACGTAGCAAAACTGCTGGTCGTTTCGGGCGCGCGATGCATCGGGTAAGCCTGCTCGTCCCGATACACGAATGGAACGAGCCAGGCCCACCGAGCCAGCAGGGGATGGTGCGTCCAATGCGACCGAGACGGAGTTGTCGACAAATTCCTGCCCCAATACATCAGCCACACGTCGCTGACGAGCCGGATGAATCGTTGACTCGGCTGTGCTGGGTCGCCACTGCTGGACCAGTTTGCCCTCGTGCCAGATGGCAAAGCCAACCTCGGGCTGACAGAGTGCGTGGCGACGCACAGCTTCAAGGCAATGAGAAAACTCGGTCGCGTCTGTTTTCAGGAACTTACGCCGTGCTGGGGTGCTTAAGAAGAGTTCCTTGATTTCGACCGTGGTGCCGCGGGCTCGGGCGACCGGACGCAGTTCACCCGTTTGCCCGCTGAGCTGATAGCCGTGAGGCTGGCCTTCGCAACAGGAAGATAGCGTGCAATCGGACACGGCATTGATCGCCGCCAGCGCCTCGCCGCGAAAACCCATAGTTGTGACGGACTCCAGGTCATCAAGGCTTGCAATCTTGCTGGTTGCGTGACGTTTGAGCGCCACCGGAAGGTCCTCGGCTGGCATGCCGTGGCCGTCATCTTCCACCGAGATCAAACGCACCCCCCCTGCCAACAGGCGCACGGTGATCTGGCTGGCGCCCGCGTCTAAGGCGTTGTCAAGAAGCTCGCGCACCACAGAGGCAGGCCGTTCAATGACCTCACCAGCAGCAATCTGGCTGATCAGATGATCGGGCAGCTCACGCAGCGGGTGCCGGCTTGCAGAGGAAGGGCTTGAACGCACCCCATGATTCTAGGCAAGCGCCCGCTGGGGTGACCTGGCACGTGGACTGCGACCGACCTGCAGGGATAATTGAGCCTATGGATATGTTGGCAACACTTTTTGATTTCATTTTGCACGTCGACCAGCACTTGCAGAATTTTGTTCAGCTCCATGGCACCTGGGTTTACGCACTTCTGTTTCTGATCATTTTTGTTGAGACTGGTGTGGTCATCATGCCGCTGTTACCTGGCGACTCGCTCCTGTTCGTAGTGGGTGCCATGTGTGGAGCTGGCCTCATGGATTACAGCTTGTCGATCGGCTTACTCCTTGCCGCAGCGATATTGGGAGATCAGTGCAATTACGCCGTCGGGCGTTTTTTTGGCCCCAAGGTCTTCAGCTGGGAAGACTCCAGGCTTTTTAACCGAAAAGCATTCGACAGAGCACATGCGTTCTACGAGAAATACGGACCAATCACCATTGTGGCCGCGCGTTTTATGCCTTTTTTAAGAACGTTTGCGCCCTTCGTGGCTGGGGTGGCCGAAATGACGCGAAGCCGTTTTGTGGCTTACAACGTCTTAGGCGCCGCGCTATGGGTAGCAGGCATCATCACCATCGGTTACTTTTTTGGAAACATCCCGTGGGTCAAAGAGCATATGGATAAAGTCATCTGGGCGTTGATCCTGATACCGGGCCTCATCATTCTTGTGGGTGCCTGGCGTGGCGGGCAGCGTAAGCCTTCTGTTTCATGAGCGCCGCCAAAATACTGTTCGGCTTTCACGCGGTTGGGGTGCGCCTGAAAACCGCGCCGCAATCCATTCTCGAGGTGCATATCGATGCCAGCCGGCGCGATCAACGTATGCGCCAGTTCATTGCACGTGCGCAGGAGGCAGGCGTCCGGCTGATCGAATCGGATGGTCTGCGACTGTCTCGGTTGGCCGGGCAGCATGGGCATCAGGGTGTGGTCGCCCGGGTGAGCGCGCATCAGCCCATCAGGTCGCTTGATGACCTGTTGGACGGTCTTGAGAATCAACCCAGTGACGCTGAGTCGCAAGCACGCGACCCGATCCTCCTGCTGGTGCTCGACGGCATCACCGACCCTCATAACCTCGGCGCTTGTCTGCGTGTGGCCGATGGCGCAGGCGTTCACGCCGTGATCGCCCCCAAAGATCACGCGGCGGGCATCAATGCGGTGGTGGCCAAGGTCGCCAGCGGCGCGGCCGAGACCATTCCGTACTTCATGGTTACCAACCTGGCCCGGACGCTACAGGAATTGAAAGAGCGCAATATCTGGGTGATCGGTACCAGCGACGACGCCAGCGAATCGATCTATCAGACCGACCTGACCGGCCCGATTGCCCTGGTGCTCGGCGCCGAGGGGCAGGGCATGCGGCAGTTGACCCGAAAAACCTGTGATGCACTGGCCTCAATTCCCATGTGCGGAGCCGTTGAAAGCCTGAATGTGTCCGTTGCCAGCGGTATTTGTTTGTATGAGGCCCGCCGGCAACGTGAAGCCCGCCTTTAAGGCCGAAAGATCAGACCCATCCCATTACCCCGGCGATGGCGCCCGCAGCGAAGAGCCAGAGTAGGTGGATGCGAGTGCGCCAGACCAGGAACATCACCAGCACACTCATGAGCCACAGGCGCCAAACAGAAGGCTCATCGCGGTGTGCGGCAGACATCAGCCAGCCTGTCGACGCCAGTAAGGCCACCACGACGGGCGCCATACCTTGTTTGAAAGCACGAACGCCTCGCTTGTCCCGGTTGTGATGGCCCCAGCGAGAAGCGACGAAGGTCAGGGCACAACTCGGAATCAGCATGCCCAGCATGGCCAGCGTTGCCCCCATGAATGCCGCCACCCAGGATGCCCAGCCCTGCAGGAGACCGCCCGTCGCATTCATTCCAACGTGCCAACCCACCAGCGCTACGAAGAGCATGTTGGGGCCAGGTGCCGCCTGCCCCAAGGCAATCGACGCATTGAAGTCAGCGTCGCTCAGCCAGCCCTCGTGACCGACCAGACGACGATGCATTTCCGGTGCGGTTGACAGGGCACCCCCGACGGCCATCAAAGACAGGAGCAGAAAGTGCCCAAGCAGACCGATCCAATCAAAATTTGAAATTGCACTCATGGCCGCCGATCGTGAGGTTGCTGCCCGAGCAGAACATAGGCAGTGACGCAGGCCGTGACACCAACAATCGCTAGGATCCACACCAGCGGCAGACCCAATAGTGCAGAGGCAATAAAAGTGGCCAGCGCCACCGCATAAGCCCTGTAGGCGCCTAGCACGTTACCGCTAAGCGATGTCAACAGGCGAAAGCCCTGGCCTGCGATCATGCCGGCCGCAACCGCGCCCATACCGCGCAAAGCCCCTTGGACTGCTGGCAGATCTGAGACACCTGAAAAGAAGACCGCTAAGGCCAACACCAGAAGCATTGGAAAGATCACAATGCCGCTGAGCGCAGCGACCGAGCCGCGCCATCCAAAATAACGGTCGCCCATCATCAGGGCCAGGTTGACCACGTTCGGGCCGGGCAGAATCTGCGAGACCGACCAGTCCTCGACAAACTGGGTTTGCGTCAGCCATTTTTTTCGGTCGACCAGTTCGCGCTGCAAAACTGCCAGCACACCGCCAAAGCCTTGCAGGGCAATCCAGCTGAAGGCCCAAAACAGATCGGCTGGCCGTCGTGGGCGCAGGAGGCTCTCAGATGCCATCGTTGTCTGAGGGGCCGCAGGGCTCGCATGCTGTGCGTGTTGCTTGGCTTCGTCCGCAGGGTCGTCCAGCTGCTCGCACAGCCAAGTCACCACGGCAGGGTCAAGACATAGCTCCAGGTGACCCAGTCCGGGAAAGGTTGTGACCGCAGCGCCCTGCAAAATTTGACTGCGCTGCGGATACACGATGTTGTCTGCATCCGTGAACACGATATGCAAGCGTTCGCGTGTCTCGGGGGTCTCATGCTCAGCCAGTGCAGCCAGCCAGGGGCTTTGCCACCGCATCTGTTGGCCGTTGGGTGTGTTCGCCAGTGCTGCCAGCTGCGTGCCCTGATGGGGAGAGCCCAAAGTAATGGCCCGATGGACATGTTGTGTACCGCAGGCGCGCATCCAGGCACGGATCACCAGGCCACCCATGCTGTGGCCAATCAGCGCGACTTTGTCAGATCCGGTTGACGAGCGCAGTGTTTGAACAGCGGTCTCGATCTGGCTGGCGTAGTTGTCGATGCTGGTAAACACCGGCTCAAGGTCGATCGCCAGCACGGCGTGGCCCCGACGACGCAAGGCAGAAACCACCTCATCCCACACGCGGTGGTTGCAGATGTACCCGTGGACCAGCAGCACTGGAATGGCGCTAGCGCGCCCGCCGCTGCTAACCAGCGGCCCCGCAATGCTTGGGGCGCGTCGGCTCCATGGCTGGCGAAGCGCGAAGACGGTAAACGCAGCTTTCCACTCCGCTATCCAGAGGCGCCCAATGCGCCAGAGCAGCTGGGTTTTCGTCAACGGCTCGCCGCTCCAGCCTGAGGCGGACAAGCTCACACTGGTCAGAGTCAAGAGGGCCTGCAGAAACAGCGGCAGGAACACCGCGCCCAGCACGATGCGCGCCGGTGTGTCATCAATTGGGAGCAACAGGTAAGCCAATAGCGCACCGAGACCGACCTGGAGGGCATAAGAGATCCGCAGCAGACGGGCAAGCATCGTCGAGTCATCGGGGTGGAAGAGATGACGCATTGTCCAACACCCGAACCTGATCTGTGTCAAGGTTTGACGTATGGGTGCCACCCGAAGCGCAAGGGCTAACTTAGACCTCAAGCGCAGTTGAGCGCTGGCGTCATGGGCCGGTTACAAGCGAACTTTTTTGCAGGAGAGCGAGCATGGAACTTTCGATGCGTTTGGCAACACTGGGTGTTGCAGCGGCACTTATCGCTGGCACTCAAACCGTGGCGGCCGCAGATGCCGACAGCGCCCAAGCCTTTATGAAAAAAGAAAGATGCGGCGCATGCCACGTGCTGGACAAGAAGAAGGATGGGCCTTCCCTCAAAGACATCTCCGCCAAGCACAAAGGCAAGGTCGATGCAGAGGCGAGCTTGGTCCAACACATACTCAGCGGACCGATGGTTGAAATGGATGGCGTCAAAGAGGCTCACCGAAAGCCTAAATCAACTGATCAGGCACAGATCAAAAATGTAGTTCAGTACATTTTGTCCCTGTGAACTGTAGGCGCGACCAGACCCAAAAGCGCGACACGATCCTATAAAAAAATTGCTGTCGCTCATGCTGCGTCGTTGGAAGTGGACGCTGGGCATCCTGGCTGCCCTGGCCGTTTTCTCCGTATCTGTCGGCATTTCTGGTGCCTACGTCTTGGCCTACACCAGTACCGAGAGTTTTTGCATCAGTTGTCACGAAATGTCCTACACCTATGCTGAATACAAGGGAACGGTGCACGACACCAACCGAACGGGCGTGCGGGCGATCTGCACCGACTGTCATGTGCCCCACGAGCCTGGTCCTTTATTGCTAGCCAAGATCAAAGCGTCGCGTGATTTGTACTACACCTACATCAACCCAACCATCGACACCCCGGAGAAGTTTGAGGCGCGCCGCGCTTTCTTGGCTCGTCGGGTCTGGCAAGTGATGGCCGAGAGTGACTCTCATGAATGCCGAAGCTGCCATCGGGCAGACAAAATGAACCCTGAAATGCAGTCTGCCCGAGCGCGGGCTCGTCATGCGATGGCGCAGAAAGACGGCTTAACCTGTATCCACTGCCACTTTGGTATTGCGCATCAAGAGCCTGACGGCCCTGGCCCACGCGAACTGTTTCCACCCACACAGAAAAAGCTGTGAGAGGGTAGCGCGGTTCCTGCGCTCAAGTTTTTGGGCCGAACCCGTCCTTTAGACGGGCTGAGTCTCATTCCGAAAATCGTCTACGATGAACCTCCCATGGAGCCAGTCACAGCTGATTTCAACGCCACCGCCACATCGGCAACAGACTTTGCCTGGACGCTGATCAGCACTCGCCAAACAATCCTTCCGCGACATCTCGAAGCACCTGGCCCGGACCCGGCGCAAATTGAGTTGATTTTTCGTGCGGCCGCTACGGCACCAGACCATGGTTGTATTCGCCCGTGGCGTTTTGTTCAGGTGCCTGTGGAGAAGCGCGAGTTGCTCGCGGCGGTGTTCAGAGCATCGCTGGAGACACGCGATCCGCACGCGTCGCTGCAACAACTGGAGTTGGCCGGCGACAAGGCGTACCGCTCGCCATTTCTTTGTCTCGCCGTCGCGCGCCTAGGCCCTGCAGAACCCCCGATTGAACCGCTTGAGAGAATGGTATCGGTCGGCGCTGCTGTCCAGAATTTACTGCTTTGTGCACATGCCATGGGTTTTGGGACGAGTTTGACGGGTGGGCAGGCGCTGCAGGAAGCGCCTCTGCGAGAACTGTTTGCCTTGGAGGAGGGCGAGCATGCCGTCTGCTTCATTAACATAGGCACGGCAACGCAGCGCAAAACGGCGGTTCCCCGTCCACCAACCACAAGCTTTGTCGGCAGCCTTTAGGCCTGTGGCAAACTGGCGCAGCTGCCCCATCAGGCAGTATTTACGAACGAGATCGGCAAGCGCCGACGACCCATGATGAACGCCAAACCTGAGCCGGCTGCACTGCCGCCTGATGACGAGCTGCGGATGCAGCTGCACAACGAAGTACACGCCCGGCCGTCAGCACGGGTGCGTTTGCCAGCCTTGATGACACACGTGGCTGTCTTGAACGCCAACGTCAGTCTTGAGCAGGAGCATGCCCATTTATGCCGTTTGCCACTGCAAAACGACTTGCAAACAGCCGACATGGCAAGTCATTTTCTCAGCCTTCGGTTGCCAGACTGCATGTTGAAATGGGAGCGTCATACAGAATTTACTGGCTACACCTTGGTGCAAAACCTGGCGCCGGGGCACGCACTTGACACGGCTGGACTGCCCGACTCACAAGCCCTAAAAGGGCCTAGCGAATGGCTTCGTTCGATACCCGGCCACACCGTGTGTGCAATTCAGCTTGTCTTGCTGTCCGCTGAGTCCGATGACCCGCAAAGCTGTATCGAGCGTGGTCAACGCTGGTTTGGTGACCAGCCGATTTTGGCCTCTGCCATTGGTAATCCGCCGCAAGCGCACAGCGCACTGCCAGGTCATTCGATGGTCATGACTCGGTTTCACCTGGAAGCGAGTGGCTTCGAACGGATGCTGGTGATCGGACTATCGCCCATCAGTGAAACCAGGGCAGGGCGCATCGCACAGCGACTGCTCGAGCTAGAAACTTACCGGATGATGGCGCTCAGGGGATTCCCTATGGCCAGGTCCCTGGGGCTAACCTTGGGGCGAGCCGAAAAGCAGCTTGCTGCCATTACCCACCAGCTTGAAAACAAAAGTACATCCGATGCAGCGCTACTTGAGCAACTTGTGGCGTTGGCGACAAGTGTCGAGCACGTCATGGCCGAGAACGACTACCGTTTTTCAGCGACCGCGGCTTATCACGCACTGGTCCTACAACGCATTCATGAGTTGCGTGAAACGCCAATTCCTGGCACACAAACCATTGGCGAATTCATGCAGCGGCGACTGTCTCCGGCTATGGCTACCGTGATGGCCACCCGGCAACGCTTGCAGTCCTTGTCTGAGCGCGTTGCTCGGACCAGCGGTTTGCTAAGCACCCGGGTCAATATAGCGACCGAAGAGCAAAACCAGCAGTTGTTGGAAAAGTTGACAAAAGGGCAGGCCATGCAGCTACGCTTGCAGTCCACGGTGGAGGGCTTATCTCTGGCTGCGATCTCCTACTACGTGGTGAGTCTGGTGCTTTACGGCGGAAAAGCTTTAAAGGCAGGTGGACTGCCTATTGATCCAGAGATATTGGCTGGGGCGTCGATCCCTGTCGTGCTTTTTTTGGTTTGGAAGATCATTGCCAGAGTACACGCCAAACTCCGTGCCGGCCACAATCTTGGCAAATCCTGAGTCTCCAAGCCTCATCAAGCCATCTCAGATTGGGGCCATCATCCAGTAAAAGTTTTACTTTAATTCAAAAAAATGGAGAAAACTTTATTTAAATTAAATTTGATAAATAGTTTTTAACATATTGTTTTAAAACAATTTTTTTATTCTTTTAAAAATCAGTAATTTAAAAACAAGCGGCTTTTTAGTTTAAATCCGGCTTGTATGCCTTTTTTGGCAAACCAGCCTTGATTCATCTCCAGGACGAAGCGGACGGGCTCGCGAGAACAGTGTGATTGCTCGGACAACGGCTGCATATCCGCCAGATTAACGATGCGCCCGTCATCTGCGACAAAGGCTGCAGTCAAGGGTAAAACAGTGTTTTTCATCCAGAAACACTGCGCGCCAGGCGTTTCGAACACAAAGAGCATGCCTTCAGAGCTTGGCATGTCCTTTCGGTGCATCAGTCCGACCTCGCGCTGCCGTGCTGTAGCGGCAAGTTGTGCATCAATAAGGTACATACCGGCGGCAATCTGGATCCTGGGCAAGTTGAGCTGGGCCTGGCCCTGGCCCCAGGCTGGCGCTGAGAGAAAGAACAAAAAAATTAGCCTGAGCAGGTATGAAATCTTGGACGTTGTCATTGCAAGCAAGTGGCAAAGTGAGAGTTCACGAGCCGAAGAAAACACCAGTAAAAGGGCGCACTTGAATAGGGAGCACCATTAACTGGGGTTTTTCTCGGCTTGTTTGCCGTCATTTTTCTTCGGCTTTTTGGCCTTTTTGGGCTTCTTGGGCTTTTTCTCTGAGCCGTTATCCGCTTTTTTCTCCTTCTTTTTTCCTTCAACCTGGTCGGTCGATTTCGAAGCGTCTTTTACGCCGGAAGCCGGTGTTGCCGGGGTCGCCGGTATGGCTGGCGTTTTGCTTTGATCAGAGCTGATGCGCTGGGTAGGCTGCGCTGGAGTGGCTGGCGTTGCCTGAGCAGTTGCAACAGTCTGCACACCAAGGCTTATTCCCATGATTGCGGCAAATTGAATGGTGAGGTTTTTAAGGGTCTTGTTCAGCATGAGGGTTTTGGCCTTGGTTGATACAGGAAAGACTTTGGTGGAATTTTCATGTCGCCGCAGTATCACCGAAGGATGACACACTTTGTACTGACAGAACGCAAAGAGTTTTCCGTTTGGCTGCTCTGGCTAGCCATCCGCACGCCCGAGGATAGATCTTATCGACGTAATACAATGTATATTATGTTAAGTTAACAAAGAGCGTCGGCAAACAGAGCTATCGGGTCGATCAGAAACGCACTTGCTAACCCCTACCCGCCAATGAACCACAGCGTCAACGCCGGGCGATGGGCTGAGCCTCAAAGGGCAAATAAGCTCATCAGCTGATCAGCGCGTTCAATAGCGGCGTCCGCGCCCCAGGACGAGTAATCAGCCTTCGCACCCAGGTAGCCGTAGCAGGCAACCACCGTGGGCATGCCGGCAGCACGCCCGGCGAGAACATCGCGATGGTCGTCACCCACGTAGATACAGCTCTGAGCTGGCACGCCGATGTGCCGGGCAGCTTCCAGCAAAGGTAAAGGGTGCGGCTTGGCATGTGGCGTGGTGTCGCCGCTGATCAGCACTGCCGCGCTATCGAACAGGCTAATTGCCTTGGTCAGAGGGGCGCTAAAACGAGTTGCCTTGTTGGTGACAACACCCCAGGACAGCCCCAGGTCCTGTAACTGACGGATGAGTTCCGGAACACCCGCAAACGGCTGAGTCCGTTGACTCAGGCAGCGCTCGTAGCCAGCAAAAAACTCTTCCCTGAGCGCCTCAAAGCGTGCGTCCTCGGGGCCAATGCCGAAGCCGATGCCCAGCATCCCCCGGGCCCCCGCACCAGCCATGTGCCGGTAGTTTTCCAGGGGAATGGGTGCAAGCCCGCGGGCCTGACGCATCTCTTCCACAGCGGCAGCAAGATCTGGTGCGCTGTCAACCAGCGTGCCATCCAGATCGAAGAGGACAGCGCGAACCCCGTCCGGACCAATTCGAAAGGGCGTCACGACGGCTACGCCCTGCTCTTTCGTGTTGCGATCAGGTAGTTCACCGAGGTGTCAGTGTTCAAGGCAAAGCGTTGGGTTAAGGGGTTGTAAGACATCCCCCGACTCTCAACCAGTTCGAGCGAGGCCGCGCGACAGTGCCCGGCGAGCTCGCTCGGCCGGATGAGCTTGGCGTACTCGTGGGTTCCGCGTGGCAACAGGCGAAGCACATACTCCGCGCCAACAATAGCAAACAAAAAAGATTTGGCGTTGCGGTTGATGGTCGAGAAGAAAACCCAGCCGCCCGGCTTGACCAGGCGCGAGCACGCCTGAACCACGGACGCTGGTTGCGGCACGTGCTCGAGCATCTCCATACAGGTCACCACGTCGAAGGAAGCTGGCTGCAACTCGGCCAGTTCTTCAGCGCTGCTCTCCTGATACCGCACAGACAAATCTTTCGCCTCATAGGCATGCATCTGGGCGACTTTCAAGGCCTTGGTTGATAAATCAATACCGGTCACATCGGCGCCGGCGTAAGCCACGGCCTCCGCCAAAATTCCCCCACCACAGCCCACATCTAACACCTTCAGCCCTGCCAAAGGCGAAAGTGAATTGATCCAGGCCAGACGCAGCGGATTGATTTCATGAAGAGGCCTGAATTCACCTTTGGGGTCCCACCAGCGATGGGCCAAATCCGAGAACTTGGCGATCTCGGCAGCATCCACATTACTCTTCACCGTTGCATTCATTTCTGTCTAATAAAAAACCGGGATCAGGGCTTCCAATGCGCCCCAAGTCAGAGGCCTCTCACCGGAAGACGCCGAAGGCCTATTTCCTGGCGTAAGCACTGCACCAGCCTGCCCCAGCCACCTGCTTGCCCGCAAACAGCGCACAGGCTGCGAAAGCAGCTCCGGTATTGCCCTGATAAAGCGCGCAATTGTCGCAGCGTTGACTGACAGCGTGCTTGGGGTATTTTTTGGGGTCTACCTTACGGGTATCGGCAACATAGGCAAGCGCCCTCGCCTGCGGATCAGATTCACTCAAAACTGTACCGGCTGCCCAGGCACGGCCCGCAGTGAGGCCACAAACACCCCAAAAACCATGAATCACAAATTCGCGTCGACGCGTCATGCAAACCTCTCCCTGAGTCTCATCTTATGACTGCAATTGTCGCCATTTCTCAATGGACACCCGCGATGAGCCTGCAGGCGCGCTGTTTGGCGAATTACAGCAGTCCTCAGACCCACATGGCGTCTAGGGCGCGGTGATTTCTGCGAACGCTTGTTTGACGGCGTCTACCGTTTCCTGACTCAAACGGTTTCCATGCTGTGAGACCACTCTGGCGGCTGCCATATTGGCAAGCTGCGCAGAGGCCCGCAGACTGTGCCCATGGGTCACGCCGTAGAGAAACGCACCGGCAAACATGTCCCCCGCCCCATTGGTGTCTACTGCGGTCACCGGACTTGCCGGCACTTCTTGCACCTGACCTTCGCTGACCACCAGACAGCCTTTGGGCCCGCGGGTGATGCATACAACACGGGCCCGCTGTCCCAATTGCGTGCACTGTTGGTTCAGGTCCTCGGTACCGCACCAGACCTGCGCCTCTTCCTCATTGCAAAAAAGGTAATCCAGAGCGTTTTGGGGGTCCCGTCCCACAATCGCCTCCAGGCCATCGCGGCAGAAACGGATCATGCTGACATCGCTGAGGGTGCTGGCTAAAGCAACACCGGCCTCCTTGGCAAGGGCGCGTCCTTTGAGCGCTGCATCAAGCCCCGTTGGCGACGCCGACAGGTAACCTTCCATGTAGTAGACCTTGGACTTGGCAATATCAGCAGGGTGCAGGGAGCTGGCGTCCAGGTCTGCCGTAGCACCTAAAAAAGTGCTCATGCTGCGTTCGGCATCCGGCGTGACGAGCACCAGGCAGCAACCCGTCTGGCCTTCAGGCGCGCGGGTGTGATTCAGGTTGGTCTCCACGCCATGGCCGCGCAAGTCCTGGGCATAAAAGGCGCCGAGCTCGTCGTTCGCCACCCGACAGGAGTAAAAGGAGCGACCGCCGAATTGCGCCATGGCCACCACCGTGTTTCCGGCTGAGCCTCCCCCTGTTCGGCGATGTGCGATGCCCTCCAAATGATGGAGCAAGGCCGTACGGCGTGGACTATCGATTAAGGTCATGTGACTTTTTTCAACGTCAGCCTGCTGCAGCAGCGCCTCGCTGACTTCGTATTCCGAGTCGACCAATGCATTGCCGATTGCGTACAAATCATGGTGACTCATGCCTACTGCTCCACAAAAGCTCGCTCGACGACAAAGTCGCCTTGTTTGGTGGTGTTGCCTTCCAGAAAATTGCGGTCTTCAAGCATTTTCTTCAGGTCTTTGAGCATCGCCGGACTGCCACACAGCATGGAGCGATCATGCAGGGGATCGAGCTTTGGCAAGCCCAGGTCTGCTTCCAGTCGGCCCGCTTCAATCAGGTCGGTGATGCGGCCCCGATTTTTGAACGGCTCACGGGTCACCGTCGGGTAATACAGCAGCTGTTCACGCACCATCTCGCCTAGAAACTCATGACCGGGCAAGTCAACCGTCAGGTAGTCAAGGTAAGCCAACTCATTGACCTCGCGTACCCCATGGACCAGCACGACTTTCTCAAATTTTTCGTAGGTTTCAGGGTCTCGAACAATGCTGAGAAATGGCGCCAGCCCAGTGCCTGTGCCGAACAAATACAGGTTTTTACCAGGCAAGAGGTAGTCAATGAGCAAGGTACCTGTTGGCTTTTTGCCAACCACGATCTTGTCGCCAACTTGAATGTGCTGCAGCTGCGAGGTGAGCGGGCCATCGGGCACTTTGATGCTCAGAAACTCAAGGTGATCCTCGTAATTGGCACTCACAATGCTGTAGGCCCGCAACAGCGGTTTGCCGCCATCCTGGCGCAAGCCAATCATTGTGAAGTGACCATTCGAAAAGCGCAGCGACTGGTCTCGCGTGGTTTTGAAGCTAAACAAGCGGTCGGTCCAGTGGTGCACGCTTGTGACGGCCTCTTCAAAAAACGCACTCATCAATAAACCTTTTATCCAAACAGGTGAAAAACAGGACGGACAGTCGTCACCGACGCCCTAGCACATGGGTCTTAAATTTTTGTGCGAACCCAGGGCAGTACAGAGGCCAGCGCCTGCGGAAGTTTGTCCGGCACCGTGCCGCCAGCCATGGCCAAATCCGGTTTTCCGCCGCCTTTGCCGCCCACCTGGACGGCCACGGCGTTCACCAAATCGCCGGCTTTTACGCGCGTCGTCAGGTCGCTGGTCACGCCAGCAGCCAGCTGAACCTTGGCACCGTCCACCACCGCTAACAAAATCACGGCTGTCTTCAATTTGTCCTTCAGTTTGTCCATGGACTCACGTAGTGTCTTGGCATCGACGTCCTCAAGTTGGGCAACCAGAACCTTGACGCCGTTGACATCAACCGCATTGCTGAGCAGCTCATCGCCCTGGCTCGAGGCAAGTTTGCCTTTAAGTGACAACATTTCCTTTTCCAGGGCTTTGTTGTGCTCAAGCAAGGTCGCCAGCCGTTCATTTATCTCTGCCACGGGTGCTTTCAATGCAGCTGCCGCCTGCTGGAGCGAGGTCTCGAGCCCCTGCAGATAGCTGAGTGCCTGCTGGCCTGTTACAGCCTCGATGCGCCGCACCCCTGAGGCCACGCCGCCTTCTGCAACAACCTTGAACAGCCCAATGTCACCAGTGCGTTGTACGTGCGTGCCGCCACAAAGTTCGCGGCTGCTGCCGATATCTAGAACACGTACCGATTCACCATACTTTTCGCCAAACAGCATCATGGCGCCAGTCTTTTGAGCGGACTCCATGTCCATCACGCGAGCTTGCGTGGCCGCGTTGTCTAAGATTTCAGCGTTGACGCGTGCTTCGATTTGCTGGACCTGATCCGATGTCAGCGGCGCTGTGTGGGCAAAGTCAAAGCGCGTACGTTGAGCGTTGACCAGACTGCCTTTTTGCTGCACGTGCGCGCCCAGAACCTCGCGCAAAGCCTTGTGCATCAGGTGTGTGGCTGAGTGATTGCGCATGGTCGCTGCGCGCGAAGCCAGGTCCACATTCGCTTGCACATGGTCACCCACGCTAAGCGTTCCGTCTGCAAGTACGCCGTGGTGTCCGAAGACGTCGGCTTTGATCTTCTGCGTGTCGGCAACCACGAACAGGGCCGACCCACTGCGAAGCTGACCCTGGTCGCCCACCTGTCCGCCGCTTTCTGCATAAAAGGGTGTCGTATCGAGCACAACGACCCCTGACTGCCCTGCTTTCAGTGAGGCAACCGCTGTCTGGTCCACGTAAATCGCCAGAACTTTGGACTTTGCTTCCAATAGTTCGTAGCCAACAAAGGCGTTGCCCGCGCCGTTGTATTCGAGCGCACGGTCCATCTTGAATTTGCCGGCCGCCCTGCCCTGTGCTTTTTGGCGCTGCATCGCTGCATCGAAACCGTCGGCATCGACCCCCAGTCCACGCTCGCGGCACACATCCGCTGACAAATCCAGCGGGAAACCAAAGGTGTCATGCAACTTAAACGCGACCTCGCCTGGTAACACCTGCACGCCGCCTTGCAAAGCGTCATCCAGAATTTGCATGCCGACTTCCAGCGTTTCGTAAAAACGCTCTTCTTCCTGACGCAATACCTCGGTAATCCTGTCCGACTGGCTGGCCAAATTGGGGTAGGCCTCACCCATCAGTTTGACCAGGTCAGGAACCAATTTGTGGAAAAAAGGCTTCTTGCGGCCCAGCTTGTAACCATGACGGATGGCCCGACGAATAATGCGACGTTGTACATAGCCGCGGCCTTCATTGCTGGGCAAAACGCCATCGCTGACCAAGAAGGCAGTCGCGCGAATGTGATCGGCAATAACCCGCAGCGATGAATGGGCCAGGTCCTGACAACCGGTCTCCCGCGCCGCGGCCTTGATCAGCGCTGTGAACAGGTCAATTTCGTAATTGCTGTGGACATGCTGCAGGATGGCGGCCAGCCGCTCCAGGCCCATGCCGGTGTCGACGCAGGGGGCTGGCAGCGGCTTGACGGAGCCGTCTGGCTGCATGTCAAACTGCATGAACACGTTGTTCCAGATTTCGATGTAGCGGTCGCCATCTGCCTCCGGGCTGCCTGGCGGCCCGCCGGCCACGTCCGGCCCATGGTCATAAAAAATTTCACTGCACGGGCCGCAAGGCCCGGTGTCGGCCATCATCCAGAAGTTGTCGCTGGCGTACTTGGCGCCCTTGTTGTCGCCAATGCGCACGACCCGCTCGGCAGGCAGGCCAATTTCCTTGGTCCAGATGTCGTAGGCCTCATCGTCATCGATATAGACCGTGGCCCAAAGCCGGTCTGCCGGCAGCCCGTACACCTTGGTTAACAGTTCCCAGGCCCACTGCAGGGACTCGCGTTTGAAATAGTCTCCGAAAGACCAGTTGCCCAGCATTTCGAAAAAAGTATGGTGCCGCGCGGTGTAGCCCACATTTTCAAGATCGTTGTGCTTGCCCCCTGCCCGCAAGCAGGCCTGAACCGAGGCCGCACGAACGTAAGAGCGCCGATCCGAACCCAAAAACACATCTTTGAACTGCACCATGCCTGAATTGGTAAACATCAGGGTGGGGTCGTTGCCTGGCACCAGTGGGCTGCTGGCAACCACGGTATGGCCCTTCTCCGCGAAAAAATCGAGGAATGTTTTACGAATTTCGGCAACACTCATCTGGCGCTGGGTCATGGCGTGGCTTCTTCTTGCAGGGGGTAAATGTCGAGCTCCGTATTATCGCGTCCTCAAGCAGTGCCCCTGCTTGAATCGCGTCGTCATCAACAAGACACGCTCTGCCGACTTTAAAATGCCAATTTTGGATCTGACGGGATATCGATCATGGACATGAAAACCTCGCCGCTGGCTTTGCTCAAAGACCCCTCCTTGTTGAAAACAGACGCCCTGATTGACGGGCAGTGGCACAAGGGCGCCAATCGCTTTGAGGTACACGACCCCAGTAACGGCAACCGGCTGGCCGACGTGGCGAATATGGGCCCTGACGACGCCGAAGCAGCGATCGCTGCTGCCAACAAAGCATGGGTGGGCTGGCGCAATAAAACCGCCAAGGAGCGCAGCATCATCATGCGCAAGTGGTTCGACTTACTGATTGCCAACCAGGACGACCTGGCCCGCATCATGACAGCCGAACAAGGCAAACCGTTGGCCGAAGCCAAAGGAGAAGTCGTCTACGGCGCCAGTTTTGTCGAATGGTTTGCCGAAGAGGCCAAGCGCATCCATGGTGAAACCCTGCCCCAGTTTGACAACAACCGACGTCTGCTGGTGCTGCGTCAGCCGATCGGGGTCTGTGCGGCTATCACGCCCTGGAACTTCCCACTGGCCATGATCACGCGCAAAGTGGCCCCTGCCCTGGCTGCTGGCTGCCCGGTGGTCATTAAGCCGGCCGAACTCACCCCTTTGAGCGCCCTGGCCGCCGCGGAGTTGGCCATGCGCGCGGGCATTCCTGCCGGCGTCCTGAATGTCTTGTCGGCAGATGCCAGCAACAGCATCGCCATTGGCAAGGTGTTGTGCGCCAGTGACGTGGTGCGCCACATCAGTTTCACCGGCAGCACCGAAGTGGGCCGTATCCTCATGGCGCAAAGCGCGCCGACGGTGAAAAAGCTGGCCCTGGAACTCGGCGGTAACGCGCCGTTCATTGTGTTCGACGACGCCGACGTGGACAGCGCTGTCGAAGGCGCATTTGCCAGCAAATACCGTAATGCCGGACAGACTTGTGTTTGCTCCAACCGCATTTACGTTCAAGACGGGGTCTATGAGGAATTCGTGACCAAGTTTGCTGCTAAGGTGAAGACCGCCAAAGTGGGTAATGGTTTCGAGGATGGCGTTAACCAGGGCCCCTTGATTGAAGAGGCGGCCCTGCAAAAGGTGGAATCTCACGTACAGGATGCGGTGGCCAAGGGGGCTCGCCTGCTGGTGGGCGGAAAGCGCCTGCAAGGCCAGTTCTTTGAGCCAACCGTCGTTGCAGACGCCAAGCCCAATATGCTGTGCGCCAAAGAGGAAACTTTTGGACCGTTTGCGCCAGTCTTTCGCTTCACCCATGACCAGGAGGCGATCGACGCCGCTAACAACACCGAGTACGGCTTAGCCAGCTATTTCTACAGCCGGGACAATGCCCGTATCTGGCGCACCTCTGAGGCGCTGGAATACGGCATGGTCGGCGTGAACGTCGGCATTCTGGCCACGGAGCATGTGCCTTTTGGGGGCGTCAAACAGTCCGGTCTGGGCCGCGAGGGCTCGCACCTGGGCATTGAAGAGTACGTGGAGATCAAGTACGTCTGTGTTGGGGATATTTTGAAATAGGCCCCAAGTTTCGGAGCAAAGCCCCAAATGAAATCAGTTGACGCCAGCATCCATTGCGATGCTGGGTTCCAGGTGCCGTGCCTTGTGGAATTTTGGAAACTTTTAGCTTGGCCGCTAATTCTTGTTTAAGCCTTTAAACAGCAGCAGCATCGTGGAGGCAGGCGCAAGACCCCGCCTGTCCATACCCGGCAGAGAAGAGGGCTCGACCTGATTACCAAACTCCCCCCCGCCGATCGCTTTGCGAATTAACTGAACCTGGCTCTCGTGGACGTTGTGGCCGTCGTAACGCCCCTGCAGTTCGAGAATCTCTAACGACTTCGCAGATCGGAACGGAAGCGACAGGCGAAATTGTCTGAAGCCGTCGTCTTTGGTATCTGGAAAATTAGGGACTTTTCTGGAAATCAGCACCACAGCAAGTTGGTCTGGCTTCGCAAATGCGTAGGCGCTCACGTCCTCCGGCACATCGTATTTGGCAAGAGGAGCTGATTTAGACGTGGTCTGAGCGACGCGACCGTTGTACACCACGGAAACCATACTGGATCCTGCTAATTCGCGGTTGTACATACTCAACAGTGCCCACGCTGGGTAGGCATGGCCTCCCCGGTGCCATGGTGCGTGCGATTTCCACAGAGGACCCTCTCCAAAAGTGAAAAAGTTTTGAATTTGCATGCCTAAGGTTTGACGGGCCAGGAATGCGTCCAAAGTTGCTGTGGCCGCAGCCATACTTTTCATGACTCTTTCCTGCGTTGCTGCCTGCGGTGGGGTTACTTTCGCTTTGTTCAAACCGTTAAGTGCGTAGCCCGGCCCCGCCTCGTACGTGCCTAGCAATAGTCTGGAGCTTCGGTTATGGCCGATTGATCTCAGAGCCTGAACATGCCGTTTGGCAACCGGTATAGCTACATCTGCGGTGTGACCGAGAACCTCTGCATAGCTGGCCGGAAGTTCCTCGGGTGGGCCTTTCCCCTCATCCCAGCCGCCGTTGTAGGCCGCGATGAACTCACCCGCAGAGGATGGCGAAGAGGATGCCGCGTCACTGCCAAACCTTGAATTAGCTCGGCCACCAAGAAACCAACGGATTTTTTGATCAAAGTTTGCACTAGCCCAGTAAGGGCTCTGCCGCATGACGCCTATCACGTACTCTTGATAAAGACCGTACACCTCGCCAGCCCGGTAAACCCGACCGGTGACAGCATCGGTCATTGATTCAAAGACCCATGGTCGAAACAGGCGATTCCATGTCTCATTACCCAGTTCTAGGTCAATAACTGGAAAGGCATCTGTCCAGGGCTTGAGCTGTCCCTGAGCGTAGCGCTTGTAGGCCCAGGGCTTTTCTGCCGGTGCGTCCTTGCCGGGTTCGTAGGGAGCGGCTAGATACTCCACGAGACCCAGCCACTCTGCCTCATTCAAGTGCGGCTCTATTTGCAACCACGGGCGAACGCCAGCCCGATGCAACATCTTCAGGGTTTGGGGTAAGGTGTTTTGTCCGGTGTAGGCACTGATGAGGCCACCCGGGTTGGTCAGTTGCTCCAGGTCATAGGTGCGCCGTCTGGTCTTGATTAATCCGTGGGTTCTTAACGCTGCCATTCCAGAATCCCGCAAACGAGCATATTCCTCAGGGGAGTAATCCAGGAATTCAGTGTCCGCTTCAAAGACCCTAAAGTTGTCGATGTCGAACTCACCCGGACCAGTAAACCTCAAGAGCATTTGGCCTGGACTGGCATGGTCTTGAATCACGCCAGGGGTAAAACGGACCGTAAATTTCTGCCAGCTGTTTGTCGGGTGAAACTCAATAGGCGGTATTTCATTGGGTCTCTTTCCGTAAAAACCCGTCAACTCAAATCGTACTGTGCCTGTTCCACGGCGCCGCAACCACACCTCCACCTGATAGGGCTTGGTTTTGAGAACTGGATACCAGCGTTGCTGCATTCCTGCATAGGTGTAGGCGCCGATGGAACGTGTAGAGCCAGCGGCCAATTCAAGTCTCAAAAAAGTTTCGCCAGACTCAGACACCTGCGTGCCAGGCGCGTGCGGCTCCAATTTCCAATGATGAGCCGAACTCTCATCGGGGTAAAAACTCACCATATCCGGCATAAAAATTCGGTTCTCGCTATCTGCTTCAAAGACGCGGTTGGAGTGCATCGTTGCTCGAGAGGCTGTATAGAACTTCTTGCCGACGATCACCATGTCGTCAGCCCGAATTCGCTCTCTGAC